>PKEX01000008.1 GCA_002919235.1 Clostridia bacterium
AGGGCTTTTTCACTGGTACCCCCACGGGGATTCGAACCCCGGTCTCATGGCTGAGAACCATGCATCCTAGGCCGCTAGACGATGGGGGCGTGTGTCACGGCCATGCTTGATTATAGCATGGCCGTCCTGGTCTGTAAAGCCCCTGCGACACACTTCTCTCTACTGAGCTGCTGCGGCGTTCGCGGCCGCCTGCCGCTTGGCCTCTCCGGCGGCGGTGACGATGCGAAAACCTACGTAGGCGATGATCCATCCCAACGCCATCGCGACCCAAAACCCGCCGTCCCACCGGGGAAGCCAACGGGCGACGCTGCCCGCCATCGCCAGGATCAAGAATCCGAGGCCGATGGTGAGATTGCCCCACATGAACCCGAGCTCGCTCCGGTGGCGGTACGCCCGCCAGGCCGAATACAGGGCGACGCCTACCACCGCGGCCGTGCCGAAGATGTTGAGGAGGATCATCCCGATGAGCCAGGCGCCCGGCACGAACACGCCCTGGCCCGACGACCCCGCCAGCGCCGCGAAGGCCTCCGGGTCGATCTCGGCCGTAAACAGCGGCACCGTCGCCGCCACCAGGGCCGCGGTCACCGCGGCCGCCACCCGGCGCGCCAGCGGCTGCGGCAGGACGAGGAACAGGCTCCCCAGGCCCATGTACGGGGCGACCCATAGCGCGCCGAAGACGTAGTACAGGCGGAACGCCCACTGGCTACCGAGGGCCACCGCCAGGGCGTAGCACGCCGCACCGGCGAACGACAGCGCCAGCGCGACGGTCCAGATGCCCTGGTAAGGCCGGCGCCGCTCCTGGTAGTCCCGGCCTACCTGCACTGCGAAGACGAGACAGATGACTGCCACGACGATCGCGTAGATCACCGCTCCTCCACCGCCTCCACCCGACTGTGTGATGATCCCCGAAACGGAAAAGGGCGCCGCGCAGAGCGCGGCGCCATGGCTGGGGGAGAAGGATTCGAACCTTCACTAATTGGTCCAGAGCCAATCGGGCTACCGTTACCCCATCCCCCAATGCTCGCAGCGAGGTTTATTGTACCACATTCCTCGCTGCTTGACAACACCGAGCGCTCCGTCGCGGCTCAAAGCTCGCCCCGGCGAAGGCGCTCCAAGACCGTGCGCAGCCGCTGGCACGTGCGGGCCCTGCCTAAAAGCTCCAGCGTCTCGTACATCCCGGGGCTCACGGTACCGCCCGTGACGGCAACCCGCACCGGCTGCATCACGTCGCCGCGGGAAAGCCCCGACTCTTCGACAATCCGGTCAAAGACCGGCTCGATGGCCGCGGCCGTGAACGGCTCCAGCGGGCTCAGCTCCATGATGAGCCGTTCGAACAGGGCCGGCACGTACTCCCGGTGCAGGAACTTCTTGACCGCCTTCGGGTCCCAGGTGATCTCCTCGGCGAAGAAGTACCGCGTCCTGTCGACGATCTCACCCAGCGTCTTCACCCGTTCCTGGACCGCTTTCACCACCGCCCGGTAGCGCTCCATCAAGGCGTCGCTCACTTCCTGCGGCAAGAGCCCCGCCTTCTGCATCGTGGGCAGTGCCCGCCGGGCCAGCTCCGCAGGATCCAGCTTCCGGATGTAGACGCCGTTCATCCACTCCAGCTTCTGCACGTCAAAGATGGCAGGATTTTTCGAGATGCCCTCGAGAGAGAACTTCTCGATCAGCTCGCCTGGAATCTCGAAGATCTCCTGCGAGTCGTCGTACGCCCAGCCCAAGAGAGCCAGGTAGTTCACCATGGCCTCGGGGAGGTACCCTTCTTCCGCGAACTCCATGATGAACTTGGCCCCGTGCCGCTTGCTCAACTTGGAGCGATCCGGCCCCAAGATCATGGGAATGTGGGCGAACTGCGGCACGGGCAGGTCCAAGGCCTGGTACACTTGGATCTGCTTGGGCGTGTTGGAAAGGTGGTCTTCGCCCCGGATCACGTGGGTGATGGCCATCAGGTGGTCGTCCACCACCGCGGCGAAGTTGTACGTGGGCATCCCGTCTGAACGGACGATCACGAAATCGTCCAGCACCTGGTTGGGAAAGCGGACGTCCCCGCGGATGAGGTCGTGGACCACCGTCTCGCCCTCGTCCTGGCAGAGAAACCGGAGCACGTAAGGGCGGCCTTCGTCCTCGAACCGCCGGCGCTCGGCGCCGGTCAGGTGCAGGCAGCGGCGGTCGTACTTGGAGCCTTTCCCTTCGGCCATCATCTGCTGGCGCCGGGCATCCAGCTCTTCAGGGGTGCAGTAGCACCGGTAGGCTCTCCCCCGCTCCTCCAGGCGCCGGGCAAACTCGCGGTAAAGCTCCAGTCGCTGCCTCTGGTAATACGGGCCGTAATCGCCCCCGGCGCCGGGCCCCTCGTCCCAGTCCAGCCCGAGCCAGCGAAGGCCCTGCAGGATCCCCTCGGCCGAGCTCTCCGTAGAACGGAGGGCGTCCGTATCTTCGATCCGGAGCACGAACACGCCGCCGGTGTGGCGGGCGAACAGCCAGTTGAAAAGAGCCGTCCGGGCCGATCCCACGTGCAGGGCGCCCGTAGGGCTCGGCGCAAACCGGACTCTCACGCGACGATCGTCCATGGATGCCGGGACACTCCTCTGCTGCGTTGAGTGGGGAAAATGCGATGGCTCGTGTGAATTCTCCTTCGACCTGGACAGGCCATCCCCTTTTGGCCCGTGAACCTCGAGCGCCCGGCTGCCCCGCTTCCGGCGGACGCCGTCAGCTGATGATGGAGTAGTACGCCGCGATCTCCTCGTCGGGAGCCTGTTCGAGGTAGGCGCGCAGCTGCTCTAGGGTCTCGCGGTCGATCTCGCCGATGCCGCTGTCGAGAGCCCGCCGGCAGACGGCGAGGCTCGCGTAGGAATGGGGATGGGCGCTGACAAACTCCATGATCGCCTCGACGTCGGCCTCCCGTCCCCGCTCGCGCGGGCCGAAGTCAAGCTCCATGGCCACTCCTCCTCCCTGCGTGCCGCTGGCACAGGTAGAAGTACTCGCCCGCCGCGGCGTTCATGCGGCGCCCGCCGCCCCACTTCCTGCCAGGGACTCCGCGGGGAGCCGGCCGTCAGCCGCCGGATTCCTCCAGCCACCGGGCTGAACTGACATCGAGAAACCCGCCCGCGGGGTCCCACTGCACTCCGGCGGCGACGCCGTACACATCGTACACAGTGTAGCCGAAGAGCATCGGCGCCTCCTGGCGCAGGTAGCGCTGGAGCACCCCGTATGCGGCAAAGCGCTCCTCCGGCCCCAGGCGGGTTTCCGCCTCCTCCAGCATGGCATCGAGCACCGGATCGCGGTACCCCCCGTAGTTGGCTTCGCCTTCCGAGTGCAGCTTGGGCCAGAGGGCCCCCGCCGGATCCATGCTGCTGTTGCCCCACTCCCCAAGCCACGCCTGCCGATTCCCGAGGACGATCTGCCGCCTCAAAGTGGCCCAGTCGGGCCAGATCCGCACCACGGCGTTTATCCCCACCCGGGCCAGCATCTCCCGGATCGCCTCCGCCTCGCGGCGCTTGGCAGCCGTCGCGTCCAATTCGAACTCAAACCCCTCGGGATAGCCGGACTCGGCCAGGAGCCGCCGGGCCTGTACCGGATCGTAGCCGATGGCGGGAACCCCCTCGTCGTAACCCAGCGTCACCGGCGAAAGCAGCGTGGCCACCGGCACGGCGCGCCCCTGGAGCACCGACCGGACCAGGCTGTCCAGGTCCACCGCCATGTTCAGCGCCCGGCGCACCCGGGCGTCGTCGAAGGGCGGGCGCGTCACGTCGAATTCGACGAAGTGCACCCGGCTTTGGGGCACCGCAACGGCCCGGGCGCGGCTGGACGCCGCCAGCCTTGCCGGGGCGTCGGCCGGGAGGCTCACTGCGATGTGGGCCTGACCCGAGAGCACCCTGCGAAGCCTCTCCTCCGCCGCGGGCACCACTTCGAAGCGGATGTGCGTCGGCTCCCCGGGACCCGCCGGCTCCACCCGCCGCAGGATGATGCGGTTTCCGCGGTCCCACCGCTCAAGCCGGAAAGGACCCGTCGGCACGGCCTGGCCGGAAGGGCCCACCAGCGCCACCGGCTCCCGGGCCAGCGCGGCCAAAAGGCCCGCCCAGGGCCGGCTCAACCGGAACACCACGCTGTCGCCCTGGGCGGCGACGCCGGCCACGTACGGGAGCCGCTCCCTGGCGGCCGTGGGCTGGCCGCCCATGGCGGGATCGCTGAGCAAGCGCTGGAAATGGCGGGCGATCTCGGCGGCGGTGATGGCTCGGCCCTCGGCCGTGACCTGGCCGGGGGCGATCGCGACCCGCCAGGTGGTGGCGTCCACCATCTCGATGGAACGGGCCAGGTCGAAGCGGTAGCCCGCCCCGTCCTTCTCCAGGAGCCTCCGGTACAGAAGGCGCTGTACCGCCTCGGTCACGCCGTGGCGGGCGACGCGCGCGGGATCGGTGGAAACCACGTCTTCAGGGACCACCACCACCAGCTCGCGCCGCTCCGGCCCGGGATCCGCCGGGGCAGCCCGCGCGGGGAGCACCGGTACCGCCAGCCAGCATGCGACAAGGAAGAGCAGCGCTCGCCCGGTCGCGCCCACCAGCCCTTTCACATGCTCACCCCCGGCCAAAAACCCTCTCGCCCTCGCCGCCCCTTGCCGAAAAGATGGGTGAGGAGGCACAGGGCCCATGTCAAGAGTCTCGCGCACCGCAGGATCCCGAAAGCCCGGGACCGTTACGGAGGCCATCGCCCTGGCCTTCGACCCTCAAAAGGACCGCGCCCCCGTGGTGGTCGCCAAAGGCCGCGGCCCCATCGCCCGGCGAATCGTGGAAAAGGCCGAAGCTTACGGGGTCGCCGTCGTCTCGGATCCCATCGCCCTCGAAGCGCTGCGCTTCCTGGACATCGGGCAGGAGATCCCTCCTAAAGTTTACCACCTGGTGGCGGAGATCCTGGCGTTCGTCTACAGCCTCTCCGGCCGAAGCGCAACGGACCAGCCGGTGGCCGGTCCCGGAGCAAAAGCGGGAGCGCCCGGAGAGGGCGCTCCGTCCGAACGGGAAGACGGCACAGGCCGCAGCGCCGCAGGCCCGCATCCTACCGGATAAAACGCATCAGCACGTCCATCAGCTCGTCGATGGCCGCGTCGCCTTCGGCGTTCTGGATCGCCCGCGTGACGCAGCCCCGGGTGTGGTCTTCGAGAAGCACCAATCCCACCTTGTTGAGGGCCGCCTTCACCGCGGCGATCTGGACCAAGATGTCGACGCAGTACTTGTCCTCCTCGATCATCCGGCTGATGCCGCGCACCTGGCCTTCGATCCGCTTCAGCCGCCCCAGCAGCTTGGCCTTGTCCCGCTGACGATATTCGTGCATCGCTTTGCGTCACCGCCGGCAAGGGTGGGCGGCGGGCGGCCGCGTCACTTCAGCTTTGCGGCGATGGCCTCCGCCATCTCGCGGGTGCCCACCGCGGTGGGATCGTTCCGGTCTTCCTTGAGGTCGTAGGTGACGTACTTCCCTTCGGCGAGCACCTCGGCCACGGCCCGCTCCAGCCGGTCGGCCGCTTCCGTCTCGCCCAGATGGCGGAGCATCAGGACGCCCGACAGGATCAAGGCGGTGGGGTTCACCTTGTTGAGCCCCTTGTACTTGGGCGCCGAGCCGTGCGTGGCCTCGAAGACCGCCGCTTCGTCCCCGATGTTCGCGCCGGGCGCCACGCCGAGCCCCCCGATGAGCCCCGCTCCCAAGTCGGAGACGATGTCGCCGTAGAGGTTGGGCATGACCAGCACGTCGTAGTGGTGAGGCCGCTGCACCAGCTGCATGCAGATGGCGTCCACCAGCACTTCTTCGTACTCGATCTCGCCCTTGTACTCCTCGGCCACTTCCCGCGCGACCTTATAGAAGAGGCCGTCGGTGTACTTCATGATGTTGGCCTTGGAGACCGCAGTCACTTTCCGCCGGCCGTTGGCCTTGGCGTACTCGAACGCAAACTTGACGATCCGGCGCGAGCCCTCTACCGAGATGGGTTTGATGGAAATGGCCGCGTCCTCCCGGATCTTGTTCGGCGCCCAGGAACGGATGGTCTTCGCTTCCTCGGAGCCGGCTTCAAACTCCACCCCGGCGTAAAGGTCCTCCGTATTCTCGCGGACGATGACGATGTCGACGCCGGGCACCGACTTCTTGACGCCGGGATACGACTTGCACGGGCGCACGCAGGCGTAGAGGTTGAGCTCGTGCCGCAGGGCCACGTTCACGCTGCGAAACCCCGTGCCGATGGGGGTGGTGATGGGGCCCTTCAAGGCCACCTTGTTCCGGCGGACCGATTCGAGGACGTGGTCGGGAAGGGGCGTGCCGTACTTCTCCATCTGTTCCGCGCCCGCGTCGTGCACTTCCCACTCGATGTCGACGCCGGTGGCGTCAATGGCAAGGCGCGCCGCTTCCGCAAGCTCGGGACCGACGCCGTCGCCGGGGATCAGGGTGACTCTGTGCTTCATGCCGCTGCATCCTCCTTACAATCTCCGCTACTCGACCTCGCCGCTCACTCGCCCTTCGTCGCTTTCCAGTCCCCTTCTGAGCGCCTCCCACGAGAGCGTGGCGCACTTGACGCGCACGGGAAACTTGGCCACGCCCTGCAGTGCTTCGAGATCGCCCAGATCGGCCTCGGACGCGGGGAGTTCGCCGCGCACCATCCGCTTGAAGCGTTCGACCAGTTCCAGTGCCTCCTGAAGGCTCTTCCCCCGGACCGCCTGGGTCATCATGGACGCGGACGCCTGGCTGATGGAGCATCCTTTCCCCTCAAAGCTCAGCGCCTCCACCACGCCTCCGGAAAGCTTCAGGTAGAGCGTGATTTCGTCCCCGCACACGGGGTTCTTGAGCTCCACCACCACGGTGGGATCGTCCATCTTCCGCTTGTTCCGCGGCGAGCGGTAGTGGTCCAGGATCACTTCCCGGTACAGGTCATCGAGGGACATGTGAGAAAAACTCCTTCGCCCGCAGCAAGGCTCTGACCAGTGCGTCCACGTCCTCGCGCGTATTATAGATGTAAAAGCTGGCCCGCGCCGTCGCCGGCACGTCGAGCCAGCGGGCCAGGGGCTCGGCGCAGTGGTGGCCGGCCCGGATGGCGACGCCTTCCTGGTCCAGGATCGTCGAGAGGTCGTGAGGATGGATCTCCCGGTAATTGAAGGCGATGAGGCCCGCCCGCTCGTCCCGGGGACCGTAGATCACCATCCCGTCCAGCTCTTCCAAGGCGTCCATCGCGTAGGCCACCAGCTCCCGCTCGTGCGCCTGGATCGCCTCCATCCCGATGCTCTGGAGGTAGTCGATGGCGGCGCCGAACCCGATGACGTCGGCTACGTTGGGCGTGCCCGCCTCAAACTTCCACGGGATCTCGTTCCACGTGGATTCCTCCAGCGAGACAGAGCCGATCATCTCGCCTCCAAAGAGGAAGGGATCCATGGCCTCCAGGAGCTCCTCTTTGCCGTACAGGACCCCGACGCCCATGGGACCGCACATCTTGTGCGCCGAGAACGCGAAGAAGTCGCAGTCCAGCGCCTGGACGTCCACCGGCAGATGGGGTGCGCTCTGCGCCCCGTCCACCAGCACCACTGCCCCCACTTCGTGGGCCTTGCGGGCAATCTCGGCCACCGGGTTGATGGTGCCCAGCACGTTGGAGGCGTGCGTGATGGCCACCAGCTTGGTCCGCTCGTTGAACAGCTGGTCCAGGTCGCTCAGGTCCAGCTTCCCGTCGGGAGTCATCCTGAAGAAGCGGAGCCGGGCGCCCCGGGCTTTCGCCAGCTGCTGCCAGGGGACCAGGTTGCTGTGATGCTCCATCACGCTGGTGACGATCTCGTCGCCCTCGCCGACGAACTTCCTCCCCCAGGCGTAGGCCACCAGGTTGATGGCCTCGCTGGTGTTCTTCACCCATACGATGGTGCGCTCCGAGGGAGCGTTGATGAACCGGGCCACCTTGGCCCGCACTTCCTCATAGGCCGCCGTGGCGTACTCGCCCAGGTAGTGAATGGCCCGGTGGACGTTGGCGTTGTACGTTTCGTAGTACTCGCGAATCGCGTCGATGACGCATCGTGGCTTTTGAGACGTGGCCGCGTTGTCCAGATAGACGAGGCGCTTTCCGCGCACTTCCCGCCCAAGGATGGGGAAATCCTTGCGGATCTCGGCCACGTTCATCCGGCCATCTTCCCATCGATGTGCGCCGCGAGCTCCTCCCGGAAGGACTCCAGGGGCATCCGGCCCAGCACCGCGTCGAGGAAGCCCACCACCAGCAGGTAGAGTGCCTCATGGCGCCGGAGCCCGCGGGACATCAGGTAAAAGAGCTGCACCGGGTCCACCTGTCCGGTGGTCGCCGCGTGGCCGGCCTGCACCTCGGTCTCGTCGATCTCCAGGCCGGGGATCGCGTCCGAGCGGGCTTCTTCGCTGAGCAGCATAGTGTTCTCCCGCTGGAACCCCGAAGCGAACCGGGCGCCGTTTTCGATGTCGGTGAGCCCCCGGTAGACCACGCGGGCCCGATCGTCCAGGATCCCCTTGCTCTCCATGTCGCTGGCGGTGTGCTCGCCTTCGTGCAGCATGGTGATGCCCAGGTCGAGGTGCTGCTCTCCGTCGCCGAAGAACACGCCGTAGCTGTAGGATTCACTGCCCGTCCCGCTGAGGATCGATTTGATGTGGGAGCGGGAGAGGCGGCTGCCGAAATCGCCCCAGTACCAGTCCGTACGGGCATCCCGGGCCAGGACCGAGCGGCGCAGCGTGTAGTTGTACGTCTCCCGGCCCCAGTCCTGCATCGCGTAAAACCGGACCTGGGCGCCCTCCTTGGGGCAGATCTCCACGATGTTGGCCACCACCCGCTGCACGCCGCCGTCGTCGCTCTTCGCGCCGTGGACCACGGTCACCTCCGCGCCCTGCTCCGCCACCACCAGGATGTGGGAGAACAGGCCCAAACCCGGCGTTTGGCCGTAGCTGCGCAGCTCGATGGGGGCTTCCACCACCGTGTTCTTGGGCACGTAGATGAACCAACCGGACGACACCGCGGCGTAGTGCAGCGCGGTGAGCTTGTCTTCGTCAAAGCCGACGGCGCTCATGTAGTGCGGGCGCAGGAGCTCTTCGTGCTCTTTCAGGGCCGTCTGGAAGTCGCAGACGATCACGCCCTTCGCGGCCAGCTCCTCCTTGGGCCTGGACCAGGTGCACTGGCCGTCGACCTGGAAAAAGAGGCTGGCCTCATCGCCCCTCTTGGCCGCGATGGCCTTGAGCGCCTCGGGAAGCTCGTCGTCGCCCATGGCCCTGCCGTCCTGATAGATGGTGATCGCATCGAGGTTTAGGCCCGCGAGATCGGTCCGGTCCCACGCGGGCAAGGCCATCCGCTCGTAGGCCTCAAACGCGGACAACCGCTTCGCGCGCAGCCATTCGGGCTCGCCCAGGCGCTCGGACAGTGCGGCGATACCTTTCGCGCTCAGCGTAATGGCCGTCTCTACACTCATATCCTCCGCTCTCCTTTGCTTTGATCACTCTCGGAGCTAGTTCGCGCCGATCTGCTCGCGCAGCCAGTCGTACCCCTTCTCCTCCAGGGTTTCGGCCAGCTCCTTGCCGCCCGACTCGACGATGCGCCCGTCCAGAAGGATGTGGACGTAGTCGGGCTCGAGGTAACGGAGGATCCTCTGGTAGTGCGTGATGCAGAGGATGCCGAGGTTTGGGCCCTTCAGGGCGTTGACGCCCCTCGCCACGATGCGCAGGGCGTCGATATCGAGCCCCGAGTCGGTCTCGTCCAGGATGGCGATGTTCGGCTCCAGCATCGCCATCTGCAGGATCTCGGCCCGCTTCTTCTCGCCGCCGGAGAAGCCCTCGTTCAGGTACCGGCTCGCGAAGGACGGGTCCATCTCCAGCCGCTCCATCTGCTCCCGCAGCTTCTTGCCGAACTCGGCCAGGGAGATCTCGTCGCCCTTCTCCCGGCGGGCGTTCACGGCGGTCCGCAGGAAGTTGGCCACGGTGACGCCCGAGATCTCGGCAGGATACTGAAACGCCAGGAACAGGCCGGCCCGGGCCCGCTCGTCCGGCTCCATCTCCAGCAGGTCCTGCCCGTTGAGATAGACCCGGCCGCCGGTCACTTCATAGCGGGGGTGGCCCGCCAAGGCGTACGCCAGGGTGCTCTTGCCCGAACCGTTGGGGCCCATCAAGGCGTGCACTTCGCCGCCCTTGATCTCCAGCGACACGCCTTTGAGGATCTCATTCCCCTCGACTTCGACGTGAAGATCCTCGATTTTGAGAAAGACCTCTGAAGCCATGTGACTCCCTCTCTTCCTGTTTCGCTTGCATCCATCCGCACGAAAAGCGAAGCGTTTCTCAACGAACGCCAGGTCGCGGCGGGATCGCATGCGGAAGGTACGCCTCGGGAGGCTGCGCCTCCCCGGCGCCCTACCCTATGTTAGCGTAAGCCATCCATCAATGTCAAAGGATGGTCAGCATAGGTATAGATCATACCGGCGCCGGTTCGCGCCGCACCGTCCAGAGGGAGGGGAGATGCCGCCTTGAGATGGAGACGCTTGCCGGGCATGCCGGTGCTGGCTCTCGACAGCGGGGCCGTCATCGGAAAAGTGCGGCAGGCGGTGATCGATCCCGAAGAGCGAAAAGTGGCAGCGCTCTTGGTCCAACCGGCCCGCTCTTGGGTGAGGCAGTTTCTGCCGATGGAGGCGGTGCGGGCGCTAGGCGGCCACGCCGTCACGGTGGAGTCCCGCGAAGCCCTCATCCCCGTGAGGCAGGACGAGCGCCTTTGGACGCTCCTGGTCAAGAAGCGCATCGCACTCGCGGGCAGCCCGGTGATCACCGCCGGAGGCGACCTGGTAGGCGGGGTGCGCGATTACGAGATCGGCCAGGGAGGCGCCATCACCCGCCTCTACGTCGGCGAGGGGGGCTGGCGCTTCCTGACCGGCAGCGAACGGGAGATCCCGGCCGCTTCCCTGCTGGCGCTTGGAAGGGATGCCGTCATCGTGACCGAGGAAGCCCTCGACGCCCCGCGCCAGGAGCGCTCCCCGGGGGATGGTGGGGACTGATCGGATCCTCGCGCGCTCCCGGGGGGCGGGGCGCCGCAGCGCTACTGCCCGAGGATGGCAAGGAGCAGGGCCTTCTGCGCGTGGAGGCGGTTTTCCGCCTGGTCGAAAATGACCGAGCGAGGACCTTCGAAGACGTCGGCAGCGATCTCCTTTCCTTTGTACGCCGGCAGGTCGTGCATGACGACCGCGTCCTCCGCCGCCGCAGCCACCAGCGTCCCGTCCACCTGATAGCCGGCGAAGGCTTTAAGCCGTTCTTCCTGCTCGGCCTCCTGCCCCATGCTCACCCACGTGTCGGTGTAGATGGCCTGCGCGCCCTGGACCGCTGCTCGGGGATCCACTTCGTGGACCACGCTCCCGCCGGTCGACGCCGCGATGGCCGCGGCCGCTGCCGTCACCTCCGGGTCCGGCCGGTACGCTTCGGGCGTGCTGACCACCACGTGCATGCCCATCTTGGCGCCCCCGATCATCAGGGAGTGGGCCACGTTGTTGCCGTCACCCACGTAGGCAAGGCGCAGTCCCTTCAGCCGGCCAAACCGCTCTTTGAGCGTGAGCAGGTCGGCCAGGACTTGCGCCGGGTGGTAGCTGTCGGTCAAGGCGTTGATCACCGGAACGGAAGACCATTGGGCGAACCGCTCCAGCTGTTCGTGGCCAAAGGTGCGGATCACCACGGCGTGGACGTACCGGGCCAGAACCCTGGCGGTGTCTTCGACGGACTCGCCCCGGGAGAGCTGCATTTCCTGGGCGTTGAGATACAGGGTAAACGCCCCGAGCTCTCGGGCCGCCAGTTCGAAGGAGATCCGGGTGCGAGTGGACGGCTTGAAGAAGAGCAAGGCGACGGTCTTGCCCTCGAGATCCCGGCGGAGCTGGCCCCGGCCCCGCTCCGCCTTGAGGGCCGCCGCCAAATCCAAGAGGCCCTCGATCTCCCGGGGCTCAAGGTCCCGCAGCGTGAGAAAATCCCGCCCGCGAAGGCCTTTCAGTTGTTGCACGATGCGGCTGGTGCTCTGGTCCACCGTGACCCACTCCGTTTCCTAAAAAAATGAAAAGACCGGTCCGCGAGGCCGGCCGGTCACACCAGGCTGAGGAGAAACGACATCAGTCCCTGCTTGCCCTCGGAGGTGACCGCCGAGAACGGGAGGACGGGAGCGGCCAGCGCCGCTTCCATCTCCTTCATCCTTTTCACTCTCAGGCTCTTTTTCACCTTGTCCCACTTGGTGGCCACCGCCAGCCCGCTCCGGCCGGAGGCTTTGATCCACTCCCACATCTCCAGGTCGTCGCCGGTGGGCCCGTGGCGGCCGTCGACGAGCAAGAGGATGGCCTTGAGCTGATCACGGCCGGTGAGGTACCCCTCGATCATCCGGGCCCAGCCGGCGCGGACGCGGTGGGGCACCTCGGCGAACCCGTATCCGGGAAGATCGACCAGGCAGAGAGAGTCGGTCAACGCGTAAAAGTTGAGCGTCTGCGTCCTCCCCGGCCGCTTCGCCACCTTGGCCAAGCCCTTTTTCCCGGTGAGCGCATTGATCAGCGACGACTTGCCCACGTTGGACCGGCCGGCCAGGGCCACCTCCGTCCTCCGGTGCACAGGATACCCTTCCGGCCCGGTCGCGCTGGTGAGAAAGCGTGCCTGGCGGAACACGAAAGCGCTACCTCCCGGTGCGTCACGTCTACCCGGCGTCTTGCTCCAGCCACCCGCTGGAGGCCGTGCCCTGCGCCGCCCCGAGCGGCACGTCCACTTCCTGCCCAGGCGGCTCCTTCGCGGGCTCCGGCGCCCGCAGCGCGAGTTCGAGGACCTGGTCCATGTGGTCGACAAAGTGAATGGTGAGGGCTCTTCTCACTTCCGCCGGCACCTCGTCCAAGTCCTTCTCGTTCTCCTTGGGAACGAGGACCGCGGGGATCCGGGCCCGGTGCGCCGCCAGCACTTTCTCCTTGATGCCGCCGACCGGCAGCACCCTCCCTCGCAGCGTGATCTCGCCCGTCATCGCCAGGTCGCTTCGCACCCGCCGCCGGGCCAGCGCAGAGCTGAGGGCGACGGCGATGCTGATGCCCGCCGAGGGGCCTTCTTTCGGCACGGCCCCTTCCGGCACGTGGACGTGGACGTCCACCGTCTCGCAAAACTTAGGATCGATGCCCAGCCGCGCGGCCCGGGAACGGACGTAGCTGTAGGCGGTTTGGGCGGACTCCCGCATCACTTCGCCCAGCTTGCCGGTGAGGATGAGGTTTCCCCGGCCGGGGGCGACGGAGGCTTCGATGACGATGACGCCTCCCCCCGCCTCGGTGTAGGCGAGGCCGTGGACCACGCCCACCCGGTCCTCCGGCTCCGGCGCGTCCAGCGGATAGCGAGGCGGCCCCAGGTACTTGCTCAACGTGCGCACGGAGACCGCGATCCGGGCCCTTCCGGCCAGCACCTCCCGGGCTGCTTTGCGGCAAAGCGCGGCGATCGCCCGCTCAAGCCCTCTCACCCCCGCTTCCCGGGTGTAGGCCGAAATGAGAAGGCGCAGGGCGTTGTCGGAGACGGCCAGCTGCTCCGGGCGGAGTCCGTGCGCCTCCCGCTGCTTGGGAAGCAAGTGCTTCTTGGCGATCTGCCGCTTCTCCTCCAGCGTGTACCCGGAAAGCGGGATCACCTCCATCCGGTCCCAAAGAGGCCGCGGGATGGCCTCGGCGTAGTTGGCGGTGGTGATGAACATCACGTCCGAAAGGTCGAGGGGAACCTCCAGGTAGTGGTCGACGAACCCGTGGTTCTGCTCGGGATCCAGCACCTCCAAGAGGCTGGAGGCGGGATCGCCCCTGAAGTCGCTTCCCAGTTTGTCTATCTCGTCCAACAAGATCACCGGGTTCATCGTGCCGGCCTGGCGGAGGGCGGCGGCGATCTTGCCCGGCATCGCCCCCACGTAGGTCCGGCGGTGTCCCCGGATCTCCGCCTCATCCCGGACGCCGCCCAGCGCGACCCGGGCGAACTCCCTGCCCAGCGCCTTGGCGATGGACCGGCCCAACGACGTCTTGCCCACCCCCGGCGGGCCGACGAGACAGAGAATGGGACCCTTGGGCCGGCCGGCCAGCCGCCGCACCGCCAAGTGTTCCAGGATCCGCTCTTTCACCGGCCGGAGGCCGTAGTGATCGCCGTCCAGTACGGCCTCGGCCTCCGCCAGATCGACGCGGTCCGCGCTCTTCTTGCCCCATGGGAGAGCCGTCAGCCATTCGAGGTAGCTGCGGACCACCACCGCTTCCGCCGCGGCGGGCGGCATCTTCTCCAGGCGGCCCAGCTCGTGGAGGGCCTTTTCCTTGACGGCCTCAGGCATGGCCGCGGCCTCGATCCGCGCCTTGAACTCCTCGATCTCGCGCGCCTTTTCGTCGGCTTCGCCCAGCTCCTTCTGGATGGCCTTGATCTGCTCCCGCAGGTAGTACTCCCTCTGCGAGCGCTCCACTTGCTGCCGCACTCTCGCCTGGATCCGTTTTTCCAGCTCCAGGAGATGGATCTCCTCCGCCAGGATTCGGGAGATCTCTTCGAGACGAGCCTTGGGGTCTACCGTTTCCAGGAGCATCTGGCGCCTTTCAAAGGCGATGTCCAGCTGGCCGGCGACGCTGTCCGCGAAGAGGCCTGGATCCAGCGTCTCCATCCACCCGGCATCCGTTTCGGCTGCGGCTCCCTTGTTCTTGAGCTGTTGATACGCCGCGAAGTCGCGGCGCACGATCCGGACCAGGGCGCGCACTTCGTCTCCGGCGGCAACCGGTTCGTCGACCAAGCGGACGGCCGCCTGGAAAAAGGGAGCCTCCTGTACGAAGGCTTCGATCCGGGCCCGGCAAACTGCCTCTACCAGCACTTTCACGTGTCCTCCGGGAGCGCGAAAGAGCTGGTTGACCCGGGCCAGCACACCCCATTGGTGGAGCTCCGCCGCGCCGGGTTCATCGACACGGGGGTCCCTCTGCGCGGCCAGGACGACCCGCTGGTCCGCCAGCATCGCCTGTTCCAGCGCGGCGACGGAGCGCTCCCTGCCCACCTCCAGCGGGACCAGGTTCCCCGGAAAAACGACGACGCCGCGCAGCGGCAGCAGCGGCAGCACGGGGCGGCCTTCACCACGGTCTGCCACCGGTGCTTCACCCCCGAAAAAAGCAAGATCGGCGCTTTCTTGCTGCAAAAGCGCCGCACCTTTCCGCAAGCTGGTTCCCTGCCTACTTCGGGGGGAGCCCGGTGGATCCTCTAGGAAACCTCTTGCACCGGCGGGAGCCGGGCCCAGCCCGGCTCCCGGCCTTCGCCGGCCCCGCCGCCGGCCCGCTCACACCGTAACAGGGCAAGGCTCCGCTCTTCCGCCCTCCTCTGCCGCCCCGGCCTCCTCCGCCTCCAGCGCCCGCCGGAGCGAAGCCGCCCGGGGAAGCTCCACCAGAGCCTCTTTCACCACCTGGTGGATGCGGCGCACGGGACGGACGGCCATCCCCTTCTCCGCGGCGAATCGCTGCTGCCAGTTGTCTTCGGGGATGAAGACCAGGTCCACCCCGGCTTCCTTCGCCGCCTCCAGCTTGGGGACGATCCCGCCCACCGGCCTCACCGCGCCCCGGATGGAGACCTCCCCGGTCATGGCGCACCGGGCCTTCACCGGAATCCCTGTGATCGCCGAATAGATGGCGGTCACCATGGCGGCGCCCGCCGATGGGCCGTCGACGGGAACGGCCCCGGGGAAGTTGACGTGGATGTCGTAGTCCTGCGGGGAAAGGCCCAGGCTCCGCCGCAGCACAGTCAAGACGTTGTCCACCGACGAGCGGGCCATGCTCCGCCGGCGCATGGTCACCCCGGAGCCTCCCATCTCCTCCTCTTCCATCACTCCGGTGATCACCAGCTTCCCTTCCCCGGGCCTGGTGGGAATGGCCGTCGCCTCCACCTCGATCACCGCCCCCAGGTTGGGACCGAACACGGCCAGGCCGTTCACCGCGCCCACTTGGGGCTCGTCCGGCACCTTGGGCTCGGGGCGCGGCGAGTACTGCCCGCTGGAGACCACCCACTCCACGTCCTCCCTGAAGATGCGCCGGCGGCCGGCGGCCAGCGCCGTCCCCCCGGCCAGCTGCACCATGTTCACCGCCTCCCGCCCGTTGGCGGCATAGCGCCGGATCACGTCCAGCGCTCCTTCGTCGATGGCAAACTCGGCCTTCTCCGCCGCGTGTGTCGCGATGCGGGCCACCTCGTCCGGCCGCAACGCCCTGAAAAACACCTCCAGGCAGCGGGAGCGGATGGCCGGCGGGATCTCGTGGGGCATGCGGGTCGTCGCGCCCACCAGCCGGAAGTCGGCGGGGAGCCCCTTCTGAAAGATCTCGTGAATGTGAGGGGGGATGTTCTTGTCTTCGGCGCTGTAGTAGGCGCTCTCCAGGAACACCTTCCGGTCTTCCAGCACTTTCAGCAGCTTGTTCATCTGGATGGGGTGCAGCTCCCCGATCTCGTCGATGAAGAGGATGCCGCCGTGGGCCTTGGTCACCGCCCCCGGCTTGGGCTGCGGGATGCCGGCGATTCCCAGGGGCCCCGCGCCCTGATAAATGGGGTCGTGCACCGAGCCCAACAGCGGGTCGGCGATGCCCCGGTCGTCGAAACGGGCGGTGGTCGCGTCCACCTCGACGAAGCGCGCGGAGGGGCCGAAGGGGGAAAGGGGATTGCGCTTGGCCTCCTCCAGGACCAGCCGGGCCGCAGCCGTCTTGCCCACGCCGGGCGGGCCGTAGATGATGACGTGCTGGGGATTGGGGCCGCAGAGGGCGGCCCGGAGCGCCTTGAGGCCGTCCTCTTGGCCGACGATCTCCTCGAAGCGGGAGGGCCGGGTCTTTTCAGCCAGCGGTTCGGTGAGGGAGATGGCCTTGAGCTTCGCCAGCTTCTCCAGCTCTTTGCGGGACTCCCGTTCCACCGCCGACCGGCTCGTCTGCTGCTGGCGGAGGAGGTTCCAGAAGTAGAGGCCGATGACCACCGCGAAGAAGAGGTTGACCAGCGTCAGGATTCCCATGATCTCCATGGGTGCACCACCCTTCGGCTCTCTGGACTTCCCTCCCGTAGTGTGTCCCGCACGCGCTGCCGCAAAACAGAAAAAGGGCCGCTCATTGCCATGAGCGGCCCCTCCTGACGGGCGCCGGGACGCCCTCCCGATGGTCCCGGTCCTCCCCTTTACGCGGACTCTTCTTTCTTGTCCGCCTTGCGGTCGACTTTGATCAGCCGGGGCTTCTCTTTCCCCTCGACGACTTCTTTGGTGATGATGCAGCGCTTCACATCGGTCTGCGACGGGATCTCGTACATCACGTCCAGGAGGAGTTCCTCCACGATGGCCCGCAGCCCCCGGGCCCCCGTCTTGCGGTCCAGGGCCTTCTGGGCGATGGCCCGCAGCGCGTCCTGGTCAAACTCCAGCTCCACGCCGTCCAGCTCGAAGAACTTCTGGAACTGTTTCACCAGGGCGTTCTTGGGCTCCGTCAAGATCCGCACCAGGGCATCGAGGTCCAGCGCATCCAACGTCACGATGATCGGCAGCCGGCCCACGAATTCGGGGATGAGGCCGTACTTCAAAAGGTCCTCCGGCATCACCTGGCGCAGGAGCTCTCCCACCTGCTTTTCGTGGCGCGGCCGGATGTCGGCGTCGAAACCGATGGTGTTGGAGCTGGTGCGCCGTTCGATGATCTTCTCCAGCCCGTCGAAAGCGCCCCCGCAAATGAAGAGAATGTTGGTGGTGTCGATCTGGATGAACTCCTGGTGCGGGTGCTTGCGGCCGCCTTGAGGCGGGACGGACGCCACCGTGCCTTCGAGGATCTTGAGCAGCGCCTGCTGCACGCCCTCGCCCGACACGTCCCGGGTGATGGACGGGTTCTCCGACTTGCGGGCGATCTTGTCGACCTCGTCGATGTAGACGATGCCCCGCTCCGCCCGCTCCACGTCGTAGTCCGCCGCTTGGATCAGCTTGAGGAGGATGTTCTCCACGTCCTCGCCCACGTATCCCGCTTCGGTCAACGAGGTGGCGTCGGCGATGGCGAAGGGCACGTTGAGGATGCGCGCCAGCGTCTGCGCCAGCAGGGTCTTTCCGGAACCTGTCGGCCCCAGCAGCAGGATGTTGCTCTTTTGGAGCTCGACGTCGTCGAGGCGCGCCCCGGAGTTCACCCGCTTATAGTGGTTGTACACCGCGACGGAGAGCGCCTTTTTCGCCTGGTCCTGCCCGATGACGTACTGGTCCAGGATCTCCCGGATCTCCTTGGGCTTGGGAATGCTGCCCAGGTCCGCGTGGCTCTCCTCGTTGAGCTCCTCCTCGATGATCTCGTTGCACAGCTCGACGCACTCGTCGCAGATGTAAACGCCGGGACCGGCGATCAGCTTCTTGACCTGCTCCTGCACCTTGCCGCAGAAGGAGCACTTGAGCTGGCCCTTCTCATCGCCGAACTTGAACATGACGCGTCACCCTCTTCATTGCGGTCAGGTGTTTTTCCGCTCCTTCTCTCTGCGGCTGATGCTGTCGATGATACCGTATTCCATCGCCTCTTCGGCGGACATGTAGAAATTGCGCTCGGTGTCTTTCTCCACTTGCTCGACGGACTTGCCGGTGTGCTTCGCCAGGATCTCGTTGACGATCCGCTTCAGCCGCAAGATCTCCCGGGCTTCAATCTCGATCTCGGTCGCCTGACCCCGCGATCCGCCCCACGGCTGGTGGATCATCACCCGTGAGTAAGGCAGCGCCCGGCGCTTGCCGGGTGCCCCCGCGGCCAGCAGCAGCGCCGCGGCGCTGGCCGCGAAACCGACGCAGTAGGTCGCGACGTCCGGCTTGATGTACTGCATGGTATCGTAGATGGCCAACCCGGAATAGACCACGCCGCCCGGGCTGTTGATGTACAGGGTGATATCTTTCTCTGGGTCCTCCGCTTCGAGGTAAAGAAGCTGGGCGATGACCAGGTTTGCCAGCTCGTCGTCGATGGGCCCGCCGATGAAGACGATCCGCTCTTTGAGAAGGCGGGAGTAGATGTCAAACGCCCGCTCGCCTCGACTGGTTTGCTCGATCACGATTGGCACGAGAGCGCTCATAGTGTGTCATCCCTCCGTGATCTATATGCGCCAGTCTTCCCTTGACTCCGAACCCCCGCCACTCGACGGGCTCTCGCGCCTCGGCGCACTTGCCGCCGTGCAGCACTTACTCGTCCGGCGCGCCGGCCTCTTCGCCTGCGGGCTCCTGGCTCGCCGGTCCCCCGCCTGCGGCCGCCGCCTCTTCCTCCCCGCCGGCCTCTTCGTGATCGTGGTGGTGAACGTGGCCGTGCCCTTGGGAGGGGATCTCCTTCACCTCGATCTCGGCGTGATCCACCAGGAACTGCACGGTCTTGTCCAGCACCATGCTGGTCTTGATGGCGGCCCGCCGATCGGGATCGTCCAGCAGCTGGCGGGCCGCCTTGGGATCGCGCTCGCCGGCCACCAGCTGGTCAATTTTGGCCTCTAGTTCTTCCCGGCTTACAGTGATTCCTTCACGCCGGGCGATGGCCTTCAGGACCAGCTCCGTCTTGACCCGGGCCTCCGCCTCGGGGCGGAATTCCGCCCTGAGGTCGTCCGGGGTCTTGCCGGAGCGCTCCAGGTACTGCTGGAGAGAGATCCCCAGGCGAGCCAGATCCCGTGCGAAATCGTTGATGAGGTCGACCAGCTCCTCTTCCACCAGCACCTCGGGCAGCTCCACCTGGCTTTGGTCCCGCACCAGCTGCACCAGGCGCTCCCGCATGGCATTCTCGGCCCGGCGCTCGGCCGCAGCCTCCATGTCCTTGCGGATCTCCTCCTTGAGCTGGTCCAAAGTCTCGACGCCGCCCACGTCCCGGGCGAACTCGTCGTCCAGCTCGGGCAGGCGCTTGACGTGGAGAGAGGTGACCGTCACCTGGAACACTGCCTCTTTGCCCCGGAGGTGTTCGGCGTGGTAATCCTCGGGGAACGTGACCCGCACCTCGGTGGGCACGCCCACCTCGGCGCCGACCAGCTGCTCTTCAAACCCTTCGATCAACCGGTTGGAGCCGATCTGGAGCCGGTACCCCTTGGCCGCCCCTCCGTCGAAAGGCTGCCCGTCGATGAACCCTTCGAAGTCGATGACGGCGTAGTCGCCCTTTTCCACCCGGGTCCGCTCCGCCGGGACCAGCTCCGCATGGTCCTCCTGCAGGTGCTCGAGGATGTGGGCGATGTCTTTCTCTTCCACCCGCTCCACCAGTTTTTCCACGCGGATCCCTTTGTACTCGCCCAGCGTCACTTCGGGCGCCACCGTCACCTCGGCCCGAAAGCGGAGGGGCTTGCCCTCTTCGATCTCCACCTGGGAGATGGTGGGCCGCTCGATGGGGTCCAGCTGCTCCTGATCCAGGGCCTCGCGGTACGCGGCGGGAACCAGCTCCTCCAGCGCCTCGTCGTACAGGACTTCCTTGCCTAGGCGGGCCTCCACCACTTTGCGGGGCGCCTTCCCTTTCCGGAACCCGGGGATGGTCACCCGCTGCACCACCTTGCGGTAGGCCCGCTCCAGCGCCGCATCGACCTCTTCCGCGTCCACCTCGATGTCCAGTGCCACCTTGTTGTTCTCTAGCCGCTCAGCCGTCGCTTTCATCCCGAGGCACATCCTTCCTGATAATCCATATAAAAGGGGAGCTCGCGAAGGCTCCCGCCGGGCAAGGTGGTGCGGGCGGAGAGACTCGAACTCTCACGGGTAACCCACTAGATCCTAAGTCTAGCGCGTCTGCCAGTTCCGCCACGCCCGCATCATGCCAACTTGCGTGTGCTTTACAATTCTACTAAAAGTGAATGCCGCAAGGCAACAGCAAGCCGAAAGAGCGCAGGGCGCTCGCACCCTGCGCTCTTTCCGCAACCATGGGGTGAGTGAGGGGACTTGAACCCCCGGCCTCCAGGGCCACAACCTGGCGCTCTAACCAACTGAGCTACACCCACCGTGAATCGACGGGAAGCGAAGGCTCCCGGGGTGGTGCGCCTGGGAGGACTCGAACCCCCGACACAGAGCTTAGAAGGCTCCTGCTCTATCCTCTGAGCTACAGGCGCAGAGTGGAGCGGGTGAGGGGAATCGAACCCCCGCAACTGGCTTGGAAGGCCAGGGCTCTACCACTGAGCTACACCCGCGTGTGCTGCCTCCCTCATTATACCCAAACGGAGGGAGCCCACGCAAGAGAAGGGCCCGTCGACGTGGTCGGGGCGGTGAGATTTGAACTCACGACCTCCTGCTCCCAAAGCAGGCGCGCTGACCAAGCTGCGCCACGCCCCGAAGCCGCTCTCGACCAGCTAATCATACGTCATCTCCCGGAATCTGTCAAGCGGCCCTCGGCGACCAGCCCGTCGATGAGCGCCAGCATAGCGGCGAGCGCCCGGCCGCGGTGGCTGACTCTTCCCTTTTCCTCCGGGGAGGCTTCGGCGAAGGTCTTGGCCAGCTCCGGGCAGTAAAACAGCGGATCGTAGCCGAACCCCCCGCTTCCCCGGGGCTCGGTGGTGATGACGCCCTCGCAGGTCCCTTCCGTGGCCCACACGCCGCCGGCGGGGCTCGCGAGGACCATCACCGTCTTGAAGCGGGCGGTCCGCCGGGAAGGCTCGACGCCTTCGAGCGCCCGGAGCAGCTTCGCGTTGTTCTCCGCGTCCGACGCGCCCTCCCCCGCGTAGCGGGCCGAGTAGACGCCCGGCGCCCCTCCCAGGGCATCCACCTCCAGGCCGCTGTCCTCGGCAAGGGTCCAAATCCCCGTCGCCCGGGCAGCGCTCACCGCCTTGAGCTCGGCGTTCTCCCGGAACGTTCTCCCCGTCTCCGGCACCTGCGGCGCGCCGGTCTCCGCCAGGGAGACCACCTCGAAGCCGCGCGCGGCGAGGTGTGCCGCCATCTCCCGCACTTTGCCCGGGTTGGAGGTGGCCAGCAGCAGCTTCACGGCTGCCCGCTCCCCAGGATGTCGGAAAGAGCCGCCCGGCTTTCGGCCACCAGCCGGGCGATCCCCTTTTCCGCCAGGTCCATCAAGGCCAGCATCTCTTCCCGGCTGAACGGCCAGCCTTCCGCGGTCCCCTGAATCTCCACGATGCTGCCCCGTTCGGTCATCACCACGTTCATGTCCACCTGGGCTTGGGCGTCCTCTTCGTAGCACAGGTCGAGGACGGGACGGCCGGCGACGATTCCGACGCTGGTGGCTGCCACCACGTCGGTCACCGGGAGCTTCGGCCAGTTCTCCCGCTTCGCCAGCTTGTCCAGGGCTTCCACCAGGGCGATGTACGCCCCGGTGATGGAGGTGGTCCGGGTTCCGCCGTCCGCCTGGATCACGTCGCAGTCCAGCCAGATGGTGCGCTCGCCGATGGCAGAAAGGTCGACCACGGAGCGGAGGGCGCGCCCGATCAGCCGCTGGATCTCGTGGGTGCGGCCGCCCACCTTCCCTTTGGTCGACTCCCGCGGCGTGCGGTCGTGAGTAGAGCGGGGGATCATGCCGTATTCGGCCGTCACCCACCCCTGACCGCTTCCCCGCAACCACTGCGGGACCTTATCCTCGATGCTCGCGGTGCAGATCACCCGCGTGTCGCCCACGGAGATGAGGACGGACCCTTCCGCATGCTTGATGTAGCCCCGCTCGATCGAAACCGGCCTCATCTCGTCCGGCCGGCGCCCGTCAGGCCGTTCCATCGTCGCTGCACCTCTCGTTCCCGTCTAGGCGTCGACTCTCTCGATGTCCGGGGCGGCTTCTTCTTCGGTAAGGCTGTGCACGACCTTGCGGAAGCGCTCGCCCCGCTGTTCGAAGTTGTGAAACATATCATAGCTGGCGCACGCCGGCGAAAGCAGCACCACGTCGCCGGGCCTGGCCGCCTCCTTGGCTCGCTGCACCGCTTCGTCGAGGCTGGCGCAGAGCTGCACCCAAGGCCCGCCTCCCCTCCGCTCCGCCGCCCGTTCGATGGCGTCCCGGATCCGCACGGCCGCCTGGCCGATCAGGAAGACCGCCCGGGCCCGCTCCACCGCCACTTCCGCGAATTCGTCGAAAGGCAGCTGCTTGTCGTAGCCGCCCGCGATGAGCACCACCGGCTCTTCAAACGAGCGCAGGCCCGCGACGGCCCGGGCGGGAGAGGTGGCGATGGAATCGTTGTAGTACCGGACGCCGCCGGCCTCGCGCACCAGCTCCAGCCGGTGCGCGACCCCGGTAAAGCTCGTCACCACCTCGCGCAGGGTGCCGGCGGTGGCGCCCAGGAGGTGCCCCACGGCGCAAGCCGCCAGGACGTTCTCCAGGTTGTGCTCACCCCGGAGCAGGATGTCGGAGACGGCGCAGACGTCGATGAGCGACCGTTCCCCTCTCACCCGGCGGGAGAGGATCACCCGCCCGCCGGCGATGAAGGCCCCGTCGTCCACCTCCTGGCTCCGGGAGAACCACACCGTGCGGGACGGGGCCTCCTGGGCCATGGCCGCGACGGCCGGATCGTCCCGGTTGAACACAGCGACATCCTGCGGGCCCTGATAGCGGAAGATGTGGCGCTTTGCGTCCACGTACGCCTCCATCGTCCGGTGGATGTCCAGGTGGTTCGGGCTGATGTTGGTCACCACCGCGATGCGAGGGGACTTGCGGAGCAGTTCCAGCTGGAAACTGGAGAGCTCCAGGACCACCACGGCGCTGGGGTCGATCTCGTCCACCAGCTCGATCAGGGGGCGGCCGATGTTGCCGCCCACGTACACTTTGAGCCCGGACGCCTCCAGGATCGAGCCGATCAGCGTCGTCGTGGTGGTCTTCCCGCTGGAGCCGGTAATCCCGATGATGGGCGCGCGGCACCGGTCGAAAAAGAGGTTGATCTCGGTGCTGACGGGAACGCCCGCCTCTCGGGCCCGGCGGATCTCCTCCAGGTCCTTGCGCATGCCCGGCGTGAGGAAAATGCCTTCGGCGGCCTCGAGGCCCTCGAGATACCCGGGCCCCAGGCGCATCTCGACGCCCAGGGCGCAGAGCTCGTCATAGGCGGAGCCCAATTCCGCTTCGCTCTTCTGGTCGTGCGCCGTCACCAAGGCGCCGTGGCGCACCAGGTACCGGATCAGGGCCAGGTTGCTCTTGCCGAGGCCCACTACGGAGACCCGTTTTCCCATCCATTCCATGGGCGCTTGCTCACCCCATCCGCTCGGCCCGCCGCCCGACCGCTGTACCTCTCAGAGTACGGCGCTCCGCCCTGAACTGTGCTCGCGTTCCCGTCACAGGCCGCCGCGGAGCCTGTCCGGCGAGAGGATGAGCGAGGGATCGCGCTCCACCGGCCGCGAGAGATCCAGGTGGCCCACGAGGGTCTCGACGGCCCTGCCGTCGATGCGCCAGGCCACCCGCCGCACTCCGGGGATCTCGGTCAGGGTGTTGACGACGGAGAAGACGGTCAGGATCTCTCCCGCCGAACCCCCGGGGTGGCGCCGAACCAGCTCCCCGTCGAAATCGACCACCGCGAGGTCCCCTTCGACGGTCACCGAACGAATGCGCAGCGGGGACGGCAGCGTCGGGAAGAGACCCGCGTTCTTCGGCCCTTCGACGAGGGCTTCCAATCGTCCTTTCGCGTCCGCGAGGCCCACCGGAAGCCAGCGGATCTCTGGGACGAGTCCTGCAGCGTCCGGCGCCGCGAAGTAGAGGACCACGGGCTCGCTGGGCAAGAACCAGTACGGGTCGTTCCGTTCAGCCACGTCTCCCCAGCGGGCTGCGGCAAAAAGAAGAACCAAAAGGGCGACCACCGTCGCCCAGCGCCACCCCTTCATGGTGCCATCCCTCCTAGACCTGCGGCGCCCTTACGGCGCCGCGCCCGGGCCGCCCGAGACCTCCGCCTTCTCCAGGGTGTGCCAGGGAGCATCCGCCGCCCCCGACAGGTCCACCCTGTCCTTGATTTCGTCATCGGGGTGGAAGTACCTGAGGAGCCCGTTGTAGATGCCTTCGGCCGCCCGCTGGCGGAACCAGCCTTCCGCGAGCAGCCCTTCCTCGTCGGGATGAGCCAGGAACGCCACTTCCACCAGGGCCGCCGGCATGCGGGCCCGCCGCACCACCAGGTACCGGTTGGGGCGCACGCCGCGGTCCACGGTGCTCAGCGCCGAGGTGAGGCTCCCCTGGAGGGCGATGCCCAGCCGTTCCGACTCCGGTTCGCCCATGCGGACGTAGGTTTCCGTCCCCCTGGCCGTCGAGGAGCTGCTGGCCGAGGAGTTGGCGTGAATGCTCACCAGCACGTCGGAGCGGGTCTCGTTGGCCAAGTCCGCCCGGGTCCAAAGGTCGACGAAGGTGTCGTCCACCCGGGTCATGTGCACCACCGCCTGCGCCCCTTTCAACAAAGCCTCAAGGCGCAGGGCGATGTCGAGATTGACGTCCTTCTCCAAAATGCCGCTGCGCACGCCGATGGCCCCGCCGTCGTGGCCGCCGTGGCCCGCGTCCACGGTGAGCGTCCGGCCGGTGAGCAAAGGCTCCCGCATCACCAGCACGGCCCGTCCCTGCTCGCTGGCGAGCGCGTACTGCACGTGATGACGCAGGTCGGCCACGATCCGCACCGTCTGGTCATCGAACTGGGAGACCCGCAGCCGAGACACCGGCCCTTCCAAGAACACCTCGTCCTTGAGCGGGTTCTTGAGCCTCATGCCCACCACGTCCATCACCAGCCGGTCGGGATGGGTGAGGCGGAAAGCCCGCACCTGCGCCCCGGCGGGGGCGTTCACGCCGACGTGGAACTCCCGCGGCGAGACGACGCGGTACGCCACGCTCTCCACCCGGTCGCCCCAGACCAAGGCGAGACCGTCCTCTCCGGCCTCGACGTCCACGGGCGTCGCCGCGGCCACGTCCAGGACCAGGCGGGTGATGTGGGGCTGGAATTGAGCGACCCTCACCTGCTTGACGGGCCCCTCAAAGGGGCCGTAGACGGCCGCGGGTGTGGTCAGGCTGGTGTCGTACAGGTCGAGGACGAGGCGCTCCGGCTCCGCCAGCCGGGAAATCTTGTAGGTAGTCTCCCCGGGCACCTCCAGCGCGATGCGCCCTCCGGTGGGCGACACGTCCAAGCCGAGACGGGAAAGCGGCCGGTAGAGGACGAGCCGGGCCCCGTCGCCGTCCTCCTCGATGCGGTGCCCCACGCTTTCGGCCAGGTCGAAGACGAGCCTCATCCGGCCCTCAAACTCCATCCCGCGCACCCGGGGGGCCAAGGGGTCGCCCGTCACGAAGGGGTTCAGCGGACTGCCGGGGACCCCGGCCAGGTCTACGATGAGCCGGGGCGGGTCCACCAGCAGCGCGGTGGTGATACGGGCCGGGGAGATTCCTTCCAAGCGGTACTCCCACACTCCGCCCGACTTCACCGGTGTCAGCCTTACTCCGGTGGCCCGTTCCAGGTCGAGCCAGGCGAATTCGACGCCGGTCCGCCCTTCCAGCTGCTCCAGCAGCCGGCTCACGGCCGCGCTGACGCTCCCGGAAGCCACCGGGCCACTGGAGAACGACAAGCGGGGCGCCTCTGCCGACCCGCGGCCGCCGGGCACCGCCAGCGAGGCGCTGACCGGCGGACCGCTTTCCGCCGTCTCCCCCGGGGCCGAAGCCGCGGGTGCGGATCCGGCGCCTCGAGTCCCGGCGGTGCGCCCTCCCAGAGCGGACGTCCACGGCGACAGGTCCAGCGTGTTGGCGGCTAAGTCCCACGAGATCCTGAGGCCGAGAAAGTCCGCGAGAAACCGCAGGGGAACGTACAAGTCGCCGTCCACTTCGACGGGCGCGGAGACCAGCTCCCGGTGCACCGCGCCGACGCGCGCCACGGCGACGCCCGGTATCAGCTCTGCCGTCTGCCCGGCGCGCTGGACGACGAAGGTGCCGTCCGCCGCGTCCACCGAGCCCCCGAAGAGAGAGGCAAGACCCACGGGCACCATGAAGCCCTGGGCCGTGAGGACAGGGCTGTACTCCAGAGGGAGCTCCCGTCCCCCGCTCATCAGGCGGATGGTGGACGCGCCCACGGGAAGGGCCGCACACCACACGGCCAAGATGGAGGCGGCGATCGCGATGAAGCAGGCTGGACCTCGCCGTGGAGTTTTCACGAAGCGTCTCCTCCCCGGATGGGAAGAATGGCGGCGTTTTCCTACACATTCTCCCTTTCCGGGTCGTTTCCCCTTTTAGGAGAGCTGATTCTTTGCGGTCCGGAGCGACCGCGCCCCGGCGCGCGCCGGCTTTGCCACGCCTCGCCTGCCCGGGTCCCCTTCCCCGGCTCACGCACTGGCCGGGCTTCTTCCCGCGGACCACCGCCGCCACGCAAAGACGATGCTCCCCGCGACCAGCGGAACCAGGGGGATGGCATACACCAGGCGGCCCGGCGCCCGGATGGGCCTGACCTCCCTGACGCTGCCGGCCAGCACGTTGCCCCGTTCATCGACGAAACGCAGCTGGTACGTGCGATCGCCCTCCAGCTCGACCCGGTACGCCTCAAAACTGGGGGAGCGCCCTTGGAGCGCCGGATCCGCCTTGGGGTCGAACTCGACGATGTCGTATCCCAGCGCGTAGCCCGGCCGCTGCCGCACGTAGTACGGCTTCATTTCCACCTCTTGCACCACTTCGCCCCCGTGCAGCACCTGAAGGCGCGCCCCGGTCACGGGAGCCAGCTGCGCCCATATCCAGGCGTTGCGCGTCCCTTCCCCTTCCAGCGGCTTGTGGAGGTAGCGCATCTTCACATATTGATACTGGTTGTACTCTTCGGCGTAGTGCGGCAGCACGTAGAAGATCCTCTTCCCGTCCAGGTAGAAAATGTCGCTGGGGTCATTCGATTCAAAGCGCCGCGTCCATTTGTGTTCGGGAATCACCTGGTACCCGATGCCGCTCCGGCGGGCCTTGAACACTTCCAAGGTCTTTGTGGTACCCTCGACGATTCCGCCGTCTTCCCCTCTTAGGCGGAGCTGGTAGCGCCCGGCAGGAAGCTTGACGGCAAACGCCGTCCTCGGGTTGTAGGCGAAATCCACGGGCGGGCTGGGCCGCTCCGGCGGGTCGGGGATTTCGGAAGGATCCTTATAGACCCCCGTCTCCTGCACCTCTCGGAGCAGCCGGTCCATGGTGCGCTGCCATTCTTGATATTCAACGAAATAAGCCGAGACGGCGTCGAAATACGCATTGAAACGGGCCTGGTAGTCTTCGTAGACCTGGATGGCCTCGTCCCCGATGTACAGCCGCTGCTCCCCGGTGCGCCCCGAAGGGTAATAGTAGGTATAGGGAACCCGTTCGAGAGTCTGAATCACCTCGCCGTCCTGCAGGATTTCCAGCCGTCCCGGGACATCCTCGCTCATGCCGAACCAGTCGGCCATGTATTCGCCGGTGATGGGCCAGAAGTAGACCATCGTCTTTTGAACGTTCAGGATGGCATATTCGTCTGCGAGAAGGTATATCGTGTCCATCTGCCGCGGCGCAAAGGTGCCCTCGTACTGCCGGCCCGTCGACACCGAGATGGAGTAGACCACCTGCTCCTCCAGGGTGGGCCGGCCCTGTCCGTCCGTCTCAGCCGGGGCCTGGGTCGCGGCCTGGGATGGATCAGGAGCCGCCTCCTGTGCTTGCCGGGTCAATTCCCGCACTCGCTCCACGGCATCGATCAGCGCAGTCTCCCCGCTTTCTGTCTCCTGGGCCCAAGCCACAGGGCTCAACGCCACGATCAGCGCAACCGTAGAGAGCAGCCGAGCCAGCTTTCGCGCGGTGCCCATCAGCGACGGACCCCCTTCTTCCGCAGCATCCACACGCTCACGGCGAGGAGGGCTGCAGAGTAGAGGAGCGACGAGACGGCGCTCATGATATATCCGGAGGTATCCTTGCGCAGGACCGCGTCCATCCCCCGGAGGTAGTACTCGACCGGGGATATCCACCGGATCACCTGGTCCAGGCTGTCCATGATCATCCGGACGTACACCATGGTCGAAGCGGCGTCTCGCCCGGCAGCCCCGATCACCCACGCGTGCACCAGGGAGAAAATCAGGAAGAACAGGACGAACCCGAGAAAAAGGATCACGGAGACCATCATCCGCCGGGAACCGGCTGACAGCACGATGCCGAAGCTCACCATGCAGGAGGTGAGAAACACGGAAAGGAGCATGATGCCGGCGATCTCAAGGGAGAATCCCACGTTGGTAACGACCGAAAGGCCGTAGAAGTTCACCAGGGTGAAGGCCAGGACCACCCCGTAAGCGGCCAGCTGGTGGAAGTACTTCCCGAGGACGTACGCGACCGCGTCCACAGGGCCGTAAAAGAGCACCTCCATGGTCCCGAGATCCCGGTCGCGGGAAATCGAGAGCGAGGAGCAAAGGCCCAGATACGCCGCGGCCAGGCCCGTGGAGACGATCAGCGGCAAGGTCACCGGATTGGGGAGCGCGAGGATGCCCGCGTCGCCCACGTTGCGGAGCACGGTGTTGGCAAAGACGTACGACGCCACGAGAAAGACGAGCGACAGGACGACATAAAGCCCGATTCCGTGCAGCGTCGAGCGGATTTCTCGCTTCGTCGCCACTCTGATCGCGTGAATCCGGTGGGACACGCTCATGCAGCGGAATCCTCCTTCGTGAGCAAGGAGAGATTCTTTTCGGTGATGGTGACGAACGCCTCCTCCAGGCTCATCTCCCGGCGGCTGAACGCCAACACGACGCCCCCCTGGTTGAACACGGTGGAAGAGATCTGCCCCCGGTAGTCCTGGTCGGCCTTGGTCTTCACCCGGAGCCGGCTGCCGTGCGCCTCGACCGCGACGACGAACGGCAGGCTCTGCAGCGCCGAGAGGATGGTTTCGGTGACCGTCTCCAGTTCCAGCTCGAGTTCCACCTCGTCCGCCAGCCGCCGCTTGAGATCGGCCATGGTGTCCTCGGCCAGGAGACGGCCGCGGCTCATGATGCCCACCCGGTGGCACGTCCGTTCGATCTCGGAAAGGATGTGCGACGAGATGAAGATGGTCTTGCCCTTCTGGTTCTCCTCCAGCAGGATGTCCCGCACTTCCTTGATGCCGTAGGGATCCAGGGAGGAGACGGGCTCGTCGAGGATGAGGATCTCCGGATCATGCAGGAGGGCGCGCGCCAGGGAGAGCTTCTGCTTCATTCCCTTGGAGTAGCCTTTGAGGATCTGATGGCGCCGCTCGTACAGGTTGACCTGACCCAGCACCGCTCGAATCCGCTCGTCCAGCCGCTCGACGCGGTAGAGCTCCCCGAAGAAGCGGAGATACTCGTAGGCCGTCATCTCCTCGTAAAGGTATTGAACCTCGGACAGGACGCCGATGCGCCTCTTGATATTGAAGTAGTCCTCCGAGAGCTTCTTTCCGAAGAGCCGCACCTCGCCTTTGGTGGGCGGGACGAGCCCCAGGATCATCATGATCGTCGTCGTCTTGCCGGCTCCGTTTGGGCCCAAAAAGCCGTAAATCTCTCCTTTTTCGACATGCAGGCTAAGAGAGGAGACTGCAGTCAAATCCCCGAATTTTTTCGTCAGATCAACGGTTTCGATCATCGACAATCCTCCCCCCATTTCGAGTTCAGAAGGAGCATGGGATTTCCTTCTCCCAAGATCACCTGCGGGCGGAAGCAATCGGGGCCCGGATGGCGTCCGGGCCCCTGTCTCGTTTGGTGGAGGCGCAGGGGAGTTGCACCCCTGGTCCAGAAGGGCAGTGACAAGGGTTTCTACGAGCGTATCCCGCCTATTGCCTTCGCAGGGCCCCAACCGGCGGGCGGGCCGCGAGGCCCTGCTATCCTGATAGAGTCTTTCCGTCAGGCCGTCAGGAGGCAGCCGACGGGCAGCCCGCTAGGATGACACCCAGACGGCCCCGCGGGCGAGGGACGCCTGAGCGTGCGGCTTAATTAGGCAGCCGCAGGAAGCGCAGTCTTGTCTGCGTTTATTTTTGCCCACCGTTTAACGAGCAGGTGGAACCTCGGCTCGCTTATCCCTTGTCCCCGCTCCATCTGTCGAGCCTAACTCGCCCCCTCGCGCACGGGTCACGGCCGGAGCCGGCGCTCTTTGGCAGCTCGCTGGGCCTCGCGCTGCGCATCGCGCCGGGCGACGGCCTGCCGCTTATCCCAAAGCTTCTTGCCTCTTGCCAGTGCCAGCTCCACCTTGGCATGGCCCCTCGGCGAGAAATAGACCCGGAGCGGCACCAGCGTCCATCCCTCCTGCTGGACCTTGCCGACCAGCTTGCGGATCTCCTCCTTCTTGAGCAGGAGCTTGCGGGTGCGCGTCGGCTCGTGGTTCCAGCGGTTGCCGTGCGAGTACGGGCTCACGTGCATGTTGTAGAGAAAGACTTCGCCCCCCTCGATCCGGGCGAAGCTGTCCCGCAGGTTGAGCCTTCCCTCGCGGATGGACTTGACCTCGGTTCCGGTGAGGACGATACCGGCTTCGTAGGTCTCTTGGATGTGATAGTCGTGGCGGGCCTTGCGGTTTGTCGCCACGACCTTGACTTCGCCCATGGCGCGATCCTCCTCACCGCATCCGCTATTGTACCAGATGCGGCCCGCTCCCGGCAAGAAGCGCCGGGCCCCGCCCCGGGACCCGGCGCTGCAGCTGTCACCCGGCGAATCCGTGGGCTAGAAGATGCCGCTGCCGAAGATCGGCGCAAAGACCAGCGACACGATGGCCATGAGCTTGATGAGGATGTTGAGCGAGGGACCCGCCGTGTCCTTGAAGGGATCGCCCACCGTGTCCCCGACCACTGCCGCGGCGTGCGCCTCCGTGCCCTTGCCGCCGTGGGCGCCGGCTTCGATATACTTCTTGGCGTTGTCCCAGGCGCCGCCGGCGTTGGCCATCATGATGCCCAGCAACACGCCGGTGACCGTCGCACCGGCGAGCAGCCCCCCCAGCGCGTCCTTGCCCAAGAGCAGCCCGACGGCGACGGGGACCACCACCGCCATCGCGCCGGGGACGATCATCTCCCTGAGTGCCGCCGCCGTGCTGATCTCGACGCAGCGGGCGTAATCGGGCTTGGCCCGCCCCGTCATGATCCCCTTGATCTCCCGGAACTGCCGGCGCACCTCCTCGATCATCTTGAAGGCCGCCCGGCCCACCGCCTGCATGGCCATAGCGCTGAAGAGGAACGGGAGCATCCCTCCGAGGAAGACCCCCACGATCACCGTGGGCTGGAGCAGGTCGATCCGGTCCAGGCCCGCCGCGGTGGCATACGCCGAAAAGAGAGCCAGCGCCGTGAGGGCCGCCGAGCCGATGGCAAACCCCTTCGCCATCGCGGCGGTGGTGTTGCCCACCGAGTCCAGCTGGTCGGTGACGCCCCGCACCTTTTCAGGCAGGCCGGCCATCTCCGCGATGCCCCCCGCGTTGTCGGCCACCGGGCCGTAGGCGTCGATGGCGATCGTCATCCCCGCGGTCGCCAGCATGCCCACCGCCGACACCGCGATCCCGTACAAGCCCGCCGCGGCGTAGCCGACACCGATCCCGATCCCGATGAAGATGATGGGGAGCGCCGTGGAGATCATCCCGGTGGAGAGGCCGGAGATGATGTTGGTCGCGGCGCCGGTGAGCGACGATTCGGCGATCCCTTTCACCGGGGCGTAGTCGGCCGAAGTGTAATACTCGGTGAGGAGGCCTATGATGACGCCGATGATCAGGCCCGCGCCGACGCTGTAGAACACCCTGATCCCGTCGCCGGGCAGGAGCCGCAGGCAGTAGATGTACGTGCCAGCCAAGGCGAGGAGGGTCGCCGCGAACGTACCGGTGCGAAGCGCCGCCCGGGGGTTGCTGCCCGCGGCCCGCCGCACCAGGAACGTGGCGATCACGCTGGCGACGATGCCCACTGCCGACACCGCCAGAGGCAGCGCGACGTACGCCAGGCCCCCGGCGGCGCCCGCCGCCGCCATGCTGGCGCCCACGGTCATCGCGGCGATGATGGAACCGACGTACGACTCAAAGAGGTCGGCGCCCATCCCCGCCACGTCGCCCACGTTGTCGCCCACGTTGTCGGCGATCACCGCCGGGTTGCGGGGGTCGTCCTCCGGGATTCCGGCTTCTACCTTGCCCACCAGATCGGCGCCCACGTCGGCCGCCTTGGTGTAGATGCCGCCGCCCACACGGGCAAAGAGCGCGATGGAGCTGGCTCCTAGGCCGAAACCGGTGACGATGCTGAAGCTGTTGACGTCGCCGCCGCCGGCGAACAGCAGCACCATGGCGCCGACGCCGAAGAGCCCCAGGCCCACCACGGTCAACCCCATGACGGCCCCGCCGGAAAAAGCCACGGAGAGCGCCTGCGGCACGCCGTCCCTCGCGGCGTTGGCGGTGCGCACGTTCGCGCTAGTGGCCGCCCGCATGCCGATGAAGCCCGCCAGGGCCGACGCCAGGGCGCCGCAGACGAAGGCGATGGCCGTCTGGGGCTGCATCGTCTCGGGAGGCGTCCAGCCGCCCACCAGCGCGATGACGACGGCGAGGACGGCGACGAACACCGCGAGGGTCCGGTACTCCCGCTTCAGGAAGGCCATGGCCCCCTCCCGGATCGCCTCGGAGAGCTCGACCATCCGCTCGGTGCCCCGGTCAGCCCGGCTGAAGCTGGAGAACAGGTACCCCGCGGCCAGGAGCGAGAGGAGCCCCGCTCCCATCGACCATAACGCCGAAGCTGTGGTCACGTCCATTCAGGTGTGCCCCCTTCTTTAGATGCGGCAGCCGCTCCGTGTCCGGCGCCCAATAACAGCGAAAGCCCCAGCGAAAACGCTGGGGACCTTGTGCCGCGATCAGGATACGAACGTCAGGGTGATCGATAACACCATGAAAAGGACTGCCAGGACCGTGGTGGCCTTTTCCATCGCCCGGTCGATCCCGCGCACCTTCTCAAAGAAGAGCTGGGCGCCGCCGCCGATGGAACCGAGGCCCTCCCCCTTGCTCCGCTGGAGCAGCACCACGGTGATCAGCGCCAGCGAAACCAGGAACTGGAGGACCAGGAGCAGGGTCGTCACGCGAGCCACCTCCTCGACCTTGCGGTCTCTCGTCTCAATTCCCTATATGACAAGGGTATTCTAGCACAGTCCCCGCCGGGGTGACAACGCGGCCGCGGCCCGCCGGGACATATGCCAGCGGAAATTGGGAACGTTGCCAGGCTGCTGCGGGACGGGAGCTGGCGCGAAGAGGCCAGCCCCGCCCCGCAGCGCCTCACCGCGGGTTCCTGCTCACGCGCGGAGGTTGTAAAACGCTCCGGCCCCGGGGTAGATCGCGACGTCAGCCAGCTCCGACTCGATGCGGAGCAGCTGGTTGTACTTGGCCACCCGGTCGGTGCGGGACGGAGCGCCCGTCTTGATCTGCCCCGCGTTGGTGGCCACCGCGATGTCCGCGATGGTGACGTCCTCGGTCTCTCCCGAGCGGTGCGAGATCACCGCGGTGTAGCCCGCCTTCTTCGCCATCTCGATCGCGTCCAGGGTCTCCGTGAGCGTGCCGATCTGGTTCACCTTCACCAGGATGCTGTTGGCGACGCCCCGCTCGATCCCCTTGGCGAGCCGCTTGGTGTTGGTGACGAAAAGGTCGTCGCCCACCAGCTGCACGCGGCCGCCGATGGCCTGGGTGAGCCGCTGCCAGTCGTCCCACTCGTCCTCGCTCAGGGGATCCTCGATGGAGACGATGGGGTAGTTCGCGATGAGCTCTTGGTAGAAGGCGATCATCTCGTCCGCGGTCCGGGCGACCCCTTCCCCGGGGAAGTGGTACTTCCCGTCTTTAAAGAGCTCGGTGGACGCGACGTCCAGGGCCAGCCGCACGTCGTCGCCGGGACGGTAGCCGGCTCGCTCGATGGCCTGCATGATCACGTCCAGGGCCTCGCGGTTGGAGCTCAGGTCGGGAGCGAAGCCCCCTTCGTCGCCCACGCCCGTGGACTTGCCCTTCTCGATCAGCACCTTCTTCAGGGCATGGAACACCTCGACGCCCATGCGCAGCGCTTCGCCAAAGGTGGGAGCGCCCACGGGCATGATCATGAACTCCTGGATGTCCACGTTGTTGTCGGCGTGCTTGCCGCCGTTCAGGATGTTCATCATCGGCACCGGAAGCGTCTTCGCGTTGACGCCGCCGATGTACTGGTAAAGGGAGAGGCCCAGGGCGTTGGCGCTGGCCTTGGCCACTGCCAGCGACACGCCCAGGATCGCGTTGGCCCCCAGCTTCCCCTTGTTTTCCGTCCCGTCCAGCTCGATGAGGAGCTTGTCCACCCCGGGCTGGTCGAACGCGTCGACGCCGTGGAGCTCGGGAGCGATCACCTCGTTGACGTTCTCCACAGCCTTCAGGACGCCTTTGCCCAAGTACCTCTTCGCGTCGCCGTCCCGCAGCTCGACCGCCTCAAAGGCGCCGGTCGACGCCCCGGACGGGACGATGGCCCGGCCGTACGAGCCGTCCTCCAGGACCACTTCCACCTCGACGGTGGGGTTGCCGCGCGAATCCAGCACTTCTCTTCCGAACACGTGCTCGATCAGCATTGCCACGCCTCCTCGTCAGCCTTCACTCTCGGACGATCAGCGTCTCGCCGTCCATCTCGGGCGGTTTGGCCACGCCCAAAAGGTCCAGGAGCGTCGGGGCCACGTCGGCCAGCCGCCCGTCGCGCAGCGAGACCCCTTTCAGCTCGGATACCAAGATGCACGGGACCGGATGCGTGGTGTGGTACGTATGCGGCCCGCCCGTATCGTAGTCCACCATCTGGTCCGCGTTGCCGTGGTCCGCCGTGACCAGCGCCGCGCCGCCCATTTCCCGCACCGCCTCCACCACTTGGCCGACGCACTGGTCCACCGTCTCCACGGCTTTCACCGCCGCCTCAAAGACTCCTGTGTGGCCCACCATGTCGCAGTTGGCGAAGTTGATCACCACCAGGCGGTACTGGCCGCTCTTAATCCCCTTGACCGCCTCTTCGGCCACCTCAAAGGCGCTCATCTCCGGCTTGAGATCGTACGTCGCCACCTTGGGCGAAGGGATGAGCTTGCGGTCCTCGCCGGGGTACGGCTCCTCGTTCCCGCCGTTGAAAAAGTAGGTCACGTGGGCGTACTTCTCCGTCTCCGCGATCCGCAGCTGCTTCCAGCCCATCCGGGAGACGATTTCTCCCAGGAGGTTGGACATGTTCTGCGGGTGGAAGGCGAAGGGGACCTCAAACGTCTCATCGTACCGGGTCATGGTGACCATGTGCACCGGGACGTATCCCCTGGCCCTCTCAAACTCGGCGAAGCCGGGCTCGATCAGCGCCCGGGTCAGCTGGCGCGCCCGGTCCGCCCGGAAGTTGGCGAAGACCACCCCGTCGCCCGGCTGGATGGGGGCAACGGGCGCCCCCGCCTCGTCCACGATGACGGTGGGCGTGATAAACTCGTCGGTCTCCCCGCGATCGTAGGCCGCCTGCACCGCCTGGACGCCGCTGGCCGCCGTCAGCCCTTCCCCCAGCACCACTGCGTCGTAGGCCTTCTTGGTCCGGTCCCACCGCCGGTCCCGGTCCATGGCGAAATAGCGGCCGGAGACGGAGGCGATGCGGCCCAGGCCCTGGGCCGTAAGGCTCTCCTCAAGCTCCGCGATCTGCCCCAGGCCCGACGTGGGCGGCACGTCCCTCCCGTCGGTGAAGGCGTGGACAAATACCCGCTCTACACCCCGCGCCTTCGCCAGGCGAGCCACGGCCTCCACGATCCGCGAGTGGCCGTGGACGCCGCCAGGGGAGGCAATGCCCAGGATGTGAAGGGCCCCGCCCCGCGCCTTCACCCCGTCTACCGCCTGGATCAGAACGGGGTTCTCAAAGAACGAGCCGTCGTCGATGGCGTCGAGGATCCGCAGGACGTACTGCTTGACGATGCGCCCGGCGCCGAGGTTGAGATGGCCTACGTTGGAATCGCCCATCTGCCCGTCCATGAGTCCCACGTCCCGCCCCGAGGTGAGGAGACGGCTCATGGGATACGCGGCCATCAGCCGGTCGAGGACGGGCGTGCGGGCGGCCGCCACCGCGTTGCCCCGGGTGGACGGGTTGAGCGCGAGGCCGTCCATAATGATCAACACGGCCATCGATGGAGTACTCAAAGGGCGCCTCCTCCTTGTCGCTGCTAGAACTTGACGATCTGCGCGAAGCTGGACGCGTCGAGGCTGGCTCCCCCGACCAGCGCCCCGTCGATCTCGGGCTCCTGCATGAAGCCGCCGATGTTCTCCGGCTTGACGCTGCCGCCGTACTGGATCCGCACCCTGGCTGCCGCCTCGCCGCCGAGCCAGCGGGCGATCTCCTCCCGGATCAGCCCGGCGACGCGGTTGGCTTCGCCGCTGGTGGCGGTCTCGCCGGTTCCGATGGCCCAGATGGGCTCGTAGGCGATCACCAGCTGGCCGGGATCGTTGAGCTCTAGCCCCTCGACGATGGCCCGGACCTCCCGGCGCACCACCGCCTCCGTCTCGCCGCGCCGGCGCTGGTCCAGGGTCTCGCCGACGCAGGCGATGACGCCGATCCCTTTCGCCAGGGCCGCCTCGGCCTTCCGGCGGACGTCCTCGTCGGTCTCGTGGAAGTAGGCCCGCCGCTCCGAATGCCCGACGATGACGTAGTGGCAGCCCAAGTCTTTCAGCATCACCGGCGAGATCTCGCCGGTGTACGCCCCCTCGTCCGCCCAGAAGACGTCCTGGGCGCCCAGCTGGATCCCGGAGCCTTTGATCACCTCGGCCACCGCGTAGAGCGCGGTAAACGGGGGGCAGAGCACCACCTCCACCCCCTTGAGCTCATCGCTCACCAAGACCTTCAGCTGCTTGGCCAGGCGGACGGCCTCCGGGACCGTCTTGTGCATCTTCCAGTTGCCGGCAATGATGGGTTTTCGCACCACTATACCTCCCTGGCGGGCGCGCCGCCGTCCCGGTCGAGGAGCGCCGCCACCCCCGGAAGCTCTTTCCCCTCCAGGAACTCGAGGCTGGCGCCGCCGCCGGTGGAGACGTGCGACATCTTCTCGGCCAGCCCGGCCTGCTGCACCGCGGCGGCGGAGTCCCCGCCCCCGATGATGCTGAAAGCGCCGGACTCGGCCACGGCCCGGGCCACGGCCCGCGTCCCCTCGGCGAAGGGCGCCATCTCGAAGACGCCCATGGGCCCGTTCCACAGCACCGTCTTCGCCCCTTGAACGGCCCGGGCGATGGCGTCCCGGGTCTTGGGCCCGATGTCCATGCCCTCCCAGTCCGCGGGAATGCCCGTCACCGGCACCACCTGCCGGTTGGCGTCGGGACTGAAGGCGTCGGCCACCACCACGTCTTCCGGCAGGATGAGCCGCACGCCTTTGGCCTTGGCCCGCTCCAGCAGGCCCTTGGCAAATTCGATCCGGTCGGCGTCCAGCAGCGAGCGGCCGATCTCAAGCCCTTGAGCCTTGAGGAAGGTGTAGGCCATGCCGCCGCCGATGATCAGCGTGTCCACCTTTTCCAGCAAGTTCTCGATGACGCCGATCTTGTCCCCCACCTTCGCGCCGCCCAGGATCGCGACGAACGGCCGCTCGGGCGAATCCAGCGCCTTGCCCAGCACCTCCAGCTCCCTCGCCAGCAGGAAACCGGCCACCGCGGGGAGATAGCGGGCGACCCCCTCCGTGCTGGCGTGCGCCCGGTGAGCGGCGCCGAAAGCGTCGTTCACGTAGACCTCGCCCAGCTTCGCCAGGGCTTTCGCAAACTCGGGATCGTTCTTCTCCTCGCCCGGATAAAAACGGACGTTTTCCAGCATGAGAAACTCGCCCGGGCCCAGCTCCCGCACGGCGGCTTCCACTGCCTCCCCGATGCAGTCGTCCGCCATGCGCACCGGCGACCCCAAGAGCTCCGAGAGCCTGCGGGCCACCGGCGCCAGCGAGTACGCCGGATTGGGCTGCCCCTTGGGCCTGCCCAGGTGCGACATGAGGATCACCCGGGCTGCCCGCTCCCTAAGGTAGCGCAGGGTAGGAAGGGAGGCGGCGATGCGGGTGTCGTCGGTGATCCGGCCGTCCTCCATGGGGACGTTGTAGTCGACGCGGACCAGCACCCGCTTCCCTCGCACGTCGATATCCTCGATGGTCTTCTTCTTTAGTACGTAAGACAACGCACCCGCACCCCCTCATGGTCCGGGCAAGCCGCGCCATCAGGCGCGGCTTGCCATGTAGCGGATCAGATCGACGACCCGGTTGGAGTAGCCCCACTCGTTGTCGTACCAGGCGAACACCTTGACGAAGTTGCCGTCCATCACGGTGGTCATGGAGCCGTCCACGATGGACGAGCGGGCATCGCCGATGAAATCGCCGGAAACCAGCGGCTCCTCGGTGTAGCCCAGGATCCCCTTGAGGCTTCCCTCGGCCGCTGCCTTGAGCGCCGCGTTGATCTCCTCGGCGCTGGCAGGCTTCTTGAGCTCGGCCACCAGGTCGACCATGGAGACGTCCGGCGTGGGCACGCGCAAGGCGAAGCCGTCCAGCTTCCCTTTGAGGTGCGGCAGGACCAGGCCCACGGCCACCGCCGCGCCGGTGGTGGTCGGGATGATGTTCAACGCCGCGGCCCGGGCCCGGCGCAGGTCCTTGTGGGGCAGGTCCAGGATGCGCTGGTCGTTGGTATAGGAGTGAACCGTGGTCATCAAGCCGCGCACGATGCCGAAGGCCTCGTCCAGCACCTTGGCCACCGGCGCAAGGCAGTTGGTGGTACAGCTGGCGTTGGAGACGATGTGGTGCCGGGCGGGGTCGTAGAGCTCGTGGTTGACGCCCATGACGATGGTGATGTCCTCGTTCTTCGCGGGCGCGCTGATGATCACCTTCTTGGCCCCGGCGTCCAAGTGCGCTTTGGCCTTCTCCGCCTGCGTGAAGAAGCCGGTCGACTCCACCACGTAGTCGACGCCCAGCTCGCCCCAGGGAAGGGCCGCCGGATCCTTCTCGGCCAGCACCTTGATCTCCTTGCCGCCGACGACGATGGCGTCGTCCTTGGCCTCGACGGAATGCGGGAACTGCCGGTGGACCGAGTCGTACTTGAGCAGGTGCGCGAGGGTCTTGGCGTCCGTCAAGTCGTTAATCGCGACGAACTCGATGTCCTCCTGCCCGAAGGCAGCCCGGAACACGTTGCGCCCGATGCGCCCGAAGCCGTTGATCCCGACACGAATGGCCATCTCTGATACTCCTCCTTGTTGTGGTTTCCCCGCGGTTTACGAATCGCGGCGTTCCGCCCGCTCGTCAAGGCGGCGGAGCATCTCGCGAGCGGCGCCCTCGTCCGTGATGTACACGTCCTGGTGCTGGGTGGAGAGGACGGCCAGGGCAGCCTCCGCCTTGGACCGGCCCCCGCCCACGGCCACCACCAGGTCGACGTTGGCCAGATCCTCCAGCCGTATGCCCACGCTGCTGGTGGTGAAGACGATCTTCCCCTCCCGGTCGAAGTAGTAGCCGAAGGCTTCGCCCACCGCCTGTCGCTCCTCCAGGATCGCCACCTGCTCTTTAGGCAGCCCTCGCCGGCGAGCCATCTCTTCGGCGGTGCCGATGCCGTGCAGCACGATGCGGGCGGAGCGGATCAGCTCGATCAGCTCTTTGATTTTGGGCTCCATCGCGATGGTGCTCATCGCCTCTTCGCCCAAGTCGTCGGGCACGTGGAGCATCCGGTACGTGGCGCCCAGCTGCTTGGCGATGGCCGCCGCGATGGTGTTGGCCTGAAGCTCCACTTCCTCTCCCAGCCCGCCCCGGGCCGGCACCACCACCACGTCGCGCGCCTCGCCGCCGTAGGCCGGCAGGCTCCGGGCCACCTCGGCCAGGGTCGTGCCGCCCGTGACGGCCAGGACGTCGCCCGGGCGCAGCTCCTGGTGGAGGAACTGCGCGGTGGCGTGGGCGATTTCCTTTTTCACCGCCTCGTCCTGGTCGGAGTCCCCGGGAACCACCACCACCTTCTTGAGGTCGAGCCGGCGCGCCAGCTCGTTCTCCAGCTCCGTCAGGCCGTGGAACTCCCGGATAATTTCCTTCAGCTCTTCCAGGATGTACTCCCCGGTGGGGGAGACCAGCATCCCCGACGCGTCCGCCTGGAGCAGGCCCGACTCCCGGAGAAAGTCGATCTCCTTGCGCACCATGCGCTCGGGCCAGCCCAGCCTGGCAGCCAGCGCCCGCCGGCCGATGGGCTGGACAAAGTGGACGCTCTGCAGGACGGCGTGGCGGCGTTCGATGAGTTCTCCGATCTCGGGAGCGATCTTGCGCAGCACCGAAAGCTGGTGTTTCATCACGACCCCCGCGATACGACGGTATCGGGATGGGAATTGTCCCGCCCACCCCAAGTTGTGTCCCTCGCGAGACCAAAAAAAGAGGCTGTAATGTACAGGCCTTCTTAGTCATTCCACTTTAGGGAATCATATTCCTCCTGGCGCCCCGCGCCTCGCGCCGGCTTCTGCCAGCTTGCGCGCCCGGTCCATCAACTGGTTCATGCGGTAGCTCACACCCGACTTGCTGACTTTGGGGGTGAGCAGCTCGCCCAGCTCACGCAAGGACGCGTACGGGTGCTGCAGCCGAAGGCGGGCCAGCGACCTCAAGGGCAGGGGAAGGGAGTCCAGCCCCACCTGCTCGTCGATGATGCGGATCGCCTCGAGCTGCGCGAGGGCGGCGTTCACCGTCTTCTCCACGTTGGCCGTCTCGCTGTTGACCAGCCGGTTCACGCGGTTTCGCATGCCCTTGACGATCCGCACGTTCTCCATCTCAAAGATGGCCTTCCGGGCGCCCATCTCCTTGAGGGCCTCGACGATCTGCTCGCTGTCTTTGAGGTAGACGACGTGCGCTCCTCTCCGCCGCGTCCTCCTGCCTTCGAGGCCCAGCGCCGCGAGGGCGCGCACCACCGAAGCGGCCACGGCCTCCCGCTCGAAGCGAAACTCCAGGTGATACCCCTTCTCCGGCGAGGAAAGCGAACCGCGGCACAGGAAGGCCCCCCGCAGGTACGCCCGCAGGCAGCACGTCTTCTGCGGCACCCCGTCGCCCTCCAGCGGGCCGCACGCCTCTTCCAGCATGGGCCAGAGCCGCTCGGCGCCCGCCTGTACCTCCACCCGGTACGCTCTCCTTTGAGGACGGCGGTCCCCTTTGCGGATCTCGAGCCCCGTCTCGCACCCGCTTTGCCGCAGGAGCTGGTACACCTTCCGGGCCAGCGCCGCGTGGCCCACGGCCACCGCCGGAGCGCCGATCCGTCCCGGGCCCGCCTCCGCTTCGCAGCGGAAGACGGCGGCCAGCTCCGCCGCCCGGCAGCACGGGCGCCCCGGGTAGACGCGCGCCAGTTCTGCCCTGACTTCCTTGCCAAACGACACGTGCCCACCCCCGGCCGGGCTCTACGGAGCCCCGTTTCGCTCCCCAGCGCCGCCCTGCGCCGCGGCCTGGAGCGCGTCCTTTCGCTGGAGGATCTCCATCAACAAGGCCGCGAGCTTGGCGGGATCGTGCCGGGCCAGATCCCGGGCGTCGATCACGTCACCCACCACCAGCTGCATCCCGAGAGCCTCCAGCTCCTCCCGGTCCACCTCGACGGGAAAGGCGCCCTCTTTCTCGTAGCGCGCCGCCACCTCGGCCGGCACCGGCCCGCCGTTGGCGACCACGCAGTCGATCAGGCCGGCGCCTACGTGGTCGATCAGGGCCTTGACGTGGTCCGACGCGGTGAAGCCGTCGGTCTCGCCCGCTTGGGTCATCACGTTGCAGACGTACACCTTCGTGGCGCGGGACTCCTTGATGGCCCGGGCGATCTCGGGGACCAGCAAGTTGGGGAGGATGCTGGTGAACAGGCTGCCGGGGCCCAGCACGATGCAGTCGGCCTCCCGGATGGCCTCGATGGCCTCGGGCACGGCCCTGGCCGCGGCGGGAGCCAGGTAGACGCGGCGAATCCTCTTTCCCCTGCAGGGAATCCGGCTCTCGCCCGTCACCCGGGAACCGTCGTCATACTCGGCTTTGAGGACCACCTGGTCCAGGGTGCTGGGCAGCACCTTCCCCCGCACCGCCAACACCTTGCTGGACTCCTTCACCGCCGCCTCGAAATCCCCCGTCACTTCGCTCATCGCGGCGATGAACAGGTTGCCGAAGCTGTGCCCCTTGAGCCCCTCGCCGAAGGAGAAGCGGTACTGGAACAGCCGTTCCATCAGCGGCTCGGTATCGGCCAAGGCCACCAGCGTGTTGCGGATGTCCCCCGGCGGAGGAATGCCCAGCTCGCTGCGGAGCCGCCCGGAGCTGCCGCCGTCGTCCGCCATGGTGACGATGGCCGTGATGTTGCTGGTGTACTCCTTGATCCCCCGGAGCAGGGTCGAAAGCCCCGTCCCTCCCCCGATGGCCACCACCCTCGGGCCGCGCTTCAGCTGGCGCTGCTCAAAGACGATGTCCGGCAGGCGGTCGACGTTCTCCTTGAGGAAGATGGCCGCGACGGAACGGATAGTCTGGCGGATGCCGGCGACGATCAGGACGAGGCCCACCCCTGCCCCCACCACGCCCAAGAGAGTGGAAGCGATCTGGGGCAGCGTGCCTAACGCGCTCGCCAGCGGGCGGATCAACACCTGCTGCAGGGCGCTGAAGATCTCGACCCCGAAAGCGAGGCTGCTGCCGACGCCGAAAAGGACCACGCCCAGCCCGACGAGGAGGAGCCAGCGCTTTACACCCATGCCCGGGTAAAGCCACTTCACCTTGGACTGCACACGCCAGCCTCCTTCTCATCCTGCCGCGGGACCTACCGGGCTTGTTCCGGGCCCCGCTCTCCGCCGGCACGGTCCAGGTCCCGGTGGTGGACCCGGACCCGGTATCCTCGTTCCCTCAAGTGCGCCCCCAGCTTCTCGCCGATGGCCACCGACCGGTGCTTCCCGCCGGTGCATCCCACCGCCAGCACCAGGTGAGACTTGCCTTCCGCGACGAACTGCGGCATCACAAAGTCCATCATATCGAAGAGCTTTTCAAGGTATCTCTGGGTGACGGGCCACCGGAAGACGTAGTCGGCCACGGCTTCGTCCAGCCCCGACAGGTGGCGCAACTTCTCCACGTAGTGGGGATTGGGGAGAAACCGCACGTCGAAGACCATATCCGCGTCGATGGGCAGCCCGTGCTTGAAACCGAACGAGACCACCGTCACCGACGGCGAACCCCCGCCGGGATCGCCGTAGGCCGCCTCGATCCCTGCTCGGAGCTGGCGAGGGGTCATGGACGAGGTGTCCACGATGCGGTGGGCCCGGCCCCGGATCTCTTCCAGACGGGCCCGCTCCTCGGCGATGGCCTGCACGATGTCGCCGCCCGTGGCCAGCGGGTGCCGGCGGCGCGTCTCCTTGAACCGGCGGACCAGCGCCTCGTCGGAGGCTTCAAGGAAGAGGATCTCGTAGGTGAACCCCTTCCGCTCCAGCTCCTCCAGGGCGTCTTGCAGGCTGTCGAAAAAGTGCCTGCCCCGGATGTCGGTGACCAGGGCGGCTTTGGCCGCCTTCCCCTCGGAATGCGCACAGAGCTCGGCGAACTTGGGGATCAAAGCCGGCGGCAGGTTGTCGACGCAGAAGTAGCCCAAGTCTTCGAAACTTCGGATGGCTTCGGACTTGCCCGCGCCGGAAAGCCCCGTGACGATCACCAGCTGCGTGTTGGTCATGGGCTCACGACCTTTGGCCAAAGGCTCGAAGGGGCTGCCCGCGAGCCGGCCGGAGCTCAACGGGCGTTTACGATGTCCCGGGAAGCGAGTCCTGCCTCGAGCGCGAGACTCACCGCCTTCTCCAGGTCCCCCACCCGCTCCGGCGAGTGGGCGTCGCTTCCCAGCGCAAACCGGGCTCCTTCCGCTTTCGCGATCTTTATGTACTCCACCGTGGTGTGATCGTGACGGGCGTTGATCTCCAGCGCGCAGCCGGTGGCAGCGCAGGCCTTGGCCAGCGCCCGCGTGTCAATGGGAAGGCGATAGCCCGGGTGCGTCACCACGTGGACCCGGTTGTACAAGACGGCGTTGACGATGGCCCGGGTGTTCCGCTCCCGGGCGTGCCGGACCCGGCCGGTCCAGGCGCCGGCGGCGTTGGCGGCCAGAAGTGACGCTCCTTTCGCCCAGGACCTCCAGCGCACCAGGGGATGGAGGCCCGCCAGGACGATATCCAGCCGCTCTTGGAGCCCGGGCGGGATGTCCAGCTCGCCGTCCTCCGAAACCACGTTGGCCTCGGCGCCCCAAAGCACTTTCACTCCGGGATACGCCTTGCGGGCCTCGATCACCTCTTGCCGGATCGCGTCAAAGGCGGCAGGCCCCGCCACCCCGACGCCGAAAAGGCTGGCCGGCCCGTGGTCGGTGATGGCCACCACTTCCAGCCCCTGGCGCTGTGCCGCCCGCACGTTGTCGAGGACGCTCCCCGTGCCGTGGCTGTGCCGGGTGTGGGTGTGGAGGTCCGCGAACACGTGGAAGGGGCTGCGCCGCACCGGTCCGCGCCTCCTGCGATTTAAGAGCGGGCGTGCCAGGCTTCGGCGATCCTGGCCCGCTCCTCGATCTCCTTCATCGCCCGCACGTACATGAGGACCGTCTGGATGTACGTGCTATGGGACCAGGTGAGCGGGGTGACCGAGAGAGGTTCGCCCGTGTCGGGATGGATTTGCTCGGAAAGGAGACCCGACGGCGTCGCCCGCTGGACGCACCACTCCAGGATCTCCCGGGGCTTTTTCAGGTCCGCTTTGGCGCGGGCGGTGGCGATGTACCACTGGGCGATCCACAGGGTGCAGATGAACCAGGGGTTTCCGGGCACGTGGGGGTGGTGGCGGCGGGCGAAGTAGTAATCCCTCTCGTAGCGAGCCACGCCTCCGATGGGCGTCTTGACGGTGAGCCCCTCCTCTACCTGCAGGATCGTGCTCTTCACCCGCGGGTCGTCCGCCGGCAGGACGCCGAAGGCATGCAGCCCGTAGAGGCTGCTCTCCAGCGTGGTGTCGAGGACGAGCTTGCCGCCCGAGAAGGTGAGCCCCCGGGCGAACCGGTCCAGCTTCTCCACCCAGAGATGCTCCAGGATCCCGGCGCGCACTTCGGCCGCGGCCCGGCTGTACTTGGCCGCGTCCTCCTCTTCCCCGAAGAGCCGGGCGAAGCGGGAAGCGGCCATCAGCCCCGCCCAGACGGCGCTGGCCGTGAAGGTAAAGACTCCCCGGCGCTCCTCCCAGAGATCGTAGCTTTCCAGGGGCAGCCCGGTCCTGAGGTCCCGGTAGTGGACCATGAAGTCGCCCGCAGGCTTGATGAGAGGGGCGTAGAGCGACTCGACGAAGTCGAGGTCCCGCTCCCGCTCGAAAAAGTGCCAGAGGGCGTGCAGCACCAGAGCGGTCTCATCCTCCTGGATGGGAAGCTGCGGCCCTTCATCGGACAGCCACGGGTGCCAGCTGGATCCCACGGAACCGTCCGGGTGGTACTTGTGGAGGAGGTAGCCGCCGGGGGCGATCACCCGCCGGCAGAACTGGTAAAACGCCCGGGTCAGCTCGGAGTAGCCCGCACTGTCCAGCGCGTAGGCCACCAGCGCGCCGTCCCGGGGCCACACGTAGCTGTAGTGATCCCGGTTGAAGTGGAGGATGTCCGAATCGTTGGCGGCCGTGATGGCCCCGTCCCGATCGATCTGCGTCCGCACCACCAGGAGGCTCCGGTAAAACAGCTCCGCCGCCCCGGGGCTCAGGTCCTTGAAATCCCATCGCTTCTTGCCCAGCCACGATCGCCAGTAGGCGCGGGTGTGCTCCAGCAGCTGGACGACGCCGGCGCGGCGCACCCGCCGGTGCAGGCGGCGGACCTCTTCCAGGTTTCGCCCGGCCGCGATCCAGTAGTCCAGCGTCCGGTGGCTGTGGGGACCCAAGTCCAGCCGGAAACTGATGCACGAGTCAACGGAGCCTTGGGCGATGGGGTTTCCTTCGAGCCAGCCGTCCTCCGCGTCGCGCCATGTCCCTTCGGCGCCGGCGAACCGCTTGGTGCCGTTGGCGTACTGGAAGATCCCGTGCTCGCCCGCGTGCCCGCTCATCAGGAACCACTTGTCCCGCTTGTAATGGACGATCGCGTCGGTCCCGGGGTCGTAAAACGACGTGTCCCCGATGTCCGACTCGTCGACGCAGAAGTCGTGGGTGAAGAAGAGGCGCACCTCCCGCCGGCGGGGGAGGAGGTTTGCGATCCGGATGGTCTTGAGATAGAGATCGTCCCGGAAGTGGACGGCGTCCCGGATGGTCAGCTCGAGGCCCAATTCCCCGTGGCGGGCCGAGCTCTCGCCGGCGAGGCTACCCTCTTCATAGCCGGTGCGCACCGTCCATCCCGGTCCGTCCAGCCACTCGAACCGCCCGTCCACCCAGATCCCGATGCCGTTCTTGTGGCCCATGATGTGATTGGTCATTCCCACCCGGGGAAAATAGAGGTCCCGCATGTTGAGCCGGTCGTCGAAGTTGACCAGCATCCGCCCGTTCCCCAGGACGAGCGCCCGCGGCACGGCGCCACCTCCTCGAGAAACCCTCCGGCCTCCTCCCGGGGCTCAGCCGGGCCCCGGGGACACCCCGCCGCATATCGTGCCCAGCCCGCGGACACCCTACGCCTGTCCCACCAGCGCACGATGTCGCGATCAAAGGAGCTATCCATGTTGGACACGCCGAGCAGTCCGTCCCGGAGCCTTTCCGACGCAGCGGACGCGGCGCGCCTTATCCCCGAGGCTCACGGCCCGGGAGCACACGGCGCGCCGCCGCTTCCCGAGGCCTACGGGGTGCCCCGGCTGGTGCTGATGGTGAAAGATCCCCGCGCCCTCTTCGCTTACTGGGAACTCCCGGAAAGCCGGCCGGGAGAGGAACTCTGGCTCACCGTACACGAGACCGACTCCCGGGGAACGGTCCGGGGCGAGCCCACCGGCCGCTACCGGGTGGGCGCCGTAGGCCGCTACCACTTAGCGGTCCCGGAGGGCGGGCGCTACTACCGGGCCTACCTCCACGGAAGCGGAGCGGGACCGCTCCTGGAAAGCAACGTCGTGTTCACGCCGCCGGGGCGTCCCTCGGAGCTGGAGGACGCGGCCTGGCTCTCCAAAGGGGAGCTCAGCCGCTGGTTTCACTGGCAGCCGGGCGGGCCGTGGTCGCCCGGATTTGACTTGGCGGCCGTCGAGCGGTGGCTTTCCGTTCAGCGGACCAGTTCGGACGGCCGGTTCGAGGTGGAGGTCTGGACCCGTTGAGCCGGTTGAACCCCCCGCACCAGGAGAAAGGATACCTCGCCATCGTCCTCCACGCCCACCTGCCGTTCGTGCGGCACCCGGAGAACTCCAGCCACCTGGAGGAGCTGTGGCTCTTTGAAGCCATCACCGACACGTACCTTCCGCTGCTGGAAGTGATGCAGGGCTGGGTGGACGACGGCGTCCCCTTCCGCCTCACCCTGTCGGTGACGCCTACGCTCGCCTGCATGCTGGCGGACCCGCTGCTCCAGCGCCGCTACGTCCAGCACCTGGAGCGCAGCATCGCCCTGGCCCACCAGGAGATGCTCCGCACCCGGGGCGAGCCCGCCTTCCACCGTCTGGCCCGGATGTACCGGGACCGGTTCGAAAAGGCGCGGGAAGCGTTTCTCCACCGCTACCGGAAGGATCTCCTGGGCGCCCTGGCGCACTTTACCCGCCACGGCCTGGAGCTCATCGCCTCGGCCGCGACGCACGCCCTCCTTCCCCTGACCGAGCCGTACCTTTCGGCGGCCCGGGCCCAGATCCAGGCGGGCGTCGAACACCACCGGCGGGTGTTCGGCCTCGATCCGGCGGGATTTTGGCTTCCCGAGTGCGGCTACTGCCGGAGCCTCGACCCGTTTCTCCTCGACCAGGGAATCCGCTACACCTTCACCGACACCCACGGCCTTCTCCACGGCGTGCCCCGCCCCAAGTACGCCGTGTTCGCCCCGGTCTACACCCCCAGGGGCCTCGCCGTGTTCGGCCGGGACGTCGAGACGTCGAAACAGGTCTGGAGCGCCACGGAAGGGTACCCCGGCGACTTCGACTACCGCGAGTTCTACCGGGACATCGGGCACGACCTGCCCTGGGAGTACCTGGCCCCTTACCTTCCCTGGGGCGTCCGGGCCGACACGGGGCTCAAGTACTACCGCATCACCGGGCGCACCCCGCACAAGGAGCCGTACGACCCCGAACGCGCCCAGTGGAAAGCCCGCCTGCACGCGCACAACTTCGTCTTCAACCGGGTCCATCAAGTCCGGTACCTCAGGGAGCACATGGACCGAAGGCCCGTCGTCGTCGCACCGTACGACGCCGAACTCTTCGGCCACTGGTGGTTCGAGGGTCCCTGGTTCCTCGACGAGGTGGTCCGGCGGATCCACGAAGTCGACCACGACGTGCGGCTGGTGACGCCCAGCGGCTACCTGGACGAGCACCCCACGCAGCAGGTGGTGGAGGTCTCCTCCTCCACCTGGGGCTATAAGGGGTATTTCGAAGTCTGGCTCGAAGGGTCCAACGACTGGATCTACCGCCACCTTCACCGGGCCGCGGAGCGCATGGAAGAGCTGGCGCAGCGGTTCACCCGCCCGTCCCCCGTCGAGGCGCGGGCGCTGAACCAAGCCGCCCGGGAGCTGATGCTGGCACAGAGCTCCGACTGGGCCTTCATCATGAAGACCGGCACCGTGGTGGAGTACGCGGTCCGCCGCACCCGCGAGCACCTGCACCGTTTCTTTACCCTGGCGGACCAGCTGGCCGCAGGGCGGGTCGACGAGGGCTACCTCGAGGAACTGGAGGCGCGCGACAACCTGCTGCCCTTCGTCGACTACCGCGCCTTCCGGCCCCAGCCCGGCCAACCCGCCGGCCTGGCGACCGGTGCCCGGATCTAGCGGGCCTGCGCGGCCCGGCTTCGCTCAAGACCGGGCGCGGGGGCCGCCGCCGGCAGCCGTTCTCCTCGTTTGACCACGCCCCCGTCCGGCACGCGGGCCCAATCGCCCAGGACCGCGCCTTCCATCACCCGGGCTCGCGCCCCCAGCCGGCACCCCCGGCCCACCGTCGCCCCCATCACCACTGCCGCTTCGCCCACTTCCGACTCTTCCCACAGGACGGCGCCCTCTACCACGGCGCCTCCCCGCACCCGGCAGCCCCGGCCCAGCACCGCTTCGGGCCCCACCCGGGCGCCTGCCTCCACCCGGCAGCCGGCGCCGATCAGCGCCGGCGGCTGCACCACGGCCAGGGGATGGACGAAGGCCCCATCCTCCACCCACACCCCGGCAGCCAGCTCCCGGGGCAGCCCGGACAGGCGCACTCTCCGGTGAAGGGCGTCGATCTGGGCGCGCAGGTACTGGCCGCAGTCGCCGATGTCCGACCAGTAGCCCCGGGCCCGGAAGGCGTAGAGGGCCGCTCCCTTCTGAAGGAGGCGGGGAAAGAGATCGCGGCTGAAGTCGAAGGGGACCCCTGGCGGGCATTCTTCCAGCGCGCCGGGCTCCATGACGTAGATCCCGGTGTTCACCGTCCGGCTGAAGATCTGATCCCGCCGGGGCTTTTCCAGGAACCGCACGATGCGCCCGTCCTCCCGGGCTTCGACGATCCCGTAGGGCGAGGGGTCCTCCACCTCGGTGACCACCAGCGTGCAAAGGGCGGCGTGCTCTCGGTGCCAGCGCACCGCGGCGGAAAGGGAAATGTCCGTCAGCGCGTCCCCGCTCAGGACGAGAAACGTGCCGGAGAGCTCGCCCAGGACCTGCCGGACGCTGCCGGCCGTTCCCAAGGGCGACGTTTCGACCGCGTACCGCAGCGCCACCCCCCATTGCTCGCCGGATCCTAGAGCCTCTTCGATCTGCGCCGTCAGGTAATGTGTGGTCAGCACCGCCTCGGTCACCCCGTGGCGCGCGAGCAGCCGGATCAGGTGTTCGAGGACGGGCCGGTTGAGGACCGGCACCATGGGCTTCGGCCGCGCGGAGGTGAGCGGCGCAAGGCGAGTCCCCCTGCCCCCGGCCATGATCACTGCCTTCACCAGCTCTTCAACCCCCTGGTCGCTGCTGGGCGGACGAGGCCTGCGCCCCCGGGCCGCCCACCGGGACCAGGCGCGCGCCGCCGGCGCGCGCGTCTTGCCGTGCGGCGCGGGCTGCGTAGAGGACGGACCGGTATACATCGAGCGTGCGCTCGGCGACACGCTTCCAATCAAACCGCTCGCGCACCGCCTCCCGGGCGTGCCGGCGCAGCGCCGCGCGGAGAGCGGGAAAATCGAGAGCCGCGATCAGCTGTTCGGCGAGCGACCACGGGTCGCCCGGGCGAAAGAGAAGGCCGGTGCGGCCGTGCTCGACCACTTCGGCAAGGCCCCCGGCTCCTGCAGCCACCAGCGGCGCTCCCAGTGCCATCGCCTCGAGCGCCACGATGCCGAAAGGCTCGTAGCGGCTGGGGACGACGGCCACGTCCGCTGCCTGGTAGAGTCTATTCCGCTCGCCGTCGCCGATATGCCCGGCGAACCGCACCCGGCCCCAAACGCCCAGGTCCCGGGCGAGAGCCTCGAGGCCCTCCCGTTCGGGGCCTTTGCCCGCCACCACCAGCACGGTCTGGGGGTGTGCGGCCAGGACCCGGGGAAGCGCCCGGATGAGGAGATCCACTCCCTTCTCGTAGACCAGCCTGCCGACGAAGAAGATCAGGCGCTCGGAGTCGGCGGCGTACCGCCGCCGCGCTTCGAGAATTTCCCCGGGGCTCGCGGTGCGGGGCTCCGGCGCGACCCCGTTGGGAATCACGTGCAGCTTGTCCAGGGGCACCTGGAACACTCGGACCAGCTCCTCCCTCATGGCCCGGCTGCAGCAGATGACCCGCCACGCCTCAAAGGCCAGCCACCATTCGGTATCGCTGATGTGCCGCTGCACCTCGTTGAAGAGACCGCCGTTGCGGCCCATTTCCGTCGCGTGGATGGTCGCGATCAAAGGGATCTGGAGCGCATGCTTCACCGCCCGGGCGGCGTGCGCGGTGAGCCAGTCGTGAGCGTGGACCACGTCGAACCGCTCACCCGCCGCCACCCGCTGGAGGACGGCTTGCAGCATGGCCACGTTGCGCTGCACCACTTCCTGAGCGAACCCCGGGGGACCGGGGGCGTGATCGCGGGCCCGGAGCACGGTGAGGGCGCCCCGTTCTTCCACCTCGTCGGCGGCCTCGTGGCGCCTCAACCCGTGGAGCACGGTCACCCTGGAGCCGAGCTCGGCCAGGGCATGGGAAAGCTCAGCCACGTGCCGGCCCAGGCCGCCGACCACGTGAGGAGGATACTCGGGGGTCAGCATGAGGATGTGCACGGGGAAACCGCTCCTCCCGACGAGTGGTGAGCGCTGTTAGTCTCGCCAGGAGGAGGAAGGGGTATGCGGCGGCCGGCCCAGCCGCCTCAGCCGCCGGCGCGCTCTGCCTCTTTCAGGAGCTCCTGCCCGCCCTTCTCCATCAGGCGGAGGTACACGGCGTCCCGCGCCGCCTCGGGCGCCGCCTCGCGGGACGACGCCCGCACAAGGCGCGAGCCGTCCGGCAGTCCCACGCAGGCGTCGAAAGCCCAGGCGCCGCCCTCCGGGCGGCAGTAGGCGGCCACGGGCGCGTGGCAGCCGCCTCCCAGGCGGCGGAGGAGCTCCCGCTCGCAGCGGACGGCCGCATGGGTCGCCCCGTCGTCGATGAGACCGGCCAGCCGTTCCATGGCCCTGTCGCCCTCTCGCACCTGCAGTGCGAGGGCTCCCTGGCCGGCCGCCGGCAAGCACAGCTCAAAGGGGATGGGCTTGGCCGGCGCCCGGATGCCGGCGCGCACGAGACCGGCCATGGCCAGCACCACGGCGTCCAGCTCGCCGCGGGCCGCCTTCTCCACGCGCGTATCCACGTTGCCGCGAACAGAGACGAAGACCAGATCGGGCCGGGCGAACGCCAGCTGCGCCCGGCGGCGAGGGGAACCCGTCCCTACCGCCGCACCGGGCGGCAACGCCTCCAAAGCCGCTCCGTCCCGGCTGACCAGCGCATCCCTGGGATCCTCCCGCACCGGCACCGCCGCGACGGTCAAGCCCGGCGTCTCCTCCGTGGGCAGATCCTTCAGGCTGTGGACCGCCAGGTCGATGTCGCCCTGGAGAAGCCGCCGTTCCACCTCCCGTACGAAGACGCCCCGCCCGCCCATGGCCGGCAGGGGTGTCGAGCGGTCCCGGTCCCCTTCCGTCCGCACGGTCACCACGGTGAAGCGGACGCCGGGGGCCGCCTCCTGGAGCCGGGCGATCACCCAACGGGTCTGAGCCAGGGCGAGGAGACTCGCCCGGGTGCCGACGCGCACTTCACGGGGAAACATAGGATCCCTCCTTAAGGACGGGACGGCCGGGCGCTAGAACCGGTGCACCGTGTCGACCAGCGCTCCCAGTGCGAGGTAGTTCACCGCCACCGCCAAGAGGCCGATGAGGGAGGCGATGGCCGTGCGCCTGCCCCGCCCGCCGGCGGCTCTCCAGTAAAGGAGCTGGAGCCCGTAGATCAGCCAAGTGATCCAGGCAAAGATCACTTTAGGATCCGCGAGGAGGTACGCCCCCCAGACCCGCCTGGACCAGAAGGCGCCGCTCAACAGGCCGAGAGTAAGAAAAGGAAAGCCCAAGACCACCAGGGCCCGGACCAGCCGCTCCAGCGTGTCGAGATCGGGAAGGGAAAAGCGAAGCCCCGTGAGCTGCTTCCGCTTCAGCTCGCGCTCGAGGATGAGATAGAGGGCGCCGGCCACCGCGGCCAGCGCAAAGGCGGAGTAGGCGGCGAAGACCGAAGCCGCATGCACCGTCACCCAGGGGCTGGCCAGGGCGGGAAGGAGCTCGCCGCCGCCCGCAGGCCGCCAGAAGATATAAGCGGAGCCCAGTGCCAGCAGGGGAAGGACCAGCGCCCCTCCCACCCGGATCAGGTAGCGGCGTTCCAGCCACAAAAACCCGCCCGCCACCGCCCAGAGCAGGAGAAGCGCGCCGTCGGAGAACGCGCCGAAAGGGAGGCTCCGCCAAAGTCCCAGCCGCACCAGCCCGCCGGCCGTCAGCGTCAGCCAGCCGGAGAGGGCGACGGCGTGAGCCCAAAACGGGAGCCCGGGCCGGCGGCTCCTGAGCGCCGCGACGTACATTCCGGACGCCCCGAAAAAAAGCATCGACGAAGCCAGCAAGAACGCCAGGGGAAGCCGGTTCACCACGCCGCTCCCTCCCCGGGCCGCAGCGGCCGGAGCCTGACGGCCTCCGGCGCGCCCTTTGGCTCCCGCAGCCCGGACTCCTCGGGAGGCTCGCCCGCCTCCAGGGAGAACATCTCCGCCACCACCTGGAACACCTGCTCGTGCCTTCCCTGCTCCGCAGAGCGCTTGAGGGCGACGGTGGCGTCGTGGAGGAGCTTGCCCACGATGGCGTCGGAGACGGCCCTGACCTGCTCCCGCTGCTTCTCGTCCAGCTGGGGCAGGCGCCGCAGCAGCCGTTCGATCTCCCGGTCCGCCACGGCCTTAAACTTGGCCCGGAGGGCCCGGATCACGGGGTCCGCCAGGCGCTGCCGCAGCCAGCGGCCGAACTCCCTGGCTTGCCGGGCCACGATGGCTTCGGCGTGGGGCACGTGAAGCCGGCGCTCGGCAGCGTTGGCCTCGACGACGGCCCGCAGGTCGTCGATGTTGTAGAGGAAGACCCCGTCGAGGGCGTGCACGTCCGGATCCACGTCCCGGGGGACGGCGATATCGATGACAAAGAGCGGTCGTCCTCGGCGCCGGCGCACCGCCCGCTGCACCATGGCCCGGGTCAGCACCGGCTCTCGGGCGCCGGTGGAGGCGAGGACGATGTCGGCGGCGGCCAGCCGCTCCTCCAGTTCCTCCATGGCCACTGCCTCGCCGCCGAACGCGCGGGCCAGGGCCTCCCCGTGCTCCCGCGTCCGGTTGGCCACCCAGATCCGGAGGGAACCGTGATCCGCGAGATTCTTCAGCGCCAGTTCGGCCATTTCTCCCGCCCCGAGCAGGAGGATACGCTTCCCGGAGAGGTCGCCGAAGATCTTGCGCGCGAGTTCGACGGCGGCGTAGCTCACCGAGACGGCCCCCCTGCCGAGGCCCGTCTCCGTCCGGACTCGCTTGCCCACGTGGATCGCCCGCTGAAAGAGATGGGAAAGGATGGGACCGGCGGCGCCGCAGGCGGCCGCGAGGCGATACGCCTCTTTCACCTGGCCTAGGATCTGGTCTTCGCCCAGCACCAGCGAGCGAAGTCCCGCCGCCACGGCGAAAAGATGGCGGGCAGCCTCTTCCCCTTCATGGGCGTACAGGGCGCTGAGAAGCGCCGTCTCCCGGCCGGCCTTCGCCCTGCGGGCGAAGAACTCCCGGGCCACCTCCCGGGCGTCGCGCCCGTCGCCCGTCACCAGGTAGAGCTCCGTGCGGTTGCACGTCGAGACGATGACGGCTTCTTCCGCGCCGGCCGCGGCCAGTTCGGCCAGAGCCGAGGGGATCAGCGCCGCATCCAGCGATGCGGCCTCGCGAAGCGAGACGTCCGCCGTCTCGTGGCTGACACCGACAACCCAAGGCTGCACCGCGCGTTCAGACTCCGTTCGTCCTCGTGATTTTCGCGATGGGGGGCAGGCGGCGCTTGTGCTCGCTCTGCCGCATCATCCGCTCGACCCGCTCCTTGACCTCCGGAGAGGCCTCGCCCGCCAGGAGGAAACGGTCCAGGTCCGCGTAGGTGACCCCCAGCTCCTCCTCGTCGGTCTGCCCCTCCCAAAGGCCTGCGGAAGGAGCCTTCTCGACGATGCGGGGCGGGACCCCCAGCTCCCTGGCGAGCGCCCGGACCTCAGCCTTTACCAAGTCCCCGATGGGAAGCAGGTCCACGCCGTTGTCCGCGAACTTGGTAAAGTAGCCCACGGCCAGCTCCGAGCGGTTGGTGGTGCCGGCCACCAGGTACCCCAGGGCCCGCGCCGCGAAGTGGAGCACAGCCGTCCGGAGCCGGGGTTTCACGTTGGCTTCCGCCATGCGAAGGCGAGGGGTGCCGGCAGGTTCACCGCGCCCCAGTGCCGCCCGGCACTCAGCGGCCAGGCGGTCAAAGACCCCGGTCAAATCCACGGTCACCAAAGGGATGTCAAAGGCCGCGGCCACCAAGGCCGCGTCTTCGGCGTCTTGCGCGGCGCTGTGGCAGGGCATCCAAACGCCGAGCGCGGCGTCGGGGAAGGCCTCTTTTGCCAGCCCCGCCACCACCGCCGAATCCAGCCCGCCGCTGATGCCGACCACGAGACCGCCGGCTCCCGCCTCGCGCACGCGGTCCCGCAGCCAGTCCACGATTTCCCGGCGCACCCGCGCTGCGTCCATGCCGTTCCCCCGTTCGTACCTGCCGTCTAGGCTTCCTTAAATTCTAAAGCCCGTCCAGGGCCTTGTCAATTCGGGCCAGCCCTTCCGGGCCGGGCCCGTTCGTTGACGCTGGTCGCGGAGCCGTGCTATCATCGGATTACCAAGACCGTACGAGAGGAGACCGGCCATGCGCGTCGATCGTACGGTACCGGTCTACCCCATCGGCGTGGTCGAACGGCTGACGGGCCTGTCCGCCCGGAAGATCCGCTACTACGAAGCGATGGGGCTCATCACTCCTTCCCGCACCCCGGGGAACCAGCGCCTGTACTCCCCCGCCGACGTCGATCGCCTGCTCGAAATCAAGCGGCTCCTGGCAGAGGGACTCAACCTCCAGGGCGTGCGGGCCCGCCTCCACGCCACCCACGGCCCGCATCCCGCCGGCGGCGCCCCACCGCCCGAGCATGCCCCTCCCTCCGACGTGGACCGGGAGTACATCATCACGCAGATGCGGGCCGGGATGAAGCTCTCCTCGCTCTTTCCCGTCAACAACCAGGCGGCGCTGGCCCGCACCGTGGCGCGGCGAAGCAGGTCCCCGCGGGCACCTCACTCCACGTAGAGCCTGGGCACCCGAGCGGAGATCCCGCAGACGATCTCGTAGTTGATGGTGCCGAGCCGCTCCGCCCACTCGTCCGCCTCGATGCGCTCTTCGTCCTGCTCCCCGATGAGCACCACTTCGTCGCCTTCCGCCACCGGCGCGTCGCCCACGTCGACGACGGCCTGGTCCATACAGATGGCGCCCACCACCGGGTAACGGCGTCCGCCGATCAGCACCGAGACCCGGCCGCTCAACCCCCTGCGGAAACCGTCGGCGTAGCCCACCGGAATCGTGGCCAGGGTGGTCTCGCTCGCCGTCCGGTAGGTGCGGCCGTAGCTCACGGTCATGCCGGCGGGCACGCGCTTTACCGACGCGACCCGGGTTTTCCACGTCAGCGCCGGCACCAGGCGCAGTTCCCGCTTGAGGCAGGGCGCAGGATAGAGGCCGTAGAGTGCGATCCCCACCCGGGCCATGGTGGTGCGGCCCCCGTCCAACCGGATCAGCCCGGCGGAATTGAGGATGTGCCGCTGCGGGGGCAGGAGGCCCCGGCGGTCCAGGGCGTCGATGATCGCGTCGAACGCCTCCATCTGGGCCCGGGCAAACTGGAGATCATCGTCGGCGGTGGCCAGGTGCGAGTAGATGCCCGTCACCTCCACCCCGCCCGCTGCCCGGGCCTCCTGGGCCAAGGCCAGAGCCTGCTCGGGAAGGACCCCCAGCCGGCCCATGCCCGTGTCCACCTTGAGCTGCACCTGGACGGGGCCGGCCGCCGCCTCCCGGGCCACCGCCCTGAGCTGCTGGAAACCGGAGACGGTCGCCGTCAACCGGTAGCGGCGGTACACCTCCGCCGTGCCGGGCACGTAGGCGCCCATCACCAGGATCGGCGCCTCGATCCCCCCCTCCCGCAGCGCTGCCCCCTCTTCCGGCAGCGCGACCGCCAGGGCCTTCACCCCGCCGGCCAAGGCCGCGCGCGCTGCCGCCAGCGCGCCGTGCCCGTACCCGTCGGCTTTTACCACCGCCATCAGGTCGAGGCCCTTACGCTTTCCCAACGCGACCAGGGTCTTGGCGTTCTCCGCCATTGCGCGGGTGCTCACCTCGACCCAGGTGGGGCGGTACCAATTCACGCCCTCCACAAGGAACTCATCCTCTCTCAAGCTCGGCGAGGGCGGCGGCCACCGCCCGGGCCACGTCCGACGCCAGGGCGCCGTGCCGTCCCATTTTACTGCCGGCGAGCTCCCCCGCCCTTCCGTGGACGTAGGCACCGAGGGCGGCCGCGGTCTGCGGCGGATACCCTTGGGCCAGCAGCGAGGCGATGACGCCGGTGAGCACGTCTCCCGTCCCGCCGGTGGCGAGGCTGACGTCCCCCGAGCCGTTGATCACGATGCCGCCCGCCGCGGGCCGGATCACGGTGGGAGCCCCTTTCAGCACCACCGTGCAGCCGAACTCCTCAGCCAGCCGCTCCGCCGCCTCCCAAGGCGCTCCGGCCACTTCCGCCGCATCGGTGCCCAGGAGCCTCGCGGCCTCCTTCACATGGGGCGTGAAGATCCAACGGCGCGGGCCCGCGAGGCGCAGGACCTCCCTCTTGCGGCGGGCGATGGCGTTCAGCGCGTCGGCGTCGATCACCGCAGGGCACGGGCAGCCTTCGAGAAAACGCAGCACAAAGCCGTCCACCCCGGGCCCGCCGCCCAGTCCCGGGCCGATGGCCACCGCGTCCCCGTCTCGCAGCGCCTCCAGCGCGCGCGCCGCTCCTTCTTCCGCCAAGCCGCCTTCCTGCTCAGCAAGCCCCCGGGCCGTCGCCTCCGGCACCAGGGACTGGACCAGCGGCAGCTGGCTTTCGGGCCCCATCCAGGTGACCAGGCCCGCTCCCGACCGGAGCGCTCCTTGGGCCGCCAGCGCCGCGGCTCCCGCCATTCCCCGGGAGCCCGCGACGACCACCACCCGGCCGAAGGTCCCCTTGTGCCCGTGAGGAGGCCGCGGGACCAGCTGCGCCGCAGCCCACTCCCGCCCGGCCAAGATCCGGTGCGTCACCCGGGCCAAGAGCTCCACGGGAAAGCCGATGTCGGCGACGACCAGCTCGCCGGTGTGCGCCTTGCCTGGATAGAACAGGTGGCCCACCTTGGGCAGGCCGAAGGTGACGGTTACCGCCGCCCTCACGGCGGCCGGCGCCGCCTTTCCGGTGTCGGCGTCGACGCCGGTGGGGATGTCCACCGCCACCACCGGCCGTCCCGCCTCGTTCACGGCCTCTGCCATCTCCGCCACCGGCGAACGCAGGGGCCCCCGGGCGCCCGTCCCCAGAAGGGCGTCGACCACCACGTCGCAGTTCTTGAGAGCGAGGGAGAGCATCCGAAGATCCGTCTCGCCGGCGCTCGCGGCGTGCACCCCCGCCTTCAGCGCCGCCGTGTAAAACGCCAGCGGTTCGCCCTTTAAGCGGTCGGGAGGCACGGCGGTGGTGACGCGCACGCGGGCGCCCCAGTTGGCGAGGCAGCGGGCCGCGACGAACCCGTCCCCGCCGTTGTTGCCGCCGCCGCACAGCACGTGCACCCGCGCGCCGGCGACCCTGCCTTCCAGGAGCCTCTCGACCGCCCGGGCCACTTCCGTTCCGGCCCGCTCCATGAGAGCCGCCGGCGGGATCCGGCACTCCTCCACCGCCTCGCGGTCGATGGCCGCCATCTCGGCGGCCGTCACCACGCCCCAGAGAGGGCGCCCGCCGCTACGCATCGCCCAGCTCCCGGCGGATCACGTCCACCACCCGCTGCACCGCGGCCCTGACCGCCGCTTCGTCTTCCCCTTCGGCCATCACCCGGATCACCGGCTCCGTCCCCGACGGCCGCACGAAGATCCTGCCCCGGCCGCCGATGGCCGCCTCGGCCGCGCGCACCTCCTCCTGGATGGCCTGGTTGCCGCGGAAGGCTTCCTTATCGGCGACCCGCACGGCCTCCAGGATCTGGGGATACCGCTTCATCACCCCCGCCAGGGTCGAAAGGGGGACGCGCCGTCGCTTTAGGACGTCCAGGAGCGCGAGGCCCGCGAGCAGCCCGTCGCCGGTGGTGTTCCGCTCCAGCAGGATAATGTGCCCCGACTGCTCGCCTCCCAGCACCAGGTCCAGCTTCCGCATGGCCTCCAGCACGTGGCGGTCGCCCGCGGCCGTCTCCACCACCGAGGCGCCGATGGCTTCCAGCGCGAGCCGCAGGCCCAGGTTGCTGTAGGGCGTCGCCGCGATCTTCCGGTTTCTGAGGACGCCTCGCTCCATCATATCCGAGGCCAGGATCGCCAGGATGTGATCGCCGTCAACCAGCTGGCCCCGTTCGTCCACGGCCAGCATCCGGTCGGCGTCGCCGTCATAGGTAAAGCCCAGATCGGCGCCGGTCTCCTTCACCGCCTGGCAGATGACCGCGGGGTGGGTGGAGCCGCACCCCACGTTGATGTTGACGCCGTTGGGCTCGGCGTGGTAGACGGTGACCTCGGCGCCCAGGCGGCGGAGGACCTCCGGAGCGATCCGGGACGCCGCCCCGTTCCCGCAGTCCACTGCGATCCGCAGGCCTGAGAGATCCAGCGGGAACTGCCCGGTGAGGAAGGCGATGTACTCCTCCGCCGCGTCCCCGGCCTGCCTCTGGGTCCCCACCCCCGCCCCGGTGGGCCGGGCCAGGTCGTCGTTCCCCTTCAGGATCTCATGGACCGCCCGCTCGATCGCGGCCTCCTCGTCGTCACTTAGCTTGAAACCTCCCGCGGAGAAGAACTTGATCCCGTTGTCCTCCACCGGGTTGTGCGACGCCGAGATGACCACGCCGCCGTCGTAACCTTTTGCCCGCGTCAAGTACGCGACGCCGGGCGTGGGCAAGACCCCTGCCAGGTCGCAATCGACCCCGGCGGAGTTGGCCCCTGCGGCCAGGGCCGCCTCCAGCATCGGTCCCGAAGCCCGGGTGTCCCGGCCGATGAGAAGGCGCGGCCTCTCTTTTCCGGTGCGCTGGGCCAGGACCGCCCCCGCGGCCCTTCCCAGGGCAAAGCTGAGCTCAGGGGTGAGGTCGGCGTTGGCCACGCCCCGCACCCCGTCGGTGCCAAAGAGTCGCTTCACCATGTCACCTCTTCTCGGCTGCAGGATGGGTTTACGGCCCGCCGGGCTCCGGCTCTTCGATCCGGACGACCACGTCTACCCATTCATATTCCGGGGCGACCCCCGGGACCGGGGCGCCCTCGGCGTCCACCGGGACGGCCCGGGCCCTTTCCCGGCCGGCCGCGAGGTCCGCCACCGCCAGCACGTAAGCCACCTGCTCCAGCCGGGAGCGGGGCCCGTACACTCCCATGGTGGGCGGTTCCACGGCTTCGAGACGCACCGGTGCCTCCGGTCCTTCCCCCAGCACCGAGGCGCGGACCGGCACCCGCTTTTCCGCAATTTCCTCCAGGACGACATCCACTTCCTGCGGGTTGACCGCCGTCACGTTGACGTTGGCCGGGACCCGCACCTGCACGGGCAGGCGGTGCCTGCCGGCGCCGCGGCCCGACACGTCGACGTACGCCTCGACGCTTCCCGCCTGGACGGGCAGGAGCAGCCTGGGCCCCTCCACCGTCACCGCCACGCTCTCGGGCAGCTGGACCACGTCGATGCCGGGGCCGGCGCCTTCCACCCGCGTCTCGACGTGGATGGTTCTCCGCTCCGTGCCCAGGGTGGTATTGGGCCGGTCCATCGCCAGAAACCAGAGGACCACCGCCAGGAAGAGGGCGACCAGCCGCAGGGACAGGTGATCCAGTTCGGGGCGCTTAAACCAGCGAAGGCGGGGCATCAGCCGAGCCCTCCTCGCCGGCCCAGCCCCAAGGTCCCCTGCAGCTCCCGGGCCAGCCGCATCCTCAAGGTGTCCTCATCCAGGTTCCTTTCGATGCGGCCCGCTTTTGCAAGCGAGATGGAGCCGGTCTCCTCGGAGACGATGACCGCCAGGGCGTCGGACTGCTCCGAGACCCCGAGGCCCGCCCGGTGGCGGGTGCCCATCTTGGAGCTGATGTACGGGTTGTCCGTGAGAGGCAGGAAGCACCCCGCAGCCGCCACCCGGTCGCCTCGCACGATGACGGCCCCGTCGTGCAGCGGGGTGTTGGGAGTGAAGATGTTGAGGAGGAGCTCGGTGGTGAGAAGGGCGTCCATGCGGACGCCGCTTTCGACGTACTCTTCCAGCCCCACGTCGCGCTCGATGACGATCAGAGCGCCGGTGTGGCTTTCCGCCAGCAGCCGGGCGCTGCGGGCGATGGGGTCGACGATGCGGGCAATCTCCTCCTGGCCCATCCCGGAAAAGCGGGAAAAGAGCTGCCCGCGCCCCAGGTGTTCCAGGGCCCGCCGCAGCTCCGGATAGAAGACCACGGGGAGGGCCACCAGGATCACGGTGGTGCCCTGTTCGAGAATCCAGTTGACCGTGCGAAGCCCCAAGAGACCGCTGGCCAAGTTGGCGACGAAGAGGACGGCGAGGCCTTTGATAATCGCCGTGGCTCGCGTCCCGCGGATCAGCATCATCAGCCGGAAAAGGAAAAAGGCGACCAACAGGATGTCCAGCGCGTCGATGACGGTGAAGGACGGCACGGTGCGCTTCCACCTTAGGGGAGCCGAGGTTCAGTACAGGGGCTAACTTTCGCTTGGAAGAGAGCGTTATCCTTTCTCCCTATTCGTGGAAGCGCCCGCTCTCGCCGAGGAGAGCGGGCGCCGCCGTGCGGCATCGCGCGCCGGCGGGGACGCACGGCCGCCTCAGGCCGAACCCCCGGCTTCGGCTCTCTGGGCCAGGGGCATCGGGGTGGCGTCCACGTGAATCAGCCCGTACTCAATCCCGTCCGCCAGCGCTCGCCAGCTGGCCTCGATGATGTTGGCCGAGACGCCCACCGTGCCCCAGCTCTTCTTTCCGTCGGACTGGGTGATCAGCACCCGGACCTTGGCGCCGGTGCCCGCCCGCTCGTTGAGGACCCGCACCTTGTAGTCGACCAGCTTGATCCGGCGGATCTCCGGATACGCCTCCTCCAGCGCTTTGCGCAGCGCCATGTCCAAGGCGTTCACCGGGCCGTTGCCATCCGCGGCGGTATGGAGCACCCGCTCGCCCACTCTCACCTTGATGGTGGCCTCCACCACCGGCTCGTCCTCGGGGTGCCGCTTGTCGATAGTGACCCGCAGGCCCAGCAGCTCGAAGAAGGGACGGTAGAGGCCCAGCTCCCTCTTGAGGAGCAGTTCGAAGCTGGCCTCCGCCCCTTCGAAATGGTATCCCTGGTGCTCCAGTTCCTTGATGGTCTCCGTCACCTTGCGCAGCACCGGGGAGTCCTTTTTCAGTTCCACGCCGTACTCCCGGGCCTTGTAAATGATGTTGCTGCCGCCCGAGAGCTCCGAGACCAGCACCCGCCGCTGGTTGCCCACGGCCTCCGGCGGGATGTGCTCGTAGGTTTCAGGATGCCGCAGGATCGCGGAGACGTGGGCGCCCCCTTTGTGGGCGAAGACGCTCTTGCCGACGAACGGCTGGCGCGGGTCGGGACGCATGTTGGCCAGTTCGCTGACGAACCGGGAGAGCTCGGTGAGCTTGGGCATGCTCTCCGGGGGGACACAGGCGTAGCCCATCTTCAGCTGCAAGTTGGGGATGACCTGAATCAGGTCGCAGTTGCCGCTGCGCTCGCCGTACCCGTTCATGGTTCCCTGCACGTGCACGGCGCCCTCTCGCACCGCCGCGAGGGCGTTGGCCACGGCCAGTCCCGAATCGTTGTGGGTGTGGATGCCGATGGCCGCCGGGATCCGCTCCCGCACCGCGCGGACGGCTTCCGCCACCTCGTGCGGGAGCCGGCCGCCGTTGGTATCGCAGAGAACCACCCGGGAGGCTCCCCCCCGCACGGCGGCCTCCAGGGTCTCGAGCGCGTACTCCCTGTCCGCGAAGTACCCGTCGAAAAAGTGCTCCGCGTCGTAGATCACGTCCATGCCGTGAAAGCGCAGGAACGCGACGCTCTCTTCGATCATCCTCAGGTTCTCGTCCAGGGTGGTCCTGAGGGCATCCGTCACGTGAAACGTCCAGGACTTGCCGAAAATGGTGGCCACCTTGGCGCCCGACCGGATCAGCGCCTTCAGGTTTTCGTCGTCCTCCACGGCGACGTGAGCCCGCCGGGTGCTGCCGAACGCCGCGACTTTGGCGTGGATGAGTTGGACGTCCTTGATCCGCTCGAAGAACTCCGCGTCCTTGGGGTTGGAGCCGGGAAAGCCCCCTTCGATGAAGTCGATGCCGAACTGGTCGAGCCGGATCGCGACGTTTACCTTATCTTCTACCGAGAAGGAGATGCCTTCTCCTTGGGTGCCGTCGCGCAGCGTCGTGTCGTACAGCTCGATCTTTTGCCTCTGCTCCGCAGCGGAACTCATCGTCGTCTCCATCCTCCCCTCGCCGCAAGACGCCCGGGGCGCCCTCGGGGGCGTCATCCTACTTCCTTCTTGTTGCCCCCCGGATTCGCCTCTTCCCGGGCTTTCGCCTGCCGGTCGTGGACCAGGCGGTTCACCGCCTGGAGGTACGCGCGGGCGCTGGCCAGGATCACGTCGGTGCTGGTCCCCCGGCCGATGTACTGGTTGCCGTTGTCCCGGATCCGTACCACCACCTCGCCCAGGGCGTCCTTGCCGGAGGTCACCCCCTGGAGCGAGTAGCTCTCAAGGTCGATGGGGATCCCCGTCACCCGGTCGATGGCCCGGTAGACGGCGTCGACGGGCCCCTCCCCGGTGGCCGCCTCCTCCACCACCTGGTCGCCCTTGGCGATGCGCACGGTGGCGGTGGCCACCAGCGTGCTGCCGGTGGTCACGTGGAGATACTCCAGGTTGTACACCTCCGGCACCTGAACGATCTCTTCTTCCACGATGGCCTGGAGATCCCGGTCCGTCACCCGCTTCTTCTTGTCGCACAGCTCGATAAAGCGGGCGTACGCCTTTTCGATCTCTTCGTCGCTCAGGCGGTAGCCCATCTCCGTCAGGCGCTGCCGGAACGCGTGGCGTCCCGAATGCTTGCCCAGCACCAAACGGCTCTGGGGCACCCCGATGGAGGCCGGGGTCATGATCTCGTACGTGCTGGGCTCTTTCAGCACCCCGTCCTGGTGGATGCCGGACTCGTGAGCGAAGGCGTTCTCCCCGACGATGGCCTTGTTGGGCTGCACCGCCACGCCCGTCAGCGCGCTGACCAGGCGGCTGGTGCGGTAGATGTGCTCGGTGACGATGCCGGTGTCGACTTGGAAGTGGTCGCCCCGCACCCGGAGGGCCATGACGATCTCCTCCAAGGCGGCGTTGCCTGCCCGCTCGCCCAGGCCGTTGATGGTGCACTCCACCTGGGTGGCGCCGGCCCGCACCGCAGCCAGGGAGTTGGCCACGGCAAGGCCCAGGTCGTCGTGGCAGTGAACGCTGATCACCGCCTTCTCGATCCCCGGCGTGTGCTCCCGGATGTACGCGATCAGCCGGGCGAACTCGTCGGGCGTGGTGTACCCGACGGTGTCTGGAATGTTGATGGTGGTCGCGCCCGCTTCGATGGCCGCTTGGAACACCCGGCACAAGAAGTCCCAGTCGCTGCGGGTCGCGTCCTCGGCGGAAAACTCCACGTCGTCCACGTACTTCTTCGCCATCCGGCAGGCTTGGACGGCCATCTCCAGCACTTCTTCGGGACTCTTTCGCAGCTTGTACTTCATGTGAATGGGCGAAGTCGCGATGAACGTGTGGATGCGGGGCTTTTCTGCAGGCTCCAACGCCTGGGCCGCCCGGACGATGTCCTGCTCCACGGCCCGGGCCAGCGCCGCGATGACGGGCCCCCGGACCTCCCGGGCGATGGCCTGCACCGCCTCAAAGTCGCCGGGAGAGGCGATGGGAAAACCGGCTTCGATCACGTCCACTCCCAGCTGGGCCAGGTGCCGCGCGATCTCCAGCTTCTCCCCGGTGTTGAGGTTGATCCCCGGAGACTGCTCCCCGTCCCGCAGCGTCGTGTCGAAAATCCGGATGCGGTTCATCTCGCTTTCGCCCTCCTTCTCACCCTCGCGGCCACTCCACCAGCCGGACGTCCCTCAGGTCGGAAATCCCCCGCAGGCGCTGGAGGATCTCGTCGTCCAGGGGGTTGTCAATCCCTAGGACCATCACGGCGTACGAGCCGATCTCTTTCCTGCCCACCTGCATGAAGGCGATGTTGATCCCGTACTCGCCCAGCAAGGTGCCCACTTTGCCGATGATCCCCGGCCGGTCCACGTTGTAGGCGACCAGCACCCGGCCCTCAGTGGCCACGTGGACGGCGTAGCCGTCGATGTCGGTGATCACCGGGCGCTGGCCGCCGGCGACGATGCCCGACACCTGCCGCACCCGCTCTCCCAGGCGCCCCAGCACCGTGATGGAGTTGGAGACGGTGGCCCCCGCGCCCTCTTTGGTGACGGCGATGCGCATCTGCCGCTCCTCGGCGAGGTACCGGGCATTCACGTAGTTGACGGTCCCGTGGAGCATGTGCTCCAGCATCCCCTTGAGCAGGGCGCTGGTGAGCGCCTCTTCGTCGAAGCGCCCCGCGTCCCCCCGGTACACCACTTCCAGGCGGTCGAAGTTGCCGCCGAACACCGAAGTGAAGAAGTGGCCCAGCCGCTCCGCGAGCTTGAGGTACGGAGCGAGGCCGTCGACGCCCGCCGCCCGCAGCGCCGGGGCGTTGACGGCGTACTTCACCGGCTCGCCGGCCAGGGCCCGCACCACGGACCGCACCACGTCCACCGCCACGCTCACCTGGGCCTCGTGCGTCGAAGCCCCCAGGTGCGGCGTGGCGATGACCTGCTCCAGGGTGAGCAGGGGATTCTCCTTGGGGGGCTCCTGGGCGAACACGTCCAGCGCGGCCCCGGCGACCTTGCCGCTCTTGATGGCATCGTATAGGGCGGCTTCGTCGATGATGCCTCCGCGGGCGCAGTTGATCACGTAGACGCCCGGCTTCATCAGGTCGAACTCCCGCCGGCCGATCAAGCCCTCGGTCTCCCGGATCAACGGGGTGTGCACCGTGATAAAGTCAGCCGCCTTGCAGATCTCCTCGATGGTGGCCAACGTGACGCCGACCCGCTTGGCCCGCTCCTCGTTGACCAGGGGGTCGTAGGCCAGCACTTTCATGCCCAGGGCCACCGCCCGCTGCGCCACCTCGCTGCCGATGCGGCCCAGGCCGATGACGCCCAGGGTCTTGCCGAACAGCTGCGTCCCCACGAAGCGGGATCGCTCCCACTTGCCTTCCCGCACCAGCGAAACGTAGGCCTGGGGAATCCTGCGGGCCAGGGCCAGCATCATGGCGAGGGTGTGCTCCGCCGTGGAGACGGTGTTCCCCTCCGGGGAGTTGATGACCACGATCCCCCGCCGGGTGGCCGCGGCCAAGTCCACGTTGTCCACTCCCACCCCGGCCCTGCCGATCACCTGCAGCGAGCGGGCCGCCTCGATCAGCTCGGCGTCCACCTTGGTCGCGCTTCGGACGATCAGCCCGTGGTACTCCCCGATCCGTGCCAAAAGCTCCTCCCGGGACCAGCCGGTGCCGTCGGTCACTTCGACGCCCTCGGCCGCCCGCAGCGCTTCCATGCCTTCCGGCGCGATGCCGTCGCTGACCAGCACCTTCACTGCCACGACTTCCAGACCTCCAGAGCCCTTCCGGCGCCCCGGCCCCACGCCACCGGCGCGCCCAGCTCGGCCAGACCCATTTCCACCGCTGCCAGCGTGGTCACCATGTCCAGCGGCGTCGCCGCGCCCATGTGGCCGATGCGGAAAATCTTTCCTTTCAGATCGCCCTGCCCGCCGGCGAAGGTGACGCCCGTCTTCTTGCGCACCGCTTTCCGCAGCGCCTCCGGGTCGACGCCCCCTCCGGTCGCGGCCGTGAGCGTCGGCGAGGCCCAGCGGTCCTCGACGAACAGGGTAAAGCCCAAGGCCCGCAGGCCTTCCCGCACCATGGCCCGCATCAGCCGGTGCCGCTCAAAGCGGGCCTCTTTCCCCTCTTCCTCCATCATCGCCAGGCTCTCGTCCAGGGCGTACATCAGCGAGACCGCCGACGTGTAGGGCGACTCAGCGTTCTGCGCCGCCTTCTTGTACCGCGACCAGTCGAAGTAGTAGCGGTGGCCCCGGCTGGCCCTGGCTTTCTCCCAGGCCCGAGGGCTCACCCCCACGAAGGCCAGGCCGGGCGGGAGCATGAGGCACTTCTGCGATCCTGTCACCACCACGTCGACACCCCAGGCGTCCATGGGCAGGGGCGCGCCGCCCAGGCTGCTCACCGCGTCCACCACCAGCAGGGCGTCGTGGGCCCGGGCCACCTTGGCCAGGGCCTCGATATCGTTCAGCACCGCGGTGGACGACTCGTTCTGGGTGGCGTACACCACCTTGGCGCCCGGGTTCTGGGCCAAGACCCTGTCCAGGGCGTCGGGCTCGACGCCCTGGCCGTAGGGGTACTTGAGCTCGATAGGCTTGGCGCCGAATGCGTGCGCGAGCTCAAGCCACCGCTCGCCGAACTTGCCGCCGTTCAGCACCACTACTTCTTCGCCGGGGCTGGTCAGGTTGGCCACCGCCGACTCCATGGCCGCCGTGCCCGAACCGGCGATGATCAGCACGTCGCCTTCGGTTTCAAAAAGCGCCTTGAGCCGGGACTCCACCCGCCGGAACAGCTCGACGAACTCGGGGCTCCGGTGCCAGAGCATCGGGCGGGCCGAGGCCAGCGCCACCCGGCTCGGCACCGGCGTCGGTCCCGGCACCCGCAAGAGCTTGTCGCCGTCAAACACGTCAAACTCCCCCTCGGGCCCGGTCCCGGCTGTCGCCGCCGCGCCCGGGCCCTCTCATCTCACGCTTGCTCTTCGACCTCGGGCTTCTTGATCCACGGCATCATGGCCCGCAGCTCCCGGCCCACCTGCTCGATGAGGTGCTGCTTCTCCTTCTCCCGCATCGCCGTAAAGCGGGGACGGTTGGCCTGGTTCTCCAGGATCCACTCGCGGGCAAACCGGCCGGACTGGATGTCGTCGAGAATGCGCTTCATCTCGCGCCGGGTCTCCTCGGTGATGATCCGCTTGCCCGCGGTGAGGTCGCCGTACTCCGCGGTGTCCGAGATGGAGTAGCGCATGTAGCTGATGCCGCCCTCGTAGATCAAGTCGACGATGAGCTTAAGCTCGTGCAGGCACTCGAAGTAGGCGATTTCAGGCTGGTAGCCCGCCTCTACCAGGGTGTCGAAACCGGCGCGGATCAGCTCCGAGACGCCGCCGCACAGGACCGCCTGCTCACCGAAGAGGTCGGTCTCGGTCTCTTCTTTGAAAGTGGTCTCAATGACGCCGGCCCGGGTGCAGCCGATGGCCTTGGCGTAGGCCAAGCCGATCTCCTTGGCCCTCCCCGTCGCGTCCTGGTGGACGGCCAGGAGCCCCGGAACGCCCGCGCCTTCCTGGTACATGCGGCGCACCAGGTGTCCCGGGCTCTTGGGCGCCACCATCAGTACGTCGATATGGGGCGGCGGCACGATCTGGTGGAAGTGGATGTTGAACCCATGGGAAAAGACCAGCGCTTTCCCCTCGGTGAGCTCCGGTTCGATCTCGCGGTACACCTGGGGCTGGACGTGATCGGGGACCAGCATCACGATGACCTGGGCCTGAGCGGCCGCCTCCTTGGCCGACACCGGCGCAAAGCCGTGCTTTTGGGCCAGCCGGTAGTTGGCGCTCCCCGGCCGGTTGGCCACGATGACGTCAATCCCGGAGTCCCTGAGGTTCTGCGCGTGGGCGTGGCCCTGGCTGCCGTACCCGATGACGGCCACGCGCTTGTCCTTCAGGTAGCTCAAATCGGCGTCGCTGTCGTAGTACATCTTGGCCATGCCTACTCGTCCCTTTCCATATAGAGATGTTCATTAGAAAACCGGTCTTTGAGAAAAACGGCTCCTAAGAGGCAACCCCTTCGAAAGCTCGAAGGGGCCGGCCTTCTCTAGGGCTGCTGCCGGGTTGCTGCCGGGCTCCCGGCAGGTTCCGGGAGGCTGTCCGCCTCAGGCGGTGGCCGAAACGCCCCTCGACGCCGGCTCCGGCCGCGCGCCCCGCGCCAGCGCGATCCTGCCGGTGCGGGCCAGCTCCTTGATGCCGTGAGGCCTCAGCAGCCGGATCATCGCCTCGATCTTTCCCTCGTCGCCCGTCACCTCGACGATGACGGACTTCTCGCTCACGTCGACGATCTTCGCCCGGAAGATGTCGACGATCTGCAAGATCTCCGAGCGGTTGTGGGAGTCGGCGGTCACCTTGATGAGCGCCAGCTCCCGGTCGACCATGTCCTCGTGAGTGAGGTCCGTCACCTTGAGGACTTCGATCAGCTTGTGCACGTGTTTGGTGATCTGCTCCACTTCCCGGGAGTCGCCCTCGACCACGATGGTCATCCGGGCGACTCTGGGATCCTCCGTCGGGCCTACCGCGATGCTTTCAATGTTGTACCCTCTGCGGGTGAAGAGTGCCGCCACCCGCGAGAGGACGCCCGCCTGGTTCTGCACGAGGATGGAGAGCGTGTGCTTCATGTCCCAAGACGCCCCTTCTTGCCGATCATCTCCGCCACCGACTGGCCCGCCGGGATCATCGGGAAGACGTTGGCCTCCTGGTCCACGTGGATGTCCAGCAGGACGGGACCGTCCATGGCCGCCGCCTTCTCCAGGAGCGGCCGCAGCTCCTCCGGCCGGGTGCAGCGGAAGCCGGGGATCCCGTACGCCTCGGCGAGCTTGACGAAGTCAGGGTTGTCGTGCAAGTCCGAGTGGGAGTAGCGCCGCTGGTAGAGCAGCTCCTGCCACTGCCGCACCATCCCCAGGTACCCGTTGTTGATGATGGCGATCTTCACCGGGAGGTTGTACTTGCGGACCGTGGCCAGCTCCTGGGCGGTCATCTGGAACCCGCCGTCGCCCGTGATCGACCACACCTGCAGGTCCGGCCGGCCCAGCGCCGCGCCGATGGCCGCCGGAAAGCCGAACCCCATGGAACCCAAGCCGCCCGACGAGATGTGCCGGCGCGGCTCCCGGAAGATGTAGTACTGGGCGAGCCACATCTGGTGCTGGCCCACGTCCGCGGTGCAGATGGCCTCGCCCCGGGTCACCTCGTAGATCTCCTGGATCACCCGCTGCGGGGCGATGACGCCGGGCTTCTCCTCGTAGGTGAGGGGGTACTCCCGCTTCCAGGCCTCGATGGTGTCGAGCCACTCCTGCTCCCGCTTCTCTCGCACCTTCTCCACCAGCACCGAGAGAACGGCCTTGGCGTCGCCGACGATGGGAATGTCCGCCTGGACGTTCTTGCCGATCTCCGCGGGGTCGATGTCGATGTGGATCACCTTGGCGTGGGGAGCGAACCGGCGGAGATCGCCCGTCACCCGGTCGTCGAAGCGGGCGCCCACCGCGATGAGCAGGTCGCACTCGTTGACGGCGTAGTTGGCGTAGACCGTGCCGTGCATGCCCAGCATCCCCAGGGAGAGCGGGTGATCCCCCGGGAAGCCGCCGATGCCCATCAGCGTGAAGGTGGTGGGCAGGCTCGCCTTCTCGGCCAGGGCCAGCACCTCTTTATGGGCGCCGCTGGCGATGACGCCGCCCCCGATGTAGAGCACCGGCCGCTTGGCCGCGGCGATGGCCCGGGCCGCCTCGAGAATCTGCTTCACGTGGCCTTTGATCGTCGGCCGGTACCCCGGAAGGTCCACCGTTTCGGGGTAGGAGAAGTTGATCTCCTCCGTGGTGACGTCCTTGGGCAGGTCGACCAGGACCGGGCCGGGCCGGCCCGTGGTCGCGATGTGAAACGCCTCCTTGATCACCCGCGGCAGGTCCTCCGCCCGTCGGACCAAGAAGTTGTGCTTGGTGATGGGCAGCGTGATCCCGGTGATGTCCGCCTCCTGGAAGGCGTCGGTGCCGATGGCGCTCCGGGCCACGTTCCCCGTGAACGCCACCAGCGGGATGGAGTCCATCCACGCCGTGGCCAGGCCCGTCACCAGGTTGGTGGCGCCGGGGCCCGACGTGGCCAGGACGACGCCGGGCTTGCCGGTCGCGCGGGCGTAGCCGTCCGCCATGTGCGCCGCGCCCTGTTCGTGCCGGACCAGGACGTGGCGGATCTTCGCATCGTAGAGGGCGTCGTAGATGGGCAGAACCGCCCCTCCCGGATACCCGAAGATCACTTCGACTCCTTCCGCCAGCAGGCTTTCGATGAAGGCCTGGGTCGCCTTCATCCGGCGCCCCGACGGGCGCCGGCCTCGCTCATCTTGTTGAGCCAAGTCCACTGCGGCCACGCCGATCCCTCCAAACCGCTTTCTCCCGTCCCGCTCGGGACTGGCAGTATTCCGCATGATCCGCTCATCCGTTTCTAAGGGAACAAAAAAACCTCACCGCCCCCACACCACCCACCGTGGATGCCAGGGGCGAGAGGTTCATCCTGCTCGCGGTACCACCCGACTTCACCGCTGCCTCGCGGCAGCGGTCTCAGCGACTCAACGCCTCGGCCGCAACCGGAAAGCGCCGTTGAGTCTCGCGGGGTTAACGGGTCACCCGCCATGAGACGGGCCCCGGCATCGCCTACGCAGCGCCGGCCGCACGGGGACGGCGCCTTCAGCGAGCGGCTCCGAAGCGAGTTCGACGAGGGCGCTCAAGGCACCGGCTCGCACCGCCCGCCGGCTCTCTGGGCCCGGCCTCTCGTCTACTGCTCTTCGTCATCGCCTTTGCCGTATCAAAGGGTTTCCTATGAATTGGTTATAGAATAACCAGCCTGCCGATGCTTGTCAAGGCTTTTTTCTGATCAGATTTTCCAGGCGCCGGCTGAACGCCCGGGCCTCCGCGAGCCCCCGGATCGCGGCAAAGTCCTGGACCATGGCGCCCTGGCGTTCGAGGATTCCCATCAGCCGGCGCAGCGCTTTGCCCGTTCCGAAGATCGCCGGTTTGACAAAGGCGGCGGCCTGCCTTCCCTCCAGGCGGGTGAAGCGCTTGATCGTCGCATCCACGTCCGCGGCCACTTCGCCCCGCCAGAACCCCAGGACCGGGCTGCCCACGCAGATGACGTCGTACGGGGCCGCGCTCACCGGCCCGCCGGTCCGCTCGTCGGCCTCCTGGAGATCCACCCGCACGGCATGCTCGCTCAGGGACGACGCAATGGCCTTGGCCAGAGGTTCGATGCCGCCCCTCTTGGAGTAGATGATCAGCGCTCTCACGATTCCGTTCCCCCCGGGGCCTTGCGCCCGCTCACCCTCGGCGCCCCGGACGCCTCGCCCCACACGGCGAAGGCTCGGCGGCTCATCCTTCAGAACGTTCGACTTAGCTCACCGATCTCCTGCTCAAGAGGGGGCTTGCCCGCCGGCCGCGCCCCCGCCTTGCGGCGGGCCATCTCCCGCTTGAGGAACGCGCCCAGCCGGCGGATCCCTTCGACGATCCACTCGTCCGGCGCCTGGCTGTACGCCAGCCGGATGGTGTTGGGGCCTGATCCATCAGTGAAAAAGGCGCCGCCGCTGACGTAGGCGACCCGCTCTTCGGCCACCGCCCTGGGCAGCATCTCCTTCGCGTCCATCCCCTCAGGCAGCGTCACCCAGATGAAGAAGCCGCCCTCCGGATACGTCCAGTGGACCTCTTTCGGGAAATGCTCTCCCATGGCCTCGATCATCAAGTCCCGCTTTCGCCGGTACACATCGATGATCGAGCGCAGGTGGCGCTGGAGAAGCCCTCGCTTTTCGCACTCTACGATGAGCTTTTGGCCGAAGGTGTTGGAGCAGAGGTCCGTCCCCTGCTTCGCGATGGCCATCTTGCGGATCACGTCCTCGGGGCCGATCACGTATCCCACCCTCAGGCCCGGAAAGGCCACTTTGGAGTAGCTCCCGAGGTACAACACGCGGCCGTCCCCGTCGAAGCTCTTGACGTGGGGGCGGGGACTGCCTTCGAAACGGATCTCGCCGTAAGGGTTGTCTTCGACGACGGCGAAGCCGAAGCGGACCGCCAGCTCCACCAGGCGCCGCCGCCTTTCTTCCGACAAGGTGACCCCGGAAGGGTTTTGAAAGTTGGGCACCACGTAGCAGAGCTTGGGCCCGGAGCCGGGCCGCCCGTTCCCGGCCCGGTTCTCAAGGAGCCGCTCTTCCAGGAAGCTCACCTGCAGCCCGTCGTCGTCCAGGGGAATGGGCCAAAACGCCGCCTCGTAGTTGCCGAAGGCGGAAATGCCCCCTATGTAGCCGGGCTTTTCGACGATGACCGCGTCGCCGGGGTCTAGGGTCACCTTCGCGATGAGGTCCAGCGCCTGCTGGGATCCGTTGGTGAGCAGCACCTCCTCCGGCCGGCACGGCACCCCTTCCCCGGTCATCCGGTGGGCGATCAGTTCCCGCAGTTCGTAAAGGCCCTCCGTCGGACCGTACTGGAGACTGGTGGCCCCCATCTGCCGAGCCACCCCCTCCGCCACCTCTGCCACCTCGTCGAGGGGGAAGGTTTCAGGCGACGGGAAGCCCCCGGCGAAGGAGATGATGTCCCCCCGTTCGGCCAGCTTGAAGGCCTCGCGGATGTCGGACGCTTTCATCCTCTGTGTCCTGGCGGCGAACAGTCCTTCCCAAAGACCCATGGCCGTCACCCTCGGTTCGCGTAAGTTGCCGGGCTCTTTCGCACCGGAACGAGAAAAGCTCCCGGTCTCTCGCTCAGAGACGGGAGCCGATCCCGCGGTACCACTCTGATTACCGGGCCTGTGCGACCCGGTCCCTCACAGGGGCGGATACCGGCGCCCCGGCCGTCCGCTCGTCGCGGTAGGAGCATCAGGGGGCGGCCCCGCGCGACGGCGGGCGCAAGATCCTTTCAGCCGGGGGATCTCTCTCTGTAGCGCCGTCCTTTCGCGCTTCTTCCCCGTCATCGCTCGCTGCGCTGCTCTTTTCTTGTCCGCCGGAAAGCAAAAAGAGCTTTCACCCGTGTAGGGCGAAAGCTCCAGGCTTCGCGGTACCACCTACGTTTGCCCACCCCTTGCGGGGCGAGCCTCAGTCTCCCGCGGGCACCGCACCGGCTCGACACCAGCGGGGCGACCTGCGCGGCCCTGCGGGATGCGGGAGTTAACGGCCCCCGGCGACTCGCAAGCCGCCGGCCGGCTGCGGATACTCGGGGACGAAACCCGTCCTCTTTCCCCGCAGCGGCTCGGAGGTGGCTATCCACGGACCTCCGGCGCCGCCTTTCCACCCCCGGCGGCTCTCTCTTGCCGGCTCCGGCCCGCTTCTCTCCTCGTCATCGCCTTTGTGCAACCGGAAGGTTTTAGGTATAGGAGTATATTACCACGTGCTTTGCTCCGCGTCAAGCCTTCGTCAGATGCTTTTCAGCGGGACCGGCCGCCCTTCCTTGCGCCCCAGCTGCTCCAAGTACTGGTCCAGCGGCCGGGCGTGAAGCTCCTCCCCGCCGTGGCGGTCTCTAAGCACCTCCAGGAGCGCCCGGGCGGTATCCAGCGCCGTGAGGACGGGGACCCGGAACTCCACCGCGGCCCGCCGCATCTGAAAGCCGTTGCGCTTGGGGATCTTTCCCCGGGTCGGCGTGTTCAGGAGGAGATCGACCTGGCCTCCCTTGATCACGTCGATCACGTCGGGCCGGCCGTCGCCGATCTTCCACACCTCCTGGACCGGAAGACCCGCGGAACGCAGGAGCTGGGCGGTTCCGTGCGTGGCCAGGAACTGGTATCCCAGCCGGTGGAAGCCCTCCAGGATCTCCAGGGCTTCGCCCTTGTCCTTGTCCGCCAGCGTCGCCAGGATGCGGCCGGACATGGGAAGGACCGCGCCGGTGGCGACGATGGCCTTGTAGAGGGCCTTGGGATAGTCCAGGTCAATTCCCAGCACCTCGCCGGTGGACTTCATCTCGGGGCCGAGGAAGACGTCGACCAGGCTCAGCTTTTCAAAGGAAAAGACGGGGGCCTTCACCGTGACGAAAGGCGGCGGCTCCACCAGACCCTCCCGGTAGCCGGCGTCAGCCAGCTTGTAGCCCAGCATGGCCTTGGTGGCCAAGGCCACCATGGGGATCCCCGTCACCTTGGAAAGGAACGGCACCGTCCGGCTGGCCCGGGGGTTCACTTCCAGGACGTACACCTTGCCCCGTTCCACCACGTACTGGATGTTCACCAGCCCTACGACGCCCAGCCCCTTGGCGATGCGGATGGTGTACTCGACGATCTGGCGCTCCTCGTCGGGGCTGAGGCTCTGGGGCGGAAAGACGGCGGTGGAGTCGCCCGAGTGCACCCCGGCCCGCTCGATGTGCTCCATGATGCCGGGGATCACCACCGTCTCCCCGTCGCAGATCGCGTCGACCTCCACTTCCTTGCCGGCGATGTAGCGGTCGACCAGGACGGGATGCTCAGGGCTCACCTCCACGGCGAACTTCATGTACTCGTAGAGCTCCGCCTCGTTGTGCACGATCTCCATGGCCCGGCCGCCCAGGACGTACGAGGGCCGCACCACCACGGGAAAGCCGATCTTGAGGGCGACGCCCATGGCCTCCTCCACCGAGGTGACCGCCTTCCCCTCCGTCTGCGGGACGCCGATCTCGTCCAAGAACCGCTCGAACTTGTCCCGGTCCTCGGCCAGGTCGATGGAGTCCACCGGCGTGCCCAGGACCTTGACGCCCGCCCGGTGCAGGGGCAGCGCCAGGTTCACCGCCGTCTGCCCGCCGAATTGGACGATGACCCCCTCGGGCCGCTCCTTGTCGACGATGTTCAGCACGTCTTCCAGGGTGAGCGGCTCGAAATAGAGCCGGTCCGAAGTGTCGAAATCGGTGGAGACCGTCTCCGGGTTGTTGTTGACGATGATGGCCTCCACCCCGGCGTCTTTCAGCGCCCACACCGAATGGACCGAGCAGTAGTCGAACTCGACGCCCTGCCCGATGCGGATGGGGCCCGAACCCAGGACCAGCACCTTCCTCCGGTCCGTGGGCTGCGACTCGTCCTCGCTGCCGTAGGTTGAATAGAAGTAAGGCGTGACCGCCTCGAACTCGCCCGCGCACGTGTCCACCACCTTGTACACCGGTGCGATCCCCGCGGCGAGGCGGGCTTTCCGCACCTCGTCCCAGGTGGCGCCCAGCAGCTCCGCGAGGCGGGCGTCGGCGAACCCCATCTCTTTCGCCCGGTGGACGAGGGAGGCCAGCTCCTCGTCCCACGGGCTGCCGGCCTTCGCGGCCAAGCGCTCCTCCATCTCCACGATTCCGGCGATCTTGCGCAGGAACCACCGGTCGATCTTGGTGATCTGGTGGATCTCGTCGACGGTGGCCACCTTCCGCCGCAAGGCCTCGGCGATGGTGAACAGCCGCAGGTCGTCCGCCTGCTTGAGGCGGCGTTTGATCGCCTCGTCGCTCTCTCCCGCAAGCTCCTTGACGGAGAGCGCGACGGCGCCGATCTCCAGCGACCGGACGGCCTTCTGCAAGGCCCCTTCGAAGGTCCGGTCGATGGCCATCACCTCGCCGGTGGCCTTCATCTGGGTGCCCAGGACGCGGTCGGCCGTCTGGAACTTGTCGAACGGCCAGCGCGGGAACTTCACCACGCAGTAGTCCACCGCCGGTTCGAAGCAGGCGGTGGTCTTCTTGGTCACCGGGTTTTCGATCTCGTCCAGACGCAGGCCGATGGCGATCTTGGCCGCCACCCGGGCGATGGGGTACCCCGTGGCCTTGGACGCCAGGGCGGAAGAGCGGCTCACCCTAGGGTTCACCTCGATGACGTAGTACTGCGGGCTCTCGGGATCCAGCGCGAACTGGACGTTGCAGCCGCCCTCGATCCCGAGGCGGCGGATGATGCGGAAAGCCGCCGCCCGCAGCATCTGGTACTCCTCGTCCGTCAGCGTCTGGCACGGGGCGGCGACGATGGAGTCGCCGGTATGGATGCCGATGGGATCCAGGTTTTCCATGCTGCAGACGGCGATGCAGTGGTCCGCCCCGTCGCGCAGCACTTCAAACTCGATCTCTTTCCACCCCGCGACGCTCTTGTCCAGGAGCACCTGGCCTACCGGGCTGCTCTTGAGTCCCCGGGCGGTGATTTCGACAAGGTGCGCCTCGTCATGGGCGAAACCGCCGCCTGCCCCGCCCATGGTGTAGGCCGGCCGCACGATGATGGGGTAGCCGATCTCCCGGGCAAACTCCAGCGCCTCCTGCACGCTGTGGACGATCGCGCTCTCGGGGACCGGTTCGCCGATGGACTGCATCGCCTCTTTGAAAAGCTGGCGGTCTTCCGCCGTCTGGATCGCGGAAAGAGGCGTGCCCAGCAGGCGGACGCCGTAACGCTCCAAAATCCCAGCCTCGGAAAGAGCGACGGCCAGGTTGAGCCCCGTCTGCCCGCCCAGGGTGGGCAAGAGCCCGTCGGGTCTTTCCCGCTCGATCACCTTGGCGGCAAACTCCAAAGTGAGCGGCTCCAGGTACACCTTGTCGGCGATGCCGAGGTCGGTCATGATGGTGGCCGGGTTGGAGTTGACCAGGACCACCTCGATGCCCTCTTCGCGCAGGGCCTTGCACGCCTGGGTCCCCGCGTAGTCAAACTCCGCCGCCTGGCCGATGACGATGGGTCCCGACCCGATCACCATCACCCTTCTCAGGTCGCGCTGCTTGGGCACTCCGACACACACTCCTCAGCGGCCTGCTCCAGTATGCTGAGGGCCTGGTCGATCTCCTCATCGCTCACGATGAGCGGCGGCAAGAGACGCAGCACCCGTTCAGCAATGACGTTGACCAGGATCCCCCGCTTCAAGCAGGCCGAAAGAAACTGGCTGCCCGCCGCCTTGAGCTCCACCCCCAGCATCAGCCCAAGGCCGCGCACTTCTCCGAACACCTCCGGGCGGCGGCGGCTCAGGGCGATCAGGCCCTCCCGCAGCCGTTCGCCCGCGGCGGCCGCCCGCTGCAGCACCCCGTCCTCAAAGAGCGCCTCCAGCACGGCCAAGCCGGCCCGGGCGGCCAGGAAGTTGCCGCCGAAGGTGGAGGCGTGGGTCCCCGGTTCGAAAGCCCGGGCCACCCGCTCGGTGGCCAAGGCCGCGCCGATGGGCACCCCGCCGCCCAGGCCTTTCGCGAGGGTGCAGATGTCGGCTTGCACGCCATAGTGCTCGGCCGCCAGGAACTTCCCCGTCCGCCCCACGCCCGTCTGCACCTCGTCGAGGATGAGCAAGATGCCCCGCTCGTCGCAGAGCTCCCGCACGCCCTGGAGGTACTCGGGCGCGCACGGGTTGACGCCGCCCTCTCCCTGCACCGGCTCGAGCATCACCGCGGCCGTCTGATCGGTCACCGCCCGGCGCAGGGCGTCCAGGTCGTTCAGCCGCACGTACCGAAAGCCCGGCGGCAGGGGCGCGAAGCCTTGCTGGTACTTGGACTGTCCCGTCGCCGTTACCGTGGCCAGCGTCCGGCCGTGGAAGGAGTTGAGGGCCGTGATGATCTCGAAGCGGCCGGGCTGTCCGGAAGTGGCATGGTAGCGCCGGGCCAGCTTGATCGCGGCCTCGTTGGCCTCGGCGCCGCTGTTGCAAAAAAAGACCCGGTCGAAGCCGGTCACCTGCGTCAGCCTGTGGGCCAGCTCCGCCTGAGGCGGGATGTAGTAGAGATTGGAGGTGTGAAGGAGCGTGTCCGCCGCCGCCCGGATGGCCGCCTGCAGCCTGGGATGGCCGTGGCCCAGGGCGGTGACTCCGAGGCCGCTGATGAAGTCCAGGTACGCCCGGCCGGTCACGTCGTAGAGCCAGGCGCCTTCTCCCCGGGCGAAGGCCAGCGGGAGCCGGCGGTAGGTGTTCATCACCGCCCGGTCGGTCATCTGGAAGACGCTGTCGGCTTCGGCACTCGAATACAACGCAGCTACCTCCTTCACGGGACCACCATGGTGCCGATGCCCTGGTCGGTAAAGATCTCCAGGAGCAGCGAATGCATCTTGCGCCCGTCGATGATGTGCGTACGGGCGACGCCGCCTTCCAGGGCGCGGATGCACGCTTCCACCTTGGGGATCATCCCGCCGGCGATCTGGCCGTCCTGGATCATGCGGTGCGCCTGCTCCGTGCGGAGCGAAGAGATGAGCGTGGTGCGGTCCTCGGGATCCGCAAAGATCCCCTCCACGTCGGTGAGCATGATGAGCTTGTCGGCCTTGAGCGCCGCCGCCAAGTGCCCCGCCACCGCGTCCGCGTTGATGTTGTAGCTCTCGCCTTCGAGGCCGACGCCCACGGGGGCGATGACCGGGATGTACCCCTTCTCGCTGAGCAGGCGGATGGGCTCAGGGTTGACGCTCTCCACGTCGCCCACAAACCCCAGGTCCACCTCGCCCTCGGCGGCCGGGCTCTGGCTCACGGCTCCCCGGCGCCGGCGGGCGACGATGAGGTTTCCGTCCTTGCCCGAAAGGCCCACCGCTTTCCCGCCGTACTTGTTGATCAAGGAGACGATCTCCTGGTTCACCTTGCCCACCAGCACCATCTGGACGATCTCCATGGTCTCGGCGTCCGTCACTCGATGGCCGCCGACGAAGACCGGCTCCTTGCCCAGCCGCTCCATGGTCCGGCTGATCTCGGGGCCGCCGCCGTGGACGATGACCGGGTTGAGCCCGACGTACTTCAGCAGGATCACGTCGAGCATCACGGCCTTCTTGAGCTCGGGGTCCGTCATGGCGCTGCCGCCGTACTTGATGACGAAGGTCTTGCCGAAAAACGTCCTGATGTACGGCAGCGCTTCGATGAGCACCTCTGCCTTCTGAATCGATCCGTTCACCATGCTCCCTCCCAAAGCGCTCTCGAGCTCCCGGACATCCGCGGAGCGCAGGGCCTCACGTCCGGTAGCTGGCGTTGATCTTCACGTAGTCGTACGTCAGATCGCACGTCCATCCCGTCGCCTGGGCCTCCCCGGCGCCCAGATCGACGGTGATCCGCACCTGGCTTCCGGAGAGCGCCCGCTTGGCCTCGGCTTCGTCGAAGTCAGCGGCGAGGCCGCCCTCGAACACTTTCACGTCCCCGAGGTAGACCGTGGTCCGCTCGGGATCGAACTCCGCTCCCGAATAGCCGGCGGCGCAGAGAATCCGCCCCCAGTTGGCGTCCTCGCCGTAGACGGCGGTTTTCACCAGGGAGGAGCCGGCGATGGCCTTCACCGCGAGGCGGGCATCCCGCTCGCTGCGGGCGCCGCGGACCCGCACCTCCACCAGCTTGGTCGCGCCCTCGCCGTCGGCGGCGATCATCTTGGCCAGCTCCGTGCAGACGTGGAGCAGCGCCCGGGAAAACGCCTCCGCCAGGCGGGTTCCCGGCTCGATCCAGGCGTTCGCCTCCGCCCCGTTGGCCAGGAGGAGCACCATGTCGTTGGTGCTGGTGTCCCCGTCCACGGTGATCATGTTAAAGGTGACGTCCACGGCCTTCTTGAGCTCCTCCTGGAGGAAGGAGCGGTCCGCCCCGGCGTCCGTGGTGATAAACGCCAGCATCGTCGCCATGTTGGGATGGATCATGCCCGATCCTTTCGCCATGGCGCCGATGCGGAAGGTCACCCCGTCGACATCGCACCGGACGGCGATCTCCTTGGGCCGGGTGTCGGTGGTGAGAATGCCCAGCGCCGCATCGTGAGCCCCTTGGACGCTGAGGGCTTTGGCCGCCTCCTCGATGCCGGCAGCGATCTTCTCCATGGGCAGCGGGACGCCGATGACGCCCGTCGACGCCACCAGCACCTCCTCTTCGGCCACGCCCAGCGCCCGGGCGCAGAGGGCCGCCATCTGCCGGGCGTCCTCCAGGCCCCGCTGGCCCGTGCAGGCGTTGGCGTTCCCGCTGTTCACCACCACCGCCCGGACAGGGCCCTGCATCACTCGCTCGCGGGTCACCAGGAGCGGCGCCGCCTTCACCCGGTTGGTGGTGAACACTCCCGCCGCCGCGCACGGCCATTCTGAGTAAACCAGCGCCACGTCTTTCTTCCGCCGTTTGATCCCCGCGTGGACGCCTGCCGCCAAAAAGCCTCGCGGCGCCGTCACCCCGCCTTCGATGGTTTGAATGTCACCGTTCACGTTGACTGCCGTCGACACGCTCGCTCATCCTCTCGAAAGATCGGCGCCTCGTCCGTTTATGGGGTGAACCCGGCCGCCCACAGCCCCGTGGTCTCGGGAAGGCCGAAGCGGAGATTCATGTTTTGAATGGCCTGTCCTGCCGCGCCCTTCACCAAGTTGTCGATGACGCTGGTTACCTGCACCCGGCGGGTGCGGGCGTCGTAGCGGGGGGCCAGATCGCAGAAGTTGGTCCCCGCCACGCTCTTGGTGTCGGGGAGGCGCTCGGCCAGGACGCGCACGAACGGCGATTCGCGGTAAAATTCCCGGTAAAGCTCGACGAGATCCGCCTGGTCCAACGCGGTGGAGGCCCGGGCATTGACGTGGGTCAGGATCCCCCGGCTCATGGGCACCAGGTGCGGGCTGAAGCTGACGGGAGGCACTTCCCTGCCCAAGAGGAGGGAAAGGCCCTGCTCGATCTCGGGAGTGTGCCGGTGGCCCGGATAGCCGTAGGCCTGCACGTTTTCCACGCAGTGAGGGAAGTGGTACATGGGCTTGGGCGCGGCGCCGGCGCCGGAGACGCCCGACATCGACACGATCGAGATGGTCTCCAGATCGATCCAGCCGGCCCGGGCCAAGGGTGCGAGAGCGAGGAGCGCCGACGTCGGGTAGCACCCGGGATTGGCGATGAGCCGGGCCTCTTTCACTTCTTGCCCGAACAGCTCGGCCAGGCCGTATACGGCTTCGGCGGCCAGCTCGGGGCGGGTATGGGGCACCTTGTACCAGGTTTCATACACCGCGGGATCCCGGAAGCGGAAGTCGGAGCCGATGTCGATGAGCACCGCCCCGGCGTCCAGGATCGCACCGGCCAGCTCCATGGCCACGCCGTGCGGCGTAGCCGTGAACACCACGTCACAGCGCCGGCCCATCGCGGCGGCGTCCACCGGCTCTAGAACCAGGTCGTAGAGGCCGGCGAAGGCCGGCAGCACCTCCGCCACCGGCTGGCCCGCCTTGGAGGACGAGGCGACGTACACCACTTCCGCTTCGGGGTGCGAAAGGAGGAGCCTCAGCAGCTCACTGCCGGCGTACCCCGACGTTCCCACGATCCCTACCTTCATTGCACGCGCATCCTTTCTCCATCGTCCCGCGCCCGCCTACCGGCGGGAATGAAAAAAGTATAACCCCAAATGAATAAAAATGCAACCCCGCCGCGGGGGTCACCGGGCGCCGGCGCGCACCGCGTGGAGGACGCGGTAACCGCCTTCTTTCTCCAGCTCCTGCACGTTGCCGAAGACCGACTCGATGTGGGCCCGCAGGCTCTTCGCGCCGTGTTTGGTCTGGGCGACGCAGGTGAACATCCCACCGGGAACCAGCCGTTCGGGCGCGCCGTCTACCAGGTCCCAGACCACTCTCTTTCCCGCCCGGATGGGGGGATTGGTCACGATGGCGCCCAGGGCGGCCCCGGGGGGAAGCGGCTCGTAGCCCTCGCCTTCCAGCACCGCCACATCGCGGGCGCCGTTCAGCGCGGCGTTGCGCCGGGCCAGCTCCACCGCGCGGCGGTTGGGATCGACCATGTAGACGAGCCGGCCGGGGAAGAGCTTGGCCAAGACGATGCCGATGGGCCCGTACCCGCACCCGAGGTCGAGGAGGGGCGCCGGTGCCGAGCGCTGCAGGGCGTCCAGGGGCAGCGCCTCCAGCAGGATGCGGGTACCCCGGTCGATCCTGGCTTTGGAGAAGACCCCGGCGTCCGTCATGAACCTCAGCGAAAGGCCGCGAATCTCCTCCGCGATCAGCCGCAGGTTCCGTTCGGAACGGGGGTCGGCGGTGTAATAGTGGTCGTCAGCACGAGACACTCTCTTCGCCTCCCGGATCCTCTTCCCTCGCTGCCCCGCGCCCACCCGCCAAAGCCCTGGGATCGAGCGCGTCCAAGAGCCATGCGAGCGCCGTCAGGTCCGCCGCGTTGTGCTCGATCACCGGCGCGATGGCCGCCTCGTCTCCGTCCCGAACGTAGCGGTAGTAGAGGTCAGGCACCTGGTCGCCGGGGACGTCCCCTTCCCGGACGAGACCCAGGAGCCCGCCGGCGACGGTGGTGAGCCGGCAGTCGGGGAAATGGGCGCCGTAGCGGCGCCGGCAGGTGTGGAGCAGGTCGACGTGGAGGGCGAAGGTGACGGGCGGCAGGCCGTAGAGACGAAAGCGGGCGCGGACGAACGGTTCGTCAAAGGCTTTCCCGTTGTAGCTGACGCAGACGGCCCGCCCTTCCAGCTCCAGGGAGACCTGCTTCAATACGGCCGCTTCTTCTTCAAACCCTCTCGCGAAGTACTGGCGGATCTCCCACCGGCCCGCACTCCAGAGCGCCACTCCCACGAGGAAGACCGGCAAGGTCTGGGCCAGCCCCGTGGTCTCGATGTCGACCACCGCCACCTCGTCGCGCCCGAAGAGGGGGAGGAGTTCGATATCCCGGGCCCCCGCGGCCAGCAGCGCCCGGGCGTCCCGCTTCGCCAGCGCGGCCGAGATCCGGGTGGCCGCCCGGCCGAAGCGGGGATGGCGGGCCAGATCCAGCAGCGTGCGGTATCCCGACTGGGCCAAGCGCTCCCGGGTGCGGGGACCGACCCCGCGCACCAAGTCCAGCCGGCGTTCCAGCGGCTCAGCCTCCAGGGCGTGCCGGCCCCGCGGGCCCTCCGGGATCACCCGTATCAGCCGCAGCGCGCGGCCTAGCTCGTTTTGGAACTCCTGCCGCACCGGCGTCCCGGTCACGTCCCGTCCCCTCTTTCCAGCGGGCCCAGGCGCCTGCTTTCGGTCACGACCCAGCGGACGGGCCGGTCGTGCGCCTCCACCGGCAGCTCGGGCAGCAGCAGCGCGTCGTAGGCCAGGCCCACCGTGGTCACTGCCGGATCCAGCTCCGCCAGGAACCGGTCGTAGTAGCCGCCGCCGTATCCCAGCCGGAAGCCCCGCAGGTCGTAGGCGACCGCGGGCACCAGCACGGCGGCGAGGGCGTCCAGCGGGACTTGAGGCTGGCCCCGCGGCTCCAGGATGCCGTACGCGCCGGGAGCCAAATCCGCCTCGCTGAACGCAAGGCGCGGCACGATGCGGCCTTCGCGCACCTCCGGGAACGCCACGGCGGCCCCTTGCCGCCAGAGGCCCCGCACCCACGGCATGGGGTCCACTTCCCCCCGGGTCGGGGCGTACGCCATCACCAGGCCCGCCCCCGCTGGGAGGAGCCGCTCCAGCGCCTTACAGACCGCCCCCGATTTCGCCGCCCGGTCCTCGTCCGAGAAGCCGAGGCGGCGAGCCAAGAGCTCTTTCCGGAGCGCCCGTTTCCGCTCCCTCACGGTCACCCGCCGCCCCCTCCTCCTCCCGGCCCGGCGAGCTCCTCCTGGTACTCCTCGGGAGAGAGGAAGGGCGCGAGCGCCAGGGCCAGCGCCTCTTCGAAGAAGCGCTGCCGGCTCACCAGCCCCCGGGTGAGGTAGCCGACCGCGCCCTCGTTCGCGTTGACGTCGGCCCGCCCCACCTTTTCGATCATCAGATCGCCCAGCACTCGTCCCGCGCGAATCGCCCGCCCGTACCGGTCCGGGAGCCGGAGCTTGCCCGACGGGGCGGTGGAAAGGACGCCGTCCCGGCGGCGGAGGACGGCCACCCAGTTCAAGAGATAACAGGCCTCGCCCTCGAACTCGACGCCGCCCTCAAGGCCCACGCCGAAATGCCCTCCGGCGGCCGCCGCAGCCCGGGCGCGGTAAATGGCCCCCTCCCGCACCTGCTCTCCCACGGGCATCTCGCCGATGGCGGCGGGCAGCGCGACGGGCACCGGCAGGACCTGGACCCCGTCGAAAGCCCGGGAGAAGACGGTGCGCACCGCCTCCACCTTGGCCGGGTTGGTCGAACCGACGGCTACCTCCAGCGCCGCTTCGTCCCTGCTTTGCACCGGCGCCTCCAAGCCCACGACACCCCCTGTTACAGCAGGATCGAGACCTCGTCCCGGTCCATCCGCTGGATGCAGCGGGAGAGCTTGGCCGCGAGGATCTCGTCCTGGCGGGCCGCCTGCCGCACCTGCCGCAGCACGTCGATGGCCCGGCGGAAGGCGAAGACCACGTCTCCTTCGTCGGCGCCGCTCACCCGCACCACTTCGCCGAAGGGTTCGCCCCTGCTCCACAGGTACGCCGCCTCGGCCAGGTGGTCGTTGAAATCCGTCTGGGAGAAGCCCAGGTACACCCGTTCCATCTTGGCCAAGAACTCTACCGTCCGCTTGACGAGCCCGGTGTCGAAGACCCGGTGGCGGCGGCGCTCCTCCCCTTTGCGGGGATCGTAGTCCAGGGAGGCGGCCAGCGCGTTGATTTCGTCCTCGCTCCAGTCGTGGAAGACGCCCCGGAAGAACAGCTCCGTCACCAAGAGCTCGCTCCCGTTGATCTCGGACGCGAAGAGCCCCCGGGAGGTGAGCTGCCCGTCCCGGACGTAGTCCAGCGCCGCAAGGAGCGCCAGCTTCTCTTCGAACTCCTGGATGAACGCGTCGTCCGCAGGGAGCTCTGCCAGCGATGTCTCGATCCCCTCGATCCGGCTCTCGAGCGCCCGGTACTCCTTGGCCAGGCGTTGGAACCGCTCCAGCGCCTCCGGGCCGAAGCTGGACCGGACTCGCTGCACCACCCGCCGGTGCTCCCGGATCTCCCGGCGCAGCGCCTTCTGTCCCTTGCGCTCCCCCGCCGCCTGCTTGCGCTCGAGCGCCCGTTCCAAGCGGGCCAGCGCCCGCTGGCTCTCTACGGCCTCAAGCAGCCTGTCGGCATCCCGCCACGAGAGGTCGCCCAACAGCCGGTCCCGCTCGCTGCGGAGCTTCTCCAGCTCCCGGTGGAGCCTCTGCTTGGTCTGGCTCAGCTGGAAGGTGGCGAAGTTTCGCCGGAGGATCGACTCGATCTCGTCCCGCTGGTAGTTCTTGACCAGGTTGAGCACGGTGTTGTAGGAGAGCGTGAACCGGCTCTCGATGGGCTCCACGTCTTCCTCCCGCAGCGACGGGAAATCCCGCGGGTTGAAGAAGTTGAAGTCCACCGCGGCAAACACGTAGCCCTTTTCGTCAATCCCCCGCCGGCCCGCTCTTCCCGCCATTTGGAAGTACTCCCGGTTCGTCAGGGAGCGAAAGCGTGAGCCGTCCCACTTCGAGAGGGAGTCGAAGCACACGGTGCGGCACGGGAAGTTGAGCCCGACGGCGAACGTCTCGGTGCAGTAGAGCACCTGGATAAGCCGCCGCTCAAACAGCTCTTCCACCACGTCCTTCACCACGGGCAAGAGGCCGGCGTGGTGGTAGGCCACCCCTCGCAGCAGGATGGGCTGGATCTCCCGGAGGCTCCGCTCGCCCGCGCCTTCGTAGCGCCGCAGCGTCCGCTCGATCACCTCCATCACCTGCTCCTGCTCCTCCGCGCTGAGCCAGGCCTGGGTCTCCGCGAGCTCCCGGGCATTCTGCTCGCACTTGCGGCGGGAGAAGGTGAAAAACAGGCACGGCAGCAGGTCCGGTGCGATGTGGCGCACCAGGTCGATGTGGCGGGTGGGCTCAAAGGTGGCGGCGACGCTCCCCGACGGCGTGGTGCCAAACCGCGCGGCGTAGCGCCGGTACCTCTTTTCCAGCTGCTTGAAGGTGCACTCCCCCAGCGCCTGCTCGAAAAGGTGGTGCTCCAGGGGCACCGCCCGGGTCCGGTGGATCACCACCCGCACCGGCCGCCCGTGGATCTCTTCGATCCACCGGGCCAGTTCGTGAATGTTGGGCACGGTGGCCGAAAGCCCGAGGAAGCGCATGGTGGGGGGCATGAAGATGAGGCTCTCCTCCCACACGCTCCCCCGCTCGGGGTCGTCGATGTAATGAATCTCGTCGAAGATGACGTGGCTGACGTTCTCCAGCCGGGCCGGCTCGGTGTGGAGGAGGTTCCGGAAGATCTCCGTGGTCATGATGAGCACCGTCGCCGTGGGGTTGACGACGATGTCGCCCGTGAGGATCCCCACGTTTTCCTCCCCGAGCAGGGCCTTGAACTCCTTGAATTTCTGGTTGCTCAAAGCCTTGATGGGCGCCGTGTACACCACTTGGCGGCCCGCCCGGAACGTCATCTCGATGAGGTAGTCAGCGATCAGGGTCTTGCCCGTCCCGGTGGGCGCCGACACCAGGACCGAGTCCCCCGCCGCCAGCGCCTCGATGGCTTCCCGTTGAAAGGCGTCCAGCGTGTACCCGCGATAGGTCGCCAGCTCCTGCTCAACCAAGGGGAAGACACTCCTTCGTCTACGGCACGCCTTCCCTAGCGCGGCTCGTGGTCTGCGTTGTGGGCGATCCTGGCGCACGCCGCGGCCACCAGGGCCGCCGCCAGGTCGTCCAGGAACGTGTTCACTTGCTCCGTCTGGCTTAGCTTAGCCAGGATGCCCGGCCGCTCCACCGCCAGGTAGCCGAAGTTCGACATCCCGATGGAGCCGTAGATGTTGATCACCGACGAGGCCAGCGCTTCGTCGATGCCATAGAGGCGGTGGTCGCAGCGGACGATGCGGCCCAACGGCTCCCGCAGGAGCTTCGCTTCGGCCATGAGGTCCAGGGTGATCCCCGTGAGGACTGCGTGCTGCACTTCTCGCTTGGCCAAGATCATGTCCAAGCTCTTCAGGCACTCCTCCAGGGTCAGGTGGGGGTTGTACGGGCGCTGAAGCTCGAGCACCAGCTCCGCGAGGTGGACGAGATCGACGCCCCGGGCCCGGAGGAGCGATTTGACCTCGTGTTCCAAGTCGACCTCTTCCGGCCCGCTCCGTTCGGGCTCTCCCTTTTCCTCACCGGGCTCCCGAGGCGTCCAGCGCTTCCTGTCCCGGGTGCGATACTTCTCCATCGCACGGGAGAAGGCGACCGAAAGGTCGATCCCTTGCGAATTGGCAAAGGCGCAGAGGATGAAGAGAAGATCTCCCAATTCCAGCTCGAGATCGGTCTCGGCCTCGCCGGGCTTCTTCGGCTTTTCCCCAAACCGGTGGTTCAGTTCCCGGGCCAGCTCGCCCACTTCTTCGATCAACCTGGCCAGCATGGAGAGCGGCCGCCAGTATCCTTCTTTAAACTGGGAGATCCACTGGTGGACCTCCCGCTGCATCTCTCGCATGTCCATCTCCGGTCATAGCCCCTTCGGGTGTGCAGATTGTGCTACGGCACGGGAGTTCCCTTCCGCCCTCCCGGCTCCCTGCAGCGGCGCAGCCTCTCCCCGCCCGCGCCGCGGGAACCCCGGGCAGCCCGGGCATTTTGCCCTGCGCCCGGCTCCTGGAGTATACTGGGGGCGAGGTGCGCTCATGAGGCTGGAGGACGAGCTCAAAGCGTATGCCCGCGCCATCGGCATCCACTCCCTGGGGATCGGCAGCGCCGCCCCGTTCCCTGAAGAAGCCGCACTGCTGGAATCCATGCGCGAGGAGGGCACCTACCCTGCCTTCACCGAGCGGGATCCGGCGCTTCGCACCCGGCCGGGCCGCTGGCTGAAAAACGCCGCCAGCGTCATCGCCATCGCCGTCTCCTACCACTCCCAAGAACACCATCACCCTCCGGCGCGCGGCGAGCTCCGGGGCCTGGTCTCCCGCTACGCGTGGGGGAGAGACTACCATCCGGTTCTCAAGGAAAAGCTCGACGCCGTCGTCTCCTTCCTCTCGCAGCGGGTCGGTCGCCCGGTGGCCTTTGCGCCCTTCGTCGACACCGGTCCGCCGGTGGAACGGGCCGTCGCCGTCCGGGCCGGCATCGGCTGGTTTGGGAAGAACGCCTGCATCTACACGCCGCGCCACGGCTCCTACGTCTTCCTCGCCCAGGTAGTGACCGACGTCGAGCTGGAGCCCGACCCGCCCGTAAGCCGTGCCTGCGGCCCGTGCGACCGCTGCATCCGGGCCTGCCCCACCGGCGCCATCGAGCGGCCCTTCTGGGTGAACCCGTACAAATGCCTCTCGTACATCACCCAGATGCCCGGCATGATCCCCAAGGAGTACCGGAAGGCCATGGGCCGCCGCCTTTGGGGCTGCGACGTCTGCCAAATCGTCTGCCCTTGGAACTGGGAAGCCGAAAAGGAAGGAGACCCCGCTTTCAGCGCCGGGGAAGGCGAAGGGCCGCGACCCGAGCTCATCCCGCTGCTCACCATGAGCAACGCCCAATTCCGGGCTCGCTTTGGCCGCACGGCCATGGGCTGGCGAGGGAAGAAGACCATCCAGCGAAACGCCTGCATCTGCCTGGGAAACATCGGGGATCCCCGGGCAGTCCCCGCGCTGGCCGACCGGCTTCACCGCGATCCCAAGCCGGTGGTCCGGGCCAGCGCCGCCTGGGCGCTGGGCGAGATCGGCGGCGCGCAGGCCCGCCGGGAGCTGGAGCGGGCCCTGCGCCGCGAGCAGGACCCCATGGTGATCGGGGAGATCCGGGACGCCCTGGACGCCGCTGGGAAGACGGCGCAGGCGTGACGCGCGCGGCCCGGGGCCGGGCCGGTCAGAGCCCGGAGAGCGGGTCGAGGACGATCACCACCGCAAAGCGCCCCAGGAAGTCGTACTCCTTCACCGCCTCCCGGATCCTTTCCGCGTCAGCCCGGCCGATCACGACGTCCGTCCGGGGCAGCCCCCGCGTCCCCTGGGCGTCCACGACCAGCGGGAGCCGCAAGGGGTAGACGTCGCTCACCCTGAGGCGCGGGTGCGCGACGCCGTCGCTGAGGTCCGTGGCATAGGCCACCAGGCCTTCGGCCATCATCTGCGCCTGGTTGGCGCCGATGCCGGCAAAGACCAGCTGCCCGTCCTCATCCCAGATCCGGGGGTTCATGCCCCGCTGAAGATCCGTCCCTTTCGCGTTGACCACCAGGCCCGTGTAGATCGGCTCGCCCCGGGAAAGCCGTTCCTCCCACTCCCGGGCCAGCCTCTGCTCCAGCGAATCCGCTTCGAACAGGCCGATGTCGTCCCACACCATCTCGCCGGATCCCGTCAGCACCACCTGGCGCCACCCGGGCTGCGTGGGCGCGTCAAAGCGGAACTCGATCTTCACCCAGCCGTCCTCGGGATCGATCCCCCGGAACACCCTGGGATGGCCCCCTTCCCACCGCACGCCCACCACCGCGACCGACCCGGGTGCCAGGGCCCGGACCCACGCCGTCACGGTGTACCTCAAACCCGGTTCAAGAGCGGGCCCGACGGTCTGCACGATCTCCGCGCCGGGATCGAGGGCCGGCCGGAGGACGACGCCGCCGGTGCCGTCGCGCCCGGCATACGCGTCGTAGCGGGTGTGCTCCCCCTTCAAGATCCAGTAGTCCGGACCGGAAAAACCGGGATTCCGCAAGTAGTTCCTGGCCGGCGCTCCGAACAGGGTGGCGGTCACTCCCGCCGTGGCCGCTGCCGCCGCCGGGGCTGCGGCCTGCACCGCCCAGGCCAGGAGGACGACCAGCGCGCCGGCGCGCCGCAGGCCCCGGCTCACGACAGAAACACCCTCTCGCCGGTCTGGGCGGCCCGGTAGATGGCCTGCACCAGCTCCACCGCTTTGGTCCCCTCTTCTCCGTCCACCAGGGGAGGCCGCCCGGTCCTCACCGCTTCCACGAAATCCTCCAGCTGCCGCCGGTGGTTGTCGAAGGAGATGGCCATCGGATCGCTGGCGGCGCCGGAAAGCTCCCGGGCCCCGTAGCGTTCCAGCATTTCCGCGACCGGGTGGGGATCGCCCCCTTCGTACCAGGAGGCGACGGCGTCATCCACCAGGACCACGCCCCCGCGGTCGCCGTGGATTTCGACGCGCTTGGGATAGCCCGGAAAGACGGACGTCGTGGCCTGGATCACCCCGATGGCGCCCGAGGTGAAGCGGAGCAGCGCCGAGAGGGTGTCCTCCACTTCAATCCGCTGGTGGGCCAGGCAATCCGCCCGGGCGTCGACGCTCTCCACCGACCCCATGAGCCAGAGGAGCAGGTCGACCGCGTGGATGGCCTGGTTCATCAGGGCGCCGCCGCCGTCCAGCTCCCACGTGCCCCTCCAGGCGCCCCCGTCGTAGTACGACTGCGGCCGGTACCACTTGACGTACGCATCGCCCATGACGATGCGGCCGAAGCGCCCCTCCTCCACGGCCCTTTTCGCCGCCTGGTTGGCCGGTGCGAAGCGGCTCTGGAAAATCACGCCCACCTGCACTCCCCGGGCGCGCGCCCGCTCCACGATGGTGCGGCAGCGCTGTACCGTCACCTCCAGCGGCTTTTCTACCACCACGTGCTTGCCCGCTTCGATGGCGGCCAGCGCCGGCTCGAGGTGAAACCCCGACGGCGTGCAGACGATCACTGCGTCCACGTCGTCGCGCCCGGCCAGCGCCTCCAAAGTGGGCTCCCAATCGACGCCGTGCTCCCTGGCGACGGCCTGCGCCCGCTCGGGCGTCCGGCTCCACACCGCCACAAGGCGCGCCGAGTCCATCTTTTTTATGCTTTCAATGTGGGCCATGGAGATGGCGCCACAGCCTGCGATCGCAAAGCGAAACGGTGCGTCCGCCATCCGGAAGCCTCCCTCAACGTCCGTTCTCCCGCCGCGAGCTCACGGCTGAAGCGCCGCCAGCGCTTGGGCCAGCGCGCGCCGGAGCTCGTCCTTCTCCTTCTTCCCGACCCAGCGGGCCGCCTCCCGGCCCCGGTGGAAGAGAATGAGGGTGGGAATGCTGCTCACGTCACACCGTTCGGCGGTGGCCAAATTTTCATCGGTATTTACCCGGAGCCTCCGCAGCCGCCCGCGGAACTCCTCGAGCGCTTCGGCCAACACCGGCGCGAACTTGCGGCACGGCCCGCACCACGGCGCCCAGAACTCCACGAGGACCGGGTGCGGCGCCTTGAGCACCCGCTCCTCAAACTCGTCGTCCCGAAGGTCGATAAGGCTCGTCACGGGTCTGATCCGCCTTTCCTGAAGGCGCCGGCTGCGGGCGAGCGGCCCGCGGCGCAGGGCCCCGGGCATGTCCACCCCTCTTGCCTGCCTTGTCTAAGTTCCGACGCCCGCGCCCAAATCCCTTGCTCACGCTGGCCGCGGGCGACAAAAAGAGGCGACCCCTCTTTCGAGGTCGCCCCGCGTCGTTCCCTCAGTCGTCCGGCGAAACTCAGACGGCCTGGACCGCCGTGATGCCCGGCACCTTCCGCTTGATGATGCGCTCGATGCCTGCCTGCAGCGTCACCAGGGACATCGGGCAGCCGCCGCAGGCGCCCACCATGCGCACCTGCGCCACGCCGTCTTCCGTGATGTCGACCAACTCGACATCGCCGCCGTCCATCTGGATCGCCGGCCGGATCTCATCCAGTGCCTGCTGCACCTTGGCCATCAGTTCGACCGTGCTCTCCATACCCTCTGGCACCTCCATCACACCTCACGCTGTCGCCGGCGACGCCTGGAGCTTCCCGGCATGGACGTTGCCTCCTCTAGTGTACCGGGGAACTGCGCCGGCGTCAACCGCCGCCGGTCCCGGACCCCGCCCCGGGAAGGGCCGGCTCACGATTCGTGCCGCCACCACTCCACCTCTCCCGAGAAGCGGCCGAGCGCGGCGTCCCGCTGCTCCTCCTTGGCCCTGACCCCTTCGTTCACCAGGGCCACTTCCTCCTCGCCCAGGTACTCGTCCATGAGCTCCGTGGCCACGTCGATCACTTCCTTGCTGGCCGCGGTCGCGTTGACGTCGGTGAACACGTCGATCAAGGCGGGGACCAGCCGCTCGCGGTCGACTCGTGCCAAGACCCGCAGGGCGGCCGCCTGGACGCTGGCCACCCGGTCTTCCACCGCCAGCCGGCGCACCGAGCCCGCGACCCCCTTCGGATCCTGCAGGAACGCGGCCAGCTTCACCGCGACTTCCCGCACCGCGGGGCTCTCGTCGCGCATCAAGGCGTTAAGCGTCGCCTGGAGGGCGTCTTGCTTCGCCGCCTTGATCAGCTGGTCCACGCTCCGGGCCGACGGATCCTCCGGCACCAGCTTGAAGTCGCCGTCGCTTTCGAACTGCAGCACTGTCGCGGCCGCCTTGGCCCGCGTCTTGGGATCGATGAGCACCAGCCCCACGATCTCGCTGGCTGCCGCGGTCAGCACTCTCTCCTGGGCCAGGGTGAGCGCCACGTCCCGCACCCGGCTGCTCTTGTCCTTGAGCCACTTGATCAACAGATCGTCGGAAGCGCTCTTGCCGCCCTCGAGGAGCGCGTCCAGCGCCTTTTTCTCCAAGCGGTCGATCTTTTCACCGAAGGGCCTCCGGTAGAAGCGGGCCAGCTCGTGCAGGTGCCCGTCGTGGCCCGACTTGCCGATCAGGTAGATGGCGAGGCACTGGAGCAGGTACTCCTTGGAGTTCAGCGCGTCGACCAGCGGCTGGTGGAGCTCCTCAGGATCCGCCGCCAGGACAATCCGGATGAGTTCCCCTGCGAGCCACCCTTCTTCGGTCAGGGCGATGACGCGGAACAGCGCGGGCAGCACGTCCCGGGTGGCGACGCGGGAGAGGGTCGCCTTCGCCTGCTCCCGGTTGGTGTAGAACATGTGCCGGATGTGCCGCTCGATGTCGCCGGCCTCTTGGTCCGTGCGCACCCGCGACAGGACCAGGCGGTAAAAGTGATCCTGCACCTCGGGGTCGTCTTGCGCGGCTACGGCCTTGAGGAAATAACGGCTCTTTCTCGGCGTGAGAGCGAGCTGCTCCAGCTCGGCGAGAACCGTCCGATCAAAACCGCCGTCCGTCCGCAGGCTATTGAACAGATTCTCCACCTTCAGGCGGAACGTCTCGTTGTCCATACGCATGGCCGATAACCTCGCTGTCTGATTAGATATCCCGGCTGTACCGTGGGCGTACGAGGCGTGAGAACGCGATAAGACACAGTGACCCCTGGGGGCTCAGGTGGCGTCGGACATGTCCGCATCAGCTTGCGGAAGGGGTCTGACGATCGCTGGCTTGTGCGCACGAAAACGCGCGCTTTTATTATACCAGACTCCGCCTGGAGGGAAAAGGGACGCTTACGGAATCTGGTAATCCCGGTAGGCCACCTCGAGCGTGAAGCCGTAGGGCAGGGCCCTCGCGCTCTGGCGCGCCAGCAGCAGCCGGCCTTCCAGGTCGAGGTACTCCTGCCGCACCAGCAGGGTGCCCCAGGAAAAGACCGCCTCGGCCCGCTCGATCCGGCCCCGGCAGGTGTCGATCCAAAACGTCGCTTCCTTGGCCCCGCTCCCGCGATAGTCGATGCGCGGGCCCCGGAGGACCAGGATCCCCGGCTCGGCCAACTCCACGACCCGGAGATCGAAAAGATCCAAATTTTTCATTAAGCCCACCAGGTCAGCGGGCAGCGAAGGGGGGACGAACCCAGGCGCTCCCCGCGTCTCGGACTTGAGCCCGTCGCGATCCTGCCAGACGCTGGACTCAAACTGCCAGGTGGTGAAGAGGGCCCTCAGGGTCACCTCCTGGCGAAAGCGCGTCCCCACCGGCAGCTCGGCGCTGGCCTCCACCCACCGGACCAGCTCCTGGAGCCGCTCGGCGGGGAAACACCCCTCGCCGGCCGACGCCCGGCCTGCCAGCGCCGCGCTCCCCACGGCGAGCGCCGCGATCATCACCGCCAGCATCCACCCGCTGCCTGCGAGACGCCGGCAAACCATGCGGGGGCACCCCCTTTCCGGCGGCTTCACCGCCGCTGCCCCGTCCGCGGCTGCATCTCCTGGCCGGTACTGTTATCATATTCCTCGGAAACCGGCGACAGGGCCCGGGGCATCACTTCGGCGGCGCCGAAGCCCCCTCCTTCAGCCCGGGTCCAGCTTTCCCCGGAGCGCACCGTTGTGGTATCCTTGAGGTGCAGAGAAAAGGGAGATCCGCGATGGCACAGGTGAAGGAACAGGTCGTCACGCTCCAGTCCGGCGATTCGCGGATAGGCGTCCCGTGCGCCGTCTGCTCCTCGCCCCTCGCGGCGGGCGAGGAGGCGGTGTTCTGCCCCCGCTGCAAGAGCGGCCATCACCTGCGCTGCTGGATTCAGCAGGGCGGCTGCGGCCGGCGCGGCTGCCGCCAGGTAGCCAGCCGGGAGCTGCTGCCCGAAAAGGTGGAAGCGCCCATCCGCCCGTCAAAGATCCCGCCCCGGGCGATCGCCGCCGTGGTGGCCGCGATCCTCTTCATCGGCGGGTGGCTGGTCTGGAATGCCCGGAACGCCGCCATCATCCGTGCCAACACCATGACCGTGATGGTCCCGTCCCTCGAAGACGATCTCCTCTGGCGTCAGCTGGTCGACGAGTACAACGAGGATCCGCCTACGGGCAAACGCCTTGAGCTCATCTACACGCCGTACGGCCCCACGGGCATCGACTACGAGCAAAAGCTCCTCGTCCTCCTGGCCGCGCGGGACGGCCCCGAAGTGGTGGTCCTTGAACCTGACCTCTTCTCCGTCTATCTCCAGCAGGAATTCCTCACCCCGGTCGACGAGGTGGTGGCTGCCCTGGTGGAGCAGGGGGTTCCCTTGGACGCCGCGCGCCTGGCGGAGGCCCGGCGGGAAGGCGCCCACTACGGGATCCCCCACCCCGAGCGCCACGCCTTCCTGGTCACCCCGGTGGTCACCCGGCACACCGGAGAGGGGCCCGAGCTCCTCCGGGTGATCGCCCAGCGGCTTTACGAGCTGACGGTTCCGGAGGCGCTGCGCGCCGCACCCGCACCGGAAGCGGAAGCCGCGCCCTAAGCCAGCTGCCGGTAGGCCCCTTGGAAGAAGATCAACGGCCTTCCTCCCGGGGCGCTCAGCGCTTCCACCTTGCCCACGAAGATGGTGTGGTCGCCCCCGTCGTACGCTTGCCAGAGGGTGCAGTCCAGCCAGGCCAGGGCTTCCTTGATCACCGGGGTGTTTACTCCCTCTTCGATCCACGTGATGTCGACGGGGATATCCCTCGCCCCCGCGAAGTGGCGGGAGACCGCCTCGTGCTCCTCTGCGAGGACGCTGATGCCGAATTTCCCCTCCTGGTGGATGAGCGCATGAGTGCGGTTCCTCTTGTCGACGCAGACCAGCACCAGCGGGGGCTCCAGAGAGACGGAGGTAAACGCGTTGGCCGTCATCCCGTGCACCCCTTCGCCGTCCCGTACGCTGACCACCGTCACCCCGGTGGCAAACTGCCCTAGAGCGCTGCGAAACGCGCGAGAGTCGAACTGCATCCCGTTCCTCCTCGCTCCACGTCCTCGAAGTAGCCCGAAAGGGCGGTGCCTAGCCTTCACCCTACTCGATGCGGCAGAAGTTTTCAACCCTGTGATACAATGACACCCGGGGCCGCCTGCGCAAGGACGCGCCGGCGGCGACGGAGGGAGATTCCGTGATCCAGATCGAGACGCTGTCCATCGGCCCGATCGAAACCAACTGCTACATCGTGCGGGACGCAAACCGCCGTGCGTTCGTCGTCGACCCCGGATGCGAATACCAGCCCATCCTGGACGCGGTGCGGGGCCTCGAGGTGACCGACATCCTCCTCACCCATGCGCACTGGGACCACATCGGCGGTGTCGCGGCGCTGAAGGAGGCCACCGGGGCCCGGGTGTGGGCGCACGAGGCGGAAGCCCAGTGGCTCCTGGATCCCCGGCTCAATCTCTCGTCGGAGGTACCGTTCCTCCCGCAGCCGGTGGTCGCGCCTGCGGCGGACGTCCTGCTCAAGGGCGGCGAGCGCTTTGAACTGCTGGGACAGGCCATCGAAGCCCGGTTCACCCCGGGCCATTCGCCGGGGCACCTGTCCTACGTGATGGGGGACGTGGTCTTCGGCGGCGATGCGCTGTTTGCGAGTTCCATCGGGCGGACCGATCTTCCCGGAGGCGACTACCCGACGCTGATCCGGAGCATCCGTGAGCAGCTCCTCACCCTCCCGCCGGAGACCGCCGTCCTGCCCGGCCACGGTCCGTCCACCACCGTGGAGCGGGAGCGGCGGACCAACCCGTTCTTGGCGCTGGGCTAGAGGCGAGGCGCGGGCGCCTTCCGCCCGTTGACTTCATAGCCCGGCAGGACTATAATAGGGACAACATCCAGTTTCCGGGCGAGGAGGTGCACACGATGCGGGCCGCCGGTATCCGCCGGTTTGATCGCTCGTTCTTTTTTGGGTACTGGTACGGCTTTACGTATCGTGTGCCCTAGAACGAGCCGCCTCTCACGAGACGCTTGGGCCTGGGGCACACGAAAGACGCCCCGGCCCTTTTTGTATGCCGCCGACAAGCAGCTCTGCACGGGCCGTGGGCCATTGGCACCCACGGCCCTTTTTGCTGGAGAGGCGCCCGGCCGAGCGGAGGGAGACCCGTGATCGAGAACGGCCAATTCACCGTCATCGCAGGGCCTTGCGCCGTCGAGACCTACGAGACGACGCTGGCCTGCGCCCGGAGCGTGTTGAACGCCGGCGCCGCGCTGTTCCGGGCGGGAGCCTACAAGCCTCGCACCAATCCCAAGTCCTTTCAAGGCCTGGGGGACAAGGGCCTCGAGATCCTGGAAGCCGTACGGCGGGAGACGGGGATCCGCATCGTCACCGAGGTGATGGAACCGGGGCTGGTGGAGAAGGTGGCGGCCTGCGCGGACGTCCTCCAGATCGGGACCCGCAACATGAGCAACTTCCCGCTTCTGAAAGAAGTGGGCAAGGCGCGCCGCCCGGTCATCCTCAAGAGGGGGATGGCCGCCACCCTAGACGAGCTCCTGCACGCCGCGGAATACATACTCCAGGAAGGGAACGAGCACGTGATCCTCTGCGAGAGGGGGATCCGGACGTTTGAAACCTACACCCGCAACACCCTGGACCTCAGCGCGGTGCCTGCCCTCAAGGAGCTCACCCATCTGCCCGTGATCGTCGACCCCAGCCACGGCACGGGGCGCCGGTCCCTGGTGCCGCCCATGGCCCTGGCCAGCCTGGCCGCGGGAGCCGACGGCATCATGGTGGAGGTGCACCCCGACCCGGACCGCTCCTGGACTTCCGACGGCAAGCAGTCCCTGGACCTCGCCGGCTTTGAGCGCCTCATGGAAGACGTGAAGAGGCTCCTCCCCCACTTCGGCAAGGAGCTGGCGCCGGCCTGGCCCAAGCGCACGCCCCACGCCGCGCGGTTGGCGTAGAAAAAAGATCACGGGCGCTTCAGGCGCCCGTGATCTCCTTCACCCGCCCGGCGTCCAGCCGGCGGATCACTTCCACCATCAGGCGGGCGGTATTTTCGATGTCGTCCAGGTGGACGACGCCGGCGTGGCTGTGGATGTAGCGGACGGGGACGGCGATGGCCAAAGACGGCACCCCCCGCCCGAAAAGGTGCATCCGGCCGGCGTCCGTCCCGCCTCCCGGCATCGCCTCGAACTGGACGGGAATCCCCGCCTCCTCCGCGACGTCCAGGACGAAGTCCCGGAGCCTGCGGTGCGGCACCAGGGAGGCGTCGTAGATGAGTATGGCCGGCCCTTTTCCCAGCTTCTCCTGGGCTTCGTGGGGCGCGACGCCGGGCGTGTCCCCGGCGATGCCGGTATCCAGGGCAAACGCGATGTCAGGCTCCACCGCGTAGGTGCTGGTGGCAGCGCCCCTGAGCCCTACCTCCTCCTGCACCGTGGCGACGCCGTACACTGCGTTGGGATGCGGCACCTCCTGGAGCCGCCGCAGCACCTCCACCACCAGCGCGCAGCCGACCCGGTTGTCAAAGGCTTTCCCCATCACGTACTTGGGGTTGGCCAGGGGCGTGTAGGGGCAGACCGGCACCACCGGGTCGCCGGGCCGCACCCCCAAAGCCTCCGCCTCCTCCTTGCCGGCCGCCCCGATGTCGATGAACATGTCCTTCTTTTCGACGACCTTCTTGCGCTCCTCCGGGGAAAGGATGTGCGGCGGCTTGGAGCCGATGACGCCCATGAGCTGGCCTTTGCGCGTGTACACCACCACCCGCTGGGCCAGCATCACCTGCTCCCACCAGCCGCCGAGGGTCTGAAAACGAAGGAACCCTTCCTCGGTGATGGAGGTGACCATAAAGCCGATCTCGTCCATGTGCCCCGCAAACATGATCCGGGGGGAGGCGGCCGTCCCCTCCTTCCGGGCGATCAGGCTGCCCAAGCGGTCGGAGCTCACTTCGGCCAGCCCCGAAAGCCGCCTCTCCAGGATGGCCCGGACGGGCTCCTCGAAACCGGGGACGCCCGGAGCCTCGCTCAGCTCAGCCAGCAGCTCGTTGATGGATTCCGACACGTGCCGTGCTCCTTTCTGGTTTTGCGGCCCAGGCCGTCCGTTCCGCCGCCTCTTTCCGGGAGGGCTTTCCCGCCGGCGCCACGAACCCAGCAGTCAGTTTGGCTCAGCGGGAGGAACCTCCGGATGATACGCGTCGGACGCCTTCTCTTCCTCGTCTTGGTCCTCATAGGCATCGCCGTCGGCCTTCTCCGCCTCAGCGAGCAGCAGGTTCCCCTCTCCGACCTGGCGGCCACGGGCCTGTGGTCCGCCGCGGCGCTGGCAGCGCTCTTCGCCCTCCTTCTGGGGCTGGGAAAGCTGCTGGGCAGGCTCTTCGGCGGCGACGACGGCTGACGCCCGCTATTCGCCCTGCTCGCCCGGCTCCTCCGCCGGGGTGCGCATGAACCGCACCAAGAGCAGGGCGAGGACGGTGACCACCAGGACAGCCGCGCCCTTGATCGCCGCGCTGACGGGAACCAGCAGCGCTCCGGCGACAAAGAGCGCGTAGCCGAGAAACAGGCCCCCGTAGAGCACGGGATCGACCACGTTCACGGCCGTCCTGGGCACCGGGATAAAGCCCAGAATCCTTTCGGGCTCGTCCACCGGGTGCGCGTAGCGGTAGTCGAAGAAGGCCCCGGGGCATCCCCTGGGGCAGCGGTACTGCCGCACGTCACGGTAGAGCACCATCCCCCGCTCGGTGTGGCGGTAGTGCTCTCCCACCCGGTAGACCATCTCTTCGCCGCACACCTTGCACTTGTGCGCCATCCTGCCTTGCCTCCTCGATCAACCGTCACCGCCCGAGGCGGGCCGGGGGCCATGCCGCCAGGCCGTCAGTAGAGCGGGGTGTTGGCGTCGTACGACTCCAGGCGCCGCTTGACGCTGCGCAAGAACCGCCCGCAGACCGCCCCGTCCAGTACCCGGTGGTCCAGGCTCATGCACAGGTTCATCATGCTCCGGATGGCGATGGCGTCGCCCACCACCACCGGCCGCTTGGTGATGGTCTCCATGCTGAGAATGGCCGCCTGCGGGTAGTTGATGATGGGCGCCGAGAGGATCGAGCCAAACGCGCCGGTGTTGTTGATGGTGAACGTGCCCCCCGCGACGTCGTCAGGCGTCAGCGTGCCCGCCCGCGCCCTCGCCGCGAGATCGGCGATCTCCCGGGCGATCCCCACAATACTCTTCTGATCGGCGTCCCGGATCACCGGAACGATGATGCCGTCATCCACGTCGACGGCGATCCCGATGTTGATCCGCCGCTTGATGACGATGCGGTCTTCTTCCCAGGTGGAGTTGAGGATGGGATACTCCCTGAGCGCCTCCACCGCCGCTTTGACCACGAACGGCAGGTAGGTGAGGTTGAAGCCCTCCCGCCGGCGGAACTCTTCCTTGATGCTCTCCCGCCATTCCACCAGGCGGGTGACGTCCACCTCCACCATGGTCCAGGCGTGGGGCACCGTCCGCTTGCTCTGCACCATCCTCTCGGCGATGGTCCGCCGCATGCGGGTGATGGGCACCACCTCGTCCGCGTCCAGCAGGCCGGGGGCCGGGGCAGGCGGTGCGGCTTTCGCCCGGGCGCCGGCGTCCGCTATCGCGCGCTCCATGTCCTTCTTGCTCACCCGGCCGCCGCGGCCCGTTCCCACCACGGTCGCGGGATCGATGCCGCTTTCGGCCGCGAGGCGCCGCACCGCAGGGCTGTACGCATGGGGGGAACGGCTGCGCGCCGGGCCTGCCCCGTTCAGCGCCTCCTCGCGAGCGGCGGCGCGGGGCTCCCCTGCCACTTGAGCCGCCGCGGCCGGCTGCTCCCCTCCCGCCTCGGGGGCCGCTTCGCCTTCTTCCAAAATGATCGCGATCACCTGTCCGACGGCGACGGTCTCACCCTCGCGCGCCAGCAGCCGGTGGACCACGCCGCGATACGGCGACGGGACCTCGGCGTTCACCTTGTCGGTGTCCACTTCCACCAAGGGTTCATCGACGTCGACGAAGTCGCCCTCGGCCTTGAGCCACCGGCCGATCACCCCTTCGACGACGCTCTCGCCGAGCTTGGGCATGACGATCTCCTTGGGCATGAGCCTTCCGCTCCCCTTAACGCATGCAGACTCGCCCGGGCCCCGGGCACTCGCCCCGGCGGTGTCGACTAGTAACGGGCCAGCTCCAAAATGGCTTCTTTCACCTGGGCCTTGCTGGGCAGCATGGCCCGCTCCAAAGCGGGGTGGTACGGCGTCGAGGGCACGTCCAGAGCCGCGAGCCGGCGGATGGGCGCGTCGAGGTACATGAAGGCCTCGTCCGCCACGGTGGCGGCCACCTCTGCGCCGACCCCGCCGGTCAGGTTGTCCTCGTGGACCACCAGGAGTTTTCCGGTCTTCTTGACCGAGTCGACGATAGTCCTCCGGTCGAGGGGAAGGAGCGTCCTGAGGTCGATCACTTCCGCCTCGATCCCCTCCTCCCGGGAGAGCTCCTCGGCGGCCTGGAGCGCGTAGTGCATCGTCATGCCGTAGCTGACCACCGTCAGGTCCGTGCCCGCCCGCTTCACGTCGGCCGGGCCGATGGGGAGCACGAATTCTCCCTCGGGGTACTCTCCCTTGATCGCGCGATAGGAAGCTTTGTGCTCCAGAAAGATCACGGGGTCAGGATCGTAGATGGCCGCCAGCAGGAGTCCTTTCACGTCCGCGGGCGTGGTGGGGGCCACGATCTTGAGCCCCGGCGTGCTGAAGAAGAGCGCCTCCACGCTCTGGGAGTGGTACAGCCCCCCGTGGACGCCGCCGCCGTAAGGGACCCGGATCACGATGGGACAGCCGAAGTCGCCGTTGGAGCGGTAGCGGATCTTGGCCGCCTCGTTGATGATCTGGTCCACCGCCGGGTGGATGAAGTCCGCGAACTGGATTTCGGCCACCGGCAGGAGCCCGCCGAAGGCGGCCCCGATGGCGATGCCGACGATGCTGGACTCCGCCAGCGGCGTGTCCACCACCCGGTCCTCCCCGAACGCCTCGTAGAGGCCCTGGGTGGCGTTGAACACCCCGCCGTGCCGCCCCACGTCCTCGCCCAGCACCATCACCCGCTGGTCGCGCCCCATGGCCTCGAAAAGGGTGTCCCGCACCGCTTCCAGGACGTTCTTAACGGCCATGCGCGGGCCCCCTTTCCGCGTAGACATGGGCCGCCACGGTGGCTGGATCCGGGTCGGGCTGGCTCTCCGCCCAGGCGGCCGCTTCCCGGACTTCCTTTTCCGCCTCGGCTTTGATGGCCGCCTCCTCCTGGTCGTCCAGGAGCCCGATCTCCTTCAAGTACGCGGCAAAGCGCGGGATGGGGTCCTTCTCTTTCCACTGGGCCACTTCGTCCCGGGAGCGGTAGCGGCGGTCGTCGTCGTTGCTGGTGTGAGGCCCAAAGCGATAGGTCCTGGCCTCTACCAGCGTCGGGCCTTCGCCCGCCAGCGCCCGCTGCACCGCCTCGCGCGTCGCCTTGTACACTTCAAAGACATCGTTCCCGTCCACGCTGATCCCGGGCATGCCGTACGCCGCCGCCCGGTCGGCCACCCGGGGGACGGGCGACTGCTTCGAAAACGGCACGGAAATCGCGTAGTAATTGTTCTCGCAAAAAAAGACCACAGGCAGCTTGTGAATGCCTGCGAAGTTCAGCGCCTCGTGGAAATCGCCTTTGCTGGCCACGCCGTCGCCGAAGGAGACCCAGACGATCCCCTCCTCATTCCGGACCTTCATGGCCCATGCCAGGCCGCAGGCGTGGGGAAGCTGCGTGGCCACGGGGCTCGACTGCGTCACGATCTTGAGCCGCCGGCAGCCCCAGTGCTTGGGCATCTGCCTGCCGCCGCTGCTGGGGTCGGCGGCCTTGCCGAACTCCCCCAGCATGAGCTCGCGCACGGTCATGCCCAGCGCCAGCACGACGCCGACGTCGCGGTAGTACGGCAGCACCCAGTCCCTGCCCGGCGTCAGGCACTTGGCCGCCGCCACCTGGGCTCCTTCGTGCCCGTGTCCGGTGACGGTGAACGGAATCTTCCCTTGCGTGAACAAGATAAACGCCCGCTCGTCGAAGGCCCGCGCCGTCACCATCGTCCGGTACATCTGGAGCAGGTCGTCATCGCTCAAGCCGAGCCGGGTATGAATCCTCTCGCCCAGGGCGGCCTGCTTCTTGAGCGGCTCGCCGGTCGTGCGCTTCACTGGAGCACCTCCCAAAATTCCTTACTTTTGCCAGCCCGGATCCTTCTTCCTTCCGCGCCGGGAGGGGCGCGAGGCCCGCGCCCCTCTCAGCGTGCCTGCCCGCTGGATCCGGCCGGGAGGAGCCGCAGGACCGGCTCACCCCAGCTCCGATTGGAGGATGTCGGTGATGGCCGGGACCAAGTCGTCCCACGACGCCGAGCCGGTCTTGTTCACCGTGACGAAATTGCCCAGCATGAAGACGCTGGTCACCCCATCTAGCTCGAAAATGCGCCGGGCCAGGGGCGACTCCGCCGCCGCTTCCTTCGAGGTGTACGACTTGCTGCCCTGCTCCACCACCCGCACGCTCAAGTTGAACTTGAGCGCGTTGGGATTGGGCGTGGGCTGGACGTCGATGCTCACGTTCGCCACGCGGCCTTCACCTCCGTGTCTCGTCACACTTTCTCATACGGGAGGCGCTTTCCTTTCCCGGGGCCGGAGCAATTCTCCCCGGGGAGGCCCCACCACCTCTCCCCGCTCGGCCACGACCCAGCCTCGAACCAGGGTGCAGACGGGCGCTCCTAGGCCTTCCCGGCCCCAAAAGGGCGTGTTCGCGCTCTTGCTCTTCCACCACGGCCGCTCGATCCGCCAGCGGGCGCGGGGATCGATCACGACCAGGTCCGCGTCGGCGCCCGGCTCCAGTCTCCCCTTACGCGGGTAGAGGCCATAAGCGCGGGCCGGGTTCGCGCTGGTCCACCGAACCACCTGCTCCACCCGGCACAGGCCGCGGGCGGCCGCGTCCACCAGGAGCGGGACCAGGCTCTGCACCCCCGCGACGCCGAAGGGCGGGGACCAGACCGGTTCCCCCCGCCGGCCAGGAACCCGGTGGGGCGCGTGGTCCGTGGCCACGGCGTCGATAATCCCCTCCCGCAGGCCCCGCCAGAGGGCCTCCCGGTCCTCGCGGGCCCGCACGGGCGGCAGCGCCTTCATCGCCCGCCCCACGGCGGCGTAATCGCCTTCATCCAGCAGCAGGTAATGGGGGCAGGTCTCCGCGGTGACCGGCGCGCCGTCCTCCTTGGCGCGCGCGATGGCCTCCACCGCCTCCTTCAAGGCGACGTGGGCGATGTGCACCCGGGCGCCGGTCTCCCGGGCCAGCCGGAGCGCGCCGTCCGTGGCCAGCAGTTCTCCGAAGCGAGGCCGCAAGAAGAGCAGGCTCCGGTAGTCCTCGGGGTCGAGGTGAGCCTCTTCCGCGGCGGCCCGCCGGATCACGTCCCGGTCCTCGCAGTGAAACGCGAAAACCAGGCCGGAACCGGCCCAGCGGCGGCAGAGCTCGTAGAGGGCGCCCCAACCGGGCGCCGCGATGTCGCCGGTGGTGGGCCCCAAGAACACCTTGATGCCGCACGCCCCCAGGGAGGCCAGCTCCTCCACCCGGGCGGCCAGGGTCTCTTCGCCGCCCGCCACCGCCGCGCCGAAGAGGCCGTAGTCCACGTACGAGCGGCCGCGCACGGCCTCCAGCTTGGCGGCCAACGCCGCGCCGTCGCTCACCGGGGGTAGAGTGTTGGGCATGTCTAGGACCGTCGTGACGCCGCCGCAAGCCGCGGCGGCGGAACCGCTCAAGAAATCCTCGCTCTCCGTCAACCCGGGCTCCCGGAAGTGGACGTGGACGTCCACCGCGCCGGGAAGGACCCACAGCCCCGAGGCGTCGATGATCCGCCCGCCGCCGGACCCGGGGGCGTCTCCGCCCCCTTCCGCCCCGCCGCCGCGCCCCACATCCGGTACCAGGGCTGCGATGCGTCCCTCCTGGTCGATGACCAAATCGCCTACCACGGGACCGTTTTCCGTCCAAATGGTCCCGCCTCGCACCCGCTCGACCCGTTCCACCGCGCCCACCCCCTCCTGCACTGGACCGCTCACGCGGTGGTGTTCACCTGGGCGCTGCGCCGGCGCGCAAACTCCCGCTGCCGGGCGGCGCGGGACGTGTCCCGGGTCGGGTCGAGCCCGTCGCGCCGTTCGGCCATCAGCGCGGCCACTCCCTCCACCTTGCCCTTGGCCTCCCGGCAGAAGCTGCATTTTTCGGGGTCGTGGCCGTCGCCGTGGTCCGGTTCGGGGTAGGCGTAGATCCCGCCCTCGTAGTTGCGCAGGATGATCTTGCCCGGGGACTGCGAGACGATGTAATTGGGCCCCACCGGCACCTTGCCGCCGCCGCCGGGGGTGTCCACCACGAACGTGGGGACGGCGTAGCCCGACGTGTGCCCCCGCAGGTGCTCGATGATCTCGATCCCCTTAGAGACCGGCGTCCGGAAGTGCTCGATCCCCTCCGAGAGGTCGCACTGGTAGATGTAGTAGGGGCGCACCCGGGCCTTCACCAGCTTGTGCACCAGAGCCTTTTGGATGTGGGGGCAGTCGTTCACCCCGCGCAGGAGCACCGTCTGGTTGCCCAGGGGAACCCCGGCGTCAGCCAAGCGGGCGCAGGCTTCCTCCGCCTCCTTGGTCATCTCGTACGGGTGGTTGAAGTGGGTGTTGATCCAGATGGGATGATACTTGCGGATCATCTTGCAGAACTCGTCGGTGATCCGGAACGGGTTGGTCACCGGCACCCGGGTGCCGAAGCGGATGATCTCCACGTGGGGAATCTCCCGCAGGCTCTTCAGGATGTACTCCAGCCGGGAGTCTCCCAGGGAGAGCGGGTCTCCGCCCGAAATCAGCACGTCCCGGATCTCCGGCGTGGCCCGGATGTAATCCAGCGCCGTGTCGATGGCCTCCTTGGGGATGCTCCCTTCTTTCGAACCCACCAGCCGCCTCCGGGTGCAGTGGCGGCAGTACATGGGACACATCTCGGTGACGATGAAGAGGACGCGGTCGGGATAGCGGTGGGTGATGAAGGGCACCGGCGAGTCCACGTCCTCATGCAGCGGATCGTGCATGTCGTTATGGGAGAGGAGCGCCTCGTCGCCCAGGGGAAGCGCCTGCTTGCGGATGGGGCAGTCGGGATCGTCGGGATCCATCAGGGTGGCGTAGTACGGGTTGATGCCCACCGGAAATCCCCGGGCCGCGTAGCGCAGTCCCTCCTCTTCCTCCGGCGTGAGGTTGATCACCTGGCGCAGCTCCTCGATGCTCCGCAGCCGGTTGCGCATCTGCCACCGCCAGTCTCGCCACTCGGCTTCCGTCACGTCTTTCCAAAGCGGGATTTCCCGGTAATCTCTCTGCATAGGACCATCAGCTCCTTAGAGCGGCTTCGCGCCGGACCGTCCCGCCCTCAGCGCCGGACGGCCACGGGCGCCATCACGGCCTCGCTCATGCCGTGAATCACTTTCTTGTCCAGACTGACGGCGGTCGCCAAAATGCCGCCCAGGCGGACTTCGCCCCCGACCACGAAATAGTAGGGGCAGAGGCGGACCCGGGCCGGCATGCTCTTGACCGACTTCTCTTCAAAATCGTAGTAGCGGACGGTGAATTTCCGTCCTTTGTGAAACCGCTGCAGCACGTGGGGCGTGGTTTCAAAGGCTTCCAGCGCCTGTTCCACTCCCTCGGCCCACTCGTCTTGGGGAAGGTCGTGGCCGATCTTCACTCCCCGGCTGCCCCACGCCTGCGGGCTGTAGCCCGAAGGTTTGATCACCAGCTCCCGCTCCCGCTGGGTGGCCGTCTTCAGCTGCCGCCAGTCGGAGACGGGAACGCCGCCCACGGACAGGCCGGGGATCTCGGCATGGGGCGGCAAGGGACGGGGATCCATCACCCAGCTCATGGGAAAGACCCGTTTGAAGAGCTCATACCGCTCCTCTCCCAGCTGCTCCAGCCAAAAAGGCTTGAGCGCCCCGTGGTGGAGCAGCGCCATCAGGAGCTTTTCCTCGAGATGGGATTTGAGGGGCGGCGTCGCCCGCACGGTCTCCTTGCGGATCGCATACAGGATCAGGTCGATCTTGGGGATGTTCTTGAGGTCAAAGAGCTCAAAAAACCGGTAGAGGACGTCGACTTTCTGCGGCCGGCCGTCGTGCTCCACGTAAAGGCCGTCCTCCTGGAAGCGCAGCTCCCGGGGGTGGACCGTCACCGCCCGCCGGCCCATTTCGCCGAGCCGGCCCGTGAGCCATGCCATCTCGCCCCGGTAGGCGTCCGACTCATCGCTGACCGCCACGGCCACCAGGGGATCCGGCATGCCTTCCGCCAGCGACGCCACCGCGTCCCAAAAGCCGTGGACGATGCCGTCGGCGCCGCCCACCAGTTCGTAGCCCAGCGCCGCGTACTGCCGCGACAGCGCGGCCAAGAGCCCGAAGCCGCCCGGGACCGAGTCCAGCTCCGAGACCACGAAGCCGTCGTCGGTGGGGATGATGTCGGGCCGGATGATGACCGGCAGGTCGGTGCGAAACCGCCGCATCTTCTGGTAGTCGAGGACGGTCTCGCTCTTTCCCCGCTCCAGGTAATCTCGCACCCAGTCCGGCGCCGATCCCCGCACGCTCCGCAGGTAAAGGCGGTTGGCCGCCTCGTAGAAGGCCAAAAGGTGCGGTCCCAGCGACTCGATGGTGCGGTAGAGCGCCTCGTCGATCCAGAAGGGCTCGGGCGAAATGCGAAACGGCGTGTTCTGCTCGCCCTCCAGCATCATCCCCCGGTGGAGGTCGGTCCCTTCAAGCCCGGCGTTGACCGCCAGGGCTCGCTCGACGTCTGACGCGTGCACGGCTGGTGACTGACAGTTCGCCACAAACTCGCCTCCATGATTTCGTCGTGCTCGGACCGGCGGGACAGCCGCAGGCTCCCGCATTCCCCTTGCGCTTTAGGCGTGCCCCGCCACCAGCATCCCCCGGTACTGGTGCTCCAAGAGACGGGCGTAGAGGCCTTCGCTCCCGGCCAGCTCTTCATGGGTGCCCAGCTGGACGATGCGGCCGTCGTCGATGCAGGCGATGCGGTGGGCGGAGCGGATGGTGCTGAGCCGGTGGGCGATGATGAACGTCGTCTTGTCCTGCATCAGCCGCTCCAGCGCTTCTTGGATCTGCACCTCCGTCACGGTGTCGACGGACGAGGTCGCTTCGTCCAGGATGAGGATCTTGGCTTGCTTCAGCACGGCCCGGGCAATGGAGATCCGCTGCTTCTGGCCGACGGAAAGCTTCACCCCGCGCTCGCCCACCACGGTGTCCAGCCCGTCCGGGAGCCGGCGGACGAACTCCTCCGCATTGGCCAGGCGCAGCGCCTCCCACACCTCGTCTTCGGACGCCCCGGGCCGGCCCATCAACACGTTCTCTCGCACGGTCCCGTTGAAAAGAAACGGCTCCTGCGACACCACGGCGATGTGCGACCGCAGCTCCGCCAGGGAGAGCTCCCTCACGTCCACCCCGTCCACGAGCACCCGGCCCCCGGTGACGTCATAAAAGCGAGGGATCAGCGAGACCAGCGTGGTCTTGCCCGCACCGGTGGGACCCACCAAGGCGATGGTCTCCCCCGCCGTCACGTGGAGGTCGATGCCGTGAAGAACCGGCCTTCCGTCCCGGTACGCGAAGGAGACGTTTTCAAACGTCACTTCCCCTCGCACGGGACGGGGCAGGCGCTTGGGGTGCGGGGGCTCCTGGATTTCGGGCGGGGTGTCCATGATCTCAAACACCCGCTCGCAAGAGGCCAGGGCGTCCTGCCAGAGATTGTTCAAGGCATGCAGCCGGCCCACGGGTTCGTAGAAGAGGTTCAAATACAGTATGAACGCCATGATGTCGCCCACGCTGGCCTCACCCCGGATGACCTGCATCCCTCCCACCAGGAGCACCAGCAGGCTTCCCAAGGAGCCGAGGAAGTTCATGCTGGGCGAGAAATACGCCCAGGTGAACATGGTTTCCAGCTGGCTTTGGCGGTAGCGGTCCGCGCTTTCGTGAAAGCGCCGCTCCTGCTCCTTCTCCTGGTTGAAGATCTTCACTTGCAGCAGTCCCGACAGCGCATCGTGGAGCACGGCGTTCATTTCCGCGGCCCGTTGTCTCGCGGTCCGGTAGAGGCGGCGCATGCGCCGGGTGTACCAGACGGCGCCCGCGGTCAGAAACGGCACGGGGACCAGGGCCACCGCGGCGAGGAACGGATTGAGGGAGAACATGATGGCGGCCACGCCCACCAGCGTCAGCGTGGCGACGATGAGCTGCTCCGTCCCGTCCAGGAGCACCCGCTCCACGTGGTTCACGTCGTCCACCACCCGGGACATGAGCTCGCCGGTGGAGCGGTCCGCGTAAAAGCCCAGCGAAAGCCTCTGCATCTTGGCAAAGACCTCGTCCCGCATGTCGAGGATGACCTGCTGCTCCAAGCGGTTGTTGAACCGGATCCTCAGCATGTTGAAGAGATCCCGCAGCAGGTAGCAGAGGGCGATCGCCGCCCCGTGGAGCGCCAGCAGCCGGGCGCTCCCCGCCGCCAGCACCTGGTCGACGGCGGCCTTCACCAGATACGGGGGAACCATCGCCGTCAGCGTCGACAGGATGGCGAAGCTGAACGTGAGGACGGCCCGGGCGCGGTACGGCTTGAAGTAGCGCAGCACGCGAAGGAGCGGCTTCATACCCGGGTGCCGGCCCCCCGTTCCAGGGTGGCCAGGAGGCGGTCGACGTCCAAGCCGTACTCCTCAAACACCTCGGAATTGAGGCTGCAGTAGATCCACTGGCCGTCCTTCTCTCCCTTGACGAGCCCGGTCTCCCGCAGGATCTTGAGGTGGTGCGACAGGGTGGGCTGCGGCATGCCGAGGCGCTTGGCCAGGTCGCAGACGCAGTAGGTCCGGTCCGCCAGGGCCGCCAGGATCCTCAGCCGGTTTTCGTCTCCCAAGGCTTTGAAGAGTCTCGCCACGCCCGTCAACGCAAATCAATCCTTGTGGATATTTACATAAGTCGATATACCCATCATAGCCCAGCCCCGGGGGATTGTCAAAGAAGGATTACCCCTCCCCCTCGCCAATAATGACCCGGAAGAGCGTCCCCGAAGAGATAGGGAGGGCTGCCCAATGGAAGTGATCAAGATCACGCCCCGGGGCTACTGCTACGGCGTGGTCGATGCGATCCAGCTGGCCAAGCAGGTCGCGCGCGACCCGAGCTACCCCCGCCCCGTTTACATCCTCGGCATGATCGTCCACAACCGGCACGTGGTCCAGAGCCTCACCGAGGAGTACGGCATCATCACGCTGGACGGGCCGGACCGCCTTTCCCTCTTGGACCAGATCACGTCGGGCACGGTGATCTTCACCGCGCACGGCGTCTCGCCGGCCGTAAAGGCCAAGGCCAAGGCGAAGGGGCTGGTCTGCGTCGACGCCACCTGTCCCGACGTCACCCGGACCCACGAACTGATCCGGGACTTGGCTTCCCGGGGCTACCAGATCATCTACATCGGCAAGCGGGGCCATCCCGAGCCCGAGGGAGCCATGGGCGAGGCACCCGGCAGCGTGCATCTGGTCGAGACCCGGGAAGACGTCGACCAGCTGGATCTCAAGACCGACAAGGTGGCAGTGACCACGCAAACCACGCTCAGCCAGTGGGATACCGCGGAACTCATCGAGTACATCCGCTCCCGCTACCCCGGCGTGCTGGTGTACAACGAGATCTGTTTCGCCACTCAGGCTCGCCAGGAGGCCGCGGCCACCCAGGCGAAAGAGGCCGACGTGGTCCTGGTGGTGGGCGACGCCCGCAGCAACAACTCCAACCGCCTGGTCCAGGTGGTCAGGGAGAGGGCCAGGCGCCCGGCGTATCTCATCGACACCGTCGAAGACATCGACCTCAACTGGCTGAAAGGGGCGCGCAAAGTCGCCGTCACCTCCGGCTCTTCGACGCCCACGCACCTCACCCGGGCGGTCATTGAGTTCCTCGAAGCCCTGGACCCCGACCAGCTCGAGGCGGGGCCCGCGCCGGGCTAAGCGCGGGGTCCTTGTCCAGTCCCCGCCGCCTCCCGGACCCGCTCCCATACCTTTTGCATCGCGCGCGGCAGCGCCGCCTCGTGCATCCGCTCCACAGGGTGCCAGGTCCAGCCGGAGCCCGCTTCCGGTTCGCTGGCTTGGAGCGGCAGAGCCCGCACTCGGTAGACGTCCATCTCCCAGAGCAGGTGGCTGAAGCGATGCGTCACCCTGCCGGCGAAGCGGCACTCCGCCGCCGCGCTGCCGGTGAGGGACGCCAGCGCGTCCCGCAGCTGCTCCTCGTCCGCGACGCCCGGCGCGCCCGCCGGCTCCAGGTTGAGAAATTCCCACATCCCGCCTAAGAGCCCGCCGGCGGGCCGCTTCACCAGGAGGACCCGGCCGCCCTGTTCCACCACGCCCACGATTCTCCGCTCCGCCTTCACCTTCTCCCGGCGCTTTCGCACCGGAAGCCGGTGCGCCGCCCCCGTGGCCCGCGCCGCGCAGCTGGCCTCGAGCGGGCACGCGTCACACCGGGGACGCTGCGGAAGACAGAGCGTGGCGCCCAGCTCCATCAGGGCCTGGTTGAAGTCGCCCGGCCGCTCGCGCGGGACGGCATCGTCTACGGCCTGCTGGATCCTGCGGCGGGTGCGCGCCTCGTCCACCGGCTCCTCGATCCCCAGGTACCTGGCCATCACCCTCAGCACGTTGCCGTCCACGGCGCCCTTGGGCTCGCCGAAGGCGATGCTGGCCACCGCCGCGGCGGTGTAGTCGCCGATCCCCTTCATCGCCCGCAAGGCGGCGTACGAGCGGGGAAGCTCCCCGCCGTGGCGGGCCGCGGCCTCCCTCGCCGCGGCGTGCAGGTGGAGGGCGCGGCGGTAGTACCCCAGCCCTTTCCAGGCCGCGAGCACCTGGTCTTCGCTGGCCTCCGCCAGCGCCCGAAGATCCGGGAAGCGCTCAAGAAAGGCGTGGTAATAGCCCAGCACCGTCTTGACCTGGGTCTGCTGCAGCATCACTTCGGAGACGAGGATGCGGTAAGGATCCCGGGTCTTCCGCCAAGGGAGGTCCCGTTTCTCCCGGTCGTACCAGGCGAGGAGCTCCGCCCAAGGCCCTCCTCCAGGGCGGGCCCCCTTTGCCGCCTCCATCACGCTTCGCCCTCTTCCCACAGCGTTTCGATGGCCCTGACACCCGCCCGCACCGCGATCTCGGTGGCGCGGCAGCGATAGTCGAGAGGCTGCTCGAGGCCCATCTCCGTGGTGAAGCAAGCCGCGCCCATCTGGCCGGTGTAGACGCCGAACGCGTCGGGCGGCATTCGCCTGGAGGGGTTGGCGCTGTAGACGCCGGGATACGGTTCAACCAAGGCGCCTTCGGGAAGACCCAGGTACGGCAGGAGATCGTCCAGCCGGTTCAAGGGAAATCCTTCTGCGACCACGGTGTCGATCATGGCCCGGTACACGGCGGCGCCCCGCTGGAGCGCCGGGCCGTTGGCGTACAGGCCGAAACCGCCCCCGAAGTTTTCGTGAAGGTCAAAGACCCACTCGGGCCTGACCCGGTCTGCCAGCTCCCGGAGGGCCGCCACTTCCACCGGCGGCGTCTCCGAGGCGAAAAACCGGTTGAAGTTGCCCACCCGGCCCGATTCATCCACGTAGACGGTAGGCCCGCCGCCCCAGCCGTAGACGCTGCGGCCCTCGGCGTGCCGCGGCGTACCCGGGACCAGGAGCCTCTTGCCCCGCAGCGCGTCCACCAGATCGGGATGCCGGGGCAGGAAGGCCTGGATGAACTCACCGGTGTCGGCGTTTCCAGGATGCTCGGGGTCGAGGCTCATGAACGCCAGCGGCCCTACCACCGCGAGGACCAGGCCCTCCCGCTGGTAGATCACTTCCCCCCAATGGCGGTAGGCCTCCACCGCCTGCCGGTGCGTTTCAAGATGCAGGTCCCCCTGGCCGGTAAGCCGGCCCAGGGTGCGGCTGATCCCGTCCCAGCCCAAGGGATCCCGGCACGGGACGAAGAGCAGCCTTCCCCGGAACCCGGGCGATTGGGCCAGACGCCACGCGGTGATCACCCCCGCCGCCTCCTCGGCGTGAGCCCCTGCGGCGATGAGGACCGGAGGGCGGTCTTGCACCTCCGCCTCATCCCGGCAAAACGCGACCAGGGGCGTGTCGAGCAGCGTCTTTCCCAGCTCGATCCGGCGGAGTCCGAGGCGCTCGTACGCTTCGATCAACCGTTGATAGCAGGTGTAAGGGGCTTCGTCCCATCGCGTCACTTCTTCACGGTCGCTCCTGCTCCAAGGTGATGCGCCGCCTTTTCCCGGCCGCCGGGCGGTCACGGGGCGACGAACGGGTTGCCGCGCTTTTCCTGGCCTACGGTGGTGAGCGGCCCGTGGCCGGGAAGCAGCACGGTCTCGTCGGGCAGCGACAGGATCAGCCGCGCCGAAGCCAGCAGCTGGTCGTAGTACTCGGGGCCCCGGTGCGCCCGGCCCAGCGAGCCGGCGAACAGGGTGTCGCCCACGGCGGCGACGCCGCCCGCGACAAACGTCAGACCGTGGGGGGTGTGTCCCGGGGTGTAAAGCACCCGCACCCGGGCGCCGCCGACGGCGAGCTCGGCCGGGCCGGTGACCGGGACCAACCCCGCCGCCCGGCACTCCGACGGATGAGCGTAGACGGGCACCTCCAACGCCTCCAGCACCCCGGCGAGGCCTGCGACATGGTCCGAATGGCCGTGGGTCACCAAGACCGCGGCCAGCGTCCAGCCCCGCTCGCGCAGTGCGGCCAGCACGGGGCCGGGCGACCCCCCGGGGTCCACCAGCAGGGTGGCGCCGGTCTCCTTGAGGTGGATCAAGTAGCCGTGCGAACCCATGGGCTCGAACGTGAAGGAGACGATGTCGCAGTCGAGCCCGTCCAGGTCCACCTCGGGCCGGTACTCGTCCTTCGCCATCCGCCACAGCGCCTCCCGCCCGAGCCCGAGCAGGCGGGCCAGGGCGTCCGACTCCTCCCGGGACGGGGCCTCCTGGTACGCTTCGAACGCCGCGAGCCTCCCGGGGTTCATCCCGGCCCGCCGCGCCGCCTCTTCGAGGGAGAGGCCCAATCCTTCCCTGGCCTTCCGCACCACGTCGCCGAATTCGTCCTCAAGCCGCGCCACGCCTCATCCTCCCTTTCCGGTCCGACTCCTACTGGAGAGCTTCCTTTCGAGAGATTTGCGGGCCTTCCTGGTTTCGCCGCCGCCCGGCCCCGCTGGCAAGAGGTGCCTGCCCCCCTGCGGGCCTGCCCGTCATAACCCAAGACCGCGGCGGGCATGACAAGGGGCGGAGGGGATGGCGTTGACGGACCTCAGCATCACCATCGGCGGCGACGCGGGACAGGGCGTCGAGTCCAGTGGGGCCACCTTGAGCCTGGCCGCGATGCGCTCGGGATGGTACGTGTTCAGCATCCAGGACTACCGCTCGCGCATCCGGGGCGGCCACAACTTCTACCAGATCCGGATCGCCTCCAGGGCCGTCCGCTCCCACAGCGATCCGGTTCACCTGCTCCTGGCCTTGACCAAGGAGAGCGTCGACATTCACCGGGACAACCTGGCGCCCGGCGCCGGCGTCCTGTACGACGACTCGCTGAAGGTGGACGAAGGACCCGTGAAGGAGCAGGGCTGCCTCCTCTTTCCGATGCCTCTCACCGAGATCGCCGAGCGCCACGGGAACCGGGTGATGACCAACACCGCGGCGGTGGCCGCCGGGGCGGGGGTCCTCGGCCTCTCCCTCGAGCGGCTGAAAAGCGTGGTCGAAGGGCGATTCGCCGCGAAAGGCCCGCGGGTGGTGGAGGCCAACCTGAGAGTGGCGGACGACGCCTACCGCATGGCGGTAGAACGCTTTCGCGGCGCCTTCCGCTATGCGCTGCACGGCGCCTCGCCGCCCCTGAGCACCCGGGACCCCGGCGGGAACGGCGGCGAGACCCTGTTGATCAGCGGCAACGAGGCCTTCGCCCTGGGCGCCGCCGCCGGCGGCTGCCGCTTCGTCTCCGCCTACCCCATGACCCCCGCCACCACCATCTTCGAGTGGCTGGTGCGGAAAGAAAAGGAGCTGGGCATCGTCACCAAGCACGCCGAAGACGAAATCGCGGCCGTCTGCATGGCGATCGGTGCAGGCTACGCCGGTGCCCGCGCCCTGGTGCCCACGTCGGGCGGCGGCTTTTCGCTCATGGTAGAAGCGCTGGGAATGGCGGGCATGACCGAAGTGCCGGTGGTCATCGTGGACGTGCAGCGGGGCGGGCCGTCCACCGGCCTTCCCACCCGCACCGAGCAGGGGGACCTCCTCTTCGTGCTCCATGCCTCCCAGGGCGAATTCCCCCGCATCGTCCTGGCTCCCGGGACCCACGAGGAGTACTTCGAGGCCGGCTGGCGCTCCTTTACCCTGGCCGAGCGGTATCAGTGCCCCGTGATCGTCCTGGCCGACCAGTTCCTCGCGGCCTCGTTGTGCACCCTTCCCTCGGAAGCCCTGAGCTTCGACGCGGTGGTCCGGGACCGGGGCGAGCTCCTGGACCACGCGGCCCTGGACAAGCTGGAACCGGGCCAGTACCGCCGCTACCGGATCACTTCCTCCGGAATCTCCCCCCGCGCGCTTCCGGGACATCCCAACGCCGTCTACACCGTAGTCACGGACGAGCACGACGAAGAGGGCCACATCACCGAGGCCATCGAGAACCGGGTGCAGCAGATGTCCAAGCGCATGCGCAAGCTGGAACACGCGAGGCAAGAGATGCGGGGCCCCAAGCGGTACGGACCGGAGGACGCCGACCTCACGCTGATCTGCTGGGGATCGGCGGTGGGTCCGGTGGTCGAAAGCTTGCCGCTGCTGGAGAAAGAAGGCGTGCGAGCCAACGCCCTTCACTTCACCGATATCTGGCCTTTCCCCGCCGACCAAGCCCGCCGCGCCCTGGAAGGCGCCCGGAGGACCGTGGCCGTCGAGCAGAATTACACCGGCCAATTCGCGAAGCTCCTCCGCATGTGCACGGGGCACGAGGTCTCCCACGGCGTTCACAAGTTCGACGGCCGGCCCTTCTCGCCCCAGCAGATCGCATCGGCCTGTCTTGAGGAGGTGGCCTCCCATGTCTGAGAACGGCGCCGCGCCGTCCGGACGCCGGGAAGGGTCCGGTAGCCGGCTCACCTTGAAGGACTTCGCCAACCACATCAAGTCCTCGTGGTGCCCGGGATGCGGCGACTTCGGGGTCCTGGCCGCCCTGAAACAGGCGCTGGTGAAACTGGGCATCGCCCCGCACCAGGCCGCGGTGATTTCGGGGATCGGCTGCGGATCCAAGATCGTCGACTACATGCGGGTCAACGGCTTCATGACCCTGCACGGCCGGCCCCTCGCGGTGGCCACCGGCGTAAAACTGGCCAACCCGGACCTTCACGTCATCGTCGTCAACGGGGACGGCGACGCCTATGGCATCGGCGGGAACCACTTCCTGCACGCCGCGCGGCGGAACCCGGACATCACCCACATCGTGGAAAACAACCAGATCTACGCCCTCACCAAGGGCCAGTACTCGCCCACGTCGGACCGGGGGTTTAAGACCAGCACCTCTCCGGACGGCGCAGCGGAGTCCCCGGTCAATCCCCTGCTGGTGGCTCTGGCCGCCGGGGCCACCTTCATCGCCCGCAGCTTTGCCGGCGAGCCCAAGCACCTGGCGGAGATGATCGCCGCCGGGATCCGGCACCGGGGCTACGCCCTCATCGACGTCCTCCAGCCCTGCGTCACGTTCAACAAGGTGAACACGTACGAGTGGTACGCCGAGCGCATCTACCGGGTGGATGAGGACGAGGGGTACGACCCGGCCGACTTCGCCCGGGCCTGGCAGACGGCCGGGCAGTGGGGGGACCGCATCCCGGTAGGCATCATCTACCAGCGGGACGACGTGCCCCCCTACGAGGAGCACGTTCCCGCGCTCAAGGCGGGAGCCGTGGTGCACCGGCCCTTCGACGCGTTGGACGAAGAGCGCTTTGCCGCGCTGAAACGAGAGTTCATGTGAGACGTCTCAAATCCCGAGCCTTCCGGCGGGCGGTGGAGGGAAAGCGATGGATGCCGATATCGTCAAGCGTGTCCAAGAGAAAGTGGAAGGCCTGACATCCGCCGAGGCGGCCCATCTGGTCCAGAGCGTCATGCAGAGCATCGCCCGGGTGCTGGACCGGGCAGACCGGGAGCGGCTGGCCCGGAGTCTCCCCCCTGAACTCGCGACACACCTGCACACGGACATGGAGGCGGCGGACCCGCTGGTCGACGAACAGCTCTTCGTCGGTCCCATCGTGAGCCGCCTCCCGACCGAAGGCCTTTACGACCAGACCCTGGGCGGTCTGGACGTCCTCTCCGTCCCCGCCGGTGACGAGGCCACCCGCCGCCTCCGGGCGGTCTTTTCCGTGCTGAAAGAGCTGCTGCAAGAGCCGGAAAAGCGCCGCCTGGAGGCCGCGCTTCCCGGGGACGTCGCGGAATGGTATCAACAAGCCTAGACGCCTTACGGCAGCCAGCGGGCAGGGTCCACCGCCTGGCCGTTCACCCGCACTTCAAAATGAAGATGCGGACCCGTCGACCGGCCGGTGGAGCCGACGCGGGCGACGACGTCGCCCGCGTTCACCCGCTGGCCTACGCTCACTTCGACCCGCGAGGCGTGGGCGTAGCGGGTCTCGATGCCGCCCCCGTGGTCGATGATGACCAGGAGGCCGTAGGTGCCCGCCCAATCTGCGTAGGTCACCGTGCCCGGCGCCACCGCCCGCACCGGGGTACCATGGGGCGCCGCGATGTCGAGTCCCTCGTGCTGTCTTCCGCTGCGCAGGCCAAAGCTGGACGAGACGGTCCCCGTCACCGGCCAGCGTCCGAACGGCCGCGGCACGCCCGCGCCGGCGGTCCTGGCCAGCGCCTCCACGGCGCCGCCGCCCATGGGCGGGATAATCAGCCTCTGGCCCGTCGCGATGCGGTCGGGATCCGCCAGGTTGTTCACCGCGACCAGGCTTTGGACCGTCACCCCGTAACGCTTGGCGATGGAGCTCAACGTCTCGCCGGCCCGCACCCGGTGCACGCCGCCGGAGGAGACGATCAGCTCCTGTCCGGGATAGATGCGCCCCGGATCAGAGATCCCGTTCCACGAGGCCAGCTGCTGCACGGTCATCCCGTACGTCTTGGCGATCTCCCAGAGCGTCTCGCCTTTCGCCACCACGTGAATGGTGGGCGTGATCGAAACCAGCAGCCGCTGTCCTTCCCTGATCCGGTTGGGATCGTCGATCTCGTTGAGAACGACCAGCATCTCGACGGTGGTGCCGTACGCCTTGGCGATGTGCGAAAGGGTCTCGCCCTTCTGGACCACATGGATCGAGGACGCCTGCGCGTCCCCCGGCGCGGCGGCCACCACGCTGGCGGCGATGAGCGCTGCGGCACACAGGGTCAGGCCTGCCCTCCTCCGCGGGGCCGCCTCGCGCTGCCACGCCCCGCCGGCCTCACCCCGATCGACTCCGGTGCGCCTCAACCGTATTCCTCCCCACTCTCCATCGGCCCGGCCGCACGGCGCAGCCCGGCCGACATCCAGTCTCCCCGGAACACATCGTACCAGCTGGACTCCGCGCCCAGCTCACCCGCCCCGTTTAGGAATAGTACCACGCGATCCCGGAATATCCGCCCGACCGGGATCACTTTTTTTGAGCCGGCGGCAGGTAAACCCAGAATCGCCGAAGGGGAGCGCGGGTTCCAGCCACGTGGAGGAGCGTACCACAGGCGGTACGCCATGGCAAGGGGAGAGTGAGGAGAAACGCTCAAAATTGGAGCTGGAGCTGGACGGGCGCCAGCGGCGCTCGCTTCCGCCCTGCGGGATCCACGGCCCGGGAGACCCTTTCGAACGGGAGAGCACCGGCCGCCCCCAAGGCCGTGCGAGGCGGCTCTTCCCCCTCCGGAAAGCCCCCTTTGGCCCGGAGTTTCCCGCCCATCCGGGCGTCGATCCTCCAGACGTATTCTGCGGGTGCGTAGGCGCCCGGGTACATCCTGCCGTAGAGCGGCAGCAGCCGGGGCGCCTCGGACCGGATGAAATCCAAGTACACGTCCTTGACGCCCTCGTCGAGGCGCAGGACGCCCCAGTGGACAAAGCGGGCTCCGTGGGAGAAGGCCTCGTCGACCAGCCGCTCCAGCCCGGGGCCGTCGGTGAGGCCCGGGAGGACCGGCGCGATCATCACCCCCGCCTCGATGCCGCGGCGCGCCAGCCGGCCCACCGTCTCGAGCCTGCGCCGGGGCGCCGGCGTGCCGGGCTCCAGCCGCCGGGCCAAGTCTTCGTCCAGCGTGGTGAGGCTCAGCGAGACGGTGCAGCCCGGGCCGCGGGCCAGCTCCTGGAGGAGATCCACGTCCCGCTGGACCATGGTGTTCTTGGTGACGACGGAGCACGGGGTGGCGGCGTCCAAGAGCACCTCCAGAATCTGCCGGGTGAGCCGGTACTTTCCTTCTACGGGCTGGTACGGGTCGACGGCCGTGCCGATGGCCACCTTCTCCCGCTGCCAGCCGGGCCTTGCCAGCTCGCGGCGGAGCACCTCGGGAGCGTTCACTTTGACGAAGATCTTGTTCTCGAAGTCGCTGCCCGGGTCGAGGTCGAGGAACGTGTGGTAGCGCCTCGCGTAGCAGTAGACGCACTTGTGCTCGCAGCCCCTGTACGGGTTGATCGACCAGCGGAAGGGCATCCGCTGGGACACCACCCGGTTGAGCAGCGATTTGCACTGGATTTCCACCACCTGCCGCTCGCTTTGGGCCATCCGCGCCGCACCTCCCGCCGCCCTCAGCAAACACATGTTCGCCTCTTGTTCCTTAGCGTAAACAAGAAAAGCGCGGGTGTCAACACCCGCGCGTCTTCGGCGATGACGGACACGCTCTTCCCGGCGCCCCTTCTAGACGACGCCGCCGGCCGCTTCCTGATCCAGGTAGATGGTGACCTTGGGGTGGAGCTGGAGGACCGATGCGGGCACGCCGGGCCCTGGCTCCTCCCGCAGCGCCCTGCGGATCGCTTCGGCTTTGGCCGCGCCCTTGGCCAGCAAGAGGATTTCCCGGGCCTCCATGATGTTGCGGATGCCCAGGGTGATGGCGCGGGCGGGCACCGCCTCGGGCGAGCCGAACGGCCCCGCATTGGCCAGCCGGGTCTGCCAGGTGAGCTCCACCACGTGGGTGGTCTTGTCGAACGGGGTCCCCGGCTCGTTGAACCCAATGTGCCCGTTGCCGCCGATGCCCAGCACCTGTGCGTCCACCGGGCCCAGTTCCCAGTAGAGGCGGTCGTAGCGGGCCGCTTCCTCCTCAGGATCGGGAGCGGCGCCGCTCGGGATGTGCCACGCGTCCGGGGCGATGTCCACCCAGCGGAACAAGTGCTCCCTCATGTACGCGGCGTAGCTCCTGGGGTCCGCGGGATCCAGGCCCACGTACTCGTCTAAGTTAAACGTGCGCACCGCCGCGAAGCTGATCTCGCCGCGGCGGTGCAGCGCTGCCAGTTGCCGGTACATGCCCACCGGCGTGTTGCCGGTGGCAAAGCCGAGGACGGCGCCGGGACGGACCCGGGCCGCCACCCACTCGGCCGCGGCCCGGTCGAAAGCTTCTTCGCTCTCAAAGACCTTTAACGTGTATGGCAAGCACGACCCTCCCATGCGCGCGAATGGCTCACATGCCCATGGCGTGGTAGCCCGCGTCCACGTGGAGCACTTCTCCGGTGACCGCCGAACCCAGGTCGGAAAGGAGATACAGCGCCGCCTGGCCCACTTCCAGCTGGGTCACGTTGCGCCGCAGCGGGGCGCGCTCCGCGTGGAGCTTCAGCATGGAGGTGAAACCGGAGATGCCCCGGGCTGCCACGGTGTTCACCGGGCCCGCCGAAATGGCGTTCACCCGGATCCCCTCAGGGCCCAGGTCCGACGCGAGGTAGCGGACGGCGGACTCCAGGGCGGACTTGGCCACGCCCATCACGTTGTACCCCGGGACCGCCTTCTCCGCGCCGTAGTAGGTCAAGGTGACGATGCTGCCGCCGTCCTTCATCAGCGGCCGGGCACCGCGGGCCAGCGCGACCAGCGAGTAGGCGCTCACGTCCAGCGCGATCCGGAACGCCTCGCGGGACGTGTTGACGAACTCGCCCTCCAGCGCCTCCTTGGGCGCGAAGGCGATGCTGTGCACCAGGAAATCCAGCTTGCCGAAGCGCTCGCCCAGCGCGGCGAACAAGGCGTCGATCTGCGCGTCCTCCGTGACGTCGCACGGCAGCACCACCGAGATGTCCAGCTCGGCGGCGAGCGTGCGGACGCTCTCTTCCACCCGCTTTCCCTGGTACGTCAGCGCCACTTCGGCGCCTTCGGCCCGCAGCACCTGTGTGATGCCCCAGGCGATGCTCCGCTTGTTGGTGACGCCCAGGACGACGCCCTTCTTTCCATCCATCAGTCCGGCCACGTCTCTTGCCTCCTTGCAGCCTCGCGGCTCTGCGAGGCGGCATCACCACCGCATGTGGTACGGGGGGATGCTTCGACAAGGGGGCAGGCGTTCCTTTTCGGCGTAGGATTCCGGGGCCCGGACCTCGAAGCCTCCATCTCGTGTGAATTCGGAGGGATGGGTGTGAAGATCGCCTATATCGTGAACCCTGTCGCCGGTTCGGGCAGGTCTTGGTCCGTCTGGCAGCGCTTGGTCGCCCGGCATCCCGAGCTCGAGCGCGACGCCGTCGTCACCCAGGGTCCGCACGACGCGGAGAGACTGGCGCAGGAGGCGGCCGACAAAGGCTACGAGGCCGTCGTCGCCGTGGGAGGGGACGGGACCCTCCACGAAGTGCTGAACGGCGCGCTCCAGTCGCGCAGAACCCCGGCGGTGGGCGTCATCCCGGCAGGGACGGGCAACGACTTTGCCCGCAGCGCCACGCTCCCCCGGGATCCCGAGCGGGCCTACCAGGTCTGCCGCCTGGGCCGGGCCGAGCCCATCGACGTGGGCTTGGTGAACGGCCGCGCCTTCATCAACGTCGCGGGGTTCGGCTTCGACGCGGCGGTGGCCGAGGAAGTGATCCGCCGCAGCGTCGAAGGGGGAAAGAGCGGTTCGGGCGCGATTCCTTATCTGCTCGCGGTGTTCAACCAGCTACGGACGTTTCGTCCCCGGGAACTGCGCATCGAGGTGGACGGGCACGCAGAGACCAGCCGCGTGCTCTTCGGCGCGGTCGGCAACGGCTCCACGTACGGCGGCGGGATGAAGATCTGCCCTCACGCGAAGGTGGACGACGGCGTGCTGGACCTCCTCATCGGCGGCGACCTGGGACCCTTTGAAACCCTGATCAACCTGGCGAAGGTGTTCCGCGGAAGCCACGTTCATCACCCGAAATGCCGGTACCAGAAGGCCTGGAAGGTGGTGGTCGACGGAGACCCGTCCGTGCGGGTCCACGCCGACGGCCAGCTCATGGGGGCGCTGCCGGTCACCGTCGAGGTGCGGCCCCGGGCCATCCGGTTTCTCATGAGCCCTGAGTTCACGCCTACCCCGGCCGCGGCAGCCGGCGGCGAGTCACGGCAGCTCAGGCTCGACGCCTAGGCGGCGAAACAGCGCTTCGAGCTCCTCCACGTACCGGGGATCCAGCATCCCCCGGGCGCCGTCGGCCAAAAGGCCTGCGTATTCCGGAGAGGGCGGAATATCTCCCGGGCGCTTGTGGACGACGGTGTACGTCAGCACCGGGGAAAAGCGGACCCCCAGCGCCTCCACTTCCACCCACTCCCTCTGGTAGCGCCCGGCGTGGACCCCCTCTCGCTCGTCCAGCTCCGCGAGGTCGCTCCAGGCGATGCGGTAGAGGATCCCCCGCACCTCGCTGCCCTCCTCCGGGACCACGTCGGCGACACCGCCCGCCCGCACCGCCGAGCGGTGCGTGAAGGCCAGGCGGAAGCCCTTGAGCGCCGCCTCCCCCACCAGCTCGAACCGGGGGACGCTCTCGCGAAAGCTCTGCCGGGACATGCACGAACCGTACGAAAAATAGAGCAGGGTCCGGCCGGTGAGCGCCCGATCCAGGGGGACCAGCCGCCCCTCTTTCACGGCGCCGCTCACCGCGCCCACGGCCTCGTCCCAACCGATGCCGAACTCCACGGTGAGCCTCAGCGCGATCTCCGCCAGGGACCGCTCGCCGTCGGCCAGCTCCCGCAGCCGGGCGGCCGCGCAGCGGGACCAGTCAAAAAAGGCGCTCCACGCGCCCGGCTCGGCGAAACCCGGCGCCGACAGGTAGGGCCGGCCGGCGTCCAGCTTGCCGGCGAAGCCGGGACCGCCGGCGGGCCACCGCAGGCTTGCCAACGGCGCGCCCGTGCGGGCGGGCTTTCCGCCGGCCAGAGGCGCGAGGCCCCGCACCGCGGCCTCCATCTCCCGGCACCAGCCGGCCGCCTCCTCCTCGGCGTCGGCGCTCCCGCCCAGAGCGGGCGCCAGGGCGTGCAAGGCCCCGAGACAGGCTTCGAGAGAGTGGGACCACAGCGCCTCGAACGTCAAGGACGAGGATGGAGAGCGGGCGGCCACCCCCCGCCAAAAGCCCTGCGGCAGCGCCTGCAGCAGCCAGGACAGGACGGAGCTGGCGTCGCGATAACCGGAATACCGCCACCAGAGGGCGAGAGCCAGGACCACCCGGGCGGCGGCCTCCCCTGACCCCGGTGCAAAGCGGGCCTTCACCGCTCCCAGCGGCCGCGCGTCGGACAGCAAGGCTCCGGGTGTCCGGGCGCCGAAGTACCTGAGGAGAGCGCCGGCAAAACCGCCGGCGCAGAGGAGGACTGAGCCGTCGCCGAAGGTGCGCGCCTCCACCTCGTGCCGCAGGCCGGGTCCCTGCCAGGCCGCGGGAAACACCGGCCGGCCCCGGGCGCGGCCGGCCTCCCGGGCGACGACAAAACGCACGGTCCGGACGGGCGCCCCGCCGGGCGGTGCGCCGTCGCCGGTCAAATGGTGAAAGCGCCAGACCAGGCCCAGCCACCAGCCCAGGACTCTGGCCGGGGGCCCGCCGGCATCCTCCGGCAGCACCGAGGAGATCACCAGATCGCCGCAGGACGCGGGAACCAGAAAACGCGCGTCCAGCCACTCCCGTTCCCACGGCCGCCGCCCTCGCCCTCCGCTGGACCACATCACTCGCCGCACCGGCAGCCCCTCGGCCCGACAGCGCTGGCCCAGCGCCTCCAGGCTCTCCTCCGCCGCGGCCGAAAACTCCGGCGGCAGCGCGTCGTTCCAGCCGGCCACCGCCCGGCCGGCGCGGGCTAGGTAGTCCAGGACCCTCACCCCCAGTGCAGGCCCGTGCTGCTTCTAGACATTTGCTTATGTGCCGGTGCCTGCGAGGGTTCGGGGCGGCCCTAGCCCTCCGGGACGACCTTTCTAGGAGCGCCGTCCCGGCGTGCGCCGCTTTCCGCTCCCTGGCCTATCCGCCGGCGAGGCGCCGCACCCGGTCGAGGTCGATGGGAATGCTCTCTCTTTTCCTCTTCGTGAACGTCACGATCTCGCGGTAGCCCACGTCCCAGAGCAGCCGGCACGCCCGCTCAAAGCCGGCGGCCACCAGCTCGGGAGCGTGCGCGTCGGAGCCCAGCGCCACCGGGACGCCGTAGTGAAAGCAGCACTCCAGGACCTCCCGCCGGGGGTAGCACTCCTGCACGCTCTTTCGCCATCCCGACGTGTTGAGCTCGATGGCGACGCCGCTCTCCGCGATCACCCGGATGGTCTCTTCCAGCAGAGGCGTGATCGCCCGGGTGGGCATGTGGCCCCGGGTCTTGATGCAGTCCAAGTGCCCGATGATGTCGTAGGCCCCGGAGCGGGCCGCCCTCTGCGTCGCCAGGAGGTACGCTTCGTACACCTCCCAGGCGTCTTTCCCTTCGGGCAGCCGGGGGTCGAAGATGTTCCAATCGCCCAGCCAGTGCACCGAGCCGATGACGTAGTCCAGGTCGTACGACTCCCAGAGCTGCTTGTAGTGCTCCTCCCAGCCGTCGACGTGGTCCGACTCGACGCCCAGCTTCACGTCGATCCGATCCCGGTACCGCTCCTTCAGAGCGGCCATCTCGGCGACGTAGCGCGGCAGCTCGCTTTTGGCCATGGCGCGTCCCGGCTCCACGTGGTCGCCGTCGCCCAAATGATAGATGGGGCTGTGATCCGACAGGCCGATCCCGTCCAGCCCCTTCGCAATGGCCGCTTCGATTACGTCCTCCAGGGTGCCCTTGGCGTGTCCGCAGCGGTAGTGGTGGGTGTGATGATCGATCAGCACTCCGGCTCCTCCACAGGCCCGGCGATGTGGATCCAATACTTTCCGTTCGCGTGATCGTACGACACGCGCAAGCCGGTAAACCGGCTGATGTACGGGGCCGACTCGTCCCACCCGCGCCGGACCTCTTCCGGGGTGAGGCCCCACTTCTCCAGCTCGTCCTTGAACAGCTCTTCGATGGGCGCTGCGCCGAGGCTCACGCCTTCCGGGCCCACCACCACGTCGAACTCGTCGTCCAGCATATCCGTATGCTCCTGGAAGTTGACGACGAACGCGCGAAAGACGCCCTCCAGGTCGCCCCGGAGCTTTTCCCAATCAGTCTGACGCTCCATGAAGAAGCGGACGAATTCGCCCGGGTCCCTGCCCAGCGACTTGGCGTATCCCATGGCGGCGATGATGGTGGAGAAGAGGTGCGTGGGCTTGTGCCGCGCCAGCTCTCTCAGAGAACGACGTCGAATCTCGAACACCGCGGCGTCCCGCCTCAGTCGGCCGCGCCGCGGGGCGAGCCGTACTCGCTGCGCAGCCGCCCGTGGATCTCCTGGAGCTTATCCAGCATCGAACGGCACACCCCGGCCAGCTGGTCCCACCACGGTTCCTCCGAAACGAAGGAAGCCGAGGTGTTCACTTCAAAGCGGAGGCACTCGAGACGGGCATCCGCGGACGTCATGCTCACTTCCGCCACGACGCCGCCTTCGTCGCCGAAGAACGCCTCGGCGTGCCGCTTGATCTCTTCCGCCACCTCCCGCATGGCCTCGGGGGCGATGGCGATCTCGTTGAAGTGCAAGTGAAAGGCGGCGCTGAGCATCACTTCCGCGTCGGGATCCAAAGAGAGGCTGGGATCGTAGGCGTCGGCGTCGTGATCGTCCAGCTCTTCCAGGAGAGCCTGGTTCGCCGCGACCCACTCGAAGCTCACCTTGCCCCAAACCTCTCCCGGCTCGTCGCCGTGATGCATCAGGATCTCGCAACCCCGGGAGCTGGTTCCCAGGAAGACCATCTCGTCGACGGAACTTTGAAGGCCCTGGGCCGCCAGCGCGTCCACCAGGGCATCCCTCAGCTCTCCGTAGTCCAGAACGTGCACCGCGCCAACACTCCAATCCTCAATCAGACACTCGACACGAGAGAGTTCCCTTTGAGCTTGCCGACTCCTGCGAAGGGCGCTTCATTCGCCTGCAGGACGGCCTTCCTCCTTCCTGCGGAAGGCCTGCGCCGCCTCGCGGGCCAGCCGGTCGCAGCGCTCGTTCTCTTCGTGCCCCGCGTGCCCCTTCACCTTGATCCACTGGATGGAATGGACCCGGGCCAGCTCCACCAAGCGCTCCCACAGGTCGCGGTTTTCCACGTCTTTCTTGCCCGCGGTGCGCCAGCCCGTCTTCTGCCAGCGCTCGATCCACCCCTCCTGAAACGCGTTGACCAGATACGCGCTGTCGGAGTAAAGCGCGACGGAGCACGGGCGGTTCAGCGCCTCGAGAGCCTTGATGGCCGCGAGCAGCTCCATCCGCTGGTTCGTAGTCTCGGCCTCGCCCCCGGACAGCTCTTTGACATGCTGGCCGTAGCGCAGGATGGCGCTCCAGCCCCCCGGGCCCGGGTTGCCGAGGCAGGCCCCGTCGGTGAAGATTTCCACATGCGGCCGGCGCTGCTCCAACGTCTTTCCCCGCCTCATCGCCGTAGTCAAAGCTCCGGTGTGAGAACGCGCGTCAGGCCAGCGTGACCCGGCTTTGGACCCGGGTTCCAATCACCTCTGCCGCGCTGCCGTCCCGCACCGCGATCTCCAGCGTCCCGTACGAGTTCACGATCGCCACCGGCTCCCCCGGAGGCGCCTCCCGGTAGGTGGCGACCTGCTTCAACCGGGCGGGCAGCCGCCCCACTTCGATGCAGGCCTCGTACTCCGTCCTGCCGGGGAGAGCCGGGAGGTTGGTGATGCAGTTGCCGAAGCGGTCGATCCGGACGATCTCGCCCTCCCGCCCCTGAAGCCAAAACGAGAGCGGCACCAGCTGCGCCTCGGGATGGGGGATGGGAGAGCCCAGCCGCTCCAGCGCCGCGCCGGCGGCAAGGCGCGCCGCGGCGGGCGCGAAGACGTCCCGGCCGTGGAAGGTGGCAGAGGCCCCGGGCGGCACCTCCAGCGCCACCGCTCGCCGGATCCCGGCCGCCGACGCCGCCGGAAAGAGCAGGCCGTTGTCGGGACCGACGAAAAACCCCGCCTCCGTCTCGATGGCCAAAGCCCTTCGCTCCGTGCCCACCCCCGGATCGACCACCGCCAGGAACACCGAGCCTTGCGGGAACCAGCGGAAAGCCTGGGCCAACAGCCACGCGCCTTCCCGCACCCCTTGAGGGCTCACGTCGTGACACAGGTCGATGACGGGCGCGCCCGGGGCGTGCCGGGCGATGACGCCCTTCAGGATGCCGGCGTACTCGGAGGCTCCAAAATCCGTCAGGAGGACGACGGGCGCGGCCACGGCTAAAGCTCCCCCCGGATCAGTGCCTTCGCCAGCTCCCGGTAGGCTTCGGCCCCCGGAACGCTGCCGGCGTAGGTGAGGATCGACTCTCCGCTGGCCGCCGACTCCGCGAAGCGGATGCTGCGGTAGACGATGGTGCCGATCACCCGCACTTTGGGCTCAAAGGTCTTCTTCAACGCGTCAAAGGTCTCCTGGGCGTGGCGGGTCCTCTTGTCGAACATCGTCGGCAGCAGCCCGATCACCTTGAGCTGGCTGTTGGCTTGGGCCTGCACCTTTTTCACGAAGGTGAGAATCCCCTTTACGGCCCGCATCGCCAGGTACTCACAGGCGACGGGGATCAGCACTCCGTCGGCCACCGCCAGGGCGTTCAGGGTCAACAGCCCTAGAGACGGCTGGCAGTCGATGATAATGGTATCGTAGGCGTCGCGCACCGGGGCCAGCAGCGCCGCCAGCCGGCGCTCCCGGGCAAAGGCGTTGACCAGCTCGATCTCGGCCAGGGCCAGGTCGACGTTGCTGGGGATCAGGTCGGCGCCGAAACCGGTGGTGAGCACGAGGTTTTCGAGGGGCTCGTCCTTCATCAGCCCGTCGTACACGGATTTCTCCAGGGCGTCGGGCTCGTGGCCGCTGGCCAGCGTCAAGCCGCCCTGCGGGTCCAGGTCCACCACCAGCACCCGCTTGCCCATCTCCACCAGCGAGGCAGCCAGGTTCACCGTAGTGGTCGTCTTGCCCACGCCGCCCTTTTGGCTCGCCACCGCAATGCACTCGTACACCGCCGCCCACCTCTCACGTCTCCTGGTCTTGGGCCATCCGGCGCAAAAGGTCGAGGAGCGCCGCGCGGGTGTTGAGCTCGGGATCCTCCAGCACGCGCTCGTAAAGCCTGGCCAGGATCCGGCCCACCCGGGGCCCGGGCCCGATGCCCAGCTCCCGCATGACGTCGCGGCCGTCCACCGCGAGATCCGCCCGGGTCAACGCTTCGCCCTTCGCCGCGATCTCCTGGATCTCCCTCTCGATGCGCTCGATGTGGGGCAGGGCCCCCTCCCAGCCGCTGGCCCGGGCGTCGGCCCGGCAGAGCGCCACCAGATCCCGGACCCACCCCTCGCCCCGCTGGGCCAGCCACCGCCTGAGCGCCTTCTTGCTCCTACCGGGAGTCAGGGACATGTGCATCCCCACCAGCCACTCCAGGCGCTCCACCTCCGAGTTGGAAAGGCGCAGGCGGGCGCCCAGCCGCCGGGCGGCTTCAGCCCCTGCCTTCTCGTGCCCGTAGAAGGTGACGCGCCCGTCGGGCTGCACCGCCCGGGTGACCAGCTTGCCCACGTCGTGCACCAGCGCCGCGAGCCTGAGCAGTGGATCGGGAGGGCAGTGGCTGGCCGTCTGGATCAGGTGGTCGAGGAGGGTGGGTGCGCCCCTCTTATGCTGGAGAAGCCGGTCGGTCCCCTTCAGTTCGGGCAGGGTTTCAAATAGGAGACCGGTCTCCCTCATCATCCAAAGCGCCCGGCCCACGTCGTCCACGGCCAGGATTTTAAACAGCTCGTCTCGCACCCGCTCGGCGCTGAGGCGCCGGATCCCGGCCGCCTCCGCCTCCAGCGCCGTCCAGGTCTCAAGGTCGATGTCAAAGTCCAGCTGGGCCGCAAACCGCACCGCGCGCAAGAGCCGCAGCGCGTCTTCCCGCAGCCGCTGGACCGGGTCGCCCACGGTCCGGATCAGGCGTCTTTCGAGGTCCCGGGCGCCGCCGAAGGGATCGACCAGCTCCCCGGTGCCGGCGTGCCACGCCAGCGCATTGACGGTGAAGTCCCGGCGCGCGAGGTCTTCCTGGATGGAGACGCCGTAAGCCACCCCTGCCGGGCGCCGGCCGTCCGCGTAGTCCAGGTCCCGCCGGAACGTGGTGACGTCCACCCAAAGGCCCGGCTCGGCTTCCACCCGCACCGAGCCGAAGGCCGCGCCCACCGGCACGGAGCGGGGGAAGACCGCCTGGACCTCCTCCGGCCGGGCGTCCGTCGCGAGATCGAAATCGTGCGGCCGGCGGCCCAGCAGAAGGTCCCGCAGCGACCCCCCGACGAGGTACGCCTGGAACCCCCGGGCCATGAGCGCCTCCGCCGCCCGGAGCACGCCCGGGGGTATCCGTTCTCTTAGGACGGCGCCTTCCACTGCGGCTCTCCTCCACCTCCCTCGATCTCCAGCGCTCGTCCGGTCTGCAAGAAGACCAGGAAACCGTGGACCGCCCGGGTCTGTGCGCTCCTGGCCACAAACTCCCGGTAGAGCCGGACCTGCCAGGCGTAACGCGGCGCGGCCCGCTCTTCCTCGCCGGGCCGGACCGCGTCGGTCTTGTAGTCGATGACGAGGAAGCGGTTCCCCTCCCGCACCAGGCAGTCGATGACGCCCTGGACCACCACCATCTCCCCGGGCGCGGCGGCGTCCTCCAGCGCCCGGCTCGCAAATCCCCGGGCCGAAAGGCGCATCGTAAAGGGCAGCTCCCGCCACAGGCGGCGAGAGTCCCCGCCGTCCGCCGCAGCCGCTCGGATCGTCCGGCCCAGCGGGCTGTCAAAAAAGCGGGCCAGCGCGGCCAGGTCGATCTCGCTTGCCTCTTCTTGCGAGAGCAGGCCCGAGTCCCGCAGCCGCTCCAGCTGCGCGGCGAGCCCTGCTGGAGAAACGTCCCTCAAGTCGATCTTAGCCAAGAACGCGTGGACCGCAAGCCCCCGTTCCGCCGCGGACAACCGGCGGCGGCTGAAGCGAGCCGGGCGGGCGAGCGACGGGCCGTCCGGCCCGAAGACTCCTTCGGCTTCGCTTTCCTCCTCCATCGAGAAGCGGCGGGCCAGCTCCGTCACGCTCACCTTGGCCGGCTGCTGGATCGCGGCGGGGTGGGGGTAGCGCCACCCGTGCACCGCCTCCAGCACCCGGACGGTCTCGGCCTCGGCCGCGGTCCCTTCCGGCTCTCCGGTGGGTTCATGACGGGCCAGCGCCGCCCACGGGAGGCCCTCTTCCCGCTCCCAGCTCCCCGGAGCCAGCTGCGCGGCCTCTTCCCCCGTCCAGCAGCGGACGGTGAAGCGAGCCGGGTGGCTTTCCACTTCGGGGTCGACCGGCGCGTAAAAGCCCGCGCCCAGGGCTCCCGCACCCAGCTCCCGGATGGGAAGCCCGTCCCGGTGGCGGGCCAGCCCGGCCAGGATCCAGTCCAGCCACGACCGGGCCCGGACCACGCGCCCTTGAGGCAAGTGCCAGCCGGAGACCCGGGCTGCGTCCGCGGCCCGGGCCGACCGCCGCGCCAGGTCCCGGGCGGACCCGATGAGAATCAGCTTCTCCTTGGCTCGGGTGAGGGCGACGTAGAGCAGGCGCAGCTCCTCGGCGACCGCCTCCCGGTCCAGCGTGCCGGTGACGGCCCGGTGAGCCAGCGACGGGTAGCTGACCTTTGCCTCCCGGTCCACCACCTTGGCGCCGATGCCCAGGTCCCGGTGGTAGATCAAAGGACGGCGGCTGTCCGCCTTGTTGAACTCCCGGTCCAGATCGGCCAGGATGACCACCGGAAACTCCAGGCCCTTGCTCTGGTGGACGCTCATCACCCGGACGACGTCTTCGCCTTCGCCCAGGGCCGCGGCGGGCGCCGCGTCCTCCCCCGCCTCCTCCAGCCGGTCCACGTGGCGGATGAAGCGGTCGAGGCCGCTGGTGGCAAAGAGATCGAAATGGCGGGCTCTCTGCCACAGCGCGAGCAGGTTGGCCTCCCGCTGCCGGCCCCGGGGAAGGGCCGCCACGTAATCCAGGTACCCGCTCTCGTCGTAGACCATCCCCACCAGGCGGGAGAGCGGCATGCGCCGGGCGGCGCTGCGCCACCGTTCCAGCTTCTGGAAAAACGCGGCAAGGCGCCGGGCCAGCTCTCCTTCGCCCTTGGCGTACTCCATGGCCGCGGCGTGAAAGGGCAGCGCCGGGTGGGCGGCGCGCACCTGGGCCAGATCCCGCTCGTCGAAGCCGCAGATGGGGCTGTAGAGCACCGCCGCCAGGGGCACGTCCTGCCGGGGATTGTCGATCAGGCGCAGGAGCGCCATCACCACCTGCACTTCCACCGCCCGGAAGTACCCGGAGCCGCCGCTGGAGTGGGCGGGAACGCCCATGGACTCCAGCACCTCGACGAACCGGGTCGCCCTCCCTTTGAGGGCGCGCATGAGGACCACGATGTCCCGGAAGCGCAAAGGTTCCCCGCCGCCGGGCAGGCCCTCCCGCACCAAGCCGAGGATGAGCTGGCCGGCCAGCGCCGCCTCCCGCTCCACCGCGGAAAGGTCCCGGGCTTCGTCCTCCCCCGGGGCGCCGGTGCCGTCCTGCGCCTCCTCGCCGCCCTCGGGACCCTCTCCTTCCGGACCGGCGCTGTACTCCTCCGGGGCTCGTTCCACCAGGTGGACCTCAATACGGCCGGGGTCCAGCTCCCGCTCCTCCCGGTCGAGCCCCGGCCGCAGCATCGCCGCGTCGTCGTAGTCGATCTCCGCCGCCGCCGGGTACATCAGCTGCCGGAAGAGGAAGTTCACCCCTTCCAGGATCTCCCGGCGGCTGCGGAAGTTGGCCTGCAGGTCGATGCGGACGCTGCCGCCGTCCCGAGCGCCTCCGAAGGCGCGGTGCTTCTCCTGGAAGATCCGGGGATCGGCCAGGCGGAAGCGGTAGATGCTCTGCTTGACGTCGCCCACCAGAACGCGGTTGCCCTCGCCCTCCTCGGCCCTGCTCACCAGCGTGATCAACCGGTCCTGCACGGGGTTGATGTCCTGGTACTCGTCGACCAAGACCTCGATGAACCGGCGGCGGCACTCCGCCAGCGGCCGGCCGCTGGGGTGGGCCAGCGCCTCCAGGGCCAGGCGCTCGAGATCGGCGAAATCGAGGCCGCCGGCGGCGGCTTTGAGCGCGCGGTAGCGGCGGGAGAACTCCCGGACCAAGCCAGCCAGGGCCCGCACGGCGGGGAGGAGCCTCGCCACATCCTCCCGGTAGGAGGCTTCGGTCCGGGAAAAGAGGCCTTTGCGCAGCCTGTTGACGATCTTTTTCGCCTCGTCCCGAGCGGCTTTCGCCTCCTCGCGAAGCGCCGGGCTGCTTCCCTTGTCCGCAGGGAGCCGGGGGAATTCCACCGCGGCCAGTGCCGCAGCGGCCCGCTCCCAGTCCCCCGCCTCCAGCTCCGCCACGGCCTCGGCCAGGGCCAACCGCTCTGCCTCGAGAGAGGGGATGTAGCCCGCAGGCCCCTCCGGGTGCTGCGCGAGCCGCGCCGCCTGGTCCAGGGCGGAGAGGGCTTGTTCCAGATCCGTCCGGGCGTCGTGAAGGACCGCCTCTTTCCACCGCCTCCAGGCGGCTTCTCCTTCCGGATGCGACGAATCGTAGGCCAGGACCGCTCTCTTGAGCCACTCCTCGCCGTCGGGAAGGCTCCGGGTGTATTCGAAAAGACTGTCCACCAGCGCTCTCAGGTCCCGGTCGTCCCGCCGCCCGGCGTAGTGGTCAACCAGCGGACGGAGCGCCTCGTCCCGGCCTTCGTGCACCGCTTCGAAGAGCTCCTCCATGGCCTCGAGCTTGAGGAGGTTTGCCTCTTCCTCGTCGAGGACGCGGAAACGGGGGTCGACGCCCAGCAGGTAGGCGTAGCGGCGCACCAGGTCCAGGCTGAAGCTGTGCAGCGTGGAGATGGCCGCCTTGCCCAAGAGGGCCAGCTGCCCTGCCGCCCGCTCGTCGCCGTCCAGGGCCGCCGCCTCCAGCCGGGCGCGCACTCTCTCCTTCATCTCCTGGGCAGCGCTCTCGGTGAAGGTGACCACCAGCAGCCGGTCGATGTCCACCGGGCGCTCCGGGTCGAGGAGCCGCCGGACGATCCGCTCTACCAGCACCGACGTCTTCCCGGCGCCGGCGGCGGCCGAGACCAGGATGTCCTTGCCCCGGACGGTGATGGCCTGCTCCTGGCTCTCCGTCCAGGCCCTCCCGGCGGGCGTCTCAGCCTGCCTGCTCTGCATCGGCCGCCTCACCTCCCTGCGCCATCCGCTCCCACGCCTCCTCCTTCTCATAGGCGGGCAGGTTCCGGTACCTGTCCCCGGGAAGCGTGCTGTCAAACTGGCAGACGGGAAGGTACACGCAGAACTCGCACGCCCTCCGGCCCTTCATTTGATAGGGCTCGGCCTTGGTCTCGCCCCGGGCGACGGCCTGGGCCAGCTCGCCGGCGCGCCGGACCGCGTAGTCCAAGAGGCGTTTCAGCGAAGCAGGATCGGCCACGCTGGACTTCTTGGCCAGCCCCCCGTCCTTCTTAAAGACGAGCGGCACCAGCTCGGAGGAGTCTTGCGCGCCGCTGTCCATCAAGCGCGGCACCACGCCGTCGTCCACGATGAGGCCCGCCGCTTTGAGCTGGCGCCGCCACTCCCGCTCCGGGTCTTCCGGCGGGTTCTCGGCGGCGACTAGCGGGTCGAACACAGGCTGGTAGAGAAAACCCGCCGGTTCGGCGCGGCCGCCGGCGGCTTCCACCGCCGCGGCGAGGTAAAGCGCCAACTGGAGGTCGAGCCCGTGGACCAGCCTCGCGAGGTCGAAGGAGTGCTTGCTCGACTTATAGTCCACCACCCGCAGGTAGCTGCGCCCTTCCCACCGGGCCGCGTCGATCCGGTCGATCCTCCCCCGAAGCTGCGCCCGCTGCCCCCCCGTCAGCGAAAGCTCCAGCGCCGGCAGCGGCCCTCGGGGGCCAAAGGCCACCTCTACGCCTTCCGGGCGGAAGGCACCCCGCCGGGCGTGCTCGCCCAGGGCCCACACCACCGCCTGCACGGCCTTTACCAGCCGCTCCAGGGCAAACGCGTCCGCTCTCCGCGCGGGCTCCGGCTCGCCCGTCACTTCCGCGACGCAGGCCGCCGCGAGCTCCTCCACCAGGGCGTCGGACTCGTCCCGCGTGAGACGGGCCCAGTCGAGCCCGCGCGCTCCCAGCTCCTGGACGAACCGGCGCAGGACCGCGTGGCCGATCTGGCCCAGCAGCGCGGCGTCCAGGCGGTACACGGGCCGCTCTTCAAGGCGCAGGCCGTAGCCGGCGAAGAAGCTGAAGGGACACGCGGCGAAGCTTTCGAGCCCCGAGGGGCTCAGCACCAGCGGGTCGCCGTACAAGGCCCGCACCAGGTCGGGGCTGAGTCGCACGTCCCGGCGCCGGTGCGCCAGGGCTTCCAGCGGGTCCGCCTGCGGGCCGCGCGCGGTGCGGTCCACGGGCAGGAGCCCCGCGCCGGGGTGCTCCAGGAGCCAGCGGTAGGCCGCGAGCAGCCGCTCCCGCGGAACGCCCGGAGCCCCTTCCTTCAGCCGAGCCAGGTGCCGGGTGAGCCAGGGCACCAGTCCCCCTGGCCGGGAGGGCCACGGCTCCGGCAGGCCGGCGGCGGGCAGCACCGTCTTCACCGAGCCCTCACAGGCGGCGAGGATCCTTTCCACGAAGTACGAAGGCTTCTTGGGCCGGCCCCGCTCGTCGGCCCGGCTGTAGACGATCGCCAGCCGTTCGCTGGCCCGGGTGAGCGCGATATAGACCAGGTACTGCTCCCGCCAGAGCCGGGCCGTGCTGCCGGGGCCCAGCGGCACGCCCGCCGCCTCCAGCAGCGCCCGCTCGTCGTCGAGGAAGAGGGCGCTTTCGTCCGGAGCCTTGGGAAAGAGCCCTTCGTTCGCTCCCAAGATGATGGCAGCCCTCAGGTCAGGCTGGCGGGACCTCTCGACCGAACCGACCAGCACCTGGTCGATCCGGGGCGGCACCCGCCCGATCCGGAGACGCTTCAGGGCCGAAGCCGCGATCTCCGCCATCTCCCCGGGCGTCACCGTCTCCTGGCCCAGCACCGCCTCCAGCTGGTCGAAGAGGCGGACGACCCCTTGCCAGACCTGGCGGTGCTCCTGGACGACCAGGGCCTCGTCCCGGGCCGCCGCCTCGTCGATCCAGGACGCCACCTTTTCTTCCGCGCCGCACTCCTCCAGGAGCTGCCAGAGGAGCTCCAGGTAGCGGCTGACCGGCGCTCTGCCGCCGCTTTCGCCCGCCGCCCGCGACAGTTCCCGTACCCGCTGGACGAATCGGGCCAAGGGCTCTAGGGCGCGCCGGCGGATGCGGGCGACCTCGCCGGCGTCCAGGACGGTCCGGGACCGGCTGCCCCCGCGCTCAGGCCACTCCCCCGAATGGAGCCACTCCTCCCCCTGGATCCCCAAGCGGAGCGCTTCATTTTCCAAGAGGTCGGCCTCCGCGCGGGAGACCGGTGCGAGATCGGTCTTGAGGTAGCGGATCACCCGCTCGGTGTCGAGGCCGTGCGCCGCTGTGTCCAGGCAGGCGCGGACGAAGGTGATCAGCGGGTGGTGGAAAGCCGGATCTTTGGCGTCGAGAAAGTACGGGATCCGCCAGCGGGCAAAAACCGCCTCGATCAGTTCCTTGTAGGGCCCGACGTCCCGGGTGATGACGGCCACGTCGCTGTAGCGCATCCCCTGCTCCCGCACCAGGCGGGTGATCTCGCGCGCCGCGGCCTCCACTTCGGCGCGCGGGTCGGGGGCTTCGATCACTTCCACGGCGGGGACGGGCGCACCGGCGGTCGCCTCTGCCCCGGCCGCCTGCCGCACCGGCGCCCCTGCCTCTCGGCGCTCCCTGGAGCGGCGCGCCCGCCAGCCCCGGGCGACCACCCGTTCCAGCTCGGCGAGAACCGGAGATCCCCGGAAGCGGGGCGGGATGCCGCCTCCGAAAATGCGGGGCGGCTCGATAGGAACTCCCAGCGAGCGGGCCCGGTCCCGGAGGGCCACTAGGGTCTCCCGGGTCGGGTGAAAGTGATCGCCCGGACCCCCTTCCGTCCAGGCATCCATGTCGCCGCCCAGCTCAAAGGGGTCAAGGCACAGGGCGACCGTCACCCGGCGGCACGCGGTGAACAGCGCCTCCAGCACCCCATACTCCTGAGGAGTAAACCCGGCGAACCCGTCGACCCACACCTCCGCACCCTTCACCAGTGAACTCGCAGCCAGGACGTCAGAGGCCAGGTCGAGGGTGGTCTCGGGATCGTGAAACTGCCGTGCGACAAAGGCGTCGTAGTCTTTGTAGAGAAGGGCGAGATCGTGCAGCTTGTCCGCCACCGGCCCCTCGTCCTTGAGAAGCTCTGCCACGGCCGCCAGGCCCTCCGGCCGGTGCCGGTAGGCCCTGAGCTCAGAGATGGCGGCGGAGAGCTGTTCCAGGAAGCCGTCCATCCTGGAGATGGGGCCGAACAGCCTGAGCTCGCCGCGGCGCCGGGAGACCACCGCCTGCAGCGCCAGGAGCTTGCCCATCTCCCCCAGGAGCGGGCGGCCCCCCCAACCGGCGTCCTCCAGGGCCAGCGCGGCCAGCCGCTTGAAGCTCACCACACGCGCCCGGGCCGCGGCGCTCACGTCCGGCCGGTGCGAAAGGAGCGCCCGCTCCATCTGAAAGGTAGCCTGCTCGGGAACGAGAAAATAGAGCGGCTTTCCCGAGAGCGGATCCTTCACCAGCTCGTCGCAAATCTCGTCGAGGCAGGCGCGGGTCTTTCCCGCACCGGCCGCTCCCAAGAAAAAGCGCAGGCTCACCCGGCCACACCTCCCGCGCCCCGCCGGACCGCGACGGGCTCGCCCCACGCCGCCAGCTCCTGGTCGTGGGTCAAGAGGATCACCTGGCGCTCCCGGGCCAGTTCCGCCAGGGCGCTCCGGATTTCTTCCCGCCGCTGCTCGTCGCAGTTCAAGAAGGGATCATCGAAGATGAACGGCGCCCGCGTCTCCGAATGGAGCAGGTCGCCCACCGCGAGGCGCAACGCTAGGTAGAGCTGGTCTTTGGCTCCCTGGCTCAGCCTCGCGGGGATCACCACCTGGCCGTCCGGCTCCACGGCCGCCACCCTCAGCTCGTCGTCGATCAACACTCGCCGACCCGGGCTCCGGCTGATCCGGGCGAAATACTCGCCGGCCCGCTGGGCCAAGCGGTCCAGGTGCCGGTCGAAGTACTCGGAAGCCGCTTCTTGCAGCTCCTGATAGGCCACGGTCAGCGCCTCCAGCTCTTCCTCGATCCGCCGTTTTTCCGCCTGCAGGCGCTCGAGACGGAGCTCGGCTTCGGCGATGTTCACCGGCGTCTCGCCCTGGAGCTGGGCCTGGCGGTACACCAGCTCTTCCTGCCTTCGGCTCGCCCGTTCGATCTCCCGTTCGAGCCGGGCTTCCTCCTCTTTAAGCGCTTGGAAGCGTTCGTCGGCGTCGCGGTAGTCGCCTTCTGCCCGCGGGGCCGGAAGGCCGGGGTGCTCTCGGGCCAGCGCTTCCATGGCCTCCATCGCTCGCTTGAGGTTCGCCTCCGCGATTTCGATCTTTTCTCCCAGCTCGTCCCCGTCCCGGCATCCCAGCGCGTCCAGCGTCGCCTCCAGGGCTTGGCGGGCGGCTTCGGCCTCGTCCTTCCACTGAAGGTACTCCCGGTGCCTGCGGCGCGCCGCGGCCACGTCGCCGCCCGCCGCGGCCAGGGATGCCGCGAAAGGCCCGGGAAGGGTCCGCAGCGCCTCCTGCGCCGCAGGCTCGCCCCCCTGGTCCCCGCGGTCTGCCGCCTGCTGGATGCACTCCCGGAGCCGGGACCAGTCGCCCCCGAAGGAGGCCTCGAGCCTTTCGCACTCCTGGAGGGCCTGCTGCAGCTGCTGCCAGGCGGCGCCCCGGCCGCCTCCCGCAAGCCGCTCCCACTCGGCGGTGAGCCGGGTGATCTCCTCTGCGATCCGGTCGTGGGTCTTCGCCCGTTCCAATAGCGAGCGGCGCTGATCGAGGAGCTGCTCCACCTCGTCCACCAGCTCGCCGAAGCCAGGGCCGGGCGGGCCGGCCCGGAGCAGCTCCAGCGCGGCTTGGGCCCGGGCCCAGACGCCCTTGAGCCCAGTGACGCCGGCCAGGGACACCCGCTCTACTTGGCCCGGTTCGACCCCGTCCAGGCCCCACGACGCGAGCGTCCGTTTCAGCTCTTGGGAGAGCCGTTCTTCTTCCTCCGCCAGCCTCCGGAAGGCCTCCAGAGCCTTCTGGAAATCGTCGAACGCCTCCTTGGGCCCGGCCACCGCCTCTTCCAGGGCCTGCAGGGCTTTCCGGCTCTTTGACGCCTCCTCCTCGAGGCGGCGAAGCTCCTCGTCGGCGGGGGCTACGGCATAGACGGTGTCGAGCATCCGAGCGGATTCGACGTACCGCTCCATCTCGTCCAAGAGCCGGTCGAGCTCCGCCGCCCCTTGCGGGCATCCCGCGGGAAGCTCTCTCGCCGCCCGCTCCCGCTCCTTTCGCAGCGCGGCCAGCTCGTCCTCAAGCCGCTTCACCTGGGCCCGCCAGCTTCGAAACGGCGGCACGAAACGGGTGAGCAGGATGGGCAGGATCGTCGCGATCGCGCCCAGCAGAGACAGGGGCCCCCACCGCTCAGGCCCCTCCCTGCCGAACCCCGAGAGCACCAGGACGGCTCCGGCTGCTGCGACCGCCAGCGCGGCCCACTGCACGGGAGCCAGCCTCCGCCGCATCTCTGCCCGGCGGGCCTCCTTGGCCTCGATCTCGCCCACGACCTTCCGGAAGGCCTGAAGGGCTTCCCGGAAAGGCACGAAGGGAGCAGAACCGGCAAAGCGCTCCATCAGCCGCCGCCGGGCCTCCTCCGCCTCGCTCCGGGCGCTTCGCGCCCGCGCCAGCTCCTCTTCGGCCCGCTCCGCCTCTGCGAGCAGCTCCGCGCGCCGCGCTTCGTACGACTCCACCAGGTCGAGCCCGGCGGGAGACAGCTCGTCAAAGACGGCGAAGCGTCCCCGCCGCTCCTCCCGGATGCGTTCCAGGCTCCCCCGGAGGTTCAGGAACTCCCGCCACGCCAGGGCCGCCTCTTCCAGGTCGTCCAGGGCCCGGCGGGTCCAGGACAAAGCCGTTTCACCCTCAAGCCCGGGCAGCTTCAGGGCCTCCAGCTCCTCTTTGAGGCCCTCAGCCCGCCTGCGAAGCTCTCTCGCCTCCTCGAAGAGGCGTTCTGCCTCGGCCAGGTGGGCCAAGAGGTCTTCCAGCCGCTCGAGCCCTTCGCCGAACTCGGCGGGCGCTGCGGCCAGCTCCGGGAAGCCCGCCAGGCGCTCCTCCGCCCGGGCCACCTGCTTCTCCCGCTCGCGGCAGCTTTCGCGCCCCCGCTTCAGCCGGTTCACTTCGGCGGCGCTCTCCCGCACGGCTTCCCGGTGCCGCCGCCACTGCTCGAAGGCCGCCAGGCTGTTCCGGGTCGTCGCCAGCCTCGCCTTGAGCTGTTCCAGGTCGGCGGAGAGCTGTGCCGATTCCTCCTGCATCGCCCGCAGCTCTTCCACGGCCTTCTGGCTCGCGGCGACGGCTTGCTGGAGCTCTGCGATCTGCCTTTCGATCTCTTCCAGCCGGCCGTCCTTCTGCCCGTCCCGGGGCGTGAGTCCCCGCTGGCCGGTGCGGCGGGTGAGCTCTTTGGCGCGCTCGGCCAGGCGCTTCAGCGCTTCCGTGTGGCTGCCGCGCGCGCCCGCCCCCGCGAGCAGCGACTGCAGCTCCGCGCTGAGCTTCTCCGGCTGCGGCAGAGGCTGGATCACGGAGAACGTGTGGTGAAACAGCTCGCGGGAAGTGTGTTGAAAAAGCGAGGCGAGCCACTGCACGTACCTGGGGTTTTGCTTGCGGCCGGCCGGGTTGTGCTCGCCCACCGCCTCATCGAGCCAGCCGCCGTCCGTCCAGCGGCTGAGCCGGATACGGTGGGTGTCGAAATCGCGCGCGATGCGGTAGCGGACACCGCCGGCGTCAAGAATCATTTCCCCCAGGCAGCGAGGGGGGCCGTCCCAGCTGCGAAAACGGCCCAAGCCGAAGGCGGCGGGGTCCTGCACGGCCGGAAGGCCGAAGAGGATGGCGCTCATGGCCGCGGCCAGCGTCGACTTCCCCGCTTCGTTGGGCGCAGCCAGGACGCCGAGCCCCGGCGGGAAATCGAACGCCGTCTCATCCCGGTAGGGACCGAACCCCACCAGGGTCACTCGCTCGATCACCAAGGGGCGGCTCATCCGGAAGGCCCCTCCCATCCCATCGCTTCCAGTCCCCGCACCAGCGCCCGGCGGATCGTCCTCTCCTCGCCGGGCGCCGCGCGGCGAAGCCGCTCCAGCATCCTCTGCACGAAGGCACCCCGCACCGTGGGCTCGCGGGCCAGCGCTTCGATGAGCTCGTCCGCCAGGCCGCGGGTCTCGTCGACTACCTCGAGGTAAAACGCCCGTCCCGCCAGGGCCGCTTTCACTCTCTCCGGGTGGACGGGATACGCCGGGGTGCCGGAAAGGGTCAGGCGGACGGCCGCGCCCTCCGGCACCAGGCCGCGCGCGTCCTCCTCCAGCTGGGCCAGGCTCTCGTACCCGCCCGCGTCCAGCTCGACGGAGACCAGAGGCCGCACCCCGTCCGCCGGCTCGCGGCGAACGACGGCCCCCTGCTCGTCCACCTCCGCCACCACGTAATGGCCGGTGCCCGGGTCGTCGAAGTCTTTTCCGTCGATGATCCCGGCGTAGACCACCGGCCGCTCGCGGCCCCGGACTTCGTGCCGGTGGATGTGACCCAGGGCCGCGTAGTGATAGCCCGCAGCCTCCAGCGCTCGCCCGTCGATGGGAAGGCTCCGTTCCCGCCCCCAGTCCAGGGAGCCGTGCAGCAGGGCGATGTGGATCCCCGCGCCGTCGGGAGGCGGGAAGTGAGCCAGCGGCCGGTCGGCCCGGGTGACACCGGACGTGTACGCCAGGGAGTAAATGGAGACCTCATGGCCCCGGCACGTGAGCGTCACCGCCCGGTCCATGTGGGGGTTGGTGACCAGCCTGCCGGGCCACCGGCCCTGCTCCGTGCGGTAGACCGAATCGTGGTAGCTGATCTCGTCGTGGTTGCCCGGAAGCGTGACTACCGGAATTCCCGCGCCCTCCAGCCGCTCCAGCTGGCGGATGACCTCGTTCACCAGGGAAGCCGGCGGGCGGTGGGTTTCAAAGAGATCCCCCGCGATGAGGACCAGGTCGACGCCGTGCGCCAGCGCCCAGTCGACGGCGGCGGAAAGCCGCATGTCCCTTTCCCTGCGCCGGCTTTCCGCCGCCTCCTTCCACGGGGGCAGGTACCCGAGATGCAGATCGGCCAGGTGCAAGATGCGGATCAAGAGCAGCGCCTCCCCTGGCACACTAGATTCGCTTCGCCGGGGGCGATGCCTCCCGCCCTGGCCGGAGCGGGAGACCGGGAAAAAGGAGGAGCCGGAGCGCCGGAGCGGAAGATGGAGACGCCCGGGAGGCGGCCTGGGAAGAGGCCGTCCCCGGGACGACCGGGACAGAGGAGGCAGGATGCCGTGGAAAGCCGGGGCGAACCCGTCGCCATCACCCATGTTGAGGAGCGGGTGGTTCCCGACAACTCCTTCGACCAGGCCTACGCGATCTACCTCGGGCTTTCGTACGAACCCCCGCTCTTGTGGCAGGAGGCGTTTCACCGGCTGATGGCGCGCGAGCCCGAGCCGCGCATCACCAGCTTCGTCGGTCCCAAACTGCGGGTGGTGGTGGGCCCAAAGGACAACCTGGAATCCGTGCTGCGCCAGGTGGCCCACGTGGTGCGCAAGACCAACCTGGAGCTGGACTTGGTGGACGAAATGTAAGCGCCCGCCGGCACCGGCGGCCGGCGGGCGATCGTCTTGCACCTCCGAGACCGGGCCGCGCGCTTGCGCCCGGGAAGCCTCAGCCTCGCTCGATGGGCAGCTTCTGGTTGATCCAGGCCACCATCCCGCCCGTGAGGTTGTAGGCTTTATCGAAGCCGCGCTTTCGCAGCTCGATGGTGATCTTGGCGCTGCGCTCGCCGCTCAGGCAGACCACGATGGTCTCCTTGGCGGGATCCAGTTCCGAAAGGCGGTCCAAGGTCTCCCCCATGGGGATCAGCTTCACCCCGGGAATGCGGAACATCTTATACTCCTGGGGTTCCCGCACGTCGAGCCACTGCACGTCGGGCGAGCCCACCCGGTCCTTCACTTCGGTGACCTCCCGGACCCACCCCTTCGCCTGCACCACCTGCTGGGGCGGGCCGGCCAGCTCGCCGGCAGGCTCCTGGGTGCGGGGCGGCAGGCCGCAGAACTCCTCGTAGTCGATGAGCTCCGTGATGGTGGGGTGGTCGCCGCACACGGGGCAGTTGGGGTCCCGGCGCCAGCGGACGGTGCGGTACTCGCCGCTCAGCGCATCGAAGAGGAGCATCCGGCTGGCGAGCGGTTTGCCGATGCCCAGCAGCACCTTCACCGCTTCGATCACCTGAAGCGTCCCCATATGGCCCGCCAGCGCGCCGATGATGCCCGCCTGGGCGCAGTTGGGCACCATGCCCGGCGGAGGCGGCTCGGGGTATAGGCAGCGGTAGCAGCCCTGACCGGGCAGGAAGACGGTGGCCTGCCCTTCAAAGCGGAGGATGCTCGCGTCGATCAGCGGCTTCTTCAACAACACGCAGGCGTCGTTCACCAAGTAGCGGGTGGCGAAGTTGTCGCAGCCGTTGATCACCAGGTCGTAATCGCGGATGATCTCCAGGGCGTTGCTGGAATCCAGGTAGACCGGGTGCTCGATCACCCGCACGTCAGGGTTCAGCGCCTCCAGGTGCTCCTTGGCCGACTGGGTCTTGGGCCGGTTCACGTCCCGGTTGAAGTGGAGCACCTGCCTGTGAAGGTTTGAAAGGTCGACCCGGTCCGCGTCGATGATCCCGATGGTGCCCACGCCCGCGGCGGCCAGATAGATGCTGGAGGGCGATCCCAGGCCGCCGGCGCCCACCACCAGCACTTTGGAGTCCAGCAGCTTGCGCTGGTTTTCGATGCCGACTTCACTCAGGATGATCTGACGGGAATAGCGGGTCAGCTGCTCCTGGGTGAGGAGCCCGCCGCCGGCTGCCGTCCTGCTGCTCACATCAGCCGTCGCCATGCCGTCCTGCCCCTTTCCGAGAGAATCGAAAGTTAAAGGCGCCTGAGATAAAGGCGGAAAAGCCCGTCCTCCTGCACCACGCCCAGCGCTTGCGCAAGGCCGCCCGTCTCGACGGCCAGCCGGACGTTGGCCGTCGCCGGCTCAAGGTCGGTGATCAAGACGACCACGTCGCCCGCCTGAACCGCCCCCAGGGCCTCCATCGCCTTCAGCACCGGACCCGGGCAGAGCTCCCCGCGGCAGTCCACCTCCCGGGCAGCCGGGAGCTGTCTCAACTCCGCGTCCGTCACGACGCTCTCCCCCTCTCCCGGGCCGCGCCGGCCCGGCGGGGCGGCGCACGGCCTCCCCCGTTCCCGGGCTGCCCGCGGCCGGAGGATTTCCGCTAATTCGGATTGGTTTTGTATATTATAATCCCTCCCGCCGGATCGCGCAAGGACCGCGCCGCGGGCGAAACGCCGAAGGGGAGTTCCCCCGCGGCTGCGAATACAAGAGCCGGTAAAGGTTCTACTATAGCACCGCGCGCCGGCAGACCCGAGGCGCCGGCCGGGCCGGCGCAGGACCGGCATGGGGCGCAAGTGGGAAAGGAGCATCAGCAGATGGAGTATCGCATCGAGACCGACTCCATGGGCGAAGTGAAAGTGCCGTCTTGGGCGTTCTACGGAGCCCAGACCCAGCGGGCCGTCGACAACTTCAAGATCAGCGACCTGGTCATGCCGATGGAAGTCATCCGGGCGCTGGCTTTGATCAAGTGGGCCGCCGCCAAGACCAACGAGGCCCTGGGGCTCTTGGATTCCAAGATCGCCGGCGCCATCGCCGACGCCGCGCTCCGGATCGTGAACGGCGAGATCCCGCAGGAGCACTTCCCCGTCGACGTCTTCCAGACCGGCTCCGGCACCTCCACCAACATGAACGTCAACGAGGTCATCGCCAACCTGGCCATCGCCGCGCTGGGCGGGCAGATGGGCTCGAAACACCCGGTCCACCCCAACGATCACGTGAACAAAGGCCAGTCCAGCAACGACACCATCCCCACCGCGATCCACATCGCCGCCGTGCTGGCGTTGGACCGGGATGCCATCCCCGCTCTCAAAGAGCTGCACCGCTCGCTGGCGGCGAAGGCCCAAGAGTTTGACGACGTCCTCAAGATCGGCCGCACGCACCTGCAGGACGCCACGCCCATCCGCCTGGGACAGGAGTTCTCCGGGTACGCCCGCCAGGTGGAGCTGGGGATCCGCCGGCTGGAGCAGGCCCGGGAGGGGCTCCTGGAGCTGGCGCTGGGCGGCACGGCGGTGGGCACGGGCGTCAACACCCACCCCGAATTCGCCCGCAGGACCATCGCCCTCATCGCCGAGCGGACGGGCATCCCGTTCCGCGAAGCGGAGAATCACTTTGAAGCCCAGGCCGCCAAGGACGCCGTGGTCTTCGCCAGCGGCGCCCTGAAGACCGTCGCGACGTCGCTGATGAAGATCGCCAACGACATCCGCTGGCTGGGCTCCGGGCCCCGGTGCGGCTTGGGCGAGATCCTCCTTCCCGAGCTGCAGCCCGGCTCGTCCATCATGCCGGGGAAAGTGAACCCGGTGATCCCGGAAGCGGTGATCCAGGCCGCGGCCCAGGTGACCGGGAACGACCTGGCCATCACCATCGGCGGGCAGTGGGGCAACTTCGAGCTGAACGTGATGATGCCCATGATGGCCCACAACCTGCTCCAGTCCATCGCGCTGGTGGCCAGCGCCGCCCGGGCGTTCAAGGAGAAGTGCATCGACGGGATTCAAGCGGACAGGAAGCGCTGCGAGAGCATGATCGAACAGAGCCTCGCGCTGGTCACGCCGCTGGCCAAGGTGATCGGGTACGACCGGGCCGCCGAGATCGCCAAAGAAGCCTACCAGACAGGCCGGACCGTGAGAGACTTGGCCCGCGAGAAGGGCGTCCTCCCCGAAGACCAGCTGGCCAAGGTGCTGGACCCCAAGGCGATGACCCGGCCCAGCGCCTGAGAGCCGGCCGGATCCTTCGCGGCGTTGACGGCCGCAGGCAAACGAGAAAGAGACGCCCCCGGCGCAGCGCCGGGGGCGTTGTCTTCCTTGCCGCTCACATCCCGGAGATCAGGTCGGGGCGGTCGGTGACGATCCCGTGGACCCCCAGCGCGATGAGCCGCCTTGCCAGCGCCGGATCGTTGACGGTGAAGACGTATACGGGCCTTTCCATCCGGGAGGCCGCGCCCACCAGGCCCTGGGTGATGACGGTGATCCACCCATAATCGGGCGGCACGGAGAGGATGTCCCACGGGGGCGACGGCGAGAAGACCGTATCCAACCCCAGCCGCGCCAGGATCACGAAGCGGATGGCCTCTCCCTGGCTGGCCGTGGTGGGGACCTCGGGCATCACTTCGCGAAAGCGGGCCGCGACGGCGTCGTGAAACGTCCCCATGATCACCCGGCCCTGGGCCCCGGTGCGCCGGATCACCGCGGCCACCGCATCGGCGGCCTCCGGATCGGGCTCCTTGATCTCGATGAGAAACCGCGCCGCCGGGAACGCGGTCAAGGCCTCCTCCAGGGTGGGGACCGTCACTCCCCTTCCCCGGTAGGGATAGGTGACGCCGTCCGGCGTAAACCAGTAGCCGGCGTCGAGCGTCTTGATCTCCGCCAGCGTCATGTCGCGCACGTAGCCGCTCCCGCCGGTGGTCCGGTCCACGGTGGGGTCGTGCATCAGCACCAGGTGGCCGTCCCGTGTCCGGTGGACGTCGACTTCGATCACCTGGGCGCCCTCCAGGAGTCCTCTTTCGATGGCCACCAGCGTGTTCTCGGGCGCCAGGCCCGCCGCGCCCCGGTGCCCGATGACCAGGATGTCATGGCGCCCCAGCTCCGCGAGGATCGGCACGTACCGGGCGCTGGGCGGAGTGTGGGTCAGCGCCAGCACGCCCAGGGCCACGCTGATCGCGGCGGCGGCCATGAGCAAGCCCCGCAGGGGTCCCGCCAGGGACGGGCTGCCGTAAACCGGCCCCCAACCGGGGCGAACGGGGCTGTAGGGGCTCCACCACCGGCCGCTCCGACGCCTCGCCGAGGGCTCACTGGCCCGCGCGAGGCCCAAGCGGATGAAAAGCCACGGGGCCAGGACGGTGACCCACACGGCCATCACTGCATAGCCCAAAAACTCCGGAAAGCCTTCGGGAAGGTGACGATGGAGCAGGTAGAGCCCGCCCATCCCCGCAAGGCCCAGGACCATCTTGGCCGCCTGGCGCAGCACGCCGCCGCGGGGATCGTAGGGCAAGAGCTCCAGGGCGAAGACGCCGCTGGCCGCCACCCCCAAGAGCAGCCCCAGCGTCTGCACGGACGCGTCCGACTGGTACAGGGGATAGAGCGCCAGCGGCGCCGCGACGGCGAAGACGAACCGAAGGCCCCGCGGGAGCACCGCGATGACGCCCCAGCGCTCCAGCGCCGCGGCGACCACCACCAGGGCGAAGGCGAGCGCATATCCCCCCAGCACGTCCCCGAGGAAGTGCGCACCCAAGTACAGGCGGGAAAAGCCGATCAGGACGATGAGCGCCGCGGCTGCGCCCCAAAACGGCCGCGATCCCAACGCCCATGCCAGGTACCCCCAGAGGGTCGCCCCACCCTGGGCGTGGCCGGAAGGAAACGCGAAACTCTCCTCCCACACCAGGACCCGCACGCCCTGCGCCGGGCTGGGCCGGGGCGACGCCACCAGCTCCTTGACCCAGCCGTTGAGCCACATGGAAAAGAGAAAGAGGATCGCAGTCCTATGACCGATCCTCCGATCAACGCACCAGTAGACGAAGAGCAGGATCGCGACGTATGCATACTCGTGGCCCAGCTGGGTGACGGCGTAAAAGAACGTGTCCAGAAAAGGCGTCGAAAGCTTTTGAATCGCAATGAGCACTCCGGGATCCGTCATGATCCACCCCGCCTATCGCCAGCGGAAGGAGTTTACCGCCCGCAGCCAGTACTGGCGGATGTTTCCCGTGTAGTCCGACTCCTTCCCCACGAACATGAGGTACGCGGTGCGCCCGTCCCGGGTGAATGCTACCATGCGGATCATCGCGGACGACCCATCCTGCATGGTCCCGGTCATCACCCAAAAGCGGGCCCGCAGCCCTTGGCTGGTGGTGATCTGCGTGTCTTCAGTCACCCTAGAGCTGCGCAAGGGGAGCGCCCAGGGCGCGCTGAGGGCCTGCCAAAGCCGCGCCGTGTCGGTGCCCGGCACCGTCCCGATGAAAAGGTGCGGCCCCCCGTCCCTAAGAGGGATCATCACGTACGTATGGCCGCTCCACTCCTGATCTAAATAGTAGCTACGATTGGACGGCACCAGAACCTCGTAATTGGGCGTCCCTGACCAGTACCACCAGTATTGGGGATCGTCGTCATAGATGTAGAGTTCGCCGGCGGCCGCCGCGGCGCTCGCCGTCAGCATCAGGATCAACGCTGCGAGGATTCTCTTGGCCATCGCGTCTCTCTCTCCCACCCAGACCACTGGCTTCTCCTTGCTTCTTTCTTGCCCGCGAACCCAAGGACCTGCCTGGCGCCGCCATCCCTTCCTTTAACAGCACGGGGATAGTATAATGATACGCGGACGTGCTGGCCAAAGGAGGCATCCGTCAGTGAACATCCGCTGCGTCTGCGGCAACGAAACCATCATCAGCCCCGGCGGCAATCCCGGCTACATCCTCCGAGACGACAAGTGGTTCGACAAGAAGAGCAACCAGCTCCGCTGCCCCAAGTGCAACAACACGGAGCTTCCCTTGGAGCTCATCGACGCGAGCGGGCCCATCAAGGTCCAGGTGGTCCCCGGCCGCACCATCGCGAAAAAAGGATTTTGGAGCTAGGGACTCTTACGCGCCCTCTTTCTGTTCATCTCCGGCGGGCCGCGCCGGCACGATCACGTAGGTCCCCCCGTCTACGTTGCGGTTGGGGATCACGTGCAGGTTTCCCTCGGCGTCCCGGATGCGGGTCTTGCGGATGGTCAGTTCCTCCAGCTCGCCTTCGACGCCCCCGGCTTTGACCCACGCGCCTTTCGCAAACTCCTTGTCGCCCAGGAGAAAGATGCCGGCCAAGAGGTCTTGGGTGATATTGTTAAGGCCCGTGGCCAGGGCCATCGCGATGAGTGCGATGGAACCGCCGAGAGCCAGCGAGAGCTGGCTCAGTTCCATCACGTTGAACACCGCGGCCAGGGCCAGAACCCACCCGGCAAAGCCCACTACCGAACGGATCATCGTTTGGACGGCCCGGTTCACCCGCGCCAGCCCGGTGGCCGCGAGGATGGCCCGCTTCGCCAGTTCGATCACCACGTAGGCCACGGCCAGGGTAATCACGGCCGCCGGCAGCTTCTCCACGTACTTCCAGTTGGCCTCAAGCATCGCGGTGAGATTGCTCATCCCGTCCATAGGCCAGGCGTCACGCTCCCCAAGTGCCGTTTCCCGTGAGATTCGCCCTTCTCTTGCCGCACCCCTCCGCCCGCCTTCGGCCCGCGGCCGGAAACCGGAGGAAGGGCCGGCTGGCCGGAAAATCAAAGGGCGGCTTGCGAGCTCCTCCCGCTCGCAAGCCGCCCGGGGATGCACCGCGGGTACGATGGCCTCACGGCAGAGGCAACACGTACCGGGTCAGCGCCAGGGCCGACTGGGGGAATACCCCCAGGTACAGCGTGCCCAGTGCGGCGACGGCCAGGACGGCCGCCAGAGCCCACGAGAACGGCGCGCCGGCGCCGGCCGCGGCGCTTTCCGGGCCGTGTGCGGCCGCGGCCGCCTCGCGATACCCTTCCGTCCCGGAAGCCGCCGCCGGCTCGGCCTTCCGGAACATCTCGGCGGCCACTCGCAGGTAGGCGTAGGCCGAGACACCGGTGGTGACCACCAGCGCGCCTACCAGCCACCAGGCGGCAGCGCCTGCACCGCTGGCCAGCGCTGCGAGGACCAGGTAGAGCTTGCCTTGGAACCCGGCGGCAGGCGGCATGCCGGCCAAGGACAGGAGAAAGAGGGTCATTGCCAGCGCCAAGCCGGGCCGCCGGTAGAACAGCCCGGTAAAGTCAGCCAGTTCCTCCCCGTCGCGGCCGCTTCGCCCGAGGCCGGCCACCACCGCGAAGGCGCCGATGTTCATGAAAAGGTACGCGCCCAGGTAAAACAGGCCGGCCGTCACGCCCCGGTCGGAAAGGCCCAGGAGGGACATCATCAGGTAGCCCACGTGCGCCACGCCCGAGTAGGCCAGGAGCCGCTTGACGTTGTTCTGCACCGCGGCGCTGAAGCTGCCCACCACCATGCTCAGCACCGCCAGGATCCACAAGGGAAGGAGAAAGCGGGAAGGCTCCTCCGGCAGCGCCGCGAGAAGGATCCTGACCAGGGCGGCGAAGGACGCCGCCTTGGTCCCCACGGACATAAAGGCGGTGACCGGCGCCGAGGCCCCCTGGTAGACGTCGGGTGCCCAGAAATGGAACGGTGCCAAGGCCAGCTTGAAGAAGAGCCCGAAGAGGACCAGGCCCAAACCCACCTTCATCAACACGGTGGAGCCGGAGTGCCAGCCCGCCGCGAGGCCGCTGAGAGCCATGGTGCCGGTCTGCCCGTACAGCAGCGCAAAACCGTAGACCATCGTCGCCGTCGCGGCGGCACCGAGGATGAGATACTTGAATCCCGCCTCCTGGGCCGTCACTTTCCCCCGCTCGAACGCCACCGCCACGTACAGGTTGAGGCTGAGGATCTCAAGGCCGAGAAACAGCGTGAAAAAGCTTCCCGCCCCGGCCAGCACCCCCATCCCCAGGGCGGCGCCGAGGAGCAGCGCGAGGTAGCCCGACTTCTCCTCGTCCCGCCGGGGCGCGCTCATCAGCAGCGCGCAGAGGACCGCGATCAAGACCAGTGCGTGAAAAATCAAGGTAAACCGGTCGAGCACGTAGTGCCCGCCGAACACCGCGATGCCGGTGCTGAGGCGCCCCAGCGCCCCCGCCCCGACCACGCTGGCCGCCGGGCCCGCGGCGGGCCCCCACCAGAGCTGGTACGTGTAAAGGAGCGCCACCAAGACCCCGCCCACGCCCGCGGCGTACAGCCACGGCCGCGACCGGTCCGCAGGGAGGACGAGGTCCAGGATGAGCACCAGGAGCGCCGCCACCGCCAAGGTGATCAGCGGCGCCACGGCCATGAAGTTGAGGTCAACGGTTGCCAGGTTTGACATGGAGACGCCTCCATTCCCCCGCCCTCGCCGCGCGCCGGTGCCGCCCGGCAAAGGCGCAAAGCAGCCTCGTCCGTTGTTTAGATCAAGAGGAAGTAGATCATGAAGACGGCGACACCGGCGAACAGCACCAGCGTATAGCGGCGCACGTACCCGCCGTGCAGCCGCCCGAGACCCTGCGCGATGCGCCGGACCCCGCCGGCCACCCCGTTCACCAGCCCGTCGATGACGTGCGGCTCAAGCCCGTTGCCCACCACGTAGCTGGTGCCCACCACCAGGCCGCCGATGCCCTTCTGGTAGACATCGTCGATATAGAACGCGTTTGCCAGCGCTCCCCGCAGGGGTGAGCCCGCCGTGGCCAGCAGCTCCTGCCGTCCCGCACCGCGTGGGCCGAAGGCCCTCACCGCCAAGAGCGCGCCGGCGGCCGCCGCGGCCAGGACCACCGCCACCGGCCAGCCGATCCCCCCGTGGGGCACGTGATAGCCGTAGGCCAGGAACGCCGGCTCCAGGAACTGGGCGGGCACCGCCGTCACCCCCGGGATGGCGATGAGACCCGACACCGTGGAGAGCAGCGCCAAGATCGCGACGGGCAGCTTCATCGCGAGGCCGCTCTCATGCCCCTCGCCGTGCTCCTCCGCGGGTTCGCCGGCAAAGACCAGGGCGAAGAGCCGGACCATGTAGTACGCGGTAAGCCCCGCGACCAGCACGCCGATGAGCCACAAGGCGACGTGGCCTTGGGCCAGGACCGCGCCGAGGATCTCATCCTTGCTGAAAAACCCGGCGAAAGGCGGCGCGCCCGCGATGGCCAGGACGCCGATGAGGAACGTCCAGTAGGCGAACGGCAGCCGCTTGCCGAGCCCGCCCATCCTCCGGATGTCCTGCTCGCCGTGGAGGTAGTGAGCCACCATGCCGGCGCCCAGGAAGAGCAGCGCTTTGAAGAAGGCGTGGGTGAAGAAGTGAAACAGCGACGCCGTGTACGCCCCCACGCCCGCGCCCAGCATCATGTAGCCCAGCTGGCTCATGGTAGAGTAGGCCAGCACCCGCTTGATGTCCACCTGGCGGGTGGCCACCACGGCGCCCACCAGCGCCGTCAGCCCGCCCACCCAGGCCACCGCGGCCAGGGCGGCACTGGACGCCTGGTAGATGGGGAACGCCCGCGCCATGAGATAGACGCCCGCCGTCACCATGGTGGCCGCGTGCATCAGGGCGCTCACCGGCGTGGGGCCCTGCATCGCGTCGGGCAGCCAGGTGAACAGCGGCAGCTGCGCCGACTTGGCCGTGGCGCCCACCAGGAGCAGCAGGCCGACGGCGGTCACGATCCCCGCATCCGCCTGTGCGGCCCCGGCGAACACGTCGGCGAAGGCGAGGCTGCGAAATTCCATAAACATGAGCACCAGCGCCAGGATGATGCCCACCTCGCCGATGACGTTGAGGAGAAACGCCTTCTTCGCCGCGGCCGCCGCTTCCGGCTTGTAGTTCCAAAAGCCGATGAGCAGGTAGGAAGCCAAGCCCACGTTGGCCCAGCCGATCAAGAGCCCCACGAAGTTGTCGGCCAGGACCAGAAGGCTCATGGCGAAGACGAAGTAGTTCAGCTTTGCGAAAAAGCGGCCGACGTCAGGGTCTTCCGCCATGTATTCGGACGCGTACACGTGGATCAAAAAGCCGACCCCAGTCACCACCAGGAGCCACCAGAGCGAGATGGGGTCGCCCAGAAGGCCGAAGTCGACCTGAAAGCCGCTGCCTTTCGCCCACGTGAACAGCGCCTGCACCAGCGGCGCTCCAGCCTGGCGATAAGCGCCCAGCGCGGAGAGCGCCACGGCGAAGGAGGCGCCGACCGCCAGGCTCCCCAGGGCCCCGATGAGCCGCGGCGAAAGGTGGTTGCGGCCCAAGGCCAGCACGGCCGCGCCCGTCAGCGGAAAGAGCAAGATCCAAACCAGTGCCGTCGTTTCCAAAGGGCCTCGACTCCTTCAGCTTGTCGGAGGATCCAGGTCAGCCTCGCAACGTGTTGACGTCGTCCACGTCTGCCGCGTCCCGTTCCCGGAAAAGCAGCACGATGATGGCCAGCCCGATGGCCACCTCCGCCGCCGCCACGGTGATGACCAGGAACGTGAAGATGTGCCCTTCCATGTTGCCCAGATGCCGGGCGAACGCGACGAAAGCCAAGTTGGCCGCGTTGAGCATGATCTCCACGCACATCAACATCACCAACGGGCTCCGGCGGAGCATCAGCCCGGCGGCCCCGATGACAAACAAAATCCCCGAAAGCGCCAGGTAAGCTTGAACCATGTCCCCGATCAACCCGTATCCGCCCCTTACAGCTGCCGCCGCCCCACCAGGACGACGACGCCGATCACCGCGGCCAGCAGCACGAAGGCCGTCAGCTCAAACGAGAAAATGTGCGTCGTAAGCAGCTCCCGCCCGAAGGCGGCCGCCGACCCGAAACCGGAGGGAAGCGCTTCGTTGGCCGGCATCCGGCCGAGTCCCGCCGACGCGGCCACGGCGATCATGAGGACGGCGCCCCCCACCGCCGTCACCAGGCCCAGCTCCCTCTGGCCCTCCAGCTTGCCCTCGGTCCGCTCGATGGGATCCTTCCTCGCCGTGAGCAGCGCGATGACGAAGAGGAAGAGGATCATGATCGCGCCGGCGTAGACGATCACCTGGATCAAGGCCAGGAACTCCGCGTGCAGCGCCAGGTAGAGCGCCGCCAGGGCCAGGATATTCACCACCAGCGAGATGACGCTGTGCACCGGGGTCTTCGCGACGATGACCCCCAGCGCGCCCGCCACCGCGAGAATTCCTGCAATCCAAAAGACCGCCGTCACAGGGCATCCACCGCCTTCCGCCCCCGGTATTCGGGGTAGACGTGCTCGGGCACCCGGTACGTGCTGGGCACCTTGCTCACGAGCCGGTCGCGCCCGTAGATCAAGGCCTCCCGGGTGAAGTCGGCGAGCTCGAACTCCTGCGTGAGGTGAAGCGCCTCGGTGGGGCACGCCTCTTCGCAGAGGCCGCAGAAGATGCACCGGAGCATGTCGATCTCGTAGACGTAGGCGTACCGCTCACCCGGCGAGTGCGGGTTCTCCGGGTCGTTTTCCGCCGCCATCACCGTGATGGCCGCGGCCGGGCACGCCGCTTGGCAGAGCTCGCACCCGATGCACATCTCCAGGCCGTTGTCGTAACGCCGCAGCTCGTGCAAGCCGCGGAAACGGGCGCTCCGCGGTTTCTTCTTGTCGGGATATTCGATGGTCGACTTCTCGCGAAAGAGCATGCGCAGGGTGGTGCCCATGCCCTTGACGATACCTCTGATCATCGCGCTCCACCCCTCGTGATCAAGCCGTCCCTGCCGGCCTCTTGAACGCCGGCCCCGCGCGCCGTGTCACAGGCTCGCCGCCCCCGGGCCGGTTCCCCTCAGAACAGGGAGACGGCGGCTGCCGTGATCACCAGGTTGGCCAAGGCGACGGGAAGCATCACCTTCCAACCGAAACTCATCAGCCTGTCGTAACGCAGCCTGGGCATCGTGGCCCGTACCCAGATGAAGATGAAGATGAACAGCGTCACCTTCAGCGCGAACCAGACGATCCCCGGCAGGAAGGAAGGCCCGTTCCAACCGCCGAGATACAGCAGGGCCGCCAGCGCCGACATGGTGATCATGTTGATGTACTCCGCGATCATGAACATGCCGAAGCGCATGCCGGAGTACTCCGTGCTGTAGCCCGAGACCAGCTCGGTCTCGGCTTCCGGCAGGTCGAACGGGACCCGGTTGGTCTCCGCGAACATGCTGATGAAGAAGATCAGGAATCCCACGGGGTTGAGCAGCACGAACCAGACCCGCTCCTGCGCCTGGACGATGTCGTACAGGTTGAGCGAGCCGGCCAGGATCAAGACGCCGATGATGCTCAGGCCCAGCGACAGCTCGTAGCTGATCATCTGTGCCGTCGAGCGCAAGGCGCCCAGGAGCGAGTACTTGCTCTGCGAAGCCCAGCCGCCCAGGGTGATGCCGTACACCCCCAGCGACGTGGTGGCGAACAGGAGCAGTACGCCGGCGTTGGGATTCACGATCGAAAGCTCGATGGTCCGTCCGAAAAGCTCGATGGGCGGGCCCACCGGGATGCTGGCGAAGGCCGCCAGGGCCACGAACAAGCTGGCGATGGGCGCGAGCTTGTAGGTGATCCGGTCGGCCTCCCGCGGGATGATGTCCTCTTTGATGATGATCTTCACCGCGTCGGCCACCGGCTGGAGAAGCCCCCACGGCCCTGTCCGGTTGGGGCCCAGCCGCAGCTGGAAGTAGCCGAGGAATTTCCGCTCAAACAGCATCAAGAACGCGAAGATGGAGAGCAGGACCACGATCCAGACGATGGACTTGAGAAGGAGCAGCAATACCATCTCCACCTCAGCTCACCTCCTCGGCCACCGGCTTCAAAACGGTGACGGCCACCCGGGCTCCCTTGGCGAACGCGTTGGCCGGGGCCTCGAAGAGCCCTTTGGGCACCTGCACCGTGCCGGCCACCACCGACCGGTCCACCGCCGCCTCGTACCGCTGGCTCACGCCGCCCGCCGCGAGCTCCACCGCGGCGCCGGCGGCGATGCCCAGCCGCGCCGCATCCTCCGGATGGAAGCGGGCCTCTGCCTTGGGACGGGCCCGGCGGAATTCCGCGTCGAAGTAGGCCGTTCCACCGCCGGCGTAGAGCCGCTCCACCGGCACCAGGACCAGGCCTTCGCCCTCCGCCGCCGGCGCCGGCTCCTCCTCCCCTTCGCCGGCCAGCATCTCGGCAGGGGCCGCGGCCAGCCGGCCGTCCTGCGCGCCCGCGAGGTGCTGCATCTCCCATGCCAGCTCCTGGTCGGACGCATAAAGCCGCACGCCCATGGCCTGGGCCAGCCGCGCGAAGATCTCCCTGTCGGAGAGGGCGTCGCCCTCGGCTTCCATCGCCTGCTCCACCGCTTGCACGGTGCCGTCCATGGCCGTATACCGCCCCGACTTCTCCGGGAACGCCGCCGCGGGCAGCACCACGTCGGCGTGCTTCGCCGTCTCGGTCAGGAAGAGGTCCTGCACCACCAAGAACGGCACCTTGGAGAGAGCCTGCTCCACCAGCTGCCGGTCGGGGAAGGTGGCCATCAGGTTGGCGCTCACCAGGTACAGCGCCTCCAGCCGGCCGGCGGCCGCCCGCTGCAGCATCCTCGCGGTGTCGAGGCCGGCGCCCTCCGGCAGCGCGACCTGCCAGGCCTGCTCCACCAGGCGGCGGGCCCCCTCGTGCAGGACAGGGGCGTATCCCGGCAGCCTTTCGGGGTGTACGCCCATGGCCTCGGCGCCCCAGGCGTTGGCCTGTTCGCCCGCGATGAGCAGGCTCACCTCGGAGCCGGCCTCCTTGAGGCGCCGCAGGAGCGCCGCTAGGGCAGCGCCCACGGCCCGGCCGCGGCCGCTCCAGAGGACCACCACCCGGGAACGCCCTCTGTAGAGCTCAAACAGCTCCTCCGAAGCCAGAACCCGGGGAATCTCCTCTTCCCGCGCGGGAAACGCCTTGAACTCCGGCCGGTACGTGGGCATGGCGGGACCCACCGCCGCGAGGAGCGCCCGCCCCCGCCCGGCCGCCCGGCGGATCCGCAGGTCGACCACGGGGATCCGCTCCGCCGGCAGGAGGTCCACCAGCAAGATGCCGCTGGCCTGGCTGATGTCGGAGATGCGCCCGGGAAATTCCCGGCTCGAGGCGATGTACTGCTCGCCCACCCGCCAGTCCACGTTGGGACTGCCGAAGACCGCCCGCACCAGCTTTTGGAACAGGTACGCCTCCTCGTTGGTGAGACGGCCGCCGCCGATAGCACCGATCGCGGCGCCGCCGCGGTCCCGCCGGACCTGCCGGAGGCGCCGGGCGATCTCGGCGAAGGCCTCCTCCCACGAGACCTCTACGAACGCACCGTCCTTCTTGACCAAAGGCCGGCGCAGCCGCTCCTCGCCGTGGACGTAGCGGTAGTTGAACCGGCCCCGGTCGCAGAGCCAACCGCCGTCCAGCTCCGGATTGTCCCGGCTGATCACCCTCAGCAGCTCGCCGAAGCGGAAATCCAGGTACACGTTGCAGCCGGCCGGGCAGCCCGTGCAGACGAACGGCACCCGCGCAAGGTCCCAGGGCCGCGCTTTGAAGCGATAGATGTCGGACGTCAGGGCGCCCACCGGGCACAGCTCGATGGTGTTTCCCGAGAAATACGAGTTGAAGGGCGCTCCGTCCGCCGTGGTCACCCGGTTCTCGTGAGCCCGCTGGGTGATGACCAGATGGTCTTCCTGGGTGATCTCGTGATCGAAGCGAGTGCACCGCCGGCACAGGATGCACCGCTCCTGGTCGAAGACGATGAAGTTGCCCAGGTCCACCGCTTTGGGCTTGCGCACCTTGGGATCGAGGGAGCGCCCCTGCGGCGGCCCATAGCGGAACGTCTGATCCTGCAGGGGGCACTCGCCGCCCTTGTCGCAGATGGGGCAGTCCAGCGGGTGATTCAGCAGGAGGAACTCGATGACCCCCCGCTGCAGGCGCTGCACCACCGGGGTGTCCGTCCGCACCACCATCCCGTCGGCCACTGGCGTGGTGCAGGCCGGCACCGGCTTGCGCTGCCCCTCCACTTCCACCAGGCACATCCGGCACACGCCTACCGGGTCCAGCTTGGGATGGTAACAGAAGACGGGAATGTCAATCCCCGCGTACTTCGCGGCCTCGACCAGCAGCATCCCCTTGGGCACCTGGGCTTGCCGCCCGTTGACCGTGATGGTGACCATCTCTTGACTCACGCCGAACGCACCTCCCGAGCGTGCAAGCCGCAGGACCTGCCGTGGACGTGGGCCTTGAACTCGTCCTCGAAGTGCTTCAGAACCGACTGAAGGTACGTGATGGAGAAGTCGGAGAGGAGACAGATGGTGGTGCCGCTCATCGTCTCCTTCAAGCTCCTGAGCACTTCAAGGTCGTGCTCCGTCCCCTGACCCTGTTCGATCCGGCGCAGGATCCGCGCAGTCCACGCGGTCCCCTCCCGGCACGGCGTGCACTGGCCGCACGATTCGTGCGAGAAGAAGTCGGCGTAGTAGAGTGCGGTCCGGACCATGCAGACCGTGTCGTCGAACACGATCACCCCGGCCGTGCCCAGGATGGAGCCGGCCGCCTGCACCGAGTCGAAATCCAAGGGGATGTCCAGGTGTTCCGGGAGCAGGACCGGCGACGACGCCCCGCCGGGCTGCACCGCTTTCAGCGTCCGCCCGGGCAGGAGCCCGCCGGCGTGCTCCTCCAACAGCTCCCGCAGGGTGACGCCCAGGGGAAGCTCGTAGTTGCCCGGGCGCCGCACCTTGCCGCTGACCGAAAAGATCTTGGTCCCGGGGCTCTTCTCGGTGCCGATGGAGAGGAACCACTCGGCGCCCCGGTCGACGATGAACGGCACGTTGCACAGCGTCTCCACGTTGTTGACCACGGTGGGGCAGCCGTAAAGCCCCGAGACCGCCGGGAACGGGGGCTTGATGCGGGGCTCGCCGCGCCCGCCTTCCAGCGAGCTCAAAAGGCCCGTCTCCTCGCCGCAAATGTAGGCGCCGGCCCCCCGGTGAATGGTGATCTCCTGGCTGAAATCCGAGCCCAGGATGTTCCGGCCCACGTAGCCCTTGGCCTTGGCCTGGGCCAGCGCCTTCACCAGGGTCTCGTATCCCCGCTTAAACTCGCCGCGAATGTAGATGAACGACTGGGCGGCCTTGGTGGCGTAGGCGGCCAGCAGGATCCCTTCGATCAACAGATGCGGGTTGTACTCGATCAGCATCTTGTTGTTGAAGGTGCCCGGCTCGCTCTCGTCCGCGTTGCAGCACAGGTAGCGAGGACGCCCGTCGTCCGGCAGAAAGCCCCACTTGATCCCCGCCGGGAAGCCGGCTCCTCCCCGGCCCCGCAGGTTGGCCTTCTTCACCTCGTTGTGCACGTCTTCGGGCGTCATCTGCTTCAGCGCCTTGCGCAGCGCCTGGTAGCCGCCCTGGCTCTCGTATACCTCGATGTCGACGAGATCCAGCTTGCCGATGCCTTTGGTCAAAACGGGCTCGAATGCCACGGGATAACCTCCAGTCACACGGCCTTGACCGGCGGGATGCCGAAGCGGTCGGAGATGGCCGCCGGGTCTTCGCCCTTCTTGATGAGCTCGATGATCTCATCGGCTCGCTCGGGCGTCACGTTGCCGCAGTACTCCAAGTTGACTTGGAGCGCCGGGGCCCCGTCGCACGCCGCGATGCACTCGCCGGTGACCAGCAGCGTGATCAAGCCGTCCGGGGTGGTCTCGCCCACCTTGATGCCCAGCCGGCGCTCCAGGTGGTCCACCAGCTCCTGGGCGCCGGACAGGCCGCACGTGATGTTGCCGCAGACCGTGATGACGTACTTGCCCATGGGCCGGCGGTAAAAGAGCGAGTAAAAGCTGCAGACGGACTCCACCACCGATTTGGTCTCGCCCAGGATCGCGGCCACCGCCTCGATGTCCTCGTCGGCGATCCAGCCCCGCTCCTCCTGCGCCAGGTGAAGCAGGGGCATGAGGGCCGAACGCTTCTTGGGATAGCGGGCGATGATCTCTTCAATCTTCTCTTTGTGCTTTTCGACCCACGCCGGAGCGCTCATCGGTCAACCTCCCCAAAGACCGGGTCGACGGTGGCGACGACGGCCACCAGGTCGGCGACCAGCTCGCCCCGGACCATCTCCGGAATGGCAAAGACATTGTAAAACGCCGGCGGCCGCGTCCTGACCCGCCACGGCTTGTTCTTGCCGTCGGAGACGACGTAGTAGCCCAGCTCGCCCCGGGGGCTTTCCACGCTGACGTACACCTCGCCCGCGGGCACGTCGAAGCCGTAGGTCACCAGCTTGAAGTGGTGGATCAGGGCCTCCATGTTCTCCCGCACTTCGTGCTTGGGCGGCCGGACCAGCTTGCGGTCCTGGATCTGCCAGTCGCCCTCCGGCAGGCGCTCCAGCGCCTGCACGCAGATCTTGTGGCTTTCGTGCAGCTCCCGCATGCGCACGTGGTAGCGGTCGTACACGTCGCCGTGGGTCCCCACCGGCACTTCGAAATCGAACTCGTCGTAGCCGCAGTACGGGAACGCCTTGCGCACGTCGTAGTCGATGCCGCACGCCCTCAGGTTGGGACCGGTCAGCCCGTAGGCGATGGCCTTGTCCTTGCTGATCGCGCCGATGCGGCGGATCCGGTCCAGGAAAATCGGATTTTCGTCCAAAATGGCATGCAGCTCGGCCAGGCGCTTGGGAAACTTTTCAAGATACGCCCGGACCATGGGGACGAAGTTCTCGGGCACGTCGTTGGCGAGGCCGCCGACCCGGATGTAGCTGGGGTTCATCCGGGCGCCGGTCACCTCTTCAAAGATGTCCAGGATGCCCTCGCGCAGGTCGAAGGCGTAGAAGAAGACGCTCATGGCCCCCATGTCCAGGCCTGTGGTCCCCAGCCACACCAGGTGGCTGGCGATCCTCTGGAGCTCCACCAGCAGCACCCGGACGTAACGGGCCCGCTCGGGCACCTCGATGCCCAAGAGCTTTTCCACCGCGAGGACGTACGCCAGGTTGTTGGAGAGCGGCGACAGGTAGTCCATCCGGTCGATGACCGTGATGGCCTGCTGCCAGGTGAGATGCTCCGCCGTCTTTTCGATCCCCGTGTGCAAGAAGCCAATCTCGGGCACGCACCGCACGATCCGCTCGCCTTCCAGCTCCAGGATGAGCCGGAGCACGCCGTGGGTGCTGGGGTGATGCGGGCCGACGCTGATCACCATGCGGTCGCCTTCGGCCGCCTCGACGCGATAACCCCTCGGATCGGGATGCTCCAGGGGAAACTCTGCCGGATCAAACTTGGCCATCGCGCACCCTACCTTTCCCCCGCCAGCTTGGGAGCGTGGAACCGGTTCTTCTCCGCGGCAAACCGCGCCTCCAGCTTCTCCCGGGGGCCTCTCAGAGGATAGTCCTTGCGAAGGGGATGTCCCTCAAAATCTGACGGCAACAGAATGCGCGTCAGGTTGGGGTGACCGGTGAAGACCACGCCGAAAAGGTCGTATACCTCGCGCTCAGCCGGGTTGGCCGAGGGCCACATGCCGGCCAGGGAAGGCACCTCCGGCCGCTGGTCGTCTTCGGGGACGCAGCGGAGCCGCACGCGCGCCCGGTTCTTCATGTCGAGAAAGTGATAGACCACCTCAAAGCGGGGCGAGCGCGGGAAGTAGTCGACCCCGCCCACGTCCAGGAGCATGGTGTAACCCAGCTCCCTGAGGTACGCCGCCACGTCCACCAGCACGGAGGGGGCCACGCGAAACTGCGGGATGTCAAAAGGCGTCTGCAGGGGTTCGATGCCCCCCGCAAACCGCGAGGTGAGCGCTTCCGCCAAAGCCTCAGGCTTCACGGGCCATCAACCCGCCTTTCGCCCGCCCTGCGGCGATGGACTCCTTCAGCTTCATAATGGCGTGGAGGACTGCGTCGGGAGTCGGCGGGCATCCCGGCACGTACACGTCCACCGGCAGCACCCGGTCGACGCCCTGCACGATCGCGTAGTTGTCGAAGATGCCGCCGCTGGAGGCACACGCCCCCATGGCGATCACCCACTTGGGCTCGGGCATCTGCTGATACACCTGTTGGATCACGGGCACCATCTTCAGCGACAGGCGGCCCGACACGATCAAGAGGTCGGCCTGCCGGGGCGACGACCGCATCACCTCGGAGCCGAAGCGGGAGGCGTCGTAGCGCGGGCCCACGAGGTTCATCATCTCGATCGCACAGCAGGCAAGGCCAAAGGTGAGCGGCCAAATGGACGACTTCTGCGCCCACCGGACAAACTTGTCGATGGTCGTGGTGAAAAACTGGCCGTTGTTGATCATTTCCACGTCAATCCCCCCTTTTTCCACTCGTACGCGTAGCCGATCCCGAGGACCAGGACGTACACCAGCATCGCCAGCAGGGCGTAAAAGCCGAGCCCCGCCGCCTTAAACTCCTTGAGCAGGATGGCCCACGGGTAGAACGATGCGACCTCTACGTCAAAGACGACGAAGAGCATGGCCACGTGGTAGAAGTTGACGGGAAAACGCCCGTGCAAGGGGGGTGTAGGAAATCCGCTCTCGTAAGGCTGGTCCTTGTACGGCTCCGGCTTTTTGGGCCCGAGGTGCGCAGCCGCCAGCGAGAAGAGCACCGGCACGGCCAGCGCGACCAACAGGTAGATCAGGAGTGGCGCGTACACGTGGCCCACAGGGTGATTCCTCCTGCTAAATGCCCTCAAAATTTTGGACTCATGATATCATACGCCCTGGGTTTTGTAAAGTGAACGCGAGCACAAAGTCCCTCGTTTCACCAGCTAGAAGCGGTTTTCGCCCGGCTCGCCCGGCTCCCGCAGCACCTTCCACTCGATCAACCGCTCGCGGAACATCTCGAGATCCCCGTACTTCGCCTGCAGCACCTCCACTTCCCGCCGGGCCAGCCAAAACTTTCGCAAGAGGGTCCAGGTCAACCAGGGAAAAAGCGTCACTGCCGCGAGCAGTGCCAGTCCCATCAGCGTCCTCACCGGCGCCCCAAGCCCTCCTTTTACGCCCCGGGAGCCGAGGCCAGCGCCACCACCATCCGGGCGAGGAGAACCAGCTGGTCGACGGGCATGCTCTCCTCCCGCGTGTGGATGGCCTCGTAGCCGACACCCAGCACCGCGGTGGGGATTCCCTTGGCGTTGAAAATGTTGGCGTCGCTCCCGCCGCCGGTGGACTTAAGGCGCGGCGCAAGGCCCAAGGACTCCGCCGCCCGGACGGCCCGCCTGACCGGCTCGGCGTCCGGGTCCAGGCGGAAACCTTCGTACTCTAACTGTACGTTCCAGCGGGCGCTGCCCCCCGCCGAACGGGCCGCCTCGTCGATGGCCTGGATCATGTGGGCTACCTGACGTTCCACCCGCTCTCTCTCCAGGCTCCGGGCCTCCGCCCGGATGGTCGCCCGCTCCGGCACGATGTTGGTGGCCCCGCCCCCCGCGATGTAGCCGACGTTGGCGGTGGTGTCGGCGTCGATCCTCCCCAAGCGCATCCGGCTCACTGCCAGCGCCGCCATCTTGATGGCGCTGATGCCCCGCTCGGGCGCCATGCCGGCGTGGGCGGCGCGGCCGAAGAACTCCGCTTCGATGGTGTACTGGGTCGGCGCCGCGGTGATGATGGTCCCCACCGGCCCGTCGGCGTCCAGGACAAACCCCGTCTTGCTCCTGAGCCGGGAGAGGTCCGCGTGGGCCGCCCCGACCAGGCCGATCTCCTCCCCGATGGTGAGCACCAGTTCGATGGGGGCCGCGGGAGCGCCGCTTTCCGCCAGCGCCCGGCAGGCTTCGACGATCGCGGCCAGGCCCGCCGCGTCGTCTGCGCCCAAGATGGTCGAGCCGTCGCTCCGGACGCGGCCGTCCACCACCCGGGGCCGGACACCGGTGCCGCCTTCCACCCGGTCCAGGTGAGCCGAAAACATGACGGGCGGCCACCCCTCACCCCCGCCCTGCCCCGGCTTGGTGGCGATGAGGTTTCCCACCTCGCCGCCGAGGCGTCGTCCCGCGTCGTCCTCGTGGACCTCAAAGCCCAGTTCGATCAGGGCCCTTTTCACGATGTGAAAGACGGGGCCTTCCTTGAGCGGGGCGCTGTCCGCCCGGCAGATCTCCATCATCAAATCGACCACGCGTTCCTCGCGGACCCGGGAAAGCGCGTCCGTCAGCGACACACCGGCTCACCTCTGCCTGCGCCGCGCAAAGCGCGCCGCGCGCGTCCATCCTCTTTTTCGCGGGGCGCCGGAACTCCTGTCGCGACTTGCCGGGAACAAAAAAACCGCCCCCTTCCGGTCGGAGAAGGGGGCGATCGCTGTGAGGGATGGGCCGGCGGAAAGTCCGGGGGTCGGGGGGGTGGTATTCTCCGCCGTGCTCCGTCCGGTTGTCTTCATAGTACGGCGCCCGTTTCCCCGCAAACCGTGATGCACGTCACAAAAACAGGAAAAGGCATCAATTTAGGTCCGGCGGGCCCAATTCGGCGCTTCGCACCGGCAGCACCCGGGCGGTGCTCCGGTCCAGCGCCAACAGCGGCGCATCCGTCAAGTCTTCGCCGCACTGCGGGCAGATCCAGCGCCCTTTGGCGCTCAAACTGTAGCTTATGTTTTCGCAGCGGCTGCATTTCTTGCGGACCATGGCGTGACCTCCTGGCCCGGCGAACACCCCGCCGGACGGTGGTTTATCAACACTCTACGCCGGAGAGGCTGTCCGGCGTGCAGGCCGCACCGGGAAAAGGCAGGCAAGGAAAGGAAACGCCGGGCGTCGAACCATGTGCGAGCACTCCAGCCGCCGGGAGCTGGAACCGATCACAGCGGAGACGACGGAGGAGGCACGCGGTGGTCCGTCTGGCTTCAATCATTCTTATCCTTATCCTATGCGTCAGCCTGGGCGGCCCGATCCTGGCGGCCCAGCCCATGGAGTACCGGCTGGGCGACCGGACGCTGAGCTACGGCGCGTGGGGTGCGGACGTCTTCGAGCTTCAGCTGCGCCTGAGGGAGCTGGGCTACTCCCTGGCGGCGGACGGGCACTTCGGCTCCGAAACCCGCCGCGTGGTCACGGCGTTCCAGCTCGCGTACGGCCTGAGGCCTGACGGCATCGCCGGACCCGCCACCCTCGCGGCCCTGCAGTCGCTGCGGAGCACCTTCACCTACGTGGTCCAGCCCGGGGATTCCCTCTGGGCCATCGCCCGGCGCTTCGGCGTCTCCATGGAGGAGATCGTCAGGCTGAACAACCTGCCCGACCGGCCGCTCTGGGTGGGAGACCGCCTGATCCTGCCGGCCCGGCCGGTGTACCGGGTGCAGCCCGGCGACACGCTGTGGGAGATCGCACGGCGGTTCGGCACCACGGTCGAGGAGCTAGCAGAGCTCAACGGCATCGCCGATCCTTCCCGGATCCGCGCCGGGTCAGAGCTGCGGCTGCCCGCCGGAGCGCTCCCGGCCGGCGGCTTTTGATCCATCGCCGGCGGCGGGAAGGTAGCGCTCGCCCGCACGGGCGACGGCGGCAGCGCCCGCGGTCGCGTCCGCCAGCCGCTCCTCCAGCGCTTCGGCCGCTTCCCGCGGGACGGCCACCACCAGCTCCACCGTATCGGTAAAGCGCGCCGACACCACCCGCGCGCCCAGCTCCTCGAGGAGCCGCTCCACCCTGCCGTGGCGGGCGTAGTCCACCCGCACGGAAAGGCACGCGTGGAGGCGGTACTCGGCGATCCCGGCCCGGGCCAGCCCCTCCGCCGCCGCGGCGGCGTACGCTCTCACCAGACCCGCGGCGCCCAGAAGGGTCCCCCCGAAGTAGCGCACCACGGCGATGCAGGTGTTGTCGACTCCCTGCCGCTCCAGGACGTCCAGGATGGGCCGGCCCGCCGTGCCCTGGGGCTCCCCGTCGTCGCTCATCCGGACGACGGCAGCAGGCCAGCCGGCGCGGTAGGCGTAACAGACGTGGGTGGCGCCGGGGTGCTGCTCCCGGATCCGGGCCAGCATCGCCTCGGCCTGCTCCGGAGTGTCCACCGGCTCCACGTAGGCGATGAAGCGGGACCGCTTGCGTATCTCTTCATACACGGCGGGTCCAGCGGCGCTGCGGTACGTGTCCAGAACGCTCCTCCTCCTTACATGCCGGATGGATCGCACGGGAGCGCCGGGACGGCGGGGTCCCGGCGGAGAAAGGCGGATCGGATCATGACCCTGGAGCAACTGGTCTACTTTCACGACGCGGGCTTCGACCTTTACGACTTCGGCGAAGGCCACCCCTTCAGCCCACTTCGACAGAGGCTCACCTTCGACCTACTGCGGGAAGCCGGCCTCCTGCCCGAAGCCGTGGTCCGCGCCGCGCCGCCCGCCGCCGAAGAGGAGCTCCTCCTCTTCCACACTCCCGAGTACGTCGACGCCGTGCGCCGCGCCGACAGGCTGGCCGCCCCGGAGCGCTGGGGGCTTGGTCCCCCGGACAACCCCGTCTTTCCCCACATGCACCGGGCGGCTTCGCTGCGCGTCGGCGCGACCGTCGCGGCGGTGCGGGAGGTGATGTCCGGGCGCAAGCTCCAGGCCGTCAACTTCGGGGGCGGGCTCCACCATGCCCATCCCGCCCGGGCCTCGGGGTTCTGCATCTACAACGACATCGCGGTCGCTATCCGGTGGCTTCGCCGCGAGTACGGCTGCAAGGTGGCCTACGTCGACCTGGATGTCCACCACGGGGACGGCGTTCAGTGGGCCTTTTACGACGATCCGGCGGTGCTCACCATCTCCATCCACGAAAGCGGCCGCTCCCTCTTCCCGGGCACGGGGGACGTGGACGAGGTGGGAGAGGGGGATGCCCGGGGAACCTCCGTCAACGTGCCGCTCTTGCCCTACACTTCAGGTTCCAGTTGGTTCGAGTGCTTTGAGATCGTGGTGCCGGAGCTCCTTCGCGCCTTCAAGCCCGACATCCTCATTACCCAGCACGGCTGCGACCCGCACCGCCTCGATCCCCTGGCCCATCTCGCCGTCTCCACCTCGTATATGGCAGCAGCCGCCCGCGCGCTGCGGGAGCTCGCCGGCGAGGTGTGCGGGGGACGCTGGGTGGCGCTGGGCGGGGGCGGCTACTCCATCTGGGACGCGGTGCCCCGGACGTGGGCTGCCGTCTGGGCCGAGATCAGCGAACAGCGGCTTCCCGAGACGCTTCCCCCGAGCTGGCGGGCCCGCTGGCAGCCCGCGGCCCCGGTGGAGCTTCCCGTTCACTGGGACGATCTCGTCGACGAGCCGCCTCCCAAGGACGGCGCCGACGGGGAGGACCACTGGAGGAGCCAGCGGAACCGCCGCACTGCGCAAGAGGCGGTGGAGACGGCCCTGCGCTTTCTCGCCCTGCGCCGGCCGTAAGCGGTTCCCTCTTCGCGGGGCTCTCAAGGCCCTGGTGCATCGTCCTTAGAGAACCAGGATGTCCGGGCGCTGGACCACCGCGCCCTCTACCTCCACCGCCCGCACCGGCCAGCGGCCCTCTCCGGCGGTCAGCACCGAGAAGGATTCGCCCGTCACCGCCACGGTGTCTTCCGGCCGCGCCCCTCCTACCTGCGGGCTCCAGGCAAAAGCCTGGCACGCCGCCACCACGCTCGATTCGTAAGGCGCCGCGTGCCACTCGTACAGAGCGTAGCCGGTGGCGCCGCCCTGGTGGTGCAGCTCCCATTCGTCCTGATACCCGGCTTCGGCGTAGAAACGGGCAATGTCGTCAAAGAGCTGGGCACCGGTTCTTCCGGGGCGGGTGGCCGCCATCAGCGCCGCGCTGATCTGCACCGCCGCGGTGTACCGCTGGGCGAGGCTGCTGGAGAGCCGGCCGAAGTGGACCGTGCGGGCCAGGCTCGCGATCAGCCCACCTCTTCGGGCACTGGCCCCGATGAGCGCCCACTGCTCGATGGGGCAGTCCGTGGGAACAGGATGGCGGTACCGCTCCACCCGCCCGTCGGCTCCCACCAGGAGGGCCACGGGCTCAAGGCCCCGCTCCGCCAAAGCGGCGGCCAGCCGCGCGGCCACTTGCCGCTCGGTCTCCTTCCTCCCCACCGCCTGCGCCGCCGCCTCGACGGCCTCCGCCGCCAGCCGCCCCGTCTCCTGGTACCGGGCCACTTCCTCCGGGAACAGGGGCGCCCTCAGTGCCCCCAGGCTTTCCCCCCGCTCCCGAAAGCCCGCCAGCGGCGCATCCGCAGCGGCGGCCCGGCCGCCGGCGAACTTCTGGATCTCCGCCTGGCTCTCCCTGTACCAGGGCCAGCAAAAGAGCTCCACATCCAGGGCGTCCAGCTCTTCTTCATCGATCCTGGCCGCATCCACGCTGGCCGCCAGCACCACCGCCCGTTCGTGGTCGACCCAGAGGCTCGCCGCCCCCTGCCCGTTCCCGCCGGCGCGGCTCGTTCCCCCGGCCGTCGCCCACGCGAAGTTCTCCGGCCGGGTGAGCAAGACGCCGTCGACCCGCTCTTCGGCCAGCCACTTTCTCAGCCGGTCGAGTTTTTTCGCGAACTCGCTGCGCCGCGCTTTCCTTTCCGCTTCCCCCACGTCGCGCCGCTGGCTCCTTTCTTTCCGAGAGATTTGCCGGCCGCTCGCCTTCGGGCCGGGAAAGCCTTCTGCGGCAGGGTATGAGCCGGGGGGCGCAGGTGTTTTACTTCCCACGGGAAGCTGTGCTATCCTTAGACAAGCAGTGAAAGGAGCTTGGAGCAGCCATGCGCGCGGAAGAACGGCGCCGCCGGATCCTCGAGATCCTGGCCGAGACGTATCCGGACGCCAAGTGCGAGCTGAACTTCACTACCCCTTTTGAACTGCTGGTGGCGACGATCCTCTCCGCCCAGAGCACCGACAAGCGGGTCAACATGGTGACCGAGCGGCTCTTCGCCAAGTACAACACGCCCGAAGCCTTCGCGGCCCTCCCGTACGAAGTGCTGGAAGAGGAGATCAAAGAGATCGGCCTCTACCGGAACAAGGCGAAGCACATCATCGAGATGAGCCGGCGCCTGCTGGAAGCCTTCGACGGGGAGGTGCCCCAAGACCGGGACGCGCTGCAAACCCTGCCGGGGGTGGGCCGCAAGACGGCGAACGTCGTGGTCAGTAACGCTTTCGGCATTCCGGCCATCGCCGTCGACACCCACGTGTTCCGGGTGGCCAACCGCCTCGGCCTCGCGCGCGGCGCCAAGACGCCGCTGGAAACGGAGAAGCAGCTCATGCGGAACATCCCGCGGGAGCTGTGGTCCGCGGCGCACCACTGGCTGATCCACCACGGCCGGCGGGTCTGCCACGCCCGCAACCCCCGCTGCGGCCAGTGCCCCCTCCTCGAGCTTTGCCCCGAAGGAAAGCGGCGCACCGGCGCCGCCCCGGCGGCGCCGGCCGCCGTCAAGGCCCGGCGGTCACCTGGAGCGGGCTCCCGTCGTACGGCCGGAGCGTGAGGTCGGCCCCTCCGACGAGACTGCGGCCCGGCCTCACCGCGACAGGACCCGCCTCCCCGTAATAGTCCCCTGGCGACACCGCGCCATCCCCGTCCACGTCCACCCAGCCGGCCACCGTCCACCGGCCCTCCGGCACACCGGTCACTTGATAGAGCCCTCCTGTGCCCGCCCGGGTTTCCGCGTGCACGAGCAGCCGGCCAGCGCTCTTTTCCACCACCATGATCCGGGGGATCCCCGTCGAGACGGCGCCGTACACGTCCAGCCGGCCGTAGCCCATCCGGTCGTCCCGGAGGGCCGGCGCGCCGTCCGGGCGGATCGCGGTCATGTGGAGGAGCGCCCGAACGCTTTCAGGATCTTGGGGAAATCCCCGCCCCAGCATCAACGCGACGGCGCCCGCGACATGCGGCGCAGCGAACGAGGTCCCCGTACCGCAGTCAAAACCGCCGCCCGTCTTCAGCGTCAGCACACAGCTTCCGCCCCCGCCGCCCGGCGCCACCAGATCCAGGTCTGGACCCCCGGCCGAATAGAACGGCACCTTCCCCTCCCGGTCGAAGGCGCCCACGGCGATGACCCCGGGATGGCTGGCAGGACACGCCAGATGCCCGCCGTCGTTTCCCGCGGCGGCCACCACGACGATGCCCGCCTGCAGGACCTCGTCCAAGGCCTGGGCCATCGCCGGGCTGCACTGGTAGGAAGGCCGGCTCCAGGCGCTCACCCGCAGGCTCAGGTTGATCACCTGCGCCCCTCGGCGGGCAGCCTCCCGGATCCCGGCGATCACGTCGTCCTCCCCGGAGTCGCGGAAAATGACCCGCACCGGCAGGAGGCGCACTCCCGGCGCCACGCCCCGGCCCCCCACGCCGTTGCCGGCCACGGCGCCGATGATCCCGGCGACGGCGGTGCCGTGAGCGTCGGCCTGCTCCGGGCGGAAGGCGTCGTAGCCGTACGGGCCGCCGCTTTCAGCATCCCAGCCAGTCACCCAGAGATCCGGATCGTCCAGCTCAGGATGGGTGAAATCGATCCCGGTATCGACCACGGCCACCACCACGCCCGCAGCGCTGGCCACCGTCCAGGCGTCGAAGGCCCGGATCGCCGAAAGAGCCCACTGATCCGCCGCGAGGGGATCGAAGCCGCCGCCCGCCGGCTCCGCCCGGCCGTTCTCTCCGGCCCAGGCGACGCCGGGGAGCCGCTCCAGCTGGCTGATGGCCTCGAGCGGCCCGCGCCGGCGGGCGTCGCGGACCACGTGCACCCCGGGCGACGCTTCCTTTTCATAGATGAAACCCAGGGGGCGCACCTGCTCCGCCAGCGAAGACGCCGTCTCGTCTAGGCCCGATCCCACCAGGTACTCGAAGGAGGGACCCGCGGCACTCCGCTCCCCCACCCGCGGCCCGGCCTGCGGCAAGGCGCCCCGCAGCGAGAGGGGGTGGACCTCCGCCCGGTGATCCAGCGCCCTTTCCGGCTCCCCGGCAGCCCCGGGCGAGACGATCTTCACCGCGCCGGTAACGCTCCCGGCTCCGGGAGCTGAACCCGGGCGCACCAGGCCCAAACACCCGGAAAGGGTGAGGGTCAGGATCAGCAGGAGCCCCAGGCGTCCTGCCCTGCGCCAGCATCGTCTCGCATCGTGCCAACCCGTCCGCATCGTCTGGCCGTCGCTCCTTGCTCGCCCAAGCACCAAAGATGCAACGCCCTGGATCTTCCCGCGGGCATTCCAACCTTTCAAGGGAAGAAAGGTTTGCGCCTCTAGGCGAGTTCTGGAAGGGCCCGGCCGCTTCCGGAACCTACCAGGAATTGCGGCCTTGGTTGGTAAAGTAACAGTCACAACCGTGAGAGCGAGAGGTGCCCGCGCCGTGGTGGAGATGCCGTGGTATCAAGAGGGGCCGGCGGACCGGCACTGGCCAGCGGGCCGGGAGCCTTCCCGGGCGACGCCCATCGGCGACGGGGCCGCGGAACCGCTCGGCATCTACCTGGGCAGTCATGCCGTGCGCGCGATCGAGCGCAGCCTCGAACAGGATCCCGAGCGTCCCTTGGGCGGGCTCTTGGTCGGCTTTCCCCTGGCCGGCGCGCGCCGTCCCTTCCTCGCCGTCACCGATCTCATTCTCCTGCCGCCCTCCGCGGTGGACGAAAGCGACGTCCGCTTCACCCCGGCCGTCTTCGGCGAGATCCTGCCGGCCTGGGAGGAGCGGCAGGACGGCGCGGTGATCGCCGGCTGGTGCCATGCGGCCCCCGGCAGGGGCATCGCCCTTTCCAACTTCCACCGGTTCAACCATCACCGCCATTTTCCCCGGCCGTGGCAGATCGTGCTAGTCATCGACACCGCGCGCCAGGCTTCTCTCGTCTACCGGTGGGAAAAGGGCCAGCTGGTGCCCGTTGAAGGCTTCTATTACTGGGACATGGAAGGGGAACCCGCCGCGGATCTCTTCGAACCCCCGGTGCTCTCCGTGGGGCGCGAAGAGCCGGCGGCCGCGCCAGGCGAGCGGGCTTCCCCGCCGGGCCGCGCCCGCCGCTGGATCTGGCCCCTGGCGGCCGCCCTCTTGATTTACCTGCTCATCCCGCAGGCGCCGGGGAGCATCCCGTGGATGCGGCAGCGGCTCAGCCCGGGCTACCCGCTGGCGGAGCCGGCCAGCGGCACCCGCCCGGGCTTTTTGGAGCCGAGCCCGCCTTCGGCGGCGGAAAGCGCCGCGGCGGGCACACCGGCTCAGCTTCCCGCAGCGCCGCAGCAGGCAGGCGCCGGAGAAGACCCCCGAGAACCCGGCCCGCCGGCCACCGAGGCCACAGGTGCCGGCGCCACGCCTTCCGGAGGGCCCGAGGCCTTGGCCGGCGAGCCGAGAGGGCCCGCCGCCGTACGGGAATACGTGATCCAGCCGGGCGACACCATGTGGGCCATCAGCCGCACGCTCCTAGGGGATCCGCGGCTCTTTAGGGAGCTCGCACAGAAAAACCAAATTGAGAATCCGGACCGGATTTTCCCTGGACAGAGACTGGTGGTTCCGCTGGAGTGACGCCCGGCGCCGCAGGTCACTCGGCGGCCTGCGCCACCTGAGGGGCGGTGAACAGCTCCGCCCGTTGAACGGGCCAGAACCGCAGGAGCGCCCTGCCCACGATCATGTTTCTCGGGACGTATCCCACCAGGGGGCTGCGGCTGTCCTGCGAGTTGGTGCGGTTGTCTCCCAGGACGAAGTAGTGGTCTTCGGGCACGACGCCCGACGTGAACCGGCCGCCGAAGGTGGGCGAGCTCACGTACGGCTCGGAAAGAGCCACGCCGTTGACGTACACCCGCCCGCCCCGGATCTCGACGCGGTCGCCGGGCACCCCGATGATCCGTTTGATGAAGTGGTGGCTGGGATCCGCCGGGTAGCGGAAGACGACGATCTCGCCCCGCTGGGGTTCACGGAACCGGTAGGTGAGCTTGTCCACCAGGAGCCGCTCGCCCGAGTGCAGTGTGGGAAGCATCGACGGTCCGTCCACGGTGAAGGTCCTGGCCACGAACGCCATGATGAACAGGGCCAGGAGCACCGCGCCGGCCACGGTCTCCAGGTACTCCCGCCAAAGCGGCTTTTCCTTTTCCCGAATCGATGGGCTTGTCTGCACCGAGAGCTCCCCCCGGTCGCGTCGTCGGTCTCTGCCACCCGGGCATGCATGCCAACATTCTTTGGCGGCACAAAAAAATCCTGCCCCGGCAGTGCCTGGGCAGGACATCCCATCCGGCGGCGGCGCGGGCGCTCACAGATCCCACAAGCACCGCCGCGACACTTCCAGATAGAGGGGAACGATCCGCTCAAACCGCTCGCGGTCCCGGGCCGCGAGGGCCTCCTCGATCTCCTGGCGCAGGGAGACGGCAAGGAGGACCAAGTCCACCTGTTCCCGCACGATCTCCTCGATCATCGCCTCGATGCTCTCCTTGGCATCGGGCCGCATGGGGAGGGCCGGATTGGGCTCCACGATCTCTTCGTACCACGCCGGGGTGGGGCCGGCGAACGAGAAGACGACGTAAAGCCGCCCGCGGAACTGCTGCAAGGGCTTGATGGCCTCCAGGGGATCGGTGATCACCAGCGAGCAGTCCCTGCGGGTGTGCCGGACCAACCGCCCGTTGACGATGGAGACCTCTTCCCGCTGGTACGCGCCGAGCTCGAGCTCAAAACCGACTCGAGGGCTGCCCAGCTCCGACACCAGCATGGTATTGGGCAGAAACTCGCGGCTTTGGACGAAGGTGATGCGCGACAGCAGGTCCTTGCTCTCGGCGAGAAATTGCAGGAGGTATTTGCTCATGGGATGTTTAAGAGGAGCTCGGCTGAACTGAAGGATCGCCTCTGCCTTTCGATGCATGGCAGCTCACCCCGGGCCAAAGAGCCTTCCCTCGGTCCACTTGCTCTCAATGTATACGACCGCCAGCGTACACACATGCCAGACAGGGATACGTAAGCTCTGGGGTGCATCAAACAATTCGACGCTGCCGCATCTGATTCCTTTGTCGCCCCGGGCCGGCGGGCGAGCCGCCGCCCCGGAGCGGGCCTCGACAGGGAGTGAAACGTGGGTTGCGCGTCGTCTTTCTCGGGACCGGCACCTCGCAGGGAGTGCCGGTCATCGGCTGCACTTGTGACGTATGCACGTCCCCGGATCCGCGAAACCACCGCGCGCGGCCATCGATCTGGATCGACCTGGGCGGAAGGCACCTCGTCATCGACACGCCGGCCGAGTTTCGCCTGCAGGCCATCCGGTTCCGCCTGCCGCGCCTGGACGCCCTGCTCTACACCCACGCCCACGCCGACCACATCTTCGGCATCGACGACATCCGCCGGTACAACCAGATGCAGCGGGAGGCCATCCCCCTGTACGCCTCCAGGGAGACACTCGCCGCCCTCCGGCAGGCGGCCGGTTATATTTTTGACTACACGAACGAGAACTGGGCCCTTCCAAAGGCGATCCCCCGCGAGCTGGACGGGCCCTTCGAGCTCTTTGGGACGACGATCGAACCCCTCCTGGTCTGGCACGGCTCGATGCCGGTCACCGCGTACCGCATCGGCCGGATGGCCTACGTCACCGACTGCAGCCGCATCCCCGCCGAGACCATGGAGCGGCTGCGGGCTCTCGACCTCTTGATCCTGGACGCCCTGCGCTACCGGCCGCACCCGACCCACTTTTCCATCCCGGAAGCGCTGGAGGTCATCGAAGAGCTCAAGCCCAAACAGGCGCTCCTCACCCACCTCTGCCACGAGGTGGACCACGCCGCGGCCGAAGCCGGGCTGCCGCCCCACGTCCGCCTGGCCTACGACGGGCTGTCGGTGACGGTGGACGACTGACGCCGGGGATGGGGCACTTTCACCGCCACGATCTCCTCGGCGCTGTCGCTGCCGGCGACCGCGAGAAACCCGGGCATAGGCCCGAGCGCCGCATATCCCAGGGCGGGACCGCCCGCCGCCCCCTCTTGGGCGACGATGGCCGACTGCCCGTAAAACTCCAGTTCCCAGATGCTCCCCGTCATCATGGGGTTCACGGCGTACCGGAAGCGGCGTTCCACCGCCACCCGCCGGTAGCTGCCATTCAGCCAGTCCCACTGCTGCTCGGGGCTCCAGGGCTTGGGGTTGGCCGACGGCTGCACCAGGATGTCGGCGCCTTGCTCCTCCAACGCCTCGACCACGGGATCCTGAAAGCCGTCGAGGCAGATCGCGATGCCGAGGCGCCCCAGCTCTGTTTCGTACACCCTCAGTGACGAAAGGGAGCCGGGATCCAGGTGGAGCGCCTCCTCCCGCTCCAGCTCGATCAGGTGCACTTTGTCCTGCTTGCCGATGACCTTCCCGTCGGGGCCGAAAAGGAAGGCGGTGTTGTGCAGCGCGGGCGCCAGCGGCCGGCGCCACCAAGCGACGCGGCCGTCTTCGACGGCGAAGGGCGGCAGCAGGACGGAGCCGGCAACGAGGTAGACGCCGCAGCTCCTGGCGGCGTTCGAAAACACGTCGAAATAGCTGGACGCGATGGCCTTCCTTCGGGTGTAAAAAAGGGCGGGCACCCACTGGAGGCGGTGCCGGACCCGGTGATAGAGGGCAGGGAAAAACAAGGCGCGCACGGCGGCCTCAATCCCCCGGGCGATGCCGGCCGCTCGCCTCAGCCGCTTCTCCATTCCGGCCAGCACCAGCATGAGTCCGGCATCTTCGGGGAACACCACCAGCGCCGGCACGCCGGGGTCGATGGTGCGGCACACCTTGTCCATGATCTCGCCGATCTTGGCGGCAAAGGCCTCCCGGCTGAAGTACGCCTCCAGCTCCAGCTTCATCTGCACCGCCACCAGCTGGATCCAAGGGTGTTCCGGCACGCCGCCCCTCCTTCCGTCCCCGCACGCCCCCTGCGGGGGAGGAGCCTGCCGTCCCGCCAAGGAAGTTCCTTCCTCAGCCAGGGCCATCCCGCAGGAAAAGGGGGGCGCGCGGTGCAGGGAGTTCTCTACGCCTCGGCATATCTGGGCATCTCACTGGTGACGTACGTCGTCGGGTCGTGGATCACCTACTTTTACACCCCGCCCGTCGATTCCGGGCTGGTCGCCCGGCTCTCGCCCACGCTGGTGGGAATTGCGGTCGCGCTGGGACGGATCGTCGACGCCGTGGCCGATCCCCTGGTGGGCGCTGCCAGCGACCGGCTGCAGAGTCCCCGCGGCCGGCGCCTGCCGTTCATGCGGGGCTCCGTCATTCCCCTGGCCGCGGTCTTCGCGCTGCTCTGGACGCCTCCCGCGTTCCTCGGAGAGGCCGGCGCCTTTCTCTACCTTTCCGTCTCGCTCAGCCTCTTTTTCATTCTCTACACGCTCTATGTGGCGCCCTACCTCGCCCTCCTGCCCGAGCTGGCCACCCGCCGTGACCAGCGGATCGCGTGGTCGGGCTGGCAGGGACTGTTCAACATCGCCGGCACCGCCTTGGGCGGCCTTGGGGCAGGCCTGCTCATCGAAGCGGCGGGCTTTGCCGCGATGGGCGGGGTCCTGGCGCTGGTGGCTTTCGCCAGCTTGGCCCTGCCCGCGTGGCTCCTTCGCGAGCGCGAGGGCGCCCGCGGCGAGGCCCCGCCGCCGTCGCTGGTGGAAAGCGTCAGGCTCACCATGGCCAACCCCGCTTTCCGCCCGTACGTAGCCGGGCAGTTCTTCTTCTGGCTGGCGCTGTACGTGATGATCGCCGCCATCCCGTACCTGGCCACCGTGGTGATGGGCGGCAGCGAGGCCGACGCCACGGTGGCGCTCGGCCTGGCGCTGGCCGTCGCGCTCCTTGCGCTGGCCCCGCTCTCCGCCCTCTCGCGCGCCGTGGGCCTCAAGAAGGCCTTGAATCTCGCGATGGGATGGTTCGCCGCCGTCCTGCTCCTCGCCGGCGGCATCGGCCGGCTCCCCCTGCCTCTCTCCCCTTACGCCCAGGGGCTCTTGGTCTTTGCGCTGGCAGGCGTCCCCTTGGCGGCGCTCTTCGTCTTTCCCAACGCCCTGCTGGCCGAGGTGACCGACATCGACTTTCAGAGGACGGGAAGCCGCCGGGAGGCCGTCTACTTCGGCGTGCAGGGGTTCATCGTCAAGCTGGCGGTGGGCCTCTCCGCGCTGGTGACCACCGGGATCATCGACGCCTTGGGCTACAGCCGCGAGGCGCCCTGGGGCGTGCTGGCGCTGGGACCGGTCAGCGCGCTGCTGGTGGCGGCGGGCATCGCCTGTTTCCGGCGGTATCCCGCCGGGGCGGCGGAGCGGAGGTAGGCCGGCGGCGCTGCCGGCCTGGCCGGGCTCGGAACGGGCATCAGTAGAAGTCGTGCGAATCGGGGGCCGCTTTGAGCAGCTGCCCGCCGTCCAGGGAGACCACGTCGCCGAGGGGCCACACGTCCTCCGCCGGAAAGCTCAAGGTCCCTTCGATCCGCTGCACCTTCCCCGCCACCAAGAGCAGGCTTTCCCCCCGGATCACCGCCTTCTTTCGCTCGTAAAGATCGGGACGGATCACCACGTTGACCATCCCCGTCTCGTCTTCGAGGAGCAAGAAGACGATGCCCCGGGCGGTCTCGGGCCTCTGGCGCGCCACCACCAGGCCGGCCACGTACCCCTTCTTGCCGTGGGACGCCCGGCTCATGGCCTGGACGGTGAACACGCGGCGCGAAAGGCGCGGCCGGAGAAGCTCCAGCAGGTGCTTCCCCGCGGAAAGCCCCGTCGCGGCATAGTCGGCCAGCACCTTTTCCCACGGGTCCATTTCAGGCAGTTCGACCTCGGGCACGTCGTACGCCAGCGGCAGGGGGACCTGGTAGGCGAAAGCCTGCCTTGCAGCTTTGCCGGTGCCGTCCCCTTTCTCGCCCCCGGCTCCCTCCAGGGCGGCCCTGCCGAGGCTTGTGGCCCGCGGCGCGAGGCCCAGCTTCCACAAGAGTTCCCGGCGGTCTTTGCCCAGGCGGTCGAAGGCGCCCGCCCAGATCAGGCGTTCCAGCTTGGCCTGGGGCAGGTCCACCCGGCGGCAGAAGTTGTCCAGGTCCGAAAACGGCCCTCCCCGCTCCCGCTCCGCGACGATCCGGGCGGCGTCCCGCGCTCCCAGCCCCTTGACGTAGTTGAACCCGAGGCGCACGGCGTTCCCCTTCACCGTGCACTTTACCCGGCTCTCATTGATGTCCGGCGGCAAGATCTCCACCCCGCGGCGCTTTGCGTCCCGCACGAGGGCGTGGGGCGGGTAAAACCCCATCGGCTGGCTGTTGAACAGGGCCGCCGTGTATTCCGCCGGGAAATACGTCCTGAGCCACGCCGACTGGTACGCCAGGACGGCGAAGGCGTAGGCGTGGGACTTGGGAAACCCGAACTGGGAGAAGGCCAGGATCTTCTTAAAGACCAGCTCGGTGACGTCGTCCGGAACGCCTTTCTTGCGGGCCCCGTCGCGAAAGCTCTCGTAGAGCTGGGCCACGGCCTCTTCGGAGTTGCGCCTTCCCAGCGCCCGCCGCAGGGATTCGGCTTGCCCCGGGGTAAACCCGGCCAGCGCCATGGCCACCTGGAGCACCTGGTCCTGGTAGAGAATGACGCCCAGGGTCTCCTCCAGCGCCGGTTCCAGGAGCGGGTGGTCGTACGGCGGGGTGTAAGGTCTCCCCTCTTTCGCCGCCCGCCGCTGCTCCGCTTTGCGCTGGACGTACGGGTGGACGGCGCCGCCCACGATGGGGCCGGGGCGGACGATCGCGATCTCGATCGCGAGCTCGTCGAGGCTGCGGGGCTGCGTCCGGGGGAGCAGCTGGATCTGGGCCCGGCTTTCGATCTGGAAGACCCCCACCGTATCCCCGGCCGCGATCTGGTCGTACACCACGGGGTCGTCGAAGGGGATGCGGCTCAGGTCGACGGGAGGCAGTTCCGGCCGGTTCTCGGCGATGAGCTCGACGCACTCCTCCACCAGCGAGAGCATGCCCAGGGCGAGGAAGTCCACCTTGATAAAGCGGGCGTCCTCGCACGAGTCCTTGTCCCACTGGCAGACCACCCGCCCCGGCATGCCGGCCTTTTCCAGCGGCACCAGCTCCACCAGGGGCCTGGACGAGATCACCATCCCCCCCACGTGCTGGGAGATGTGGCGGGGAAACCCCGAGATCTCCTCCGCCAGGGAAATCAGATCCCGCCAGAGCGGCGCTTCGACCTTGTCCCGGAACCCGGGCAGCGAGAGCATCACCTCCCGCAGGCGCCTGCTGGACCCGCCTTCGCTGAGCTTGGCCAGCTTGTCCAGGTCCTGGAGCGGCAGCCCCAACGCCTTGCCGATGTCCCGCACGGCGCTGCGCAGCCTGTAGGTGGCGAACGAGCAGACCAGCGCCGCGTGCTCCCGGCCGTAGTGCTGGTACACCCGTTGGATCAGCGCCTCGCGGATGTCCCGGGGAAAATCGAGGTCGATGTCGGGCACCACCTCCAGCGTCTCGTTGAGAAAGCGGTCGATCGACAGGCGGTTTTGAATGGGATCGACGTGGGACAAGCCGATCAGGTAGCAGATGAGCGAGCTGACCGAGCTGCCTCGCCCTCTTCCCGGGGGAAGGCGCGCCGCCTTGCGCGCCGCGCTGGTCCCCCGGACTTCTTGGGCCACCTCTTCCGCAAGGCGCATCAGGTCCCGGTAGACCAGGAAAAAGCCGGAAAGGCCGTGCCGCCGCACCAGCGCGAGCTCCTGGTCGAGCCGCGCCTCGGCTTGGCGGTAGAGCGAAGGCGGGCCGGAGCCGTACCGCTCCGCCAGGAGCGCCTGGCACACCCGCTCCAGCTGCTGATCCGCGGTCTCCTCATCGCCTTCCCGCTGGAAATCGGGGAAGGTGTAGCCCAGGTCGGCGGTGAGGTCGAACCCCTGGCAGCGCTCGCTCAAGATCTCGGTGGCCCGCAGCGCCTCCGGCAGCTCCCTGAACGCCCGGGCCATCTCCTGCGGGGACTTGAGATAGTACTCCGAGTTGGGGCGGCGCAGCCGGTGCGACGCGTCCAGGGTCGTCCGGTGCTTGATGGCCACCAGCACGTCCTGCAGCCGGTGGCGCTCCCGCACGTGATAGTGCACGTTGTTGGTGGCGACGACGCCCACCCCCAGGCGGCGGGCCACCTCCACCAGGCGGCGCACCCGCGCCGTATCGCCCCGGGCTTTGTGGTGCTGCAGCTCCACCCACACCCGGTCGCGGCCGAACACCTCTAGATACGCCTTGAGCCGCTGGACCGCGTCGCCCAGCCGGCCTTGGTCCACCAGGGAGGGAATCTCGCCCTTGGGACAGCCCGTCAGGGCGATCAGCCCCTGGGAATGGCGAGCCAGGAGCTCCCACTCGACCCGGGGAGAGCCCCGGGGATGGTCGAGGTGGGCGCGGCTCAGGAGCCGGCAGAGATTGGCGTACCCCTGGGGGCTTTCCACGAGGAGCGTGAGATGGGCGCCGCTCGCCAGGGTGACCTCGGCCCCGGTGACGGGCTGCACCCCCCAGGCCTTGGCCGCCTGCGCGAAGGCCATGGCGCCGTAGAGCCCGTCGTGATCGGTGAGCGCCACGGCCTTGAGCCCGAGCTTGTGCGCCTGGAGGGCCAGCTCCTCGGGGAGCGAGGCGCCGTCCAGGAAAGAGTAGGCAGAATGGGCGTGGAGTTCAGCGTAGACCGGCATCATCGGCGTATCGCCCTCGCCCGGCTGGTGCATCGTCGACGTCAACGGCTGGATGGGGGAAGGCGAGGCCGCCGGGAGCATAGAGCGGGACGCTCTCCCGCTGGCGGTACCAGGCCCCGGTCTCCAGGTCGCAAAAGAGGACGTCGAGGCGGCCGTCCTCCAGCTCCACCAGGTAATAGAGGCGGTGGATCGGCCGGCGCCACCACTCGTCGTCGATCCGCCAAAGGTCCCGGACGGCCGTGACCCCTTGCCGGCGTCCCCGCCAGATGAGAGAGAGGGGCCGTCCCTCCCGGTCGCAGGCCACTTTCACCGGCTGGGGCTGGTTTAAGGATCGAAGTCGATCAGGGCGTAGCGGCGCTCCGGAATGCGGGACCATGGTTCTACCTCCGCGATGCGAAAAAGGCCGGTAGTGCCGTAACGGGCCTTGACCGCGGCCAAGGCGTCTTTGAGGCGCGCGAGCCTCTGGCCGCCGCCGGGAAAGAGCGGCTCCTGGCCGACGTAAGGCCCTCCCAGCAGCGTCACTTTGAGCGTGACGGCCGAAACCGCCCCCGGCAGCTCCACCCCTGCGAGCCTGCGGGCCAGCATCGCCTCCAGCCTTTCGGGATCGCCCACCGGCTCGTGCAGCGTGATGCTCTTCTCCCACGTCTCTTCGTCGATGCGAGCGGCGAGGACAAGCTGGCGCACCGTCGCCTCTCCCCGCTCCTTGCGCCGCCACACCCGGGCGACCAGCTGCCGGATCCCCGCCCAAAACGCGGCCCACTCGCTGACCGGCGCGGGAAACTCAAGGCTTTCGGCGATGGGGCGGAAGGGGCGGCGCGGCACCAGCGCCGAATCGTCCCGTCCCCGGGAAAGCTCCCAGGCCCGGCGGCCTTCGGGACCCAGGCGCGCCTCGAGCGCGGCAGGATGCAGCGCGGCGATCTGGCCCAGGCGCTCAAGGCCAAAGAGGGAAAGGCTGCGCTGGGTCTCGCCGCTCACCGGCAGGTGATCAATGGGACACGGGGCGAGAAACCGCTCTATCTCATGCCGCAGCACGATCCGGGGGCGGCCTCGCGGTGCGTGCCATGCGGCGACGCCGGCCACGAACTTGTTGGGACCGGCGCCGGCCCGGACGTCAAAGAGGCCCTCTGCCGCCGGGCTGCCCGCGGCCGGTCCCAGCCCGCGCCTTACGGCGGCGTCGACGAGGCGTTCCAAAAGCGCTCCGAGCTTGGGATAGAGGCGCTCCATCCCCGTGAGATCCACGTATGCCGCGCCCAGGCCGGCGTCTTCCACCGCGGGCGCCTCCGCCTCCAGGACGTCGAGAAAGGCGTCGTGAAGGCGCTGGTACCACTCGGGATCCGGCGAGAGCGCCACCACGTCGCGGCACAGGGCGATGCTCTCGCGCACCCGCATTCCCAGGCGGATCCCCCGCTCCGCCGCCTCCGGCGAGCAGTGTGCGACGGGCAGCGCCGCCGCTCCGCCGGAGGCGGCGCGCGCCGTGATGACGAACGGCCGGCCCCGCAGCCCGGGGCGGCGGGCCAGCTCGGCTTGAACGGGAAAATCGGGAACGCGGATGCACCCGATCCAGCGACGGCTGGTGCGTGCAGCAGGCATCGACACGCGCTCCTTTCGCGCCGCCCGGCTGCCCCGCCGGGCGGCGCTGTTTCGAACGGGTGTTCGTATTTTAACCGAACGCGTGTACGCCTGTCAAATCCATATTTTGGAGATGGCCCGCGCAGTCACATGTAGGATCCGCCGTTGATGGCCAGCACCTGGCCCGTCATCAGGTCGGAGAACTTGGAGACCAGCACCAGCGCCCCGTCGGCGATCTCGTCCGCCGTGGCCAGCCGTCCCAAGGGGATCTCTTCGATGAGCTTCGCCCGCACCGCCGGATCGTCCAGGCCGAACCGCTTCACCACGTCCTCCGTCTCCGTAAAGCCCGGCATCAGGCAGTTGACCTGCGCCCAAGGCGCGAGCTCCCTGGCAAAGCACTTGGTGAGGGCGAGGACGCCCGCCTTGGCCGCGCAGTAGTTCGCCCCGTTCTTGCGCCCCCTCAGGGCGGACGCCGCCGAGACCATGATCACCTTTCCTGCCCCCCTCGCCCTCATGGCCGGGATCGCCGCCTGCGTGCACAAGAACGCCCCTTTTAAGTTGACCTCCACCACCCGGTCCCAGTCCTCTTCAGACATCTCCTCCGCCGGCCCGTCCCGGGCGACCCCCGCGTTGTTCACCAGGATGTCGAGGCCCCCCCACTCGTCCACGATGCGCTCGACCATGGAGCGGACTTCGTCGCGCCGCGCCACGTCAGCCCTCACCGCCAGCGCCTCCCCGCCGTCCCTGCGGATCTCCTGGACCACCTCCCGGGCCCGCTCGGCCGAAGAGAGATAGTTGACGGCCACCTTGGCACCCTCCCGGGCGAACCGCCGGGCGATGGCCCTTCCAATCCCCCGGCTGGCGCCGGTGACCAACGCGATCTTGCCGTCCAAACAGCCCATCCCAAGACCCTCCTGACCTGCAGCGCGCGGGAGCCGCTCGCCCCATCCCTATGCGCCGGCCTCCGGTGACAGAACCGGCGGTCGCGGCGCGCCGCTGCGATCCAGGAAAGGGAGGAGAAGGGCGATAAAGCCCGAATTTGGGTGAGGAACCCGCGTGACGACTCCCATCGACAGCAGGAGGACCAGTATCTGATGCACTCATCTCGCTCCACCTTCAAGGCAAGACCCGCAGCCGCGTGGATCTTCGCCCTGGCCGTCTCGGCGGGCAGCTTCTGGCTGCAGGCGCCGCAGGCCGGCGCCCTGCCGCTCGAGCCGGCCGTCCATCCTCCGGTGGGAGAGGAGGCCCCGCACCACCGTCCCCAGGGATCTGACGCCTCACACGCCCACGCAGAGCTCACCCTGGAACGGATCCACGACGAGCTGAGCCAGCACATCGCCCGGGTGCGAGACCTTACGGCGCGCGTGAGCTTCGTCCAGGTCTCGCCGCGGGACGGGTCAAAGATCGAAGGCGAGCTGGAGCTGGCCGCCATCGTTCCCGACCTGGCGCGCGCCACTTGGGTCAAACCCGAGATCTACGCTGGCGTCTTTTACATACTGGATGCCCAGGCCAACCAGTACATCGAATACGTCCCGGCCACCGGCGAAGCCCACCGCATGCCCTTGGACCAGATCCTGGCCGGGCAGCCGCTGGTTCGCATCGCTCCCGAGCAGATCTTTTCCCTGCCTCCTGCGGAGCAGTTCATCCTGGAGCTCACCGACGTTGCGCAGGTGGACGGGGTGCGCTACGCCGTGGTGCAGGCGACCGACAAGGCCAGCGGCCAGGTTTACCGGGTCTGGGTCGACACCGGGCGCTGGCTGGTCACGCGCATGCAGGCGCTCACGCCCAAAGGCGACATCCAGGCCAGCGCCGAGGTGCTCGAGATCCGGGTCAATGAAGGCCTCGAAGCCACCGCCTTGCGCCGCCTGCCGCCCGGCACCATCCAGCGCTCCTTCCCGTAAGATGGAGGTCAGCTGCCGATGAACCTGGTGCGGCTTTCGGTCCGGCGGCCCGTCGCCGCCTCCATGGCCGTGGCGGTCCTGGTCTTGTTTGGCGCCGTGGCGCTCCAAGGGATGCCGGTCGATCTCCTTCCCGACGTTGAACTCCCCATTGCCGCCGTGGTCACCATCTATCCCGGGGCGGATCCCGCCACGGTCGAGGCCGCCGTGACCGCGCCCCTCGAAGACGTGATCGCGACCGTGCCGGGCCTGGTGCGGCTCCGCTCCACCAGCGCGGAAAACGTTTCCATCATCACCGCGGAGTTTTCGTGGAAAGCCGACCTCCAGGAGTCCTTGAAGCAGCTGGAAAACAACGTGGCCGTCGCCGCCAGCTTTCTCCCGGCGGGGATCGAACGGCCCGTGGTGCTCAGGACCGATCCCAGCCAGTACCCGGTGCTGATGGTGGCGGTCTCCGGGCCCGGAGACGCCGTCCAGGTGACGCGGGCGGTGGAAAGCTACGTAAAACCCCGGCTGCAGCAGCTGCCCGGCGTTGCGGCCGTGCAGGTGCTGGGCGGCGCCTACGAAGAGATCGCCGTGCGCTACGACTCCGAAGCCCTGCGGCAGTACGGCATCACCCCCGCCCTGCTCCAGCAGGTGATCGCCGCGCAAAACCTGGTGGTGCCCGCCGGCAGCGCAGTGGACGAGGGCGTCCGCTACCACGTGAAAGCGGGCCAAGTCTTCACGGACCTGGAAACCCTGCGAAACCAGCCGGTGGCGCTGCGGCAGGTGTCACAGGAGCCGCTCTTTCCCGGGCTGCTCGCCGCCAGCCAGGCGATCCCGGTTCGCCTCAGGGAGGTCGCCGACGTCGAAGTGGTGGAACGGCCCCGGGAGGGCCTCACCCGGGTGAACGGCGAGCCCGCGGTGATCCTGCGCGTCCTCAAGCAGAGCGGGGCCAACACGGTCGCCGTCTCAAGGAGCGTCCGCGCCCACCTGGCCCAGCTAGAGCGCGAATCGGAGCTGCGCTTTCACCCCCTCACCGACCACGCAGACCTCATCGGCACGTCGCTGGGGAACCTCTCCTCCTCCGCGGCCATCGGGGCGGCCCTGGCCGCCGGCGTGCTCCTCTTTTTCTTGCGGAGCCTCGGCTCCGTGATGGTCATCGGCGTCGCCATCCCTCTCTCCATCGCCGGGGCGTGGGTCATCCTGCGCAGTTTCGGCGTGACGCTGAACATGATGAGCCTGGGCGGCCTCGCCCTGGCCGTCGGCATGCTGGTGGACAACTCCATCGTCGTGCTGGAGAACATCGTCCGCCACCGGCAGCTGGGCAAGAGCCGCCTTGAGGCCGCTGAGGCGGGCGGCAGCGAGATCGCCGGCGCGATCGTCGCCTCCACCCTCACCACCGTGGTGGTCTTCCTCCCCATCCTGTTCGTCGACAGCCTGGCGGGGGTTCTCTTTCGCGACACTGGGATCGCCGTGGCCGCGTCGCTCCTGGTCTCGGTGGCCGTGGCGCTGACGGTGGTGCCGCTGGCGGCGTCGCGCTGGACCGGCCTTTCCCAAAGGCGTGCTCCCGCCGCGTCCCGCTCTCCGGAACCGGCGGCCTCCGCAGGCGTCTTGGCCGGGGCCGCGCTGGAGGCGGCCGCCGCCTCCGAACTGCCCGGTGCCCCGCCCGCCGGGGCCCTGCGGCTGCACCGCCGGCTCCTGGAAGCGTATGAGAAAGCGCTGGCGGCTTGGACGCGAAGGCCCGCCGCCACCCTGGCCGCCCTGGCCCTGTGCCTCGCGCTGATCCTCTTTGTTCCCGGCCGATTGGAAACCGAGTTTCTTCCCGCCACCGACGGCGGGCTGATCGTCGTCAACCTGCGGATGCCCGCAGGATGGAGCCCCGAGCAGGTACAGCGGCACGTGGTCGAGCTGGAACAGGCGATCCTCTCCCTCCCCGAGGTGGAGACCGTGGCCACGCTGGCAGGCGATCAGGGGGCGGAGGACCTGCTGGCCCGGGTAAGCGCCTTGGGGACCAACGAAGCCCAGCTCACCGTCGTCCTCCATCCCTTGAGCACCGGCCGCCGCTCCTCCCATCAGGTGGCGGAAGCCATCTTCGCCCTCCCCCGGGATCCGGCGGTCGAGATGGCGATCGAGTCGGACCGCACCGCCTTCGCGCTGGGGGACGACTTCTATCCCGGCCTCACCGTAGAGTTCAGCGGGCCGGACCTGGCGGTGCTGGAGCAGCTCGCGGCCGGATGGGCGGAGCTGCTGGCCGGGACCGGAGGCTTTAAGAACGTCACCTCTACCGTGCGCCCCGGCGCGCCGGAGCTCTTCTTCCGGGTGACCGAGCGGAGCTTCCAAGGGATGCTCGGCGGCGGCGAGCCGCTCACCGCGGGGCAGGTGGGCTTGGCCCTGCGCCAGCACTTGACCGGCGTCACCGCGACCCACGTCACCCTCGACGGCCAGCGCCTCCCCGTGGTGCTGCGGCCTTCGGCCGACGAGGTCGAAAGCCTCGACTCCATCCGCGCCTTCCGGGTCCCCGGCGCGCAGCTCACCTCGGCAGGAGGCCAGCCCATCCTCGACCGCATCGCCCAGGTCCTGGAAGGCGAGTCGCAAGGAGCGATTCTACGGCGGGACCGGGTGCGGGTGGCCACGGTCCGGGCGGAGCTGGACGGCATCGGCCTCGGGGAGGCCAAGGCGCGGGCGGAGCGCCTCCTGTCCAGCTTCCCCCTGCCCGCAGGGTATCAGGCGCAGATCACCGGCATCCACCGGGTGATCGACGACTCTCTGGGCGAGCTGGGCTGGGTGCTGGTCGTCGCCGTCGCCCTGGTGTACGCGGTGATGGCGGCTCAATTTGAATCCCTGGGGCAGCCCCTCGTCATCATGGTGACCGTGCCCCTGGCCGCTTCGGGAGCGCTGCTGGCCCTCTGGTGGAGCGGCCGCGCTCTGGGCGTGCCCTCCTTGATCGGCATCGTGCTGCTGTGCGGGGTGGCCGTAAACAACGCCATCGTCATGATCGACGCCGTCAATCAGCTGCGGCGCAGCGGCGTCGATCCCGTGGAGGCCGTCCACCGGGGCGCGGCGCAGCGGCTGCGGCCCATCCTGATGACCTCCATCACCACCGTGTTCGCCTTGATTCCCCTGATGTTCGCCGCTGGAAACGGGAGCGAGCTTCAGGGACCGATGGCGGTCGCGGTCATGGGCGGCCTGGTCTCGTCCACCGGGCTCACGCTCTTCGTCATCCCCGGGCTGCTGGTCATGGCGGCCCGCCGCCCGATCTCCAGGGCGTAATCCCGCCCGGCATCGTCCCGCCCGCGGGGTCCCCTCCCGCGGGCGGACCGCGCAAGCCTCCGAAAGCCCCCTCCGGGGCGACTCGATCCTCCTCCCCGTGGGCACCGGTTCCCCGACCGCAGCATCGCCCCACGGCCGCCCGCTCACTCTCCGCACATAACCGTTTTCCTGCCAGCGCATCCTAAGAGTAGCCGCTCCCGCGAGGAGGGTTTCCCCTTGTCGATGACTGGGCACAGCATCTTCGGGATCTTCCAGCACCCGCAAGCCGCCCGCGACGCCGCCCGCCTCCTGCGCCAGGCGGGCTTCTCCCGGATCTGGCTCGAGCCCGCGGACTCTCACCTCGACGCAGACCTGCATGTCCCGGGCCCGGAGATGGAGGCGCTTTACAGCTGGACCCCGGACACTGCGGTACACGGAGGCCTGGAGCCCCACGGCGCCGGCGGCTGGCCATCGCCCGGAGCGGCTTCGCAGTGGTTCGTGGTCACCGAGACGGACGGGAGCGACACCCAGATTGAGCGGGCGGTGAAGATCATCAAGCTGCACGGCGGGCACGTGGCGGAGACGTAATCTCACGCAGAGGAGGAACCGTTCGTCATGGCCGAGTGGCTTTTCTGGTGGACCCTGGCCGCCATGCTTTGGCTGGGCCACTGGTCCGGGGTCGGCGTGTTTCTCTCGGAGTTCAGCCGGGCCGCCGCGCTCTCGGGCGCCGCCGCGCTGATGATCCCGGGCTCCATCGAGGCGCAGCTTCACCTCTTCCTGGCCGCCGCTCTGGCCCAGTGTGTCCTAGCCCGCCTGGTTCGCACCCGCCGCCCGCCCGCACCCCACCGGCCGCCCCGGGGGTGAAGCCGGTGCCTCTGCGGCGCCGCCTTGCCTCGGCCGTTTTTCTCCTGCTGCTGGCGGCCGTGCTGGCGACGGCGGCGCGCGGGTACTTCCTCCTCCGCCGTTTTGAATCGGAGAGAGTTTTCGCCGGCGCGGCGCTGCTCGACATCGACGGGAACGTCTTCGCCACGGCCGGGAAAGGAGCCGGTCTCTACGTGCCGTTGGACGGCGTCCCGCCGCACGTGGTCGACGCCGTCGTGGCCATTGAGGACGCCCGCTTCTGGCAGCACCCGGGGCTCGATCCCATCGGCATCGCCCGGGCGCTCCTCGTCAACCTGCGCCGGGGGCGCCCCGCGCAAGGCGCCAGCACCATCACCCAGCAGCTGGCCCGCAACCTCTTCCTCACGCCTGAAAAGACGATCCTCCGCAAAGTGCAGGAAGCCGTCTACGCCCTGGTCCTGGAAGCCCGCTACAGCAAGCAGGAGATCCTGGAGCTCTACCTCAACGAGGCGTATTTCGGCGAAGGGGCCTACGGCATCGCGGCGGCCTCCCAGGTCTACTTCGGCAAGCCGGCGGAAAGCCTCACGCTGGCCGAAGGAGCGCTCCTGGCCGGCCTGCTCCAGGCGCCTTCCCGCTACACGCCGTACCGCAACCCCGAAGGCGCCCGCGACCGGCGCGACGTGGTCCTGGCCCGCATGGAGGAGCTGGGAATGATCGGGCCCCGGGAGCGGGCGGCGGCACAGCAGGAGCCGGTCGCCTTGGCCCCGCGGCGGGCGGGCAGGGCTCCCTACTTCGCCGACTACGTCGCCGCGTGGCTGCGGGAGCGTTTCGACGCCGCCACCCTTTCCCGGGCCGGGCTGCGGGTGCGCACCACCCTGGACCCCCGGGTGCAGGAGGCCGCCGAGAAAGCCCTGGGGGATCACCAGGGGGCCATCGTGGTCCTGGACGTGGCCACCGGAGCGATCCGGGCGATGGTGGGCGGCCGGGATTACCGGGAGAGCCAGTTCAACCGGGCGGTGGATGCGGTGCGCCAGCCCGGATCGGCGTTCAAGCCCTTCGTCTTCGCGGCCGCCCTGGAGCGGGGCTGGCAGATGAACCACCTGGTCGAGGATGTGCCCCGCTCCTACGGAGGGTATGCGCCCCGCAACTTCCGCGACGAGTACTGGGGCCCCGTCACCATGAAGCAGGCCTTGTCCCGCTCCCTCAACAACGGCGCCGTATGGCTCCTGCGGGAGATTGGCGTCACCGCCGGGGTGGAGATGGCGGAACGCTTGGGCATCTCCACCCTGACCCCCGACGACCGCCACCTGGGGTTGGCTTTGGGCGGGCTCAAGTACGGGACGACGCCGCTGGAGATGGCCGCCGCGTACCTTCCCTTCGCCAGCGGGGGCATCCGGCGGGAGCCCTTCGCTGTCCTGGAGGTGACGGATGCTTCAGGCAAGGTGTACTACCGCCACCGCCCGGCGTCCCGCCGGGTGCTGTCGGAAGAGGTGGCCTACTTCATCACCGACATGCTGCGGGAGGCGGTGGAGCGGGGCACCGGGACTGCGGCCGCCATCGGACGGCCGCAGGCGGGCAAGACCGGCACCGCCGACCACCAGGTCAGCGCGTGGTTCGTCGGCTACACCCCGGAGCTGGTGGCCAGCGTGTACGTGGGAAACGACGACGGCTCGCCTCTTTCCGGAGGCGGCGGAACGCTGGCGGCGCCCATCTGGGGCCGGTTGATGGCGGAAGCCCTTCGCGGCCGGCCCGTTCAGGATTTCCCGGTGCCCGACTACGTCGTCACGAGCGTGCCCGTCGACTTTCGCACCGGGCTCCTGGCCGGCGAGGGCTGTCCCCACCGGGAGATGGACGCCTTCGTGGTGGGACGGGCCCCCACCGAGTATTCCCCTTGCGCCTGGACCCGGGTGAACCCCCCGCCGGATGCCGGCCCCCTGCCCGGCCCCGCCGCGGATCCCGGGGCAGGTGCCGAGCGAGAAGCCGGAGAGCCCCTGCCGCCCGGCCAGTCCCGCCCCGGAGACAGATGGGAGGATTATCCAGAAATCCCCCTCCCTCAAGGAGGCTCTGTCTCCAGAATGTCGAATTCTATCTAAATCGAACAGCGTTTCTTGCAGAGCCGTTTCCGGGGGGAGGCAGCGCGCGCGATGGCGGCGCCCTTGAGGTTCTGGGTGCTCACGACTGCCGGCCCGGCGTCCGTGCAGCCCATCAGCCGGATGATCGAAGCTTTTTCCAGGCGCAGCGGCGTGCCGGTGGAACTCCGGGCCATTCCGTGGGGCCGGGGGTGGAGGGCGCTGACCCGGGCCATCAAGAGGCGGGACCTTCCCGACGTCATGCACATCGGGTCGACGTGGATCGCGACCCTGGCCCATCTCGATCTGCTGGCGGAAGCGCCCCGCGGCGTGTGGACGCAGCCGACCGTCGCCCCGTGGGTGGACGAGGCCGCATTGGCGGGCGGCGTCGCCTGGGCCGTGCCGTGGACGGTGGAGTGCAACGTCCTCATCGGCCGCACCGATCTCCTGGAAGCGGCGGGGGTGGCGCCCGAAGAGTTTTCCGACTGGGACGGCTTTCTCCAGGTCTGCCGGCGCCTCGACGGCATGGGGCGCTCCGGGGACGGCCCGCTCAAAGGCATCCTCCCCGTGGCCGTCCACTCCCGGCCGGACTCCGTCACCCTCCACTGGGCGACGCCGTGGCTCTGGTCCGGCGGGTGGCGGCTGGACCGAGAGACACTGGTCCACGGCGTGGTGCTCCGCGACGAGAGCGCCGAGCCGGGGCTGCAGTTTATCGCGGAGCTTTTCAAGACCAGCCCACTGCTGCCGGAGATGGCCGATACGTCCAGCTTCCGCGTGGCGCTGGACTTCTTTGAGGCCGGCCGGTACGTCTTTTACTCCAGCCATTCGGTGCACTTTTTCAGACCGCTGGTGCAGGCAGGCCCCGGTGAACGCCCGTCCCGCTGGCCCATGGCCATGTTTCCGCTGCCCCGGGGCCCGGCCGGATCCCTGACGCGCGGGGGCGGCTCGTTTCTGGCCGTCTCCCGGACGTCGAAGCAGCCGGCCGTCGCATGGGAGCTGGTCCGCTTTCTCACCGAGGACCAGCAGCTGACGGAGCTGGCCCTGGTCACCGGAGAGCTGCCCGCGCTCCAGGGCACCTTTTGGAGCCAGTACGCGCACCACCCGGCCCACCGGGAGGTCTTACAGATGCTGCGCAACGCCCGGGCCTATCCCCCGCACCCGCTGTGGCGGACGGTAGAGTCGCTGCTGGTGAACGGGATCGGCGAGATCTGCTGGCGATTTGCCCGCGGCCAGGGATACGACGCCGCCCTGCAGTCTTTGACGGCTCAAATCGATCAGCGGATCCAGAACCTACTTCGACTCGGCTGGGAGGTGTCGGCGTGAGGCTCGTCGATCCCACCCAGGCCGCCGCTTTGGGCGCCCGGGCCGGCCTGGCCCTTTGCCAAGGCGACGCGACGTACCGGGCGTTTTGGCGGGCCGCCGAGGTGATCCTGCAGCCTCTTTCCCACACCTTCGAACAAGTGAGCATTTTCGTCGCCGACCCGCAGGAGGACGTGTTCCACGAGGAAGCCATCGCCGGTCCCGACGGCGGCCAAGGCTCGGACGAGCTTCCCATGTACCAGCTCCCCGACGCCCTGCTCAAGGACGGCCGGGTGGTGGAACGCTCCCGGGGCCCCTACCGCCAGCTGCTGGCCCCCATCCGCCTGGCCGGCCAGCTCATCGGGCTCTTGTCGCTCACATCCCGGGCTGGCGCCACCCCGGCGCAGCTGGACGCGGTGGCCGCGCTGGCCGATGCGCTGGCTCCGGGCGTCGGGTACGCGTTGCAGCGGCGCGCGGCGGAGCAGGCTCTCTCCGTGATGCACGCGGCGGCCAAGATGAGCCGGGAACTGGTGGGGGTCAGCGGGTTTTCTCCCGACCGCCTCCTCTACCGGTTCGTCTCCCTGGTGGTGGAACAGCTCAAATTCGACCGGGCGACGCTGGTGGTCTTCTCCGAAGAACAGGCGGCGCCGGCCCGGGTCATCTGCGCGTCCCTGGGACGTCCTCCCACCGAGATCAACCCTGAGCGGCTGCCGCCTATCCCGCATCTGATCACCGACGATCCTCTTCCGGTGCAGGACGTGCCGGGGGTGTGGATCCCCATCAACTTAGGCCGGCAGCGGCTGGGAGCGCTGCTCGCGGACAACCTGTACTCCCTGGAGACGCCGTCCCGGGAGACCATCCAGTCGCTCATCGATCTCACGGGCCAGGTGGCGCTCTCGCTGGAAAACGTCCGCCTGTTCGAACGGCTTCAGGCCATGGCGCTGCGCGACGACCTCACGGGCCTCTTCCGTCCCGGGTACTTTTACGAACGGCTCCAGGAGGAACTGGCCCGCCTTGAGCAGGATGGCGAGCCCGCGGCGCTGATCTTCATCGACCTGGACGATTTCAAGGCCGTCAACGACACCTACGGCCACCGGGCGGGCGACGCCTTGCTGGTGCAGGTGGCTCAGGAGCTCAAGTCGGGACTTCGGCCCCGCGACGTGGTCTGCCGCATGGGCGGGGACGAGTTCATCGTCTTCCTCCCCCGGGTGAAAGAGACGGACGCCGTGGCCATCGCGCAGCGGGTCTGCGACCGGATCGCCCGCAAGGAGTACGTCCTCCCCGACGGGGCACGGGCGCGCGTCCGGGTCAGCGCCGGGGTCTCTCTCTACCCCCAGAACGCCCGCGACTGGCAGAAGCTGATCCACCGCGCCGACCAGGCTATGTATTTCGCCAAGCGCAGCGGCAAGGGGCGGGTGTACACCGCTGCGCTCACGTGAGCCGGTGCCGGGACCGCCCAAATGGAGGAAGAAAAAACCCGCCCCCTTTCCGGAGCGGGTTTCGCGGCGTTCCGTCTCCAAATCAGCGTTTCGAGAACTGGGGTGCCTTGCGGGCCTTCTTGAGGCCGTACTTGCGGCGCTCCTTCATACGGGGATCGCGCGTCAAAAACCCGGCCCGCTTCAAGGGGACCCGGAACTCGGGATCCACGTCGAGAAGGGCCCGCGCGATGCCGTGCCGGATCGCCCCCGCCTGGCCGGCTGGACCGCCGCCTCTCACGATGGCGATGACGTCATAGCGGTCCTCCACCTTCACCGTCGCCAGGGGAGCGCGGACCATATGCTCCAGGATCGGCCGGTTGAAATACTCCTCCAGCGTCTTGCCGTTGATGATGATCCGACCGTTTCCAGGAACCAGGCGGACCCGGGCCACTGCCGTCTTGCGCCGGCCGGTGCCGTAAAGCTGCTCCGTAGCGATGGCCATCACAAGCCTCCTTTCCTAACTAGCCCTCGACAGCGACGGGCTCAGGCTTTTGCGCCTCATGGGGATGATCGGGTCCAGCGTACACCTTGAGCTTGCGGAACTGCCTCCGGCCCAGCCGGTTATGGGGGAGCATTCCCCAGACGGCCAGCTCCACCATGCGTTCGGGCTGGGTCTCGAGCATCTGGGCCGCCGTGCGCATCTTCAAGCCGCCGGGATACCGCGAGTGCCGGTAATAGATCTTCTGCTCGCGCTTTTTCCCGGAGAGGCGGACCTGGCTGGCGTTGACGACGATCACGTAGTCCCCGCTGTCAATGTGGGGCGTGTAGGTAGGCTTGTGCTTGCCCCGCAAGATCGCGGCCACCTGGCTTGCCAGGCGCCCGAGCGTCTTTCCCCGGGCGTCGACGATGTACCACTTCTTGTCGACGTCCTGCTCCTTTGCCATGTATGTCCGTTGCAACGCGTCTTCCCCCTCAGCTTGCGTCTGCCAGATCCCGTTCGACGTCACGGGGGATCGAAGGGAAAGCGGCAGCCATGACCCTAGGCATAGTCCGCGTTCCATTCTAATATACGGCGAATCTAAGTGTCAAGGCGAAGACCCTGTCTCTCCCCCGGCGTCCCCGGCGGGTAAGCCACCCACATGAGCGTCAGCCCTTTGCCGGGAAGCGTGGGCCCTGCCATCCGGCGGTCTTTGGAAGCCAGCACCTCCCGCACCCACTCGGGATCCCGCTTGCCCTTGCCCACCTCTACCAGAGTCCCGGCGATGATTCGCACCATGTGAAAGAGAAAGCCGTCGGCCTCCAAGGTGATGGCCACCAGGCCGTCCCGGGCCGTGACGTCGCAGCGGGTCACCGTCCGCACCGTGCTGCGCCCGGCGTGGCCGGAGCCGGCAAAGGCCTTGAAGTCGTGGCGCCCTACCAGGTACTGGGCGGCCCGGTCCATCGCCTCGACGTCCAAAGGGCGGGAGACGAAGTGGGTGTAGTGCCGCAGCAGGGGCGAGGGAAACGGGCGGTTGTCGATGCGGTAGACGTACTGCTTCGCCACCGCCCAGTAACGGGCGTGAAACTCCAGCGGCACCTCGACCGCCCCTACTACCCGGATGTCCGGCGGCAGCACGCCGTTCATCGCGTAGGGGACTCGCTCCGCCGGGATGGCGTCCGAGGCGGTCCTGAAGTTGACCACCTGTCCTTCCGCATGCACCCCGGCATCGGTCCGGCCGGCGCCGATCACCTTCACGCGCTCGCCCACCAGGCGTTCCCACGCCCGCTCCAGCTCCCTTTGGATGGTGGGGCGGTCACTGAGGCCCTGGTCCTGAAAACCGTGGTAGTGGGTGCCGTCGTACGCCACCGTCAGCTTCAGGTTCCGCACCGTGCCGTCCTCACCCCGTCCCGGAAGCCCCCCGCCGCACAGGGCCGCGCCGGCGGCACGCACGACAAAAGCGGCGGAAGCTCCGCCGCCCTGCCTTCCCCTGTGCGATCACGCCCGGCAAAACGCCCCGCGCCCGGCGGTCAGACCAGCTCCAAGATGGACATGGGCGCGGCGTCTCCCCGGCGCGGTCCGAGCTTGAGCAGCCGGGTGTATCCGCCGCTGCGATCCCGGTAGCGGGGCGCCACCTCGTCAAACAGCTTGCGAACCGCTTCAGGGTTGTTGAGAAACGCCGCCGCTTGCCGCCTTGCGTGCAGATCGCCCCGCTTGCCCAGGGTGATCATCTTGTCCACCAGCGGCTTGGCCGCCCTAGCCTTCCCTTCGGTCGTCTGGATCCTCCCATGGAGCACGACGGATGCCACAAGCCCGCGCAGCACCGCCTTGCGGTGCCCCTGGGTGCGTCCGAGCTTTTGCAAGGCCATGGCGACGACCTCCTTCTTCTGAAAATCATACCGGCACGACCCTTCAGTCGTCCGACGAGCGCAGGCTCAGGTTGAGCGCTGCCAGCTTTTCCTTGACTTCCTGGAGCGACTTCTTCCCCAGGTTCCTTACCTTCATCATGTCCTCTTCGGTCCTGCGGACGAGCTCCTCCACGGTGTTGATCCCCGCCCGCTTCAAGCAGTTGTACGAGCGGACCGAAAGATCCAGCTCTTCGATGGTCATCTCCAGGAGGCGGTTGCGCTCCTCGTCTTCCTTTTCGACCATGATCTCGACGCCCTCGGTGTTCTCGCCGAGGCCCACGAAGATCCGCAAATGCTCCGTGAGGATCTTGGCCGAAAGGCTCACCGCCTCGTTGGGAGCGATGCTGCCGTCCGTCCACACCTCGAGGATCAGCCGGTCAAAGTCGGTCTGCTGCCCGACCCGGGTGTCTTCCACCTTGAAGTTCACCCGGCGCACCGGCGTAAAGATCGAGTCCACCGCGATGACGCCGATGGGCTGGTCCGGCTTCTTGTTGCGGTCCGCGGAGACGTACCCCCGCCCCTTCGCCACGGTCACCTCCATCTCGAGCCGTCCGTCCTTCGCCAGCGTCGCGATGTGGAGGTCCGGGTTGAGGATCTCGACGGTGCTCGGCGTCTCGAAGTCGCCCGCGGTCACCTCGCCCTCGCCCTCGGCCACAAGGCGGATGGTGGCGGGCTCGTCCTGGTGGAGCTTGACCAGGAGCTCCTTCAGGTTGAGGATGATCTCGGTGGTGTCCTCCACCACGCCCTTAATCGTGGAAAACTCGTGCAGCACGCCGTCGATGCGGACCGAGGTCACCGCCGCCCCCGGAAGGGACGAGAGCAGGATGCGCCTGAGAGAGTTGCCGAGCGTGATCCCATACCCGCGCTCGAGCGGTTCGACGACAAACCTCCCGTAGGTCTCGGTCATCTCTTCCGTCTCGATCTTGGGCTTCTGAATTTCGATCATAGTCCCGAAACCCTCCTTGTCGTGACGAGTAGGAGACGGCGAACGCCCGGCCCGCATCATCCCGCGCGCCCGTCTCGCTCACGTCATGGACTACCGGGAGTAGTGCTCGACGATGAGGTGCTCCTGCACGCGCACGTCGATCTGCTCGCGCGTGGGCAGGCTCTTCACGGTCCCTTTCAGGCCGTCCGCATCCAGCTCTAGCCAATCCGGCACGCCCCGGCTCTGAGCCGCCTGGACGCTCTCCTTGATCATCGCGATGTTCCGGCTGCGCTCCCGGACGGCGATGACGTCGCCCACCTTCACCCGCGCCGACGGGATATCCATCTTCTTCCCGTTCACCGTGAAGTGACCGTGCATCACCAGCTGCCGGGCCGCAGCGCGCGAAGGCGCGAAGCCCAGCCGGTAGACCACGTTGTCCAGCCGGCACTCCAAGAGCTGCAGGAGGGTTTCGCCCGTCACGCCCTTGCGGCGGGACGCCTCCTGGTAATAACGCCGAAACTGGCGCTCCAGCACCCCGTAGATCCTGCGCAGCTTCTGCTTCTCACGCAGGTGGATGCCGTATTCAGTCAAACGCGGGCGCCGTCCCTGGCCGTGCTGGCCCGGCGGATACGGGCGGCGGTCCACGGGGCACTTCTCAGTATAGCACTTTTCACCCTTCAAAAAGAGCTTTTCTCCCTCACGCCGGCACAGCCGGCAAACGGGTCCAGTATACCTTGCCATCGCTCAGTCTTCCACCTCCGCCGGCTCCGCTCAGACCCGCCGCCGCTTGGGCGGGCGGCAACCGTTGTGAGGAATCGGGGTGACGTCTTTGATCAAGTTCACTTCGAGACCGGCAGCCTGGAGCGAACGGATAGCCGCCTCCCGGCCCGACCCGGGCCCCTTCACGTAGACCTCGATCTCCCGGACCCCATGCTCCATGGCGGCCCTTGCCGCCGCCTCCGCCGCCATGCTCGCCGCAAAGGGCGTCCCTTTGCGCGATCCCTTAAAGCCCTGGCTTCCGGCGGAAGCCCACGTCAGCACGTTGCCCTGCTTGTCCGTGATGGTCACGATGGTGTTGTTAAACGTCGAACGGATATGCGCGATCCCGACCGGGACGTTCTTCCGTTCCCGCCGGCGCAGCCGTGTGCCCTTTCTCGGCCTGGCCAAGTTGTCAACCTCCCTAAATCGCGGAAAGCCACCCCACGAGTGGCATCCTTACCAAGTATCTGCAGAACCGGTGCCCTTTTACACCGTCCACGCCTTCCGGCAGCCGCCGCGCGGCGCCGGCTCAGCGGGCGCGCTTCTTCACGCCGATGGTGCGGCGCGGGCCCTTGCGGGTCCTGGCGTTGGTGCGCGTCCGCTGCCCGCGCACCGGAAGCCCCCGGCGGTGCCTGAGCCCCCGGTAGCAGCCGATGTCCATGAGGCGCTTGATGTTCATCTGCACCTGGCGGCGCAGATCGCCCTCGACCACGTACTCGCGCTCAATCACCTCGCGAAGGCGGTTCACCTCGTCCTCCGTGAGGTCGCGCACCCGGGTGTCCGGGTTGACCTGGGTCTTCGCGAGGATCTTATTGGACGTCGAACGGCCGATGCCGTAAATGTACGTCAGCGCCACCTCAACCCGCTTGTCACGGGGCAAATCGACTCCGGCGATTCGTGCCAACAGCCTGCACCTCCTATCTCTCCGGCACTACCCTTGAACCTGTTTGTGCCGGGGATTCTCGCAGATAACCATCACTTTGCCATGGCGGCGAATCACTTTGCACTTCTCGCAAATGCGCTTCACCGAAGGCCGCACTTTCACCGCATCCAACTCCCCTTCACGCCGCCCGGCTCAACGCACCCCAAGCGCCTTCTCCGGCTCATTTCTTGCGGTACGTGATGCGCCCGCGGCTAAGATCGTACGGCGACAGCTCCACCGTCACCTTGTCGCCGGGCAAGATCCTGATGAAGTGCATCCGCATCTTGCCCGAGATATGCGCCAGCACCTTGTGGCCGTTGTCGAGCTCCACCCGGAACATCGCGTTGGGCAGAGGCTCGATGACCGTCCCTTCCATCTCAATGACGTCCTGCTTGGCCATGGGGTCCATCGACCTCCTCTCTCTCTCCCACGAGTTCCGTCAACGCCGCTCGGATCTGCTCATCCGTCACCTTGGCGCCGTTGCTCAGACGGGCCGCAATCTCCGTGTGGATCTCGTCGTGAACCCACAAGTGGCGGATATTCTTCTTTTTCGGCTTGGCCACCGTCCGCTTCACCCCGTCGGCGACCAGGGCGAAACGTTCCTCGACGACGTCAAGGACCAGGTAGTGAGCGCCGATGTCTCTTCCCGCCGACGACGTCACCCACTGCCCGGGCTTCACCGAGACCAAGTGGCCATCGACCTCCCGTCCCATCCTAAAGCGCCGTCAGCACCACGGGACCGTCTTCCGTGATCGCGACCGTGTGCTCGAAGTGGACCGAGAGGCTGCGATCCCGCGTCACCACGGTCCAGCGGTCGCTCAGGATCTCCACCTCGTAGCCGCCGGCGTTCACCATCGGCTCGATGGCCAGGGTCATCCCCGGCTTGAGCCGCGGCCCCCGGTTGGGCGGCCCGAAATTGGGCACCTGGGGCGCCTCGTGCATCGAGCGCCCGATCCCGTGTCCCACGAAGTCCCGCACGACGGAGAAGCCTCGCGACTCGACGTACACTTGCACCGCGTGGGAGATATCGGAGAGGCGGTTTCCCGGTCGCGCCTTCTCAATCCCCGCGTACAGCGCCCCTTCGCCGGCGCGCAGGAGCGCCTGCGCCGCCTCGTCCACCTCGCCGACGGGATACGTCCAGGCCGCGTCACCGTGGAAGCCGTCGACGATGGCGCCGATATCGACGCTGACGATGTCCCCTTCCCGGAGCACCGTATTCCCGGGAATCCCATGGACCACTTGCTCGTTGACCGAAACGCATATATTCGCCGGATAGCCCTGATATCCTTTAAACGAGGGGATGGCTCCCTCCGCCTTCAAGACTTCCAGCGCCAGTGCGTCCAGGTCCTTGGTGCGGATTCCCGGTCGGATCGCTTCCGCGATCCGGCGATGAGCCAGGGCGACCACCCTTCCGGCTCGCCGCATCGCCTCAATCTCCTCGGGAGACTTGAGGATGATCATCGCGCTGCCTCACCGCGACGCTGCGCCTCTCTAATCTTTTCAAGCTGCGCCACGATGTCCTGAAACACCTGGTCGATGGGCCGCTCTCCGTCCACCGAGACCAGGATTCCCTGCTCGGCGTAGTAGGTCAGCACCGGGTGCGTCTGGTCCATGAACACCTTCAGCCGGTGCAGCGCCGTCTCCACCGTGTCGTCGGGCCGCTGGACCAAAGGCCCGCCGCACTCCGCACACCGGCCGTCCAGCTCCGGGTGATGTGCCCGGTTGTACGTGGCGCCGCACTGGGAGCAGATCACTCGCTCCGAGATGCGGCGGACGGCCTCCTCCTCGGAGATCTCGATATTGACGGCAGCGTCCAGCGCCTTGCCCAGCTCCGGCAGGGCCCGGTCCAGGGCGATGGCCTGCGGCACCGTCCGGGGGAAACCGTCGAGGATGAACCCCCTCGCACAGTCGTCCTGCCTCAGCCTCTCCTTGACGATCTCGATCGAGATGTCATCGGGAACCAGCTCCCCCCGGTCGATATACTCCTTGGCCTTCGCTCCCAGAGGACCGCCGGAGCGGATCGCCGCCCGGAACATCGCGCCGGTGGATATGTGGGGCACATCCAACTGCTCGGACAAAAGCTCCCCTTGCGTGCCCTTGCCCGCGCCCGGCAATCCCATCAGGACCAGCTGCACCTGCCGAGCACCCCCTCGCCTGTTACTTCAAGAAGCCCTCGTAATGCCTCATCAGCAAGTGCGCTTCGATCTGCTTCATCGTATCCAGCGCGACGCCGACGACGATCAAGAGGCTCGTGCCGCCGAAGAACACGAAGGCCATAGGGAGCTGCGTGATCGCCGACATCACGTACGGCAAGACCGCGATGAAGGCGAGGAAGATCGCGCCTGCCAAGGTGATCCGGGTCAGGATGCGATCCAGATACTCCGCCGTGGGCCTGCCCGGCCGCAGGCCGGGGACGAAGCCCCCGTGCTTGCGCATGTTGTTGGCCACTTCCACCGGGTTGAACGTCACGGCGGTATAAAAATACGTAAAGAAGATCACCAGCAGTGCGTAGGAGACCACGTAGAAGGTGCTGCCGATGCCGAACCACCGGGTCACCGCCGGCGCGATGGCCGGGATGAACTGCGCCAGGGTGAGCGGGAAGGTCAGCACCGACGAGGCGAAGATGACGGGGATGACGCCCGCGTTGTTCACCCGCAAGGGGATGTGCGTGGCCTGGCCCCCGTACATCCTGCGGCCCACCACCCGCTTGGCGTACTGCACCGGGATGCGCCGCTGCCCCTCCTGCACCATCACCACGGCCGCGACGATCGCGACGAACAGCACCGCGAGGACGATCAGGCTAAAGGCGCTGACGCCGCCTTCGCCCACCGTCTGGAACGTCTGGATGAGTCCCACCGGGAACTCGGCGACGATCCCCGCGAAAATGATGAGGGAGATGCCGTTGCCGATCCCGTTCTCGCTGATCTTCTCGCCGAGCCACATCAGGAACATGGTTCCCGCGGTGAGGGTGACCACGATGGTCAGCAGCGAGAAGAACGTGGGGTTGGTCACCACGTTGCTGTTCTTGGCCAGGACGGTGATGCCGTACGCCTGGATGAGGCCCAGCACCACGGTGCCGTACCGCGTGTACTGCTGGATCTTCTTGCGCCCTTCGATCCCCTCTTTCGCCAGCTCCTCCAGGCGAGGGATGACGATGGTCAGGAGCTGGAGGATGATCGAGGACGTGATGTACGGGTTGACGCCCATGGCGAAGATGGTGAAACGGCCCAGGGCGCCGCCGGTGAACAGGTTCAAGAAGCCGAAGATGTTGCCGCCTCCGATGTCCAGGCTCTCTGCCAAGCCGATCGCGTCGACGCCGGGGACCGGAACGAAGGAGCCGATGCGAAAGACCGCGAGGAGCGCCGCCGTGTAGATCAGCTTGCGACGGAGGTCGTCAATGCGCCATGCGTTCCGGAGCGCGTCCAGCAACTAGATCACCTCGGCCTTCCCACCGGCGGCCTCGATCTTTTGGATGGCCGACTTGGAAAAGCGGTGCGCCCTGACCGTCAGCGCGACTTCGAGGTCGCCGTCGCCGAGGATCTTGACGCCGTCGCGCAGCGACTTCACCAGGCCCGCCTCCACCAGCCGTTCCGGCGTGACCACCTCGCCGGCGGCGAACCGGTTGAGGCGGGACACGTTCACCACCGCGTACTCGGCGGCGAACGCGGCGTTGTTGAAGCCCCTCTTGGGCAAACGCATGTGAATGGGCGTCTGCCCGCCCTCGAAGGCCGGGCCCTTGCCGGCGCCCGAACGGGCACCCTGCCCCTTTTGGCCACGGCCCGACGTCTTGCCCGAACCCGAACCGATTCCCCGCCCCACCCGGCGGCGGGCCTTGCGGCTGCCCGGGGCCGGCTTTAGCTCGTGTAGTCTCATGACGCCTCGATACCCCCAACAAAACAAAAACTCGCGGTTACGCCTCTTCCACGTGCACCAGGTGCTCGACCTTGCGGAGCATTCCCCGGATGCTCGGGTTGTCTTCCTTCACCACGGTCTGATTCAGCCTCCGAAGGCCGAGCGCCCGCAGGGTCTCCTTCTGGTCCTTGGCGAAGCCGATGGCGCTCCGCTTCCACGTCACCTTGATCTGTCCCATCGCGAAAAGCCTCCTAGCCGAGGATCTCCTCAGGCTTCTTCCCCCGCAGGCGGGCGACTTCCTCCACGGTCCTGAGGTTCTTGAGCCCCTCGATGGTCGCCCGCACCACGTTGATGGGGTTGCTGGAGCCGATGACCTTGGTGAGAACGTCCCGGATGCCCGCGGCCTCCAGCACGGCGCGCACCGCGCCGCCGGCGATGACGCCCGTACCCTCGCTGGCCGGCTTCAGCAGCACCTGCGAGCCGCAAAAGCGCGCCTTCACCTCGTGGGGGATGGTGGTCCCCACCATGGGCACGTGGATCAGGTTCTTCTTCGCGTCCTCGATGCCCTTGCGGATGGCGTCGGACACCTCTTTGGCCTTCCCCTTTCCGGCGCCGACGTGCCCGTTGCCGTCGCCTACCACCACTACCGCCGTAAAGGAGCGCGTCCTTCCGCCTTGCACCGTCTTGGAGACGGGGTTGATGTCGACGACCCGCTCCTGCAGCTCGCCGAGGGAGTCAGGATCGATTCGCTTGCGAGTCAATGCCATGAAACGTGTGCCACTCCCTTCTAGAAGTCGAGGCCGCCTTCGCGTGCGCCCTCGGCCAACGCCGCCACGCGGCCGTGGTAGAGGTTGCCGCCGCGGTCAAAGACCACCGCCTGGATGCCGGCCTCCTTGGCCCGCCGGGCCAGGAGCCTGCCCACCTCCCGCGCCGCTTCGACGTTCCCCGTGTAGGTGAGCTTGCCGCGAAGCTCCTTGTCGAGCGTCGAGGCCGAGACCAAGGTCCGGCCCTGCACGTCGTCGATGATCTGTGCGTACATATGCTTCAAGCTGCGGTACACGCTGAGCCTAGGCCGCTCCGGCGTGCCGAAGACCTTCTTTCGCACTCTGAGGTGGCGTTTGCGCCGCGCTGCCTTGCGATCCACCCTTGGCATCGTGCTCACCCCTTTACTTGGACACCTTGCCCGCCTTGCCGGCCTTGCGGATGATCTTTTCACCCTCGTACATGATGCCCTTGCCGAGGTAGGGCTCGGGCTTGCGCACGGCGCGGATCTTGGCGGCCACCTCGCCGACCAGCTGCTTGTCGATCCCTCTCACCGTGATCCGGGTCGGCTGGGGCACCTCAAACTCGATCCCCGCAGGAGCCTCCACCTCCACCGGATGGGAGTACCCCACCGAGAGGACCAGCTTGTTCCCCTGCTTGCTCGCCCGGTACCCCACGCCCTTGATCTCCAGGTTCTTTTCGTAGCCCTTGGTCACGCCCTCGACCATGTTGGCGATCAGGGTGCGCGTCAGGCCGTGCAAGGATTTATGAAACTTCTCGTCGCTGGGACGGCGGACGACGATGTGGCCGTCCTCGACGCTGACGTTCATCGCTTCGTGAATCTCCGTGGCGAGCTCGCCCTTGGGCCCCTTGACCCTGACGGTGTTGCCCTCGATGCTCACCTCTACGCCTTGTGGAATCGCCACAGGCATCTTCCCGATCCGGGACACGAAGCGCACCTCCTCCTCGTCCGAAATACCCGCCTCAAAGCTACCACACGTAGCAGATGACTTCGCCGCCGACGCCCAGCTTGCGCGCCTGCTTGTCGCTCATCACGCCTTTCGACGTCGACAGCACGGCGATGCCCAGCCCGCCCAGGACGCGCGGGATCTCGTCGCGGCCGGCGTACACCCGCAGGCCCGGCCGGCTGATCCGCCGGATCCCCGTGATCACCCGCTGCTTGTTCGGCGCGTACTTCAGGAAGATCCGCAACGTCGGCTGGGGCCTGCTCTCGATGATCTTGTAATCCCGGATAAACCCTTCTTCCTTGAGAATGCGGGCCACTTCCGTCTTGAGCTTCGAGGCCGGGACGTCCACCGATTCGTGATAGACCGCTGAAGCGTTGCGCAGCCGCGTCAGCATATCGGCGATTGGGTCCGTCATGCTCATGAGTACAACCCCTTCCTCTCGTCCGATTACCAGCTGGCCTTGGTGACGCCCGGGATCTGGCCGCGGCTGGCCAGCGTCCTAAAGCACACACGGCACATCTGGAACCGCCGCATGTACGCGCGGGGCCTGCCGCAGATGCGGCACCGGTTGACGCGGCGCGTGCTAAACTTGGGCTCTCGCTTGGCCTTGGCGATCATCGACTTCTTGGCCACTCTATCACTCCTCTACCCGACCGCGGGCTGGGCTTGCGGCTGCCGTCTCACGCCGCCCGGAAGGGCATGCCCAGGCGTGCCAGCAGCTCGTACGCCTCCTCGTCCGTCTTCGCCGTGGTCACGATGGCGATGTCCATCCCGCGAATCTTGTCGATGGAATCATAATCCACTTCCGGGAAGATCAGCTGCTCCCGGATCCCCAGGTTGTAGTTGCCCCGCCCGTCGAAGGACTTGGGCGAAACCCCGCGAAAGTCCCGGATCCGGGGCAGGCTCACGTTGATCAGCTTGTCGAGAAAGTCGTACATCCTCTGGCCCCGCAGCGTGACGCGGCAGCCGATGGGCATCCCTTCCCGCAGCTTGAAGTTGGCGATGGACTTCTTCGCCCGGGTGACGGCCGGCTTTTGCCCCGTGATCATCGCGAGGTTTTGCATCGCGACGTCCAGCGCCTTCGGATCCTGGGCCGCGTCGCCCACGCCCATGTTGATCACGATCTTCTCCAGCTTGGGCACCTGCATCGGATTGCGGTAGCCAAAGCGCTTGATCAGCTCGGGAACGACCTCGTTAAGGTAACGCTCCTTGAGACGAGACATCCTTATAACCACTCCTCTTCACTCGAGCCGCGCCAAGCTGGCCGCGAGCGTCAATCCACCGGCTTACCGCACCGCTTGCACACCCGGCTCACTTGCTTGCCCGGCTCGCGGCGCCGCGCGATCCGCGTCGGGGTGTTGCAGCTCGGGCAGACCAGCATCACGTTGGAGACGTGGATCGGTCCCGGTTGCTCGATGACGCCCCCCGAGGGATTGGTGCGCGTCGGCCGAGCGTGCTTCTTGATAATGTTGACCCCCTCGACCACGACCCGGCCCTTCTTGGGGAGGACCTCCAGCACTTTGCCGGTCTTGCCGGCGTCTTCCCCGGACAGGACGTGGACGAGGTCACCCTTTCTCACATGCAGCTTGTTTCGCATCTTCGACGCCTCCAGCGGCTCCGCCAAACCTAAAGCACCTCAGGAGCCAGGGAAATAATCCGCATGAAATCCTTCTCCCGCAGCTCGCGGGCGACAGGTCCAAAGATGCGGGTCCCCCTCGGGTTCTTCTGCTCGTTGATGATCACCGCGGCGTTCTCGTCGAAGCGGATGTACGAGCCGTCCGGGCGCTTCACCGGACGCTTGGTCCGGACCACCACCGCCTTGACCACGTCGCCCTTCTTGACGATCCCGCCGGGGGTCGCCTCCTTCACGGAAGCTACGATAATATCACCAACCCGGGCGTAGCGCCGCTTGGAGCCGCCCAGCACCCGGATGCACAACAGGCGCTTCGCCCCGGTGTTATCGGCAACGTTCAGGATGCTCTCCTGTTGGATCATCGCCCATCTGCCCTCCTTCCCGCCGCGCGCCTTGCTGCGCGCGCCTCGCAAAGGATCCTACTTCACGGCAAAAGGTCAGCGAGCCCGTTCCAGGATTTCCACGACCCGCCAGCGCTTCTCCCTGGACAGCGGCCGGGTCTCCATCACCCGCACGCGGTCGCCCACGCGGCACTCGTTGTTCTCATCATGCGCCTTCAAGCGAACCGTCCGCCGGATGGTCCGCCCGTAGAGCGGATGCCTCACGAGACGTTCGACGGCGACGACGCACGTCTTGTCCATCTTGTCGGAGACCACGACGCCGACCCGGGTCTTCCGCTTGCTGCGCTCCTTGCCTTCCACAGCCGAACCTCCTTACGCCCGCTTGAGCTGAAGCTCCCGCTCGCGCATGATGGTCTTAATCCGGGCGATGTCCTTCTTGACCGCCTTCATCCGCATCGGGTTGTCCAGTTGGCCGGTCGCCGCCTGGAATCTGAGGTTGAAGAGCTCCTCTTTCAGGTCAGCCAGCTTCCGTCCGAGCTCCTCGTCGGTCAGCTCACGGATCTCCTTCGCCTTCACGAGCCCTCACCACCTGAGACTTCTTCCCTCGCGACGATCCTGGTCCCAACGGGCAGCTTGTGCGAGGCCAGCCTCATGGCCTCCCTCGCGAGCTCTTCCGACACGCCGCCGATCTCAAACATCACCCGGCCGGGCTTGACCACGGCGACCCAGTACTCGGGCGAGCCCTTGCCCTTGCCCATACGGGTCTCGGCCGGCTTCTTGGTCACGGGCTTGTCGGGAAAGATCTTGATCCACACCTTGCCGCCGCGGCGGATGTGCCGGGTCATCGCGATTCGGGCCGCTTCGATCTGCTTGCTGGTGATCCACCCCGCCTCGGTGGCCTGGAGCCCGAAATCACCGAACGTCACGGTGTTGCCCCGGTACGCCTTCCCCTTGCGGCGCCCCCGGTGCACCTTGCGGTACTTCACCTTCTTCGGCATCAACATCGGGAGAACGCCCCCTTACGCTTCCTGCTGCAGCTGCTCCTCCGGCTGGGGCCTCTTGCCCTTCTCCGGCAGCACTTCGCCCTTGTAGATCCACACCGTCACACCGATCTGGCCGTACGTCGTCTTGGCCTCCGCAAAGCCGTAATCGATGTCGGCCCTCAGGGTGTGGAGGGGAATCGAACCTTCCGCCGCCCACTCCGTCCGGGCGATTTCCGCGCCGGCGATCCGGCCGGCGATGCGAATCTTGATCCCCTTGGCGCCGAACCGCATCGCCCGCTGCTGGGCCTGCCGCATCGCCCGGCGGAACGAGACCCGCCGCTCCAGCTGGAAGGCGATGTTCTCCGCCACCAGCTGGGCATCGAGCTCAGGCCGCTTCACTTCGACGATGTTGATCTGCAGCTGCTTGCCGGTCTGCCGCTCCAGTTCCTTGCGAAGCCTGTCGACCTCGGCGCCGCCCTTGCCGATCACCATGCCCGGCCGCGCGGTGTGGATGGTCACCTTGGCCCGGTTGGCGGCCCGCTCGATCTCTACCTTGGAGATGCCTGCGGTGTAAAACCGCTCCTTGATCCGGCGCCGGATCTCCAGGTCCTCGTGAAGCAGCTCCGCGTACTCCTTCCGGCCGGCGTACCACCGGCCGTCCCAATCTTTGATGATTCCCAGTCGCAGACCGACCGGGTGCACCTTTTGGCCCAAAGAGAATCCCCCTTCGTTCGCAGCTTGCGACAGCCTTCGGCCTTACTTCTCCCGCTCCGCCAGGACCACGGTGATATGGCTGGTCCGCTTCATGACCAGCCCCGCGCGGCCCCGGGAGTGCGGCCGGATGCGCTTCAGCGCCGGCCCCTGGTCGACGTAGGCTTTGGCGACGTAGAGCGAATCCGGATCCATCTCGTGGTTGTTCTCCGCGTTGGCCGCCGCCGACCGGACCACCTTGGAGACGATCTTCGAAGCCGCCTTGGGCGTCAGCTCGAGAATGGCCAGCGCCTCTTGCAAGTCCTTGCCCCGGATCAGATCGACGACTTGCCGCGCCTTGCGCGGCGATATGCGAACGTGCCGTGCGACGGCTCTCGCTTCCACGGCAACCATCCTCCTATCTCACGCCCGTCGACCGCTCGGAGCCCGCATGCCCGCGGAAGGTGCGGGTGGGGGCAAACTCCCCGAGCTTGTGGCCGACCATGTCCTCGGTGATGTAGATCGGCACGTGCTTGCGCCCGTCGTGGACCGCGATGGTGTGCCCCACCATCTCGGGGAAGATCGTCGACCGCCGCGACCACGTCCGGATGACGCGCTTCTCTCCCGACTCGTTCATCTTCCGCACTTTCTCCAAAAGCTTCGGATCGGCGTAGGGGCCCTTTTTCGTCGAACGGCCCATGCTCTCACTCCTTCACCCAGCTCACTACGGTTTGCGCCTGCGGACGATCAGCGCGTCAGACTTCTTCTTCCTCCGGGTGCGATAGCCCAGGGTCGGCTTGCCCCACGGCGTCTTGGGGCTGGGCATACCTACGGGGGAACGGCCCTCGCCGCCGCCGTGCGGGTGGTCCACCGGGTTCATCACCACGCCCCGGGTGTGGGGCCTGCGTCCCAAGTGCCGGCTGCGCCCCGCCTTGCCGATCACCAGGTTCTCGTGTTCCACGTTGCCCACTTGCCCCACGGTGGCCCGGCACTCCAGGTGCACCAGGCGGAACTCGCCCGACGGCAGGCGCAGGGTGGCATACTTGCCTTCTTTCGCCATGAGCTGCGCCGCCGCCCCGGCCGAACGCACCAGCTGGCCGCCCTTGCCCGGCCTCAGCTCCACGTTGTGGACCAGCGTGCCCACCGGGATGTTCTTGAGCGGCAGCGCGTTCCCCGGCCGGATGTCCGCGTCCTCGCCCGACATGACCTGATCGCCCACGGAGAGTCCCACCGGCGCCAGGATGTAGCGCTTTTCCCCGTCCGCGTAGTGGAGCAGGGCGATGCGGGCCGAGCGGTTCGGATCGTATTCAATGGCCGCCACCTTGGCGGGGACCCCGTCCTTGTCCCGCTTGAAGTCGATCAGCCGGTAAAGCCGTTTGTGGCCGCCTCCCCGGTGACGGGCGGTCACCCGGCCCAGGTTGTTGCGGCCGCCCGACTTCTTGAGCGGTACCGTCAGCGATTTCTCGGGCTCCGTCTTGGTGATCTCTTCAAAGCTGTACGCCGTCATTCCCCGGCGGCCCGGAGTCGTCGGCTTGTACTTCTTGATCCCCATGAGTCAACACTCCCTTGCGATCCTGCCGGGGCCCGCGGCCCCGCGCCGGTTACAAGCCCTCGAAGATCTCGATGCGGTGGCCTTCGGCCAGCTGCACCACGGCCTTCTTCCGCTCGGGGCGCCTTCCCACGAAGCGTCCGAGCCGCTTCACCTTGCCGGGGACGCGGGAGGTGTTCACCTTGACCACCTTCACGCCGAAGATCTGCTCCACCGCCCGCTTAATGTCGGTCTTCGTCGCCTTGAGCGCCACCTCGAAGGTGTACTTGTTCTGCTCCATCTGTTTGGTGCTCTCTTCCGTCACCCACGGCCGGATGATGATGTCCCGGGGATCCATCAGCCGAGCACCTCCTCAATCTTGGCGATGGCGTCTTTGGTGGCAATCAGCCGGGCATGGGCCACCACGTCGTAGACGTTGAGATCGCCCGCCCGCGTGGTGCCGACGCCCGGAATGTTGCGGGCGGAAAGGATCACGTTCCGGTCAAGCTCGCCCGTGACCACCAGGGCGCTGGCTCCGGCCGCCTTGAGGTTCTGGAGAACCTCCACCATCTTCTTGGTCTTCGGCTCCTCAAACGTCAGCTCGTCCAGGACCAGCAGCTCGCCGCTGGCCACCTTGCTGCTGAGCGCAGAGCGCAGCGCGGCCCGGCGGGCCTTCTTGGGCATCGCCTGCCGGTAGTCGCGGGGCTTCGGGCCGAATACCGTCCCGCCGCCCACCCACTGCGGCGCCCGGATGCTCCCCTGGCGGGCCCGGCCGGTCCCCTTCTGCCTCCAGGGCTTCCTGCCGCCGCCGGAGACCTCGCCCCGGGTCTTGGTGGACGCGGTTCCCTGGCGCTGGTTGGCCAGGTAGCGAACCACCGCCTGGTGGACCAGGCCCTCGTTCACCGGGGCGCCGAAGACCGTCTCGGAGAGCTCGAGATCGCCCACCTGTTCTCCTTTCATATTGTAAACGGCAACTTTAGGCACGACCTTGCCTCCTCCCGTCGCTTGGACCCGTCAGGCCTTCTTCTTCACCGTCTCGCGGATCTCGAGGAGCGAGCCCTTGGCCCCGGGGACGGATCCACGGATCAAAAGAAGGTTCCGTTCAGCGTCGACCTTGACCACCCTCAAGCCCTGCACCGTGCGGCGATCGCCGCCCATGCGCCCCGGTAGCTTGCGCCCTTTGAACACCCTCTGCGGGTCGGTCGCGCCCAGCGAACCCACGCGCCGGTGATACATCGAACCGTGGCTCATCGGCCCACGGCGGAAATTCCAACGCTTGATGACGCCGGCAAAGCCCTTTCCCTTGGTGATGCCGGTCACGTCCACGTATTCGCCGGGTTGGAAGAGGTCGGCCCGCAGTTCCTGCCCCACCTCAAGCGCCTTCATCACTTCCGAATCCTCGACGCGAATCTCCCGCAGGTAGCGGTGGGGTTCGACGCCGGCCTTCGCGTAGTGGCCCTTCAGGGGCTTGTTTACCCGGCTCTCCTTCTGGCGGCCGATGCCCACCTGGACCGCCTCATAGCCGTCGGTCTCCACCGTCTTCTTTTGCACGACGCGGCAAGGGCCCACCTCCACGACGGTCACCGGCACCAGGTTGCCGCTGTCGTCAAAAATCTGGGTCATGCCGACCTTCCAACCGAACAAACCTCTAGGCACCTTCGATCATCCCTTCACGCGCAAGCCGTGCTACAGCTTGATTTCGATGTCCACGCCCGCAGGAAGATCCAGCCGCATCAATGCGTCCACCGTCTTGGGCGTGGGTTCCAGGATATCGATGAGACGCTTGTGCGTCCGCATCTCAAACTGCTCTCGCGAATCCTTGTGCACGTGGGGCGAACGCAGCACCGTAAAGACGTTTCGTTCCGTCGGGAGCGGCACCGGCCCCGACACCCTCGCCCCGGTCCGCCTGGCCGTCTCGACGATCCTCTCGGCCGAGCTGTCGAGAATTTGGTGATCGAAGGCCTTCAAACGGATGCGGATCTTCTGTCTCACACTGGCCACTGTCTTTTCCTCCTCGCCCGATTGCCGGACATGCTCCGTAGAAATGACCTCCGCTCGCGGTTTCCGGAGAGGCCGGACGGCGCCCCTTGCGCCGCGGCCCTCTCCGGAAACCCGGCGAAGCAACCTCCTACTTCATCGCGTCCCCATCAGTCTACCGGCCGCCCGCGCTCACTCGATGATCTTGGTGACGACGCCGGCGCCCACGGTGCGGCCGCCCTCGCGGATGGCAAAGCGCAGGCCCTCTTCCAT
>PKEX01000029.1 GCA_002919235.1 Clostridia bacterium
AAACGTGAGGTCGCCCGTGCCGCAGCAGACATCCAGCGCGGTCTCCCCGGGGGCGAGGCGGGTCTGCCGTAAAAACGCGCGGTGCCACAGGGCGAGCAGCCCTCCGGTCATGATCCAGTTCATCCGGTCGTAATCCTCGGCGATGGTGTCAAAGAGCTCCTTGACGTACTGGGGCTTGTCCCCGGCGATGATGGACTTCAGCTCTTCCCGGGGATGACGCGCTTTGGGGCTCACGCGCTGATGCTCCTTTCCTCTAGGGAGACCTTGCGCTCGTGGATGTGGAGGTATGCGCCGCCGGCGAGGAGCACCAGGCCGGTGGCCCAGAAGGCCGCGGCGTTGCCCAGCCGCGCGCTGACGAAACCGGCCAGGGCGGGGCCGAGGAGGCCGCCGACGGTGTTGGCCGCCTGCTGCATGCCGAAGGCGCGCCCCCGGAATTCTTCATCGATCTGTTCGGAGATGATGGCCCCGGTCACCGGCCGCAGCCCGGCCAGGCAGGCACCCTGCAGGAAAAAGAGGACGGCGAAGAGGGGCAGGGAGCGCACCAGCCCCAGCGCGACCCCGAGGGCGCCGCCGCCGGCGAGGGACCAGAGGACCGCCGCGTCGTACCCCCGCCGCTGCCCGATGCGGACCCAGGCGTTGGCGGTGAGCACCAGGGCGATGCCCGGCAGGGCGTAGACGACGCCGGCAATGGCCGTGGCCCGGGAGGGATCAGCCGCCAGCTCGCCCACGTACACCGTGAGGATGGGTTGGATCGAGACGGTGCCGATCATCGCGAGGATGGTGATGCCCATCACCCGCACCAGGGCGGGGTTGTGCAGCGCAGTGGAGAAGTCTTCCAGCAGCGTGGACTTCTTTTCGGGCGCGACCTTGTTGCGCTCTTCCACCAAGACGATGACCAGGATCACCGAGAGCAAGACGTTGGCGGCCGAGAGAAACAGCGCTCCCCGGATGCCCGCCAGCGAGGCCAGCACGCCGCCGATGACCGGCCCGGCGACGCTGCCGGCGGCCGACGCCGTCTGGAGCAGCGCTACGTAGCGGGCGGCCAAGTGCTGGGGAGTGTTGGTGGCCACCAGGGACATGGAGCTCGGGATGAAACCCGTCAGCGCGCCGTTCAAGAACCGCAGCACCGCCACGTGCCAAGGCGCGGTGGCAAGGCCCGTGAGGAAGTAGATGGCGCTGAGGCACAGCCCGGCCCGGATGGTCATGAGCTTGCGGCCCCGCTGGTCGGCAATCTTGCCCCAGATGGGCGCCATGACCAATCCCCCGGCAAACTGCATGGAAACCACGAGGCCCGACCACTGGGCCAGATTCTCCGCGACGCCGAGCTCTTGGAGGTAGAGAGGAAGAAACGGGACGACCTGCGTCCAGCTGGCTGACGCGAGAAACGTTGTAATCCAAAGGACGATGAGATTGCGCCGGTAGTACGGCAACTCCGCACGCGCCTCTTTTCCGCTTTTCACAGTGGTCTCATGTAAGCCCGTCAATGTCCATTGTATCAGGTCGCCGCACGACCAGCAAACGGCGGGAGATTCCCGGATCGACGCCCGAATATCGATGAAGGAGGATGCCGGGAAGCGGAGGTGGGACCGGTGCGCCGGGCGGGAGTCGGGCGCCTGCTCGCGATGGTCTTGGCCGGGGCGCTGTGGGGCGCTCAAGCCGCGACGCCGGGCGGCGAGGCGCCGGCCAGCGTGGAGGCCGTCATCGACCTGGCCCCGGGGTACGAAAAACGCTCGTCGCTGGGGATTTTCCCGCCGACGGAGGTGGTGAGCGCCGAGGCCCGCCGCGCCCTTGGGATCAAGGAAGTGCCGGAGGAAGCGCTGCCTCCGGGCCTTTTCATCGAGACGCGCCGGGGGCCGGACGGCGCCTTCGTCACCCAGTTTGGAGACGACCTCTTCTTGACGCAGAGAACGCGCGAGGATTCCCGGGAGCCCTGGACCCTGCGGGTGCCCCACGGGGCCCGGGGGACGCTCCGCGTGGTGGCCGCGGCCTTGGGGGAGGGCGCTGTCGGCCTGGGGGTGGAGCGCCCCGGGGAGTTCGCGCGGCTTGAGTGGACGGACGGCCCGTGGCGTTTGGTGCTTTTCGACGTCAGCGGCGGCTGGGGGCTGGACCGCTTGGTGGAGCTGGCCCGCGCCGTCAGGTAGGGCCCGGCCGCGCCCACCGGGAAGCGCGCGGCAGGGCATGGCCGGCGCCTATGGAACTCTTCAGGGCGCGGCGGCGCGTTCTCGGTCCGCCGCGACGATCGAGTGCCGTCTTTTCGAGGAGGTCGTCTTTTGTTTTCCCGCCGAGATGGAGATCGTTCCGCTGCTGTGTTTCGAAGACCGAGCGCTGCCTGGGTCCTGGTGGCGTGGATCGCCGCCTGGCTGGTTGCGGCGCCCGCCGCGGCTCAAGCACCGAGCCTTGAGACCTGGCGCGATCCCCAAGTGGAAGTGGCCCTACCGGCTGGCTGGCACCGGCTGGAGACCGCCTGGGTCGCGGAGCGAATCCTCCTCGCGACCCCGTCACCGGTCGAGGCAAACGACGTGGCGGCGCTGGACGCCCTGGACGTGGAAGCGGCTCTCCACGTGAAGATCGATGCTCTCGACCCCGTGCTGCAGAGCCTCTCGCTGGACGCCATCGCCGACGCCATGCTGCAGCAGCTGGAGGAGCGCCTGCGGGGCTCGGGCCTCGAGCTTCAGGTGATCGGGCGCGGCGAGACCTGGGTGAGCGGCTACGAAGCCGTGGTGGTGAGCACCCGGCAGGATACCACCGTCAGCCACGCGCTGTTGGCCCGGACGGATCGATACCTCTACGAAGTGGCGCTGACGTACGAGTCGGCGGTGGCCGACCGCTACCAGGTGCTGGTCCAGCCCGTCCTCTCCTCGGTGCGCCTCAAAGACGGCGAAGGGGCCCCCGTCGCGCTGGAAGAGCATTCGACCCTCCTCGGGAGCCTCCGGGCCCCGGCAGGTTGGCACCCGTATGCGGAGGAGGGCGACGTGCCGAGAGTGGTGATCAGCCGGGAGCCGGTCCAGGGAGAGGGCAGCCGGTACCTGGCCGGGGTGGCGCTCCTCAAGCTCCCGGGTTACCGGCGCCAGCTGCCTCCGGATGCCGGGCTGGAGGCGATTTACAGATCGTGGCTGGACGCGTACGTCCAGGCCATCTCCGAGACGCCGTACCGGCTCCTCAATGCCGGTGTGGTCTCCCACGAAGCAGGTCCGTCCCTCTTTATTGAAGCCTCGTTTCAGGACGGTGCCACAGGCCGCTTCGTCCAGCTGTTCAACCTGGTCACCCTGGTGGGCGACGATTTCTACATCGCGGTGTACGAAGCGCCCGTCGAGGAGTTTCACTTGTTCCGCGACGCCTATCTCGAAAGCCTCATGAGCCTCCGCTGGCGCTGAGACGGCGCAGCGGGAAAGACCGCCGAAAAGCTGCGGAGGCCGGGCTGTCCCGGCCTCCGCGCGTTAGGTTTCCGTACGAGCGAGCGGGGTCAGCGGGCGGCCTTGAACCGCGCCGCCGCCTTGGCCACCCACGCCTTTCGCGGCGAGAGCGCGTAGGCGGCGAAAAAGAGCAGGGCGAGGACCAGCACGATGCTGGCTCCTGAGGCCACGTCGAGGTAAAAGGAGATCACCAGGCCCGCGACGCTGGCCGTGACGCCGGCCGCGACGCTGACCGCGAGCATCCTGCGGTAATCCTTCACCAGTTCAAAGGCGATGGCCGCCGGAATGACCAGGAGCGCCGAGCTCAGGACGATCCCCACCGCCTTGACCGTGACGATGACGGTGAGGGCGATCGCCGTGAGCAGGCCGAAGTAGAGGAACCCCACCGGCAACCCGTCCGCCCGGGCCAGCTCCTCGTCAAAGCTCATGGTGAGCAGCTCCTTGAAAAACACACCGATGAAGAGCAGGACCGCCGCGCTCACCGCTGCGAGGCTGATCAGGTCCGCTTCGGTGATGGCCAGGATGTTGCCGAACAAAAAGCTCATCAAGTCCGCAGTGTAGGTGCGGGCCAGGCCCAAGAGGACCACGCCCAGGGCCATGGACGCGGAGAAGAAGGTGCCGATGGCCGTGTCCTCGCTCAAGTTCCCCTTGCGGCTCACCCACCCGATGGCCCACGAGATCAGCGCGGCGAAGAGGCCGCCGGTAATGAGAGGATCGACCCCCGTCACCACCCCCAGCGCGACGCCGCCGAGGGCGGAGTGGGAGACGCCCACCCCGACGAACGAGAGCCGCTTGAGGACGACGAAAAAGGCGACGACGGAGCAGAGGGCGCCGGTGATCACCGCGGCGACCAGCGCCCGCTGCATGAATCCGTAGGACAGCATCTCCAGCATCGCTCACCCCTCCGGACGCTGGCGGGCCAGCGCGAACTGCTCCACTTCACACCCGTACACCTGCTCCAGCAAGGAGGTTTCGCCCACGTCGGCAGGCGCCGCGTGGATGTGGAGCCGCTTGTTGATGCACAGGATGCGGTCGGCGAACTGGCTCACTTTCGCAATGTCGTGAGAGACCACCACGATGGTGAGCCCGTGCTGGTGCTGGAGATTGTGCAGGAGCTCGTAAAAGCGGTTCTGGGATGCCACGTCGAGCCCGGTGTTGGGCTCGTCCAGCAGCAGGAGCCGGGTGTGGCTGCAGAGCGCGCGCGCCAGGAACACCCGCTGCTGCTGCCCGCCGCTGAGCTCGCCGATGGGGCGGTCTTGGAGGTCCAGAGCGCCCACCAGCTCCAGGCTCCGCAGCGCCGCCTCCCGGTCCTCGCGGGTCAGCCGCCGGCCCAGGCCCCTGCAGGCGACCCGGCCCATCATCACCACGTCCAGGACGCGCGCGGGAAAGCGCCGGTCGAAGTCGGAGCGCTGGGGGACGTATCCGATCATGTGCCGCCGGTCCCCCAGGCGGGCGGGGGGCTCGCCGAACACCAGGAGGCTCCCCTCGTACGTGCGCACCAGCCCGAGGAGGGCGCGAAGCAGGGTGGTCTTGCCGGCCCCGTTCGGACCGATGACGGCCACGAATGAGCCGGTCTCAATGTCAAACGTGAGATCTTCCAGGACTTTGTGGCTGCCGAGCCACACGGACAGGTCTCTCGCCTGCACGGCGACGGTGTCCGCCATCCAGGACCCCTCCTTAATTAACGGGCGGCCGCCAGCGCATCCGCGAGCATCCCGGCGTTGTAGCGCAGGAGGTCGCTGTATCGCTCCCTGCCGGCCAGGCCGGGCCCGCCGATGGGGTCCATCATGAGGACCCGGCCGCCGATCTCGCGGGCGATGGTCTCTGCCGCCTTGGGACTCAGCTGTGGCTCCGCAAAGATCACGGTCACCCCGTGCTCACGCGCGGTCCGCACCACGTCCGCGACCCAGCGGGCCGAGGGCTCGCGGCCGGGAAATCCGGCCACCGTCGCCACTTCCTCCAAGCCGTAGCGGCGGGCGAAGTAGCGCCAGGCCGAGTGGTAGCTGATGAACGCCTTCGAGCCGGGGAAGGAGAGCAGCCGCGCGATGTCGGCGTCCAGCCGGGAAAGCTCCTCCTGGAAGGCGCGCAGGTTGGCCTCGATCTCCGCCTCGCGGCCGGGCAAGACGGCCGCGAGCCGCCGGGCGATGGCCGGGGCGATCACGTCCCGCACCAGGACGGGATCGAGCCACACGTGGGGATCGATGGCGCCGCCGTGGCGGTGCGGGTCCTCGGCCGGTTCGCCGTGGTGGTGTTCCTCGTCTCCGGAGAAGTCGATGCCCAGTCCCGCTGCCGCAACCTCATCGCCCACCAGCAGGACGTCCGCGCGCTGCGCCGAGCGGGCCAGCTGGAGCGCCCAGTCGTCCAATCCCTGGCCGACGGCGATGATGAGCGAGGCGCCCGCAAGGGTCCTCATCTGCCCCGGCCGGGGTTCGAACGTGTGCGGGCTCGCACCGGGAGGAAGGAGGGTGTGCCCGTCGATCCAGTTTCCGGCCAGCTCGCGGGCGATGGCCGTCAAGGGATGGATGGTAGCGACCACCACCGGCTCGCCGGCGGCGGCCGCCGGGCGTGTCACCCCGCAGGCAAACGCGAGCACCACCACCAGCAAGAGCCCGCGCCTCAGCCGCTCCCAAGGCCGCGCCATGCCTTCGACCTCCTTGTGTCCCGGGAAACTTTCAGGTATAATCGCTAATAAGAATATACCTATTTACTGATTCCGTCAAGATCCGGGGGCAGCAGGAGGAAAGGCCGGGAAAGAATGGAACTTCCGGCGAGGAATCGCGTAAACAGCAGAGAGGATGGGGCAGCGGCGATGGAGGTGAGCCGGGTGGACTCGGTCCAGGGAGTTCTTGAGCTCTTGCGGGAGCGGGGATACCGGCGCACGCCCCAGCGGGAGTGCATCGTGGAGATCCTTTGGGAGAGCGACTCCCCGCTGACCGCGCGCGAGGTGCACCAGCGGGTGAGACAGGCCTTCCCCCACGTGAGCCTCGACACCGTCTACCGGAACCTGGAGCTGCTGCGCGAGGCGGGGCTCGTGAGCCAGATCAACCTCCAGAGCCGGGAGAGCGCCCGCTTTGAACTCCTGCGGGACGGCGCCCACCACCACCACTTGGTCTGCCTTGCCTGCGGCGACTCCTTCTGCCTGCCTGTCTGTCCCGTGGATCTCGAAGAGCTCGAGCGCTGCCACGAAGAGGATTTCGTCGTGGTGAGCCACGCCTTTGAGCTCTACGGCTACTGCAAGAGCTGCCGCCCCTAGCCCGTGCTTGCCGGGCGCTCCGGCGCCCTCTCCGCCCGCCGCGAGCTTTCCTTCCGCAGCGCATCGCAGGCGCCGCTCAACAACTCCTCCCGCGTCCTTGAGTATATATACCCTTGATCCCGTGGGCTTTCCGTCTTCTCCCCGCTACCATTCCACGAGGCAGGTGCGTCGCCCATGGCTGAAGCGGCCCGTCCCCCGCGCACGGCCGACGAGGTGCTGGACTGGCTCGAACAGGGGAAACTCTCGCCGGCCGAAGCGTTTGAACACTTCTGCACCCTCGACCGGGATCGCCGTGCCGCCGGGCTGCGGCCGGCGGCACGCGAGATGACCCGTGAGGCCGCCGACGCGGAAGAGGCGAGGAAGCTCCGCCTGCGGCAAGCGATGGAGGAGCTCGACGCCTTGATCGGCCTCGAGCCCGTAAAAGAGCTGGTACGAGAGGTGCAGGCGTTCGTCGAAATCCAGCAGCGCCGCTCCAAGGCTCGCCTCGCCACCGAACCTCTGGCGCTGCACATGATCTTCAAGGGAAACCCCGGAACGGGGAAGACCACGGTGGCCCGGATCTTCGGAAAAATGTTCGAAGCCATGGGCGTCCTGCCCCGGGGCCACCTGGTGGAGTGCGAGCGCGCCGACCTGGTGGGTGAGTACATCGGCCACACGGCGCAGAAGACCCGGGAGCAAATCCGGCAGGCCCTGGGAGGGATCCTCTTCATCGACGAGGCGTACTCCCTGGCCCGGGGAGGCGAGAAGGACTTCGGCAAGGAGGCCATCGACACGCTGGTCAAGGCGATGGAGGACAAGAAGGACCAGCTGGTCCTGATCCTCGCCGGCTACCGGCGGGAGATGGAGCTCTTTCTCCAGACCAACCCGGGGCTGCGCTCCCGTTTTCCCATCCACATCGATTTTCCCGACTACACCACGTCCCAGCTCCTGCGCATCGCCGACCTCATGCTCAGCCGCCGGGAGTACCGGCTCACCGACGGGGCCAGGCGGCGGCTCCGCGACATCCTGGAGCAGAAGGTACGGGCGCAAGACCCCAACCTGGGCAACGCCCGCATGGTGCGGAACATCATCGAGCGGGCCATCCGCCGCCAGGCGGTCCGCTTGGTGCGGCGCGCCCACGTCACCCGGGAGGACCTGGTCTTGATTACCGAAGCCGACATCGAGGAGGTGCCGGGCGCGCGTTGAAGCGGTGCGTGGTGATCGGCAAAGCCAACGTGGGCAAGACCCTCTTCGTGATCCAATTCGCCGCGTACCTGGGCGTCCGGCAGCTGGAATTCACGTTTGAAGAGCCGGGCGGCGGCCGGCGCACCGCCGTCTACACCGTGGAGGAGGCCCGGCGCGTCCTTTCCTCCGAGGAGCCTCACCAGACCCGCTGCCTGCAGTCCGTCCGCCTGGAGCTGCCTGCGGGGAAGGGCGTCAAGCGTTTTGAGCTGGTGGACACCAGCGGGCTGATGGACGGGATCCACGGCGACGCCAAGGTGCGCAAGGCCATGGCCCAAAGCCTGGCGGCGGTGCGGGACGCCCACCTGATCCTGCACCTGGTGGACGCCTCTCGCGCGGGAACCCACGGCGTGCTGCGGGCGGTGGGCGACGTGGATTACCAGGTGGCCCAGTTCGCCCAGATAAGAGACGGCTACGTGATCCTCGCCAACAAGATGGACCTTCCCGGCGCCCAGGAGGGTCTTGAGCGGATTCGCCGGGAGTTCAGCGGACATGCCGTGATCCCCGTCTCCGCCCTTCACAGCCAGGGGTTTAAAGAGGTGAAACGGTTTGTTTGGCGTTGGATATGATCCGGCGGATGCCTGGTCCCTGCTCCGGGAAGCGGCGGCCATCCTGCTGGTGGGCGGCGCGATCAAGCTGATGGACGACTTTCTCGACTTGCGCTACGACGTCTTCGAAGGCGAACCCAGCCTGGCCGTGCGCTTGGGGGAGGGGACCCTGGCCTACGCGCTGCTGCTGTTCGCCCTGGCGGCGCTGGCCGACGCCCGGGCGTCTTGCGCGCTCTTTCTCGGCGCCTATGCGGCGGGCATGGCTGGCGACTTCGACCGGCAGCTCCCTTCGGGGCTCTACGGTTACCAAGAGGCAGCGGCGGCGCTCGTGGCCGGCCTGCTTTTCCTCCCGTGGCCGTGGGCGCTTTGGGGGCTCAGCGTCATGGTGGCCGTGCAGGCGGTGGACGACCTCGAGGACTTGGCCCCCGACCACGCCAGCGGCAACCCCAACCTGGCGCGGCGGCTCGGCGTCGTGGAGACCCAGCTCCTCGGCGTCCTGACGCTGTTCCTGGCCGCCCTCTTGCGGCCGGTCTCGACGGCAGTGGTCTTCGTCGCCGTGCCGCTCCTCCTCTGGGCGGCGCGGGCTTTGGTCTGGCCCGCCCGGCGGGCGGGGAGGTGGGAGCGCTGAACGGAGAGCTTTGGCCGGGAATCCCCTGGACCCTGGCGGCGGCCTTCTTCGCATTCTTCGCCGGCTTCGCTTGGGGACGGAGGCGGGGAAAGAACGAAGGATTTGCGGAAGGGCTGCGCTTCGCCCCGCTGGAACTGCGCCGCCGTGCTTGGGAGGAGGGCCGCTGCGCCATCTGCGGGGCGGGAGAGGAGCCGGGCAGCGGGCCCGCAGGGGCGGAGCCCCCGGAGGAGCCGCAGCCCGCTCTCGAACCGTGACGGCGGGAGCGGGGCGCGGGCCGGATCTTTTCTTTCTTGACAGGATTCGGCGCGTTGCGTTATGATGAGCGAAACTGGAAAAACGAGAGGTGCGGTCCGGCGAGCCGCACCGGAGTGAGCTGAGGGCCAGGCGGGCCACGGGGTGGACCGCCGGCCAGAGTCTGAGACGAGCCCGAGCAGAGCTGAGACGTTTCGCACCGCTTCTGGTATCGCCGCTGCCGGAGATGCGCCTGCCGGGTTCTCGTGGGTCTTGCGAGAATCCGGCTTTTCTTGTCGGAGCGTCGCTCTGCATGGGCCGCGAAAGGAGCTGCCCATGGAGATGCCTGTCAGTGCCGTTTCCCCCGCCTGCCCGGCTGTGGTTCCCAGCCGGGAAGAGTACGCCCGCCTCGCGCGCCGGGCCACGCTGATCCCGGTCTACGCCGAACTGGTGGCCGACACGGAAACACCGGTCTCTGCCCTGTTGAAGCTGGGGCCTTCGCCGTACCGTTTCCTCCTGGAGAGCGTCGAACGGGGTGAGCGCCTCGGCCGCTACTCCTTCGTCGGGAACACCGCCTCGCTGATCTTTAGGAGCAAAGGGACGCGCGTCGCCGTCGGGCGTCCGGGCCGGGAGTCCGAGACGGGCTTCGTCTTTTCCGAAGAGGAAGCCAGCGATCCCTTCGAGACCCTGCGCCGGCTTTTCAAGGCATACCGCCCCGCGGACGTGCCGGGCCTGCCTCGCTTTTACGGCGGAGCTGTCGGCTACCTCGGCTACGACATGGTCCGCTTCTTCGAACGGCTTCCCGCCGCAAAGCCCGATCCCATCGGCGCTCCCGACGCCTATTTCATCTTCACCGACACCGTGCTGATCTTCGACCATCTTCAGAGGACGCTCAAAATCGTGGTCAACACCCAGCCGGAGGGGAAGGATCCGGACCGGGCCTACGACGAGGCGCTGGCGCGCATCGAGGAGACGCTGGCCCGCCTCGAGGGGCCGGCGCCGTCCCGGCCCGCGCTGGTCCTAGACGGCGGGAGCGGAAAGGAGGCCGGCCTGCCCGAGGAAGCCCGCTCCAACTTCCAGCGTCCCGAATTTGAAGACGCCGTGCGCGCCGCGAAGGAGTTCATCCGGGCCGGAGACGTGCTTCAGGTGGTCCTTTCCCAGCGCTTCGAAGTTCCGGTCGCCGCAGCGCCCGTCGACATCTATCGCGTCCTTAGGACCGTCAACCCGTCGCCTTACATGTTCTGCCTCGAGTTTCCCGACCTGGCGGTGGTGGGCTCCAGCCCCGAAGTGATGGTCCAAGCGGAGCAGGGGGTGGCCCGCCTGCGGCCCATCGCGGGGACTCGCCCCCGGGGGCGGACGTCCGAGGAGGACGAGGCGCTGGCCCGGGAGCTCCTCCAAGACCGCAAGGAGATCGCGGAGCACGAGATGCTGGTGGACCTGGGCTGCAGCGATCTTGAGCGGGTCTGCCAGCCCGGCAGCGTCCAGGTGGACGAACGGATGGTGGTAGAGCGGTACTCCCACGTGATGCACATTGTCTCCGGCATTTCGGGGCGTCTGGCCCCGGACCGGGACCCCTTCGACCTGCTGCGGGCCACCTTCCCCGCGGGGACGGTCTCCGGAGCGCCCCGGCTGCGGGCGATGGAGATCATCGACCAGCTGGAGCCGGTCCGGCGGGGGCCGTACGCCGGGGCCATCGGCTATTTCGGGTTTTCCGGGAACATGGATTCTTGCATCGCCATCCGGACCGCGGTGGTCAAAGACGGGACCGCCTACGTGCAGGCGGGGGCCGGGATCGTCGCCGACTCGGACCCGGCCCGGGAGTATGAAGAGACGCTAAACAAAGCCCGGGCGATGCTCAAGGCCATCGCCCTCGCAGAGCGAGCTGCGGCGCGCTGACGCGCCGGCGGAACGCGCCGGGCGCTGCCGTAAAGCCGCGGCGGGCCCCGGCGGCAAGCAGGAGGGAAAGTTGATGATTCAAGAAGCGATCCGCAAGGCCGTAGAAGGGGTACACCTCACCGAGGATGAGGCGGCCGCCGCGATGGAGGCCATCATGGAGGGGGAGGCGACGCCGGCCCAGATCGCCGCGTTCATCACCGCGCTGCGGATCAAGGGGGAGACGGTGGACGAGATCGCGGGCTGTGCCCGGGTGATGCGGGAGAAGGCGGCCAAGATCACCCCCCGCCGCACGCCGCTGGTGGACACGTGCGGCACGGGAGGGGACGGCGCCAACACGTTCAACATCTCTACGGCCGCGGCCTTCGTCGCGGCGGCGGCGGGCGCCGCCGTGGCCAAGCACGGCAACCGTTCCGTCTCGAGCCGCTGCGGCAGCGCCGACGTGCTGGAGGCGTTGGGCGTGCGCATCGACCTCACTCCCGACGCGGTGAGGGAGTGCATCGACCAGGTGGGAATCGGCTTCCTCTTTGCGCCGCTCTTCCATTCCAGCATGCGCCATGCGGTAGGTCCCCGCAAGGAGATCGGCATCCGCTCGGTCTTCAACGTCCTGGGGCCGCTCACCAACCCGGCCTCAGCTCAGGCCCAGGTGGTGGGCGTCTACGACGCCGCGCTCACCGAGCCGCTGGCCCGGGTGCTGGGCCGGCTTTCCGTCCGGGAGGCGTACGTGGTCCACGGGCAGCCGCGCCTCGACGAGATTTCCATCAGCGGCGAGACGCAGGTGTCGCACCTCAAGGACGGCGAGGTGCACACGTTCCGCATCCGGCCGGAGGACGCCGGGCTCAAGACCTGGCCCGCGGAGACCATCGCCGGCGGGGACGCCCAGCACAACGCGGCGATCATCCGCAGCGTCTTGAAAGGAAAGGAGGGCCCGCAGCGGGACGTGGTGCTGCTGAACGCGGCCGCGGCGCTGCTCGTGGCCGGCCTGGCCAAGGACCTTATGGACGGCGTGGCCCGGGCCGCGGAATCCATCGACCGCGGCCGGGCCTACGAGAAACTTGAAGCGTTGATCGAGTTCACCCGGAGTCGAGCGGCATGAGCATCTTGGAACGGATCTTGAGTCACAAGCGGGAAGAGGTGGCCCGGGCCAAGGAGCGGGTGCCGCCGGCGGTCCTCGAAAAGGAGGCGCTGGCCCGCGCGGCGCAGCCTGCGGAGCGGCCGCGCTTTGCCGACGCGCTGGCGGGGAGCGGCGGCGTGCGCATCATCGCCGAGATCAAGAAGGCATCGCCTTCCAAGGGCGTGATCCGCGAGGACTTTGACCCGGTTGAGCTGGCCCGCATCTACGAGGCCGAAGGCGCGGCGGCGATCAGCGTCCTCACGGACCAGCGCTTTTTCCAGGGAAGCCTCGACCACTTGGACGCGGTTCGCCGGTCCGTCACCCTGCCGCTCCTGCGCAAGGAGTTCATCATCGACCCGTACCAGGTGCTGGAAGCCAAGGTCCATGGCGCCGACGGGATCCTCCTGATCGTGGCCGCGCTCGAGAGGCAAGAGCTCGCGGCGCTCCTGCGGATGGCAGGAGAGCTGGGGCTTGACGCCCTGGTGGAGGTGCATACCGAGGAGGAGCTGGAAGTGGCGCTCGACGCCGGCGCGGCCCTCATAGGGATCAACAACCGGGATCTCAACACCTTCCAGACCAGCCTGGAGACAACCGAGCGGCTGGCGGCCAGGATTCCCACAGGGATCGTCATCGTGAGCGAGAGCGGCATCTCCACTCCCCAAGACCTCCAGTACCTCGAGAGCCTGGGCGTTCACGCCGCCCTGATCGGCGAGGCGCTGACGCGAGAGCGGGACGTGGCGGCCAAACTGCGCGCCCTCACCGGGCGAAAGGAGCGGGTCTCGTGACCGGGACAGCCACCCGGGTCAAGGTGTGCGGCATCACCAACGCGCGCGACGCCCGGCTGGCGGCGGCCTTCGGCGCGGATGCCATCGGGCTCATTTTCTGCGAAAGCCCCCGGCGGGTCGACGTGGACACGGCGCGCCGCATCGTGCGGGCGCTGCCGCCCTTCGTCACCCCCGTCGGCGTCTTCGTCGATGCGCCGCTGGACGACGTCCTGGCCGTCGCGGCCGAGGTGGGCCTGGGCGCGGTGCAGCTGCACGGGAGCGAGACGCCGGACTACGTCGAGGCCGTGGCGCAGCGGGTTCCGGTGATCAAGGCCTTCCGGGTGCGGGACGCGGGAGTCTTGGACCAGTGCCGGGCCTACCCGGCGGCGTCGGCCTTCTTGTTTGATGCGTACGTCGAAGGGCGGATGGGGGGAACGGGGCATGCGTTTGACTGGTCGCTTCTCTGCCGCGAAGAGGAGACCCTGGGCCCCCTGCCCAAACCGTGGATCCTGGCAGGAGGGCTGCGCCCGGAGAACGTAGAGGAAGCCGTCGCGCGGTGCCGCCCCTACGGGGTGGACGTGAGCAGCGGCGTCGAAAAGGAGCCGGGCATCAAAGACCCGGAAAAGCTGCGGCAGTTCATTTTGAAAGCGAGGCGCGTGGTGGCATGAGCGTGAGCGTGAAACCCGGCTATTTCGGCCGCTACGGGGGGCGCTTTGTCCCTGAGGTGCTCGTCCCCGCGATCGACGAGCTGACGGCCGCCTACGAGGAAGCGAAAGCGGACCCGCGGTTTCAAGAGGAGTTTATGCGGGAGCTTCAAGCGTACAGCGGCCGGCCCACGCCGCTCTACCGTGCGGATCGGTTGACCGAAATGGCCGGAGGCGCCGTCGTCTATCTTAAGAGGGAGGACCTCAACCACACCGGCGCGCACAAGATCAACAACGCGATCGGGCAGATCCTCCTCGCAAGGCGGATGGGGAAGAAGCGCATCATCGCGGAGACCGGGGCGGGGCAGCACGGGGTGGCCACCGCCACGGTGTGCGCCAAGTACGGGCTGGAATGCGTCGTCTACATGGGGGAAGAGGACATCCGCCGGCAGGCGCTCAACGTTTTCCGCATGAAGCTCTTGGGCGCCGAGGTGCGGCCGGTGGCGTCGGGCAGCCGGACGCTGAAGGACGCCACCAACGAGGCCATACGGGACTGGGTGACCCACGTGGAGACCACGTACTACCTCATCGGCTCCGTGGTGGGCATGCACCCGTACCCCACCATGGTGCGGGACTTCCAGTCCGTGATCGGCCGCGAGGCCCGGGCGCAGATTCTGGAGCAGGAGGGGCGGCTCCCCGACGCCGTGGTCGCCTGCGTCGGCGGGGGGAGCAACGCCATGGGCATCTTTTACCCGTTCCTGGAGGACCCCGGTGTCCGGTTGATCGGCGTCGAGGCGGCAGGTGAAGGCCTGGACCGCTGCCACGCCGCCTCGCTTTCCCGGGGGACGCCCGGTGTGCTGCACGGCTCGCTCAGCTACATCCTGCAGGACGACGACGGGCAGATCGTCCTGCCGCATTCCATCTCCGCCGGCCTCGACTATCCCGGGGTGGGACCGGAACACGCCTACCTCAAGGATTCGGGGCGGGCGGAGTACGTGGCCGTCACCGACCAGGAGGCGCTGGAGGGCTTCCTGCTCCTCACCAAGACGGAAGGGATCATCCCGGCTCTTGAAAGCGCCCACGCGGTGATCCACGGCGTGAAAGTGGCCAAGGAGATCGGGCCGGGCGGCATCGTGATCATCAACCTCTCCGGCCGGGGCGACAAGGACGTGCAGCAGGTGGCACAGCTCCTCGGGGAGTTGGGAGGTGGGGCGCGGTGAACCGGTTTGCGCAAGGATTTGAACGGTGCCGCCGCGAAGGCCGGGCGGCGCTCATGCCGTATATGACGGCGGGCGATCCCAGCCTGGAATGGACGGAGCGGTTGATCGACGCCGCCGTAGAGGCGGGGGCCGACATGATCGAGCTCGGCGTGCCCTACTCGGACCCGCTGGCCGACGGGCCCACGGTGCAGGCGGCGGGCCAGCGGGCGCTGGCCGCGGGCGTCACCGTGGACGGCATCTTCGGCCTCGTCCGCCGGGTCCGGGCCCGCTATCCCGCGCTCCCCTTGGCCCTCTTGGTCTACTACAACTGCGTCTTCCGGCGCGGGGAGCGCCGGTTCGTGGAGGACGCCGCTGCAGCGGGCGTCGACGGGCTGATCATCCCCGACCTGCCGCCGGAGGAGGGCGGCGGCGTGCAGGACGCTGCGGCCGAAGCGGGGATCGACGTGATCTACCTCGTAGCTCCTACCAGCACGCCGGAGCGCATTCGCCTCATCGCCTCCCGGTCCACGGCGTTCATCTACTGCGTCTCCCTGACGGGCGTCACCGGGGCCAGAAGCCAGCTCTCGGCGTCCCTGGACGCCTTTTTGAGCCGGGTTCGCCGGGAGGTGCGGGCGGCCGGCAAGGAGCTGCCGCTGGCCGTGGGGTTTGGCATCTCCAAGCCCGAGCACGTGGCCGAGGTGAGCCGGCTGGCCGACGGGGTGATCGTGGGCAGCGCGCTCATCGACACCTTCCACGGGCAGGAGAACCTCGAGGCCGGCCTTGAAGCCTGCCGCAGCATGATCCAGGCGATGCGCTCGGCAGCGCTTCTTCCCGCCTGACGCCGGCTCCGGCGCGGCGGGCCCGGGAGGCCCCTGGCCCGGGAAGACCTGGACAAGCGCCCTGCCAACGGACACAATGGAGAGGAGACAAACCAGCGAAAGGGAAGACGGCAGGGTGCAGCAGGCATTGGACCGTCGTCAGGCCCGTGACGACGCCATCGAAGCGCTGATCAAAGAAGGATGGGAGAAGCTCCGGCCCGCATGGGAGAGGCTGTACGCGATCGAGACGGCCAACCAGCGCCGGGTGATCGAGGCCTTTCAACAATGCGGGGTGCGGAGCTTTCACCTCCAGTCGGGAACCGGATACGGTTACGACGATCCCGCACGGGAGATCACCGAAGCGGTGTACGCCTCCGTCTTCCAAGGCGAGGCGGCCATCGTCCGGCCCCAGATCGCTTCGGGCACGCACGCGCTCTGGATCTGCCTCGACGCCTTGCTGCGAGACGGCGACCACCTGCTGATGGTCTCCGGGCCCCCCTACGATACGCTGCGGCACGCCATCACCGGCCCGTCGCCTCACTCGCTGCGAAACAAGGGCGTCGCGTATTCCGAGGCGCCTCTGACGCCCGACGGCCGGCTGGACTTTGACGCCATCGGGCGGCTGGTCACCCCGAAGACCCGGATCTTGTTCCTGCAGCGTTCCAAAGGGTACATGTGGCGGCCGGGGCTCGGCGCCGAAGCGGTGGAGGCCCTGGCGGCCTGGCGGGACCGGCACGCGCCCGGGGCCATCGTGATGGTGGACAACTGCTACGGCGAGTTCGTCGAAGAGCGCGAGCCGTGCGCCGCGGGCGCGGACCTGGCCGCGGGTTCGCTCATCAAGAACCCCGGCGGCACGCTGGCGCCCGCGGGAGGGTACATCGTCGGCCGCGGGGAGCTGATCGAAGTGATCGCCGAGCGGGTGACCGCCCCGGGGCTGGGGCTCCACGTCGGGCCGACCCTGGGCACTGCCCGATCCGTCCTGCAGGGACTCTTTCTCGCGCCGCACCTGGTGGCCGAGGCTTTGGCCGGGCTCTTGCTGGCGTCATACACCATGGAAGCGCTGGGTTACGAGGTGACGCCGCGCCACGTGGAACCGCCCCGCGACTCGGTCCTGGCCGTCCGGCTGGGTGATCCCGAGCTCTTGCTGGCCTTTTGCCGTTCGGTGCAGGCTGCGTCGCCGGTGGACTCCGACGCCCGGCCCGAACCTGGCCCGCTCCCCGGATACGAGCACCAGGTGGTGATGGCGGCGGGGACGTTCGTCCAGGGCGCGTCCAGCGAGTTCACCGCCGACGGGCCGGTCCGCCCGCCGTTCGCGGCGTTTCTCCAAGGAGGCATCAGCCGGGTGCAGATATCGCTGGCGCTCCCTCGGATCCTGCGGGTCCTGGCCGCCCACCGGGCGGAGGGATAATTCTGGAAAAAGCGCTCCGCCCGGAGGGCAGAAGTTGCGGAAAACCCTTTGTCCATCGTGGTTTGCCGCCGCTTTTCCTTGACAACCCAAGTCGATCTGTTACAATGAACGGTGGTTGACTCCCCGGGGAAAGGAGGCGAGCTGGAGTGAGCGGTGCGCTTGGGCGCCACATCCTGTGCGAGGCGTTTGGTTGTGACCCCGGTCTCCTCAACGACCGCCGCGAGGTAGAGCGCATCATGGTGCAGGCAGCGCTGGAGGCCGGCGCCGAGGTGCGGGAGGTGGCTTTCCACCAGTTCAGCCCGCAAGGCGTCAGCGGCGTCGTGGTCATTTCCGAATCGCACCTCGCCATCCACACGTGGCCTGAAATTGGGTTCGCCGCCATCGACGTGTTCACGTGCGGCGACTCGGTGGATCCGTGGGAAGCCTGCAACTTCCTGATCCGCAGTTTCAAGGCGCAAAACGCCACCACCACCGAGGTCAAGCGGGGCGTGTTCCGGCACGAACCGGTTGGCCAGTTCGCCGAGACCTGACTGGGGAGGCATGGACCATCCCGGCTCGGGAGGGTAATCGGCTTATAGACCTGGATCCGACTGGAGGGCGCGGGTCCAGGTTTTTTCTTCTCTCGCATGAGAGGCCTTGCGGAAGCGGGAATCAACTGGGAAAATTAAAGGGAAGTATTCCGAGTGGTCGAATGGCGAATGGAGGATTTCCGTACCGCCGGTGAAGGATGGGAGTGATGAAGGGATGAGCGGTGGAGTCCTGGCCGCCGGCGAGCAGGGGCAGCGGCGGCGAGTCGACTATTCCCAGATGACGGACGAGCAGGTGGTGGCCCTGGCCCAGGCCGGCGACGAAGACGCCGTCAACCACCTATTGTATAAATACCAAAAGCTGGTCTATATCTGGACGCGCCCCTACTTCCTGCAGGGCGCCGAGGACGACGACCTGCTGCAGGAGGGCATGATCGGCCTCTACAAGGCGATCCGCGACTTCTCGCCTGGATCTTCGTCTTTCTGGTCGTTCGCGAAACTCTGCATCACGCGGAACATCATCAGCGCGATCAAGGGCACCACCCGGCAAAAGCACATCCCGTTGAACTCGTATACCTCGCTCCACAAGCCCATCTACGACGCGGAAGGCGACCGGACGCTGATGGAGGTCCTGAGCAACAACAAGGTGGACGACCCCGAGGCGCTGGTCATCGACAGGGAGAGGCTGTACAACACCCAGAAGCATATCAAAGAGGTGCTGAGCGAATTCGAGTACAAGGTCTTCCGCCTGTACATCAACGGGCTTTCGTACAAGGAGATGGCTGAGCGCCTCCAGACGCACACCAAGTCCATCGACAACGCCCTGTGCCGGATCAAGAACAAGATCGAGTCGCGGTTTTGACGCCTCCCCTTGCGCCGGCGGGTGCAGGCGCTCAAGAAGGCGCGGCCGGGGTCCCTGGCCGCGTTCGCTTTTTCCGTCCGTCTCACGCCCTCTTCCCGGCGGGAATACGATGGAGCACCTCCGGCCGGTTCAGGCGCGCGCTGCCGGCCGGGACTCAAGCTCCAGGAGGGATGGCCGTGGCCGGCGGGGCGGGATCTTGGACGGCGGTTTTGGGGTTGGTGGCCCTGCTGGCGCTCGCGGCTGCGATCCGGCTCTCAAACGGCGGGGAGGGGAACGATGGCTCCCGGAGGGCGGCGGCAGCGGCCGGGTGGGTCGGCGTGGCGGCCCTCATCGCATTCAGCGCCCTGCTCTGCGGCCAATTGATCCGGGAGGTCTCCCGCTTTTTGGGCGGATGACGAGTGCCGCGGGCGGGCCCTGGGGCGGGATGCGCCCGGGCACGGGGTGGACGGGCCTTGAGCAGCTGATTGGCAAATCTTCACGCCCCGTGGCAAGTTGAGGTAGGATAAAGGGGAGCGGAAATCGAAGGGGTTGAATCAGAGATGTCCCAACAGGCGACCGGTCTCAAGGTGATCGGTGCGCAGACGTTCAGCCTCGACGGCGACGTCCACAAGCTGGTTACCTTCCTCAACCAGACGCTGAAGGACCGCGGCCTCTGCTTCGGGATCAGCAAGCGAGACGGCCAGATGCAGCTCACGATTTACGATACCGGCCAGCGTTAGCGTATTCCTTCCTGAACTGAGCGTATACTAACACCACTCCACGAGCCTTCCTACCGCGATCGTTTCGAACGGCGCCCGGAGAGGCGCCGGCGAGGGGGGATGGCCTCCCGGACAGCCAGAATCCCGTCGAGACTTCAACCCGCGCGAACCAAGCGGTAGTGACGTTCCCCGGTTGGTGCCATCGACTGTTCACGCGCAAAAGGGGGAATCCGCGTTGGTCCCTGTTCCCAAGGATGACGTGCTGCGGGCACTGAAGAAGTTCCGGCGCCTCGCCAAGCAGGATCTGCTGGCCAGTGAGCACACGCCCCGGCCAGAGTTCTGGAGGCGGCAGGCGGAGGCCCGGCGTGAAACATACGCCGTGCTGATCGAGAGCGTCAGCGAAAGAGGGGTGGACGCCGCGTACGAAGAGGCCGCGAGGGCCTACGCGGGTCTGCCCCTCTTGCGCGAAGGGCAGGATCCGGCCGTCGACGGTGCGGCCCAAGCGTTCGAGCTCTTCTTCCGGCTCGTGGGCGTCGACGAAAAGGAACTGACCCGGATGCGCAACAGCCGGCGCCGCCGCAGGGCCTCCGGAGAAGAGCGTCCCTTCCGGCGGGAGTCCTCGCAGGCAGTCGGGGCCGGCGTCTGACGCCCCGCCGGCCTTTTCCTCGCTCCTTCCGGGGACGCCGGGCGGCGGCGCTGCGCGAAGGGGTCTCAAAGGAGGCACCGCGGAAGGGAGAGGACCGTCCGTCCTCGAAGTGGGGCGGAGAGGTGGGACCCTGATGTGGCGTACGCTAATAGAGCGCCTCTTCGGCCGCCGGCCCGGGAGGCAAAGGGGAAGCATTGTGCCGGGCATCGCCGACGTGGGCGACGCGCTCTTGGTGACGGTAGAGTGCGACCGCTGCCGCGAGGTGATCTCGGTGCGGCTCCGCAAATCCTCGGATATCCAGCGGAATTACGACGACCAGGGGGCGGAGTTTTACGTCCGCAAGACGATTGTAGGAAAGAAGTGCTTCAACCGGATCGATCTCGAACTGGAGATGGACACGGCGTACCGGCCCGTCTCCACTCAGATCCGGGGCGGAAAGCTCCATCCCGGAGAGAGCTCGGCCTAATGCGCTGAACGCCGCGCCGCGGGCTCTCCGCTCACCGCACTTTCCGGAAGAGCCCGACCACCTTGCCCAGGATCTGCACGTCTTTTGCCCGGATGGGTTCAAGGCGCGGGTTTTCCGGTTGGAGCCGGATGTGGTCCGCCTCGCGATAGAAGCGCTTCACCGTCGCCTCGTCCTCGATGAGCGCGACGACGATGTCGCCGTTTTCCGCGTGAGACTGCTGGCGCACCACCACGAAGTCCCCGTCGAAGATCCCCGCTTCGATCATGCTGTCGCCCCGCACCCGCAGCATGAACACTTCCTCGTCGTAGTTGGCGAAATCTTTGGGCATGGGGAAGAAATCCTCGATGTTCTCGACGGCGAGGATGGGCTCGCCCGCCGTCACCTTCCCGACGATGGGCACGTTGATGATCTCTTTCCGCACGATGTCGCGGTCGATCAGCTCGATGGCCCGGGGCTTCGTGGGATCCCTCCGGATATAGCCCTTTTCCTCCAGTTTGCCCAAGTGGCCGTGGACGGTGGAGCTCGAGCTCAGACCCACCGCCTTCCCGATCTCCCGCACGGACGGGGGGTATCCCCGGGTCAGCACTTCCCGCTTGATGTAGCTTAGGATCTCGCGCTGGCGAGCGGTGAGGTCCTCCATGCGCCCACCCCTTTCCGCACTTTTCCCCGCCATTATAGCACATGCGTTCGAAGGATTCAAACAAGAGTTCGGAGAGCAAGAGTTCGGTTGGGGCTTGACAAGAACACATGTTCGTGATAGGATCAAAACTGCCGGTGGGCAAACATGTGTTCGCAAGGAGGCCCGGACCATGAGAATCACCGCTCTGTCTCGCGCTACGGATGACAGCTCGCCCGGGTACCGGCGGGAGGCCCGGCGGGCGTGCGAACGCCGGGACCAGGGCCGCACGCCGCGCGCAGCCAGGCGGGCGGCGCTGCTCGCGGGAGTTCTCTTCGGCGCGTGCATCATCGTTCTCGGGTTGGGAGCAGTGCTGGACGGGCAGATCGCGGGCCTTTTCGCCAGCGGTGCAGATGAGGGCCGCTACGTGGAAGTGACGGTGAAACCCGGGGACACCCTGTGGCGCCTGGCAAGGGAACACGGGCCGCAAGGGAGGGACATCCGGGAGACCGTCGACCGGATCCGGACGGTCAACGGGCTTCACCAGCGGGCTGGGCTGGTACCGGGAGAGCGCCTGTTGATCCCCGTCCGCTAGCGGGACGGGGAGCGGCTTTCGGCCGCTTGCTCCGCGGGTTCGAGGCCCAGCGGGTGGCGGTCGATGGCGCGTTCGAGATCGGCTTTGCGGACCGTGGTATAGATCTCCGTGGTGGAAAGGTTCTCGTGGCCCAAGAGCTCCTGGATGTAGCGGATGTCGACGTCGCCCTGCAGGAGCAGCGTGGCAAAGGTATGGCGCAGCTTGTGCGGGCTGAGTTTCTTGCGCTTCTGATTGTCCAGGGCGAGGGCTTCTTTGGCGTAGCGCTTGATCAACTTCCGCACGGTGGAAGGGTCGATGCGGCGGCGGTGGCGGCTGACGAACAGGGGGACGCCGAGGGCGTCCCTTTCCGCGTCCGGCCTCACTTCCTTATATTTAAGGATGGCATCGAGGACCACCGGGTGAACGGGGACGTAGCGCTCCTTGCCGCCTTTTCCTTGGAACGAGATGCCCTGGGTGCCGGGGCCGAAGTCGTCCTCGTTGAGCCGCACCACCTCGGAGATCCGCAGGCCCATGTAGAGCATGACCAGGACGATGGCGTAGTCCCGCGGGTCCTTGGAAACCACCCGCAGGAAATCCTGGGCTTCTTCCCGTTCAAGGGCTATGGGCAGGCGCCGCTCGCGGCGGATGTCCATATCGTTCAGCTTCTCGAGGACCTCGGCGGGAACCGGGTACTTCTCCTTGACCAGAAGACCGATGAACCGCCGCAGCGACGCCAGGCGCCGCAGCAGCGTCGCCCGGGAGAGCGACTTTCCCGATTCCAGGTAACCGAAATAGCCGACGATGTCCTCCTTGGTGAGCTGGGACAGGTCGAGGTCGAACTCGTCCAGGATGGCCCGGGAGCGCACCTCCAGGCGGTGCCGGCGCTGCGTGTACCGGGTGTCGAGCAGCTTGCCGCGGGCCTTGGCCAATTCCTCTTCGAGCCGTTCGATCCGCTCGGGATCGCCGCGCCGGATCAAGTGCCGGCGGTAGCGGACGAGATACAGCTTGAACTGCAAGAGGTCCATGTAGTACGCGTCCCGGGTCTGCTGCGAGCGGCCCGTGAGCGAGTCGATGAAGTATTCGCATGCCTGGTTGAACGAGACCACCGGTAGATCGCTCCTAAGGTCCGGGCCGCCGGGGCCTCCGGCGGCCGCTTCCGCCTGCATTTCCATCTTCGAGAGCCGGCCCTCGCTTCCTCTTGTCTTATTCCCGGAAATCAACATTATCAGGAATTCATTCCAGGCGCAAGCCCGGCGCGCGTGAGCTCCCGCCGGCCGCGGCCGCCCTTGCGGCGCTCGGGCCGCCCCTCCTCGCGGGTCGATTGCGATTCACGACCGCACAGCACCGGCCCAGTGTGCAGGCCAGCTTCGGCACATGCCGCCAGGCATTTGGTTGACGCGCGGCCCGCGCTGGCATATACTAGTTCCAAGCAAAGTTGTAGGGATGCAAAAAAGTAAGAGCGCTGCAACTTTCGCTCTGGCCCCCGCGGCGAAGCGGCGGTTCTTGCCGCTTCAGGCCGGTGCCGGGCGTCGCCGGCATCGCTGGGGCTTTCGCACACCCCGAAAGTTGCATGTATGCAACTTCTCTCATTCTCTAAGGATGTCTGGAGGAGCGTGAGCGAATGACCTGCGGAAGACCGGGCTTCTCACCTCGAAGCGTCACGGCGGTGGCGGCGGCGCTGGTTCTTCTCTTGGCCGGAGCGCTTTTCTCTCCGTTTTCGGACCGGGCGGAGGCCCGGGTGCACGCCGTGGCCACCACGGGCATGATCGCCGACGCCGTCCGGGCCGTCGGCGGCGACCGGGTCGACGTGGTGGGCTTGATGGGCCCCGGAGTTGACCCGCACCTCTACCGGGCGTCTCAGGGCGACGTCCGGCGCCTGGCTTCCGCCGACATCATCTTTTACAACGGGCTTTCCCTGGAAGGCCGGATGGAAGAGATCCTGGAGCGAATGGCCCGCCAGAAGCCCACCGTCGCGGTGAGCGAGTCCATTCCCGCGGCGCTCCTGCTGGAGCCGGAGGGTTTCGCCGGCCAGTACGACCCGCACATATGGTTCGACGTCGCCTTGTGGAAAATGGCGGTGGAGCGGATCCGGGACGGCCTGATCCAGGTGGATCCGGAAGGCGAAGCGGTCTACCGCGCCAACGCCGAGGCTTACCTGGCAGAGCTGGACGAGCTGGACGCGTACATCCGGCGCAAGGTGGCGGAGCTCCCCGCCCAGAGCCGGGTGCTGGTCACGGCTCACGACGCCTTCGGCTACTTCGGGCGAGCCTACGGGATCGAGGTGGTCGGTTTGCAAGGGATCAGCACCGACACTGAGGTGGGCCTGCGGGACATTCAGAACCTCGTGGCCTTTCTCATCGAGCGCCGGATTCGAGCCGTCTTCGTCGAGTCCAGCGTGCCGCGGCGGGCGCTGGAGGCCGTCATCCAAGGAGCGGCCAGCCGGGGCCACACGGTGGCCATCGGCGGCGAGCTCTTCTCCGACGCCCTGGGCGAACCGGGCACACCCGAGGGCACCTATGCCGGAATGATGCGCTACAACATCGACACGATCGTGGCGGCGCTCAAGTGAGGACCGGGCTGCTTTGTCCTCGCCGGCCCCGCCGGCTCACTCCATTTGGAAGGAGGCGCCCTTCACGGTGAACCAGGTGCAGACGACGGAGCTGCGCCGCCAGGAGGCGGCCGGTGACGCGCAGGCCGCCCGCGTCCCGGCGGTCGAAGTGCACGACCTTTCGGTGGCTTACCAAAAGCGCCCGGTGATCTGGGGCATCGATTTTCAGATTCCCGCCGGCAAGCTAGTGGGGCTCGTGGGGCCCAACGGCGCCGGCAAGTCGACGCTGCTCAAGGCCATCCTCGGCCTGGTCCCCCCTGCCAGCGGGTGGGTGAAGATCTTTGGCCGCCCGTACGATGCGCAGCGGCGGCGCCTAGGCTACGTGCCCCAGCGGGAATCCGTCGACTGGGACTTTCCCACCAGCGTCTTCGACGTGGTGCTGATGGGCCGCTACGGGCACCTGGGCCTGTTCCGCCGCCCGGGAAAGGCCGACCGGGAAATGGCCTGGGAGTGCCTGCGGCGGGTGGGCATGGCGGATTTCGCCCACCGGCAGATCAGCCAGCTCTCCGGCGGGCAGCAGCAGCGGGTCTTCCTCGCCCGGGCGCTGGCGCAGGATGCCGACATCTACTTCATGGACGAACCGCTGGCGGGGGTGGACGCGGCCACCGAACACGCCATTCTGGAACTCCTGGGGGTGCTGCGAGATCAAGGCAAGACGGTGGTGGTGGTCCACCACGACCTCCAGACGGTCTCGGCGTACTTCGACTGGGTGCTCCTGCTCAACATGCGGCTGGTGGCGTGCGGGCCGACGAAAGACGTCTTCACTCCGGAGAACCTTCAGAAGACGTACGGAGGCCGCTTGACGGTGCTGGCACACACCGCCCACACCGTGTCGCCGGCCTGACGCGGCCCTGAACTCGTCAAAGCAAAGGTGAAGCTCCATGGGAAACCTGCTGCTGGATCCCAACTTCCGCTGGGTGCTGGCCGGCTCGCTCCTCTTGGGCGCGTCGAGCGGGGCGATCGGCGCCTTCTGCCTGCTCCGCAAGAGGAGCCTGATGGGGGACGTCCTGGCCCACGCCGCCCTTCCCGGCGTCGGCGCCGCCTTTCTCCTCACGGGGTCCAAGGAGCCCCTTCCCCTCCTGGCCGGAGCAGCGGTGTCGGGGATCGCTGGCACCTGGTGCGTCGACTTCATCACCCGGCACTCCCGGGTGAAGGAAGAGACGGCGCTCGGCCTGGTGCTCTCGGTGTTCTTCGGGATCGGCGTCGTCCTGCTCACGTGGATCCAGCGCCGGGGATTCGCAGGCCAATCGGGGCTCGATTCGTTCCTCTTTGGCCAGTCGGCGGCCATGGTGCGCCAGGACGTGGTGACCATCGCGGTCGTCTCCGCGGTGCTGGTGGCTGCCGTCGCTCTCCTGTACAAGGAGCTCAAGCTTCTCTGCTTCGATCCCGCGTTCGGCGCGGGACTAGGGCTGCCCATGCGCTTCGTCGACGGCGTCTTGACGGCGCTGATCGTCCTCGCGGTGGTCATCGGGCTGCAAGCTGCCGGCGTGGTGCTGACGGCCGCCCTCTTGGTCACCCCGGCGGTCGCGGCGCGGTACTGGACCCGGCGGCTTCCCGTGATGCTGGTCCTGTCCGGCCTTTTCGGGGCCGCCTCCGGCGCCGCCGGCACCGTGGCCAGCGCCGTGGGCCCTCGCCTGCCGACCGGCCCCCTTATCGTGCTGGCGGCCACCGCGCTGTTCCTGGTCTCGCTCGTCGCCGCGCCGGAACGAGGGCTCTTGGCCCGGGGCTGGCGCCGGTGGAGGCTCCGGCGGAAGGCGGCCCGGCCGGACCTGGGGTCCCGCGGCGGCCAAGGAGGTGCCCGTTGAGATGGACAGCTACAGCGCGACGATCGTCGCCACCGGCGCGGTGGTGGCCGGGGCGTGCGGCTTTGTCGGGAACTTCCTGGTCCTGCGGCGCATGGCCTTGCTGGGCGACGCGATCAGCCACTCGGTGCTCCTCGGCGTCGTCCTCGCCTTTCTCATCACGGGCGATCGGGGGATCGGGCCCATGTTCGCTGGCGCGGCTGTCTTCGGCTTGCTGACGGCGGTGATGGTGCAGGCGCTGGGCCGCGGCGGGGTCGCCGAGGACGCGGCCGTCGGCGTCACGTTCACCGCCTTTTTCGCTCTCGGCGTCGTGCTCCTCACCCTGTACGCGGGCCGGGTCCATCTCGATCTGGAGCACGTCCTTTACGGGGAGATCGCTTACGTCCCGTGGGACACCATCGAAGTGGGCGGCATCTCGCTGGGCCCTCGAGCGCTTTGGACCATGGGAGCGGTGTTCCTCCTCAACCTTGCCGCCGTCGGTCTCTTCTACAAGGAATTTAAGATCTGCTCTTTCGATCCGGAAATGGCGGCCGCTTTGGGGATCCCCGTCGCCTTCTTCCACTACGTGCTGATGGCCCTGGTTTCCCTGACCACTGTAGCCGCCTTTGAAAGCGTAGGGGCAGTCCTCGCGGTCGCGATGCTCATTGCGCCGGGCGCCACCGCGTACCTTCTCACCCACCGCCTCGGGTGGATGCTGGGATTGAGCGTGGTTTGCGGCGCCGCCAGCGCGGTGCTGGGATACGGGATGGCCGCCTGGCTGGACGTCTCCATCAGCGGCGCGATGGCGGCTGCCGCAGGCCTTCTCTTTGCTCTCGCCCTGCTGTTCTCCCCTTCCCAGGGCGTCGTGGTGAAGCGCCTGCGCCGGCGGAGGGTTGGGCTCCGGAAAGAAGATGTGCTACAATAGAGGGGCAATGAGCCACAAGAAGGAAATTCGCCGAACTTCCAAGACGCGCCGGCCTCGTCGAGGAAGTTCCGGCACGCCCACCGCCACCGCCGAGGACTACCTCGAGCGCATTTACGCGCTGATCGAAGAGAAGGGCTATGCGCGCGTGAGCGACATCGCCGAGGCGCTCCAGGTGCGTCCGTCGACGGTGACGCGCATGGTGCAGAAGCTGGACGAGCAGAACCTCCTCGAATACCAGCGCTATCGAGGGCTCTCCCTCACCGAGGAGGGCGAGCGCGTCGGCCGCTCGATCCATCGCCGTCACAAGGCGCTGGAGGCCTTCTTGCACCTCCTCGGGGTGCACGACCAGGCCACGGTGCAAAATGATATCGAAGGGATCGAGCATCATCTGAGCTCCCGCACGTTGCACCGCCTGACGCAGATGGTCGAGTTTTTCGAGGCCCACCCCGACCTGTTGCGGCGGTTCCAGGAATTCCGCGACCGCCGGGAAAGCCGGGAGCCTGCCGGCGACGGCGAGGACCTGCCTTGACCGCCCTGCCTATCTGATGGTATACTGTAGGTGTTTCTAAGGCCTAACGGCCGCGCAGGGGAGTAGCTCAATTGGTAGAGCACCGGTCTCCAAAACCGGGGGTTGCGGGTTCGAGTCCTGTCTCCCCTGCCAGTCTTTTCGCCCGCTCCACGACACGTGGTGCGGGCGATTCTGTTTCGTGGGGGAATTGTATACACGTATGCGCGTGTGCGCGCATACGCGGATACCCGTATACGGGTATATCTTCGCAAAGCCCGATCTAGACGGAGGATCCGGCAATTTCCCCGCATAACATTAGAGAAACGTCACACCGGCCGCACGGGATTCGCGGGGGTGAGTCCCGGAGGACGCGCGGCTGCACTCGAGCACGCGAGCGACCGGAAAGACTTCCCGCCCGGGCCAAATCCCGGCCCACGCCTTCAATGTCCACCGAAAACGGGTGAGGCGCCGGGGCGCCTCAGAAGCCGCTCACGGGGCCTTGGCAGTCTTCCTGGGACGCGCGTGCGGGTAAGGAGGATCACCGTGGCTACCGAACTCAAGGTACAGCATGTGACCGAGAACTCGTTTGACATCGCCCGGCAGCAGCTTCGCGCAGCGTGCGAGGCGCTGAACCTGCCGTCCGGTGTCTACGAGATCCTGAAGGAGCCGGCGCGCGTCTACGTCGTCTCGATCCCGGTGAAAATGGATTCGGGAGAGGTCAAGACGTTCATCGGCTACCGTGCGCAGCACACCGACGTGACAGGGCCGACCAAGGGCGGCATCCGCTTTCACCCCAACGTCACCCTGGACGAGGTGAAGGCCCTCTCCATGTGGATGACGATGAAGTGCAACCTGGTGGGCCTACCTTACGGCGGCGGCAAGGGAGGCGTCGTCGTCAACCCCAAGAAGCTTTCCCAGCGGGAGCTGGAGCAGCTTTCCCGGGGCTACATCCGGGCCATCGTCGACGCCATCGGGCCCGACCGGGACATCCCCGCCCCCGACGTCTACACCAACGCCCAGGTGATGGGCTGGATGATGGACGAGTACAGCAAGTTGGCGGGCTGCTGCTCGCCCGGCGTCATCACCGGCAAGCCGCTGGCGGTCGGCGGGTCGCTGGGAAGGAACGAGGCGACGGCGCGCGGCTGCGTCTTTACGGTGCGAGAGGCCGCGGCCAAGCTGGGGCTCGACCTTTCGCAGGCGACGGCGATCATCCAGGGATTTGGCAACGCCGGCAGCGTCGCGGCGCGACTCCTGAATGAGCTGGGCGTGACCATCGTAGGCGTGAGCGACTCGCAGGGCGCCGTGTACAACCCGGCGGGCCTCGATCCTTACGCCCTGGCCGAGCACAAGGCCGCCACGGGGAGCGTCAAGGGCTTTGCCGGCGGCACGGACGTGGACGGCGACGGGCTCTTGGAGATGCCGTGCGATATCCTGGTGCCGGCCGCGCTGGAGAACGTGATCACCGCCGGCAACGCCGAGCGGATTCAGGCGCGCATCGTCGCCGAGGCGGCCAACGGGCCCACGACGCCCGAGGCCGACGAGATCCTGTTCCGCCGGGGCGTCACCGTGATCCCGGACATCCTGGCCAACGCCGGCGGCGTCACCGTCTCCTACTTCGAGTGGGTCCAGAACCGGATGCATTTCTACTGGACCGAAGAAGAGGTGAACCAGCGCCTCGAGCGGATGATGGTGGAGGCCTTCTGCAAGACCTACGAGATGAGCCGGGAGAAGCAGGTGAACATGCGCCTTGCGGCCTATATGGTCTCCTTGGACCGGATCGCCAAGGCGATGGCAGCCCGCGGGTGGATCTGACCGAACGCCGCGGTGGGAACGAATACAGAAAGCCCCTCGGTGAACCGAGGGGCTTTGCGTTTCCTTTTGGGGGGTTCAGCTCCACGCGGGCTCATGGGCCAGGAGCCGCGAGACCGGCAAGGGCTCCTCGAAGGCGAAAAGCTTCGGCATCTGGGTCCCGGGCAAGGGCAGCTCCCCCTGCTCTACCCGCTTCCGGTCGGCGGGATCCAGGGCCCCGGCGATGTAGAGCTGCCGCCGGATCCAGGAAAGGAGCTCCGCCTGCGGGTCGGCGGCGCGTCCTGCCGGCGTGTACCGCTCGACCCAACGGGCGGCCACCGACATCTCTCGCTCGTGGAACTCCGCGCGGTCGATCCGGCCGAAGGCCATCGCCCGCTCCAAGGCTTCCCGGAAGTACGCCGCGTCGGCCGCCGTCGCCATGTCGTTGGCCGCCGCGGCCGCTCGCTCCACCTGCTGGAGGGTTTCCCGGGCGTCGGCCCAGCGCCGCAGCGCAATCTCCTGTGCAGCCAGCAGCGTCCGGGCCCAGGTCGGCTCAGAGGAGAGCTTGAGGATCTCCATCATGACGGAGCGAGTCAACTCAGGATCGCCCAGCCACACGGAGAGCTGGCCGGCGCGGGCCAGGTGCAGCTCGCCGCTGCCCCGCCGTTCCAAAGCCCGGCGCAGGTACTCCACCGCCGCTTCCCGCCGGCCGCACTCCCAGCAGCGCTCCGCGATTTCGAGATCGGCGGCGCCGGTGGTGTCCAGCCGTACGGCCTCGCGAAAGAAGGTGAACGCCTCCTCCTCCTCGCCGGCCTCCAGCAGCCGGCTGCCGGCGAACAGGCAGGCCCTGGCCGATCCGCCGGCGTTGAGCGCGGCCGAGAAACACTTGCGCGCCGCGGGCAGGCGGCCCCGCTTCAGGTGGATGGCGCCGCACCACAGCCAGCTTTCGCTGTCGTCGAGGTCCTCCACCAGAAGGCTGACGTAGCATTCCAGCGCCTGGTTGAGATTGCCTTCCTCCAGGTGTTTTTGCGCCAGCTTGAGGAGGCGCTGCCGCCACACGTGATACACCCAGGGTTCGTCGCTGCCGTGCGCTGCCCGCCGCCAGGCCCGCTCCTGCTCCTCCAGGCTCTTTTCGGAAAGCTCCGCCGCGATGGCGAGGCCCACCAGGAGTTTCGGGTGCTCGCCGCATTCCTCCAGGGCTCGTTCAAAGAAGCCGAGGGCCGGCTGCCACTGGCCCATCTGGAGCAGGCAGCACCCCAAATACAGGAAGATTTCGTCGTCGGCGTCGATGTCGAGGAAACGGCCGAACGCCGCGGCGGCTTTGTCGAAGGCCCGCACCCGGACGTGCGCCAGCCCCTCCCGGCGCGCGGCTTCGAGGAGGAGGCCGGGATCGCCGGAGGGCGCCAGGTCGAACACGCTCTTCCACGCGCCGGCGGCGCCGGGCCAGTCGCCCAGCGCCTCGAAGACGATGGCAAGGCGCACGGCCACGTCGGCGGAGGCCCGCCACCGCAGGGACGCGCCAAACCGTTCGGCGGCGGTCGTGTAGTCGCCCCGGGCCCAGGCGTCCTTGCCGAGGTAGAAATCGATCAACCCTTCGAGGTGGCGCACAGCGTCACCCGCGCCCAGCTCGTTTCCCAGGCGATGCCAGCGGACCGCGTCGTCGAGGCGCCCTTGGCGCAGGGAGTCTACGATCCGGCTCTCGCATGTCATCGCTACCTTGCTCGCCAGGCCCCTGGGATTTTCGCCGCACGTGGCCGCTTCGGCCCAGCAGCGGACGGCCTTCTCGTATTCCCCCATGCGAGCGTAGGCGTCGCCGCAGAGGGCCCAGAGCTCGCCCGCTTCCCTCTCTCCTGCCTTCTCCTCGACGGCGGGCAGGAGCGTTTCGACGGTCGCCAGCGTCTCGGGCGACGGCGAGGACGCCCGGAGCAGCGCGACGACGTCGTCGCACCAGACGGTGGCGGGGACGCCCGGCGGCGGCGCCGCGAGTTCGGCCAGGGCCTTGGGAATCTCGCCCGCAACCCCGAAGCACAGGGCGCGAAGCCGGCGCCACCAGCCGCCGTGGGCGGATGTCTTTGGCGCCCGGTCGCACAGCTCCCGGGCCGCCTGGACGTCACCCCGGCGCAGTTTGACTGCGGCTGCATAATAGAGAGCCGTCTCTTCTGCCGGCGCGACCTGCAGCGTCCTGACCAGAGTTTGGTCGGCCCGCTCCAAGTCGCCGAGCCGGAGATAGCAGCGGCTGAGCTCGACCAGGTAGTTGGGGGCCTCTTCATACTTGACGGCCTGCCGGAGCCGCTCCACCGCGCGGAGCAGCGCTTTCCGGCTGGTCCGCCCTTTCGCTCGGAGCGCCTGGAGGCTGAGCCGGTAGTAGGTGGTCGCGATCTTGTTGCGGATCAGCTCGCCGGCGAGGAGCGCTTCCTCGCTCTCGGAGTCCAGGAGATCGCGCCATATCTGGATCGCCCGGCGGTACTTGCCCCTCCGGGCCAAGAGATCTCCTCGGGCAATGGCGGCAGCGACGGCGCCGCCCGGAACGTCCAGTGAGTCGCTCATCCTTGTCGCCGAAAGACGGCGCTCCCCCCGACGGTCCCCGTGGGACCGCAAGTTCAGCCGCAAGCGGCTCACTGGCTACGGTATGCAGGCCCGGCGCCGGCGGTCACCGGTCACACGTTGACGCCCAGGATCCCGCCGGCGGCTCCGGAAACCAGGCAGCCCAGCGCTTTGGCCAAGGACGGGCCGGCCGTCAAGGCGTGCCACTCAAATCCCGGCTGGAAAAGGAAGGAAGCGGCGAGGAAGTACGCGGCGCCCACCGCCACGCCGTGAAGCCATCCCAGCTTGCGGCTGTGCCGGGCCGCGAGCATTCCCCCCAGGCCGATGCTGGCGTAGGCAAACCAGTGCGCGCCTGAAGTGATCCCTTCCCAGCGGGTAAGGTACACAGCGATGCCGAGAAAGACCGAGACCAGCAGCGTCGCGACAAAGCTGAGCAGGACCCCTTTGGCCACGGCGCCCACGGAAAAAGACGCCGCGCCGTCGCCTTGGCCGCTCTTGAGCACCATCCCCATCCCTCCGGGCCCAGGGTGAGCGAGCCTCGCCGGTGGGCTCGACGCGTCACAACGATATGCGGCCGGCGCACGGCTTAGAAGTCAAGCCCGGGTCTGCGGTTCAATAGCGAATGTCAAACGAGGCGAACTCGCTGGTGGGCGGCTGGTCGCGCACGTCCAGCCGGTCGACGCGCGCTCGCCGGGGACCAGCTCTCAGCCCTTTGAGGAAGGTCTCAACGGCTTTGGGCTCTCCCTCCGCGACCGCTTCGACGCGGCCGTCGGGCAGGTTGCGCACGTAGCCTGCTACGCCGAGGCGGCGAGCCAGCGTCCGGGTGAACATCCGGAATCCCACGCCCTGGACGCGCCCCTCGACCAGGACGTGGACGCGGCGGAGAGGGCTCATGGATACACCACCAACGTGCGGGAGAAGGGCTCCCAGAAGGTGTCGGCGCCGGCGATGCGGGCCACGTCGGCACCGATGTAGAGGACGCCGTCTTCGACGAAGGGGCGGCTCTCCGCGACCACCGTCCGGCCGTCGTAGAGCCATTCCTGCGCTCCCGGCCGGCCCAGGAGGAAGTGAAAGCCCCGAAAGCCGCTGATGGTGTTGGACGCGGCATGGTAGTGAAGGCGCAGGCCGAGCAGGGCTTCCCAGTCCTCCGCGCTCAAGTACGGCACCCCGTCGATGAACCGGGCCGGCTGGATCAGCGCGACGGGCGCGCCCCGGTGGATCACGCGGACGTAGTGCGCCTCCTGCCTCGCAAGGAGCGCGAACCCCCACGGGCCGGCGACGATCAGGCGGCCGCTGCCGGGGTCCGGATGGGCGAAGAAGACGCCGGGCCGGGAGAGCTCGATCTCGAGGGTGCGGCTGATCCGGGAGCCGATGGACCAGGCGGCGAGGCCGGCGGGAGTCACTTCCGCCGCTTCCGCCCGGCCGTCGCCGTCAAAGTCGCCGGTTCCGATGAGCCGGCCGCCCAGGGAGTGCCATTCCACCGGCGTACCCACCGCCCGCAGGCCGCCGTCGTCTACGTATGCGAAATGGTGGGCCACCCTTTGCGACGAGGGGACCACGATCTCGGGCGCGCCTGCTCGGAAGGCGTCCACCATCAGCGCGACGTGCGCACCCCAGACGTAGTTCTCCCAGGCTCGCACCAGCCGGCCGCCGCCGTCCGCCTCCGAGCCGGTCCCGGCGGGCTGCCACTCGAGGACGACCACGTGGTTCTCACCCCTGGCCGCCACCAGTTCGTCCCGCCCGTCGCCGTCGAGGTCCGCGGCTTCGACGTGGCGGACGTCCTTCTCCAATCCCCCGAGGTCGAGCCGCACGTACCCCGCCGGCGTCCAGCGGAAGAGGACCAGCTCTCGCTGGGCGGTAAGGACGGCCAGATCGGTCCCGCCTTCCCCGTCGAAATCCAACGGGACCAGCCGCTGGATATCGCCCCAGGCGAAAGCGATGCGCTCGATCCGCTCGAGAGACCGGGTGGCGGCATCGAAGCGGAAGACGTAGGTGATCCCGGGGCTCCGGGTGCCCACCCACACCGCAGCCTCCTGGTCCTGGCTGCGGCGGTGCACGGCCACCGCCGACGGCTGTTCGGGAACAGGGGGTAACCCCGCCAGAAAACGGGGACCGTCTTCCTCCAAAGCGTAGAGGGTCACGCCTTGCGAGTTCAGAGCCACCAGTTCGGGCCGGCCGTCGCCGTCCACGTCTCCCACCGCGACGCTTTCCAGCGTCCGGGACGTCTCGTGGAGCCACAGCTCGATCCAGACGTCTGCGGCCAGCGCCGCCCCGGGCGGAGCCAAGGACGCGCCCAGGAGGCCGAGAAGGATCCACGCGGCCAGGGGCCGCACCTTCCCCTCCATCTTCTCAATGCCTGCCTGCGCTCTTGGATCGTGCGTCACCGCGACCCTGGACCTCCCGATCTGTGCAGCGTCGACCCGGATCCCCGCGTGATCTTCAGCACCCGCCGGGCCGGTACCTGCTCCGGCCCGGTCCGGGCTGTCCCAGGTCTTCGCCGGCTGTTGTATAATACTCCAGAACAAGGGTGTGCCCACCCACGTCCGAGAAGAAGGCGGGCGATCAAGGCCTCATGTACGAGAGCCAGAGACTTTCCCGGCAAATCGACTTTCTCATCGAGATCGACAAGGCAAAGAGGATCCTCCGGCAGTCGTTGATCGCCGACGGCTCCCGGCGGGAAAACGACGCGGAGCACTCCTGGCACCTGGCGCTGATGGCCGCAGTGCTCTGCGAGTACGCCGGCGAGCCCGTGGACCTGCTCCGGGTGATCAAAATGCTCCTCGTTCACGACCTGGTCGAGATCGATGCGGGCGACACCTTCGCCTACGACGACGCAGGCTACGAGACCAAGCTGGCACGGGAAAGAGCGGCCGCCGAGCGCATTTTCGGCCTTCTCCCGCCCGACCAGGCCGGAGAGTACCGGGCCCTCTGGGAGGAATTCGAAGCCTGCGAGACGCCGGAGGCCCGCTTCGCCGCCGCGCTCGACCGGCTGCAGCCGATCCTCCTCAACCACCGCACCCGGGGAGCGACGTGGAAGAAGCACGGCGTCACGAAGGAGCGGGTGCTGGAGCGAAACCAGGGGATCGCAAAGGGCTCCGCTGCCTTGTGGCGCCTCGCGCGCGCGCTGATCGAGGACGCCGCGGCCCGCGGCTACCTGGACGAGGACAGCCGGCCTTGAGTCAAGACGCCCTGTACTCTTCGTCGGCGATGAGCGTGACCCGCTTGAGGAAGTCGAGGCGGCTCATGTCCCGCTGCAGCTCGTCCGGGCGCTGAAACCTTCCCACCACCGTGGCTTCCGCCCGCTCGGGATGGTAGGTGACCGACGTCAGCTCAAGGTCCCTGCGGGAACGGCGAAGCCACTCGTAAAGGCCCCATTCGACGGTTCTCGGGCTGTTCTCCCCGTAGTAGAGCGCGAGCAAGGCGGTGTGCGTCGCGTCCCAGACGCTGTGAAAGGCCTTCCCCACCCAAAAGAGCAGGCAGCCGGCGATGAGCATCAGCGGGACGGGATTGGCGTCGGGGGCGGAGACCACCAGCCAAGCGACGACGATGACGGGCACCACCGCCTGGCTCAACCGGCGGTACGTCGCGTAGTACGTCCCCGAGCGGCTCTTCACCAGCCCTCCCCGTTGGAGCGTCCGCCGCTTTACAAGTCCCAGCACGGCGCCGTAGACCGCGAAGAGGCCCATGGCCGGCAGCAGCGAGCCCCGGGTGATGAAACCGGCCAGCGCCACGACGAACACCACCGCCGCCCCGGCGGCGGCGCCGGCCAGCGCCGTCACCACCGGATGCGCGTGGGCGCCGAGACCCAAGGCTTTGGGCAGCTCAAAATGGAGGGCGATGGCATCGGGGGCGATCGCCACCACGTCCAGGTCGCCCGAGCGAGTCCGGATCCAATAGCCGCTGACCGAGAGGACCAGGGCGACCGCCATCAGCGCGAGGAAGCGGCTGGGGCGAGCTTGAAACAGCAGCGCGTAGGCGCCCGTCGAGCCGGCAAAGATCCCCACCACGATGAGAAAAGTTCCGAAGATTCGATAAAGCGGCGCGTACAATCGCCTCACCCGCTTACCAGGTTACACCCGGGAGCGCCCATCCCCTCCCGTCCCGTCGCCCGCGGCTTGCGCCAAAGAGAAAGCCGGTGGCGGATTTCCCCGCCACCGGCCCCGTTCCTTCTCAACCCAGGTGCGCCTTGTACTTTGCCAGGCGCTGCTCCACGTCGCGCTGCGCGTCTTGGAGCAGCTGCTCCCACGCTTCGGGGTGAGCGCTTTTCAGCGCCCGGAAGCGGCCTTCCCGCGCCATGTATTCCGCGATGGGCACGCTGGGGTCCTTGCTGTCCAGCTGCAGCGGCTGTTCCTTGCGGGGATCGTACCGGAGCAGCGGCCAGTGGCCGGAGGCCACCGCCAGCCGTTGCTGCTCCAGGCCCATGTGCATCTCGATGCCGTGGGCGATGCAGTGGCTGTAGGCGATGATCAGCGACGGGCCGTCGTACGACTCCGCCTCGAGGAAAGCCCGGATGGTCTGCCGGTCATTGGCGCCCATGGCCACCGTCGCCACGTAGACGTGGCCGTACTGCATGGCGATGGCCGCCAGGTCCTTCTTGGCCTTCTCCTTCCCCTTGGCGGCGAACTTGGCGATGGCGCCCCGGGGCGTCGCCTTGGAGGCCTGCCCGCCCGTGTTGGAGTACACCTCGGTATCCAGCACGAGGATGTTGACGTCGGCGCCGGAGGCCAGGACGTGGTCGAGGCCGCCGTAACCGATGTCGTAGGCCCAGCCGTCGCCGCCCACGATCCACACGCTGCGGCGCACCAGGTCGTCGGCTACCTCCAGCAGCGCCTGCGCTTTCGCGCCTTCCGCGCCGTCCGGATCCCTCCGGATGATCTCCTCGAGCGCCTCCTTCAGCCGAGCCACCCGCTCCCTCTGCCGGACGATGGCCTCGGGCTCTCTCTGGTCGGCCTCGAGGATTTCCCGGGCCAGTTCCTCGCCCACCGCGCCGGCCAGCTCCTCCAGGAGCCGCTTCGCTCGCTCTTCCCGCTTGTCCAGGGCGAGGCGCATCCCGAGTCCGTACTCGGCGTTGTCTTCAAAGAGCGAGTTGCTCCACGCCGGCCCCCGGCCCTCCCGGTTGGTCGTCCACGGGGTGGTGGGGAGGTTCCCGCCGTAGATGCTGGAGCACCCGGTCGCGTTGGCGATCAGCGCCCGGTCGCCGAAGAGCTGGCTGAGGAGTTTCAGATACGGCGTCTCGCCGCAGCCGGCGCACGCTCCGGAGAATTCGAAGAGCGGCGGGAGCAGCTGCACGTCCTTGACGTTGTCCATGGTATAGTGCCCGTTGCGCGTCACCTCGGGCAGGGTCAGGAAAAACTCCCAGTTGCGCCGCTCGGTCTCGACCAGCGGCGCCTGCGGCTGCATCACCAGCGGCTTGACCCCGTCCCTTTCTACGGGGCACGCCTCGACGCAGAGCGAGCAGCCCGTGCAGTCCTCCACTGCGACCTGCAGCGTGTACCGCATCTCCTGAAGGCCCTTCCAGCGGGCGGGCGCCGACTTGAACCCTTCGGGCGCCCCTTCCAGGTACGAAGCGTCGTACACGTTGGCCCGGATGGCGGCGTGGGGGCAGACCAGGACGCACTTGCCGCACTGGATGCAGAGCTCCGGGTCCCACACTGGCACTTCCTGCGCGATGTTGCGCTTCTCCCACTTGGTGGTGCCCACGGGGAACGTGCCGTCCGCCGGCAGGGCGCTGACGGGCAAGGAGTCGCCTTCCAGCGCCAGCATCCGGGCGGTGACCGTGCGGACGAACTCGGGGGCCTCCTGCGGCAGCTCCCAGCTCTTTCTCCGGACCGTCGCCGTCACCGATCCGGGAACGGGCACTTCGTGCAGGTGGCGCAGGGCTTCGTCAATCGCCCGGAAGTTGGCCTGCACGACGGCCTCTCCTCTCTTGCCGTAGCTCTTGCGCACGAACTCCTTGATCTTTTCGATGGCCTCGTCCTGGGGCAAGACGCCGCTCAGCGCAAAGAAGCAGGTCTGCATCACCGTGTTGATCCGGTGGCCCACCCCCGCGTCGGAGGCGACCCGGTAAGCGTCGATCACGTAGATCTTGAGGTTCTTGGCGATGGCCTGCTCCTGCACTTCGACGGGGAAGCGGTCCCACGCCTCTTCGGGCGGATGGGGGCAGTTGATGAGGACGGTCGCCCCCTCCTTCGCCTTGGCCAGCACGTCGTAGCGGAAGAGGAAATCCCACTGGTGCACTCCGACGAAGTCGGCTTGCTGCACCTCGTACGCGCTTTGGATCCGCTCCTTGCCGAAGCGGACGTGCGAGACGGTGACCGTCCCGGCCTTGCGGGAGTCGTAGACGAAGTACCCTTGCGCGTAATACGGGGTGGTCTCGCCGATGATCTTGATCGTGTTCTTGTTGGCGCTGACGGTGCCGTCCGAGCCCAGGCCCCAGAAGATCGCGTTCACGCCGGAGGTGGGCTCGGTGCGGAAATCGGGATCCCAGTCGATGCTGGTGTGGGTGACGTCGTCGACGATGCCCACGGTGAAGTGGTTCTTGGGCCGCTCCTGGGCCAGGTGGTCGAAGATCCCCTTGACCATCCCCGGGGTGAACTCTTTCGACGACAGCCCGTACCGGCCGCCGATGATCAACGGGTACTCACTGAACGGCGCCGTGCCGGAGGCGAACGCCTCGGCCACGGCCGTCACCACGTCCTGATACAGGGGCTCGCCGGCGCTCCCCGGCTCCTTGGTCCGGTCGAGGACCGCGATGCGCCGCACCGTGGCCGGCAGCGCCTTCACGAAGTGCTCCAGCGAAAACGGGCGGAACAGCCGCACTTTCACCACGCCCACCCGCTCGCCGCGATCCACCAGGGCGCGCACCGCCTCCTCCGCCGTCTCGCAGCCGGAGCCCATCAAGACGAGCACCCGCTCTGCTTCAGGGTGTCCCACGTAGGAGAAGAGCTCGTACCTGCGGCCGGTCCGCTGCGCGAAGAGGTCCATCACCTGCTGTACGATGGCGGGGGTGGCCAGGTAGTAGGGATTGGCCGCTTCTCTGGATTGGAAGAAGACGTCCGGGTTTTGCGCCGTCCCGCGGATGACGGGCCTTTCCGGCGTGAGCCCCCTCTGCCGGTGCCGGCGGATGAGCTCCTCGGGGACCAGCGCCCGGATGTCTTCGTCGCTGACGTCGAGGATCTTCGACACCTCGTGAGAGGTGCGGAAACCGTCAAAGATGTGAAGAAAAGGCACGCGGGCCCGCAAGGTCGCCGCCTGGGCGATGAGCGAGAAGTCCAGCGCCTCTTGCACGGAGGAAGCGAAGAGCATGGCCCAGCCTGTCTGGCGGGCGGCCATCGCGTCGCTGTGGTCCCCGAAGATCGAGAGCGCGTGCGTCGCGACGGAGCGGGCCGCGATGTGAAAGACCGTGCTGGTCAACTCCCCGGCGATCTTGTACATGTCGGGGATCATCAGCAGAAGCCCTTGGCTGGCGGTGAACGTCGTCGTCAGCGCGCCGGCCTGCAGCGCTCCGTGCACGGCGCCGGCGGCGCCTGCCTCCGACTGCATTTCCACCACGCGCGGCACTTCGCCAAAGAGGTTTTTCTTCCCCGCCGCCGCCCAAGCGTCCGCGAACTCTCCCATGGGCGACGCGGGCGTGATCGGGTAGATGGCGATCACGTCGTTCAGCTTGTAGGCGACGCGTGCTGCGGCTTCGTTGCCGTCTACGGTGATCCACCGCGCGTCCATCCAGATCCCTCCAGCGGTCCGTTGTCGGGGTCGATCCCATCGAATCGATCGAAGGCCGATCGAGTAGGCTGCCGATCTCCCGACATGAGGGTATCAGGTGCAGGAATCACCTGGTAGAGTAATTTGTGACCCGCTGGAAGGGACGAATGTCACCTATCGGCCGATCAGCTGTTCGAGCCGCGCCCGGTCGAAGCCCACCACCGCCTCGCCGTCGATGAGCGTCACCGGAACGCTGTTTCCCAGCTTAAGCTTGAGGAACTCCGCATAGGCATCGGGGTCTTCGTCAACCCGCCGCTCTTCAAAGGCGACGTTCCTTTCCGCGAGAAACTCCTTTACCCTCACGCAGTACGGGCACGTTCCCGTGGTGTACACCTTGACGTCCATCCTGGTTCGCCTCCCTTGTTTCGATCGCATGGTTCGCCCGGGCCTTTCCCTACTCTCCCCCGTCCGGGCGTTTGAAATCAGCAGCCCGCCCGGCTCTCCTTCGGCGCCCTTCTCTTGATCCCTACATTGTGGTACAGTATATCCGGGCCTTAGCCCGAATGGGTGGTGCCCAGCACAGCCGGGGAGGTTATTCCAGTTGGCCTCGCGAAAGACGATGATCTTTGCCGCCGCCGTGTTGGCCGTCGCCGCCGCGCTGGCGGCCGTGCGGTGGCTTCCCGTTTTGCGCGCGGACAAGCCGGAGGTGGTCACCCTCACCGCGGCGCCGTTCCACGGCGCAGTGGTCGATCCGGCGGTCCGGGCGCCCCAGATCGAACTGCTGGATCACCGGGAAAGGCCCTTCGACCTCCATGCCGAGACCTCCAAAGGAAACGTCGTCGTGCTGTTCTTCGGCTACACCAGCTGCCCCGACGTATGCCCGACGACGCTGGCTCACCACAAGCAGGTGAAGCAGCTCATGGGCGACTTGGCCCAGCGGGTGCGCTTCGTGATGGTTTCGGTCGATCCCGAAAGAGACAGCCGCCAGCGGATGGCGCAGTACGTCGAAGCGTTTGACCCGGATTTCATCGGGCTCACGGGATCCCTGGAAGAGCTCAAGCCGGTTTGGGACGCGTACAACGTGGTCCCGCGGAAAGAAGAAGTGCCCGGGTCGGCGCTGGGATACGCCGTCTCGCACCCGGCCTTTACGTACGTGGTGGACCTGCAAGGGAACGTCCGGCTCGTCCACTTCCTCGGGATGCCCGCCGACGCCGTGGTCGAGGATCTCACCGCGCTCTTGAACGAGCGAGCGTGATCCGGGGGCGAAGGGTTCCTTTCATTTCAACTCATTCAATGAGCGTTAATTTGAGGAGGTATCGCGCCATGAGCCGCACTGCAGCCGCGGAGAGAATCACGATCCGGCGCGCGCCCCAGCGCATCCTTGCCGCGGTGGCGGCGCTCGCTCTCGCCGCCGCGGGGTGGGCCGCTCCGGCCGCACGGGCTCACGAGCTCCAGGTGGAAGTGGTGGACGCCTGGGCCCGTCCGGCTATCGCGCAAGGCAACGGGGCGGTCTATTTCACGCTGACCAACCGCGAGAGCGAACCGGTGACCCTGGTGGGGGCCAGCTCCGGCGTGGCCCGGTACACCGAGATTCACGAGACGTACGTCATCGACGCCGACGCTGCGGCCCACGAGGAGCACGGGCACGACCATGAACACGGCGCGCCCCACGATCACGGGGATCACGGAGCGGCCGCCCCCGCCGGGACGATGCTGGGCATGCGCAAAGTGGACGCCATCACCGTGCCTTCCGGGGAGACGCTGCACTTCGCGCCGGGCGGGTACCACGTGATGCTCATCGAACTCACCCAGGGCCTGGCCTGGGGCGAACGGTTTCCCGTAACGCTTTACTTCGCTGACGGCCACACCGTCACGTTTGAGGTGGAAGTGGGAGCCGGGCCAGCCCACCCGTAACGGAGTGGCTGGAGCGTGGGGCCGACCGGTGGTGGCGCCGTGCAGCCGTTGACGTACTGGGATCACCTCCGCATTCTGGCCGGCACGTGGGGCGTGCTGTGGGTCCTTTTCGGCCTCGCCGCGGCGCTGGCCGGCGCGGGGATCTTGGCCGGCGAGGCGAGAAAGCCGCGGGAGCGGCGCTCCTCGGAGCGGGCCGCCGGCGGCCTCCTGCTGATCGCGGGCGGGCTACTCTGGAGCTACCTCCAGACGCTGGTGCCGACCCGGTACGCTGCCAATCCCCTCCGGGGCCTGAGCGCGGCGGAGGTGTCAGCCCGGGCGATGCCTATTTATCTTGAGCACTGCGCCGCTTGCCACGGCGAGAAGGGACGGGGAGACGGGCCCTTGGCGGAGTTCGTCACGCCCCGTCCCGCCGACTTCGGCACCCACGGGTGGCACCACCGGGAGGGCGAGCACTACTGGTGGATCACCCGGGGGATTCCGGGTACGGCCATGCCCTCCTTCGCGAGCTTTCTCACGGAAGAGGAGCGCTGGCTCCTGGCTCGTTACGTCAAGCAGCTGGGAAGAGAGGCGCGGCTACCATGACGCTGGGAGAATCGGTCGTCCTCTGGCTGTGCCGTCCCAATCTCAACGTTCCGGCGGCCCCTTCGGGCGCTTTCCGGCTGCACCCGGACGTGCTGGCCGGAGTGCTGATCCTGGCCGGGCTGTACTTCGCCGCGGCGGGGACGCTCCGTGCCCGGGGCATTCAACCCACCCGGCGCCAGCGGGTCTACCTGGCCCTGGTGTTCGTCATCCTCCTGGTCGCCGAAGTCTCCCCCCTCCATGACCTTTCGGAAGGCTATCTCTTCAGCGCCCACATGGTGCAGCACCTCTTGCTCATCTTGCTTCTCCCGCCCCTCCTCCTCTGCGCGCTGCCGGCCCAGCTGTTCGAGCCCATCCTCCGCAGGCCCTGGGCGTTCAAAGCGGCCAAGGTGCTGACCCACCCCCTGGTGGCCATCGTCGCCGGCAACGCCGTATACACCCTCTGGCACCTGCCCATGGCGTACCAGTCGGCGCTGGTCTGGCACGAGCTGCACATCGTCGAGCACGTGCTCATGATGGGCGGCGCCATCCTGATGTGGTGGCCCATCTACCCGCCGGTGAAGGAGCTCGCCTCGCTGAACCCGCCGGCGAAGGCCCTCTACCTGTTTGCCATCAACTTGGCCCAGCTGGGGGTCTTCGCCTACGTCACGTTCTCCAACAAGGTGATCTACCCGTTCTACGCCTCGGCGCCCCGGCTTTTTGGCATCTCGCCCGACGTCGACCAGACGCTGGCGGGCGTCATCATGAAGGTGGGCATGGCCGTGGTGCTGATCCCCGTCCTGGCGGCCATCTTTTTCCGCTGGGCGAAGGAGGAAGAACGGGCTCCCGACCTCGCGGCGCGGCCCTGATCCGCGGCCCGTGGACCCCGCCCCGCGCTTCTTCGCCTCCCGCACCGCCGCGGGCGGAACCGGCAGGAGCCGGGAGCCCGGGCGGGGAAACTGCAGGTCCAAGGTGGTCCCCGGCGGCTTTTACCCCGGGCGGCCTCTTCCCATAAGGAGTGAAAGGGCCTTGCTGCGCCGTCTCCTGATGCATCCCCGCTTGATCGTCCGGTTTGTGAGCCTGGAGGGGCTCGCCCTCATCGCCATGTACGCCGGGTGGTCCTTGGGCTATCTGTTCCTTCCCGAGGGCGTGCTCCGCATGAAGTCGGGCGCCGCGCTCCTCGCCGGGAGCGAGCCGGCGGCCTCCCTGTGGCTTGAGTTCGCCCGCATCGCCGCCATCAACCTGGCGGTGGTCGCGCTCTTCGTGCTGCTCCCCAACCGGATTCTCTCGGTGAACGGCTATCCGCTGGGCTACCTCCCGCCGCTTTTCTGGTCCGCACACTACGGCGCGCTCTTGGGCAGCAACTCCTTCACCTACCCAATGGCCCAGCGCCTTGCGCCCACGCTGGACGTCTTCGGCCGTTCCGGGGTGTACGAGATCGCCGCCTACTGCCTCGCGGCGGTGTCGACCCACGCGATGGCCGTGGCCGCGTCCCCGCGGCTGTTCAGCTTTGCCAGCGAGCCGGTGGAGCCGCGCCCGTCGCTCCGGCAAGGGATTCACCGGGGCGGCCTGGCCGTCGCTCTCCTGCTCCTGCTGGCCGCCTGCCTTTGGGAGGCGTACCGCATCACGGTGGAGATCGGTCCGGGCCTCTCAGCTGCGGGCCAGTAGCCGCCGGACAAAGCGGCTGACGGCGGCGTCGGTCCGGTCCACGCTCCGGAAGACCAGCCAGATCTCGTTTTGCACCGGGCGGGAAGGCGTCCAAAGACGGCGCATCCGCCCCTCTTGGACCCGCCGTTCCACAAGATACGACGGCAGCACGCTGATGCCGGCGCCCTGCTCCACCAGGGCCGCGATGGCGTGAAGGTCGGGCACGATCAGCGACGCCGAAATCCCCGGTCGTTCTCCGAAGCTCTCCAGCCAAAACCGGCGGATGATGGGCAAGTCCTCCCCGTAGCTGATCCACCGCTGCGCCTCCAGCGCGGCTCGCACAGTCTCCGGGGTGTCCCGTGCCCCGGGCAGGGCGTCACCAGGCCCGCCCACAAGCCAGAACTCCTCCGTGTCCAAGCGGGCGAAATGCAGTCCCCTCCGGCTGAGGTGCTGCGTCGCGACGACGGCGTCCAAGCGGTGGTCCGCCAGCAGGTCCAAGAGGTCCGCTGTCTTGCCAAAGGTGGCGATGATCCTCTCGTCGCACCGGGCAAGGCGCGCCGCGAGGCGTTCCTTGAAGTACTCGGGAGGAGCTCCCAGCCGGATGGTGGCGCCTCGCGAGCCCTTCCGCAGCTCCGAGGTGGTCCGTTCCAGCCGGTCCACCGCGGGCGCCACTTGGTTGTAAAGCTCGATTCCCCGCTCCGTCGGCACCATCTTCCGCGGCCGCCGGATGAACAAAGGCTCCCCCACTTCCGCCTCGAGCGCCGCGAGGTGCTGTGAAAGGGCTGGCTGCGTCATGTGGCGGGCGGCGGCCGCCGCGGAGACCGTGCCCATCCGGTAGATGGCCACGAAGGAGCGGAACCATTCGAAGTCAGCCATAAGTTTTCTTATTCCTCGCTCTGGATTTTGCAATTTGTATTATAACCCATGTGCCGTTATGATAGGTGTCGCAAGAGACCTCGTGGGGAAGGAGTGGTTTTCATGGCGAAAAAGCGTGTGCTGATGGTGGTGACGGGACACGGCGAGATGGCGCCCGGCCATCCCACCGGCATCTGGCTCTCGGAGTTCGCGGAACCGTACGCCCTGTTCCGGGAAGCAGGCTGCGAGATCACGGTGGCGAGCCTGCGGGGCGGCCCGGCTCCCGTCGATCCCCGCAGTCTCGAAGGGGTCTCCCGCGAGGGCGCAGCGGCCGCCCTCAAGGAGCTGGAGGCGACGGTGCCGCTGGGAGAAGTGGACACCGCGGGATTCGCCGCCGTCTTCCTGCCCGGCGGCCACGGTACCATGTTCGACCTGCCCGCCAGCCAAGAGCTGGCTCGTACCATCGTCTCGTTCTACGAGTCCGGGCGGGTCGTCGCCGCCGTCTGCCACGGCCCGGCAGGGCTCTTGGGCGCTACCTTGTCCGGCGGAGCGCCGCTGGTCCGGGGAAAGCGGGTCACCGGATTTACCAACGAAGAAGAGCGGGCTACGGGGCTCGACACGCTGATGCCGTTCCTCTTGGAAGACCGCCTGCGCGAGCTGGGCGCCGTCTTTGTCCCGGCGCCGATGTGGTCGGACCACGTCGAGCAGGACGGGCGGCTCATCACGGGTCAAAACCCGCAGTCCAGCGTGAGCGCGGCCAAGGCGGTCATCCAGGCGCTGGCTGAGACCGGAGAGTGAGAACGCCGGGCGCCCCGCAGGGCCTCCGGTGCGCTGCGGGGCGCCTTCGCTACATGGTCGACTGCGCCGCGGCGATCAGCGCGGTGGTGACGTTGGCAGCGGCGTGGACCATCCACGGGCCCAAGATCGAGCCGGATCGAAGGCGCAGCCACCCCATGAAGAGCGCCACCGCCGCCACCGCCGCCATCATCGGCCAGAGCTCAGGTGCGACCAAGAGCGCGGGCAGGTGCAGCAGCGAAAAGACCAGCGCCTGCCCGAGGTTCGCCCACGGCAGCGGGAGGCGCCGGCCCAGGCTTCCGCCGATGAGCCCGCGAAAGACCAGCTCTTCGGTGAGGCCGGTCTGGATGCCGCCGTACACCAGCGCCGCAAGGACGGATTCCAGCGTAATCCCCGCTCCCGTGAACTGGCGCACCGCCAGCTCCTCGCGAGCGAAGAATCCCGGCGCCCCGCGGGAGGCCGCGACCAGCGCGGCGGCCACCGCGAGAGCGGCTGCCAAGGCGTAGCCAGCGTAGCGGAGGTCACCTGCGGAGAGCCCAGCCCGCTGGGCGATCTCTCTCCAGCTCCTTTGGTGGCGGATCCGGTGGTAGAGGCCGTACAGGAGCAGCGGGACGCCGCCGAGGAGCAGCAGCTGGATCAGGGCCGAGGGTACGACGTATGCCAGCATCGAGCATTCACACCTCCCGCCGTGCTCGCGCCGCTCCGCCAGGGCCAGGCCGCGCGGGGTGCTTTCAAGGCCCCTGCGAGCGGTCGAGCCGAGACGCCGGATTTCTTTGCCGAACCGGACCCCGGTCCCTTCATTGTCTTGACGCGGTCTTGACGCGCCGGGCACGGCGGCGCCGGGTGGGCAAGAAAAGAGGGGCACGACCCGGAACATCCTCCGGATCGTGCCCTCTCGCCGTGGTCGGGCTGGCGGGATTTGAACCCACGACCTCTTGACCCCCAGTCAAGCGCGCTAACCAAGCTGCGCCACAGCCCGACGCGGCCGAACCTCCTCAATCATAACACAAGTTCGGCCAGCCTGCAAGGGACCTGAGCGCCCGCCTCACAGCGCCGCGCCGGCCTCTGGATCGGCTTGGGACAGGCCAAAGGCCTCGTGGACCACCCGCACCGCCTTCAGCACGTCCTCCGCCCGGACCAGGCACGACACTTTGATCTCCGAGGTGCTGATCACCTGGATGTTGATGTCCGCCTTGGCCAGGGCTTCGAACATGCGCGCCGCCACTCCGGGGTTGCTCACCATCCCTGCGCCGATAATGCTCACCTTGGCCACGTTGTCGTTGACGATCACGTCCCGGGCGCCCAGCTCCTTCGCGACCGCTTCCACGATCTCTTTCGCCCGGGCCAGGTCGTCCCGGCTTACGCTGAAGAGCATGTCCGTGGTCTGCTGCTCTTTGGTGGTCTGCACGATCATGTCGACGTTGATGGCCTCTTGGGCCAGCGCCGAAAAGATGCGGTACGCGACGCCGGGCCGGTCGGGCACGTCCAGGATCCCTACCTTGGCCACGTTGACGTCGTGCGCGACGCCGGTCACCACCAGATCTTTCTCCACGACCCGTTCCTCCCGTACCAGTGTCCCGGTCTCCCGGCTGAAGCTCGAACGCACGTGGATCGGCACGTTGTACATCGCGCCCACCTCCACGGCCCGCGGCTGGAGGACCAGGGCTCCGAGGCTGGCCATCTCCAGCATCTCGCCGTAGGAGATGTCCGCGAGCTTGCGGGCGGACGGCACCACGCGGGGATCAGCCGTATACACCCCGTCCACGTCCGTGTAAATCTCGCACTCTCGCGCCTTGAGCGCCGCCGCCAGGGCCACCGCCGTCGTGTCCGATCCGCCGCGCCCCAGCGTGGTGATGTCGTAATCCGGCGTGACTCCTTGGAAGCCCGCCACGATGACGATCTTGCCGGCGGCCAGCTCCCGCCGGACCCGGTCGGTGTTCACGTGCAGGATCTTGGCCTTGGTGTGCGTGGCGTCCGTGATGATCCCGCCCTGACCGCCGGTGAGCGAGACCACCGGCCGGCCCAGTTCGTGGATGGCCATGGCCAAGAGCGCGATGGAGACCTGCTCGCCCGTGGCCAGCAGCATGTCCATCTCCCGTTTGGGCGGCCGTTCGCTGATCTGGCGGGCCAGGGCGATCAGCTCGTCGGTGGTGTCCCCCAGGGCCGACACGACCACGACCACGTCGTCGCCCCGGTCCTTCGCCTCGACCACCCGTTTCGCCACCGCCTTGATGCGTTCAGGATTGGCTACGGAACTGCCGCCGAACTTCTGCACCACAATGGCCACGTTCACACGCCTCCAGAGAGTCTGCTTTCGTACTGCTCTCCCAGGGGGCGCCCGGCGAGACTGCCCTCTACCGCCACATGCGCCCCCTGGACGGTGGGACGGGTGATCAACGTACGGGCCGTCACGCCCACCTTCCGGAAGGCCCGGCTCATCGCCTCGCTGACCGGCCCGGCTCCCGACCGGCGGCAGAAGGCCGCCACCGACGGGCCTGCGCCGCTGAGGGCCACCCCCAGCGCGCCCGCGTCCAGCGCCGCGTCGAACACGTCCTTGAGCCCCGGGATCAACTGGCTCCGGTACGGCTGATGCAGGGCGTCTTCGGTGGCCACCTTGAGCGCCTCCAGGTCGCCCCGGGCCACGGCCGCCACCCACAGCGCGGCGCGAGACAGGTTAAAGACAGCGTCTTCCCGGGCCACCCGGTCGGGAAGCCTCATGCGGGAAGACCGGGTGTCTAGGTAAAAATCAGGAACGGCGACGCACACCCAGAGCTCTTCGGGAACGCCGACGGAGACCGAGGTAACGAGCCCGTCGCCGTGCATCACGGAGACCACCAGGCCGCCCATGAGCGCCGGCGCCACGTTGTCCGGGTGGCCTTCGATGCGGGCGGCCAGCCGGACCAGGTGCGAGCGGGAGAGCTCTGCGGCCCGCAGGGCGTTGGCGGCCAAGAGACCCCCGACGATGGCGGTGGCGCTGCTTCCTAGCCCGCTGGAAAGGGGCACCCGGTTGACGATGCGCAGCCGCACGTCCCCCCGGGGCGGCGCTTCGCCGGCAAAGCCCTCCTGGAAGGCCCGGTATACCAGGTTGCTCCCGTCCCTTGGCAGGACGTCGGCGCCTTCCCCTTCCAAGGCCACCTCCACCAAGCGCAGTGGATCGGAGCCGGCCGGGATGCCGTCCGAAGGCCTCTCCTCCACCGTCACCTCGAAGCGGTTCCAGAGGTCCAGCGCCATCCCTAGGCAATCGAAGCCGGGGCCCAAGTTGGCCGTAGTGGCCGGCACGTGGACGACGACGCGGGCGCTCATCGCACCGGCTCCATTTCCGTCACCCTGCCGGTGACCGCCGCATCCAGGAGCCGTTCGACGGAGGCCATCGTCGCATCGACAGTCTCCACCTTGCCGCCGATGGCCACGGCCCGGTCAGGGTCCTTGAGCCCGTGGCCGGTCAAGACGCAGACCGCCCGGCTGCCTTTCGCGACGATTCCCTGCCGGTGAGCTTTGATCAAGCCTGCCAGGGACGCGGCGGAAGCCGGCTCGCAGAAGATCCCTTCGATCGCGGCCAGCGCTTCGTAGGCCGCCAGGATCTCCTCGTCGGTCACGGCGTCGATCACGCCGCCCGACTCGTCGCGCGCCGCCACCGCCCCCTGCCAGCTGGCGGGATTTCCGATGCGGATCGCCGTCGCGACCGTTTCGGGATATGGGATCGGGTGGCCCCGTACGATGGGCGCCGCGCCGGCGGCCTGGTAGCCCATCATCTTGGGCAGTTGCCTTGCCCGGCCGGCGCTCCGGTACTCCTTGAATCCCTTCCAGTACGCCGTGATGTTGCCGGCGTTGCCTACGGGGATGAAGAGGTAGTCGGGGGCTTCGCCCAGCTGGTCGACGATCTCGAAGGCGGCGCTTTTCTGCCCTTCGATGCGGTAGGGATTGATGGAGTTGACCAGCGTAATCGGGTACTTCTCCGTGAGGCTGCGGACCAGCCGGAGAGCGTCGTCAAAGTTGCCCCGGATGGCCACCACCTGGGCGCCGTGGGCGATGGCCTGGCTCAGCTTGCCGAATGCGATGTTTCCTTCAGGGATCAAGACGATGGCCGCGAGGCCTGCCCGCGCGGCGTACGCCGCGGCCGAGGCGGAGGTGTTCCCCGTCGACGCGCACATGACCGCCTGGGAGCCCGCTTCTTTCGCCTTGGTCAGCGCCACCGTCATCCCGCGGTCTTTGAAGGAGCCGGTGGGGTTGAGCCCCTCGTACTTCACGTACACCTCGGCCTCGATGCCGAAGGCCTGGGCAAACCGGGAGACCGGGATGAGAGGCGTCGCCCCCTCCAGCAGGGTGACGATCTCCGTGTCAGGGCCCACAGGCATGAACGGACGGTACGCTTCGATGATCCCGCGGTACATCCCGTTACTCTCCTTCAACCCGGATGACGTTGGCGACGCTGCGCACCACGGGCAGGGCGGCGATTTGCTTCAGCGCCGCCTGCATGTTCCTCTCCAGCACCTTGTGGGTGACGAACACCAGGCTGACCGGGTCTTCTCCCCTGCCCTTTTGAATGACGGAACTGATGCTCACTTCGTGGTCGCCGAAGGCCTTCGCAATCTGGGCTAGGACGCCGGGGCTGTCCACCACTTTGGCGTGCACGTAATAGGACGAAACCACTTCCAAGGGCGACAGGACCCGCTTCTCCCGAACCGCCCCGCCGAGCCGGCCGTCCACCCCGCGGCGGATGTTCTGAGCCGCCTCCACGATGTCGGCCACCACGGCGCTTCCCGTGGGAAGCTTGCCGGCGCCCCGGCCGTAAAACATCAGCTCGCCCACGGCGTCGCCCTCGATAAAGATGGCGTTGAACACGTCGTTGACGGCGGCCAGCGGGTGCTCTTTGGGCACCATGGTCGGGTGCACTCGGGCCTCGATGGTCTCCTCGTGGGCCTTGGCGATGGCGAGGAGCTTGATCACGTAGCCCAGCTCGTCCGCGTACGCCATATCTTCCGGCGTCACCCGGGTGATCCCCTCACGGTACACGTCGTCCACGGCCACGGGGGTCTCAAAAGCCAGCGACGCGAGGATGGCCAGCTTGTACGCGGCGTCGTGCCCTTCCACGTCCGACGTGGGATCCGCCTCGGCGTACCCCATCTCCTGGGCCTCTCTCAGGACCTCTTCGAACGGCCGTCCCTCGTGCGCCATCTTGGTCAGCATGTAGTTGGTAGTCCCGTTGATGATCCCCATGATCGCCTGGACCTCGTTGGCGACCAGGGCTTCCTTGATGGACTTGATGATGGGGATGCCGCCGGCGACGGCCGCCTCGAAATAGAGCCCTACCCGGTGTTCCCGGGCCAGCTGGATCAGCTCGCGGCCGTGCTTGGCGATGACGTCCTTGTTGGCCGTCACCACGTGCTTGCCCCGCTCCAGCGCCCCCGCGATGTAGCTCCTGGCCGGCTCGACCCGGCCGCCGGGGCAGCCGATGAGCTCGACGACGATGTCGATCGAAGGATCGTCCAGGATCTCCCCGGCGTCGGTGGTGATCCGTTCCAAAGCCACGGGGACGCTGCGGGTCTTCGACGCATCCCGCACCAGGATCCGGCTGATCTCGATGGGGCCGCCGGAGCGGTGGGCAAGCTGCTCCGCGTGCTTTGCCATGATTTCGACGACGCCGGAACCGACGGTGCCGAGGCCCATCAGCCCGACGCGGACCGGTGAGTGCAAAGCGGACTTCCTTTCGGCAGTGACATCGAATATTAATTATAGCATTCTTGGAGAGGGCTTGAAAACCTCACTCCACCAGATTGAAGGGGGGATCCGCCTCTCCCTCGACGCCGTGCAGCAGCTGGGAGAGGGGGACAAATTCCAGGCCTTTGGCGCGGACGCCGAGGATGATCCCCTCCAGCGCCTGGACGGTGGCTTCCCGGTTGCCCCCCTCCCGGCCGATCAGCGCGCCGCTGTCGTGAAAGAGCAAGATGTCGCCGGGCCTGGCTTCATTCACGATGCGCCGGACGATGGCTTGGGGCGAAAGGCTCCCCTGCCAATCGAAGCTGGAGCGGTTCCAAAGGACCACTTCCTGGCCGAGAAGGGCCGCCATCCGCCGGAACCGGCCGTCGTACAGGCCGCGCGGGGGCCGGACGTACCTCGGGTACTGGCCGGTCACCTCCAGGATGACGGCGGTCGTCCCCAGCATCTCTTCGTACAAGCGCTGGGTGGAGGCGGTGGGAACGTTGATGTGGGAGTAGGTGTGGTTCCCCACTTCGTGGCCGGCCTCGACCACCGCGGCCGCGATGTCGGGATACGCTTCCACGTGCGCACCGACCATAAAAAAGGTCGCGGGAACGCCGTGTTTTTCCAGGATCTCCAAGATCCTCGGGGTGTACTGGGGGCTGGGGCCGTCGTCGAACGTGAGCGCGACCCACGGCCGCGCGGGGTCACCCCGCCGGTAGATGTCGGGCTGGTGGCCGAAGCCGTGGTAGACGTAGAAGTTGGCCAAGAGGACGGTGACGCCCACCGCGCAGAGAAACAGGAATCCGTGCTTCAGAAGGGTCAGCAGCCGCCCGGGCCAGCGGGACGGGGCCCTGCGGCCTCGCCGCACCGCGGCGACCCGGTTCCAGAGCCACCCGAAGACGAGGTGCCACGCTCCTACGAAGAGCAGGGCCAACGCCACTCTTAACGCAGTCTCCCACGGCATATCCCGACGGCTCCCCAGCGCCTGCGCGGCGATTCAAGGCTTCGAATACGGACCGTAATAGCGTGATATGTTTGGCGAGCCCGGCGGCTTCTCCTCTCGGCCTTGGCCGGGGAAGACTCTCCCGTCCTGGAAAAAGAGAGGCGGCCGCGCAGCGCATGGCGCGGCGCGGCCGCCGGCGACGTGCGGCGAACCGTGGCGCTTACTGCTGGAGGATCGCGTCCTTCAACGCTTTGCCAGGGCGGAAAACCGGCACCCGGCGCGCCCCAATCTCGATGGTCCTCCCCGTCTGGGGGTTCCGGCCGACGCGAGGCGCCCGCTCGCGCACCTCAAAGCTGCCAAAACCGACCAGCTGCACCTTATCTCCTTGGGCCAGCGCCGCCTGGATCGATTCGAACATCGCGTCGACCGCGGACGCCGCTTCCTTCTTGGAAAGGTTTCCCCTGGCCGCGACCTGGTCGATGAGCTCCGCCTTGTTCATCTGCACCCTCCTCATGCGACGGTGGTCGGGCGTAGGGTGCCACGCTTCCAGGCTTTGTATGCGGCGCCGGCGGAACCGCTTCAAAGGATAATGCAGATGAGGCCGCCGCTGCCCTCGTTTAGGATCTTGGTGAGCGTCTCCTGCAGTTTCTTCTGGGCGTTGGCCGGCATGCGGGTGAGTTTGCTCTGGATCCCTTCTCTCACCAGGTCCTGCAGCGACTTGCCGAGGAAATCCGAGTTCCACACTTTGCTGGGATCCTTTTCAAACTCCTCCGACAGGTACCGCGCGAGCTCTTCTCCCTGCTTTTCGGTGCCCACGAAGGGGGTCACCTCGGTGACGATGTTCGCGCGCACCATGTGGATCGACGGGGCGCTGGCCTGCAGCTTGATGCCGAACTGGCCCCCGCGGCGGACGATCTCAGGCTCGTTGAAGCTGATATCTTCCAGCCGCGGCGTCACGATGCCGTACCCCGTCTCTTCCACCTGCGCCAGGGCCTCGGCGAACTTGTCGTACTCCGCCTTGGCATGGGCGAGATCTCGCATGAGACGGATCAAGTGGTGATCGCCTTGGATCTCGAAGCCGGTGAGCTCCTGGAGCACCTGGTAGAAGAGGTTTTCCCTCACGCCCAGCTGGATGGTGGCGGACCCGGAGCCCAGCGACATCCCCGCCAGCGACACCCGGTCGATGAACTCGTACTCGGCGAAGCGCTGCACCGCCCGGTCGACGTCCCGCAGGCGCTCCACCGGAGCGATGGTCTCTTCGATGGCCTCCAGGTACCGCCGGGTGAGCCAGTGGTCGGCGTCCAGCTCCTCCACCCACGCGGGGAGGCGGACGCCGATCTCCCGCACCGGGAACTCGAACAGCACCTCGTGAAGGAGCTCGAGGATCTCCGTCTCGGTCATCTCCAGGCAGTTGACGGGGCACACCGCGACGCCGTGGCGCTCCTCAAGCTCCTGGGCCAGCGCCCGGGCGGCCGGGCTTTCGGGCCGGGTGGAATTGAGAAGGACCAGGAAGGGCTTGCCGATCTCTTTGAGCTCCCGGATCACTCGCTCTTCCGCGTCGAGGTAGGCGGAGCGCGGCAAGTCGGTGATGGAGCCGTCGGTCACCACCACCAGGCCGATGGTGGAATGCTCCTCGATCACTTTCCGGGTGCCGATCTCGGCCGCCTCTTCGAACGGGATCTCCCGGTCGAACCACGGCGTGCGCACCATGCGGGGCCCGCCTTCTTCGTGGAAGCCCAACGCCCCTTGGACGGCGTAGCCCACGCAGTCGACCAGCCGCACTTTGAAGCTGATGTTTTCCTGGAAGGTGATCTCTACGGGTTCATCCGGGACGAAATGAGGCTGGGTGGTCATCACCGTCCTGCCCGCGCCGCTCTGGGGCAGCTCGTCGCGGGCTCGCTCCCGGGCGTGCTCGTCCTGGATGTTGGGAAGCACCAGGAGATCCATGAACCTCTTGATGAAGGTGGACTTTCCGGTGCGAACCGGACCCACCACTCCGATATAGATGCTGCCGCCGGTGCGTTCGGAGATGTCTCGGAAGATGTCGAAGCGCTCCACGTCCGCCAGGTCCCTCCTTCGCGGGTCTCACGGCACCGAATGCCGGCACACGACAGTAGATCTATATGGACCCGGGGGACGGGGTATGACGCGCTTTGGGACGCGCCGGGCGGGCCTTTGGCTAGGAGAACAAGTCGAGGAGCTCGCTCTTGGGGTCCCTCCCCATGAGCTCCCACACGGCGGTCTCCGGCCTCTTGCCGCCGAAGAGGACGTCGCTGACGGCCTTGGTAATCGGCATCTCGACGCCCATGCGCTCTGCGAGGACCAGTGCCGCCCGGCACGTGGGAATGCCTTCGATGACCATCGGGGTCGAGCGGATCACGTCCTCCACGGGCACGCCCTGACCGATGAGGCGGCCTGCCCGGGCGTTCCGGCTATGCGTGCTGCTGCACGTGGCTACCAGATCTCCGACTCCCGACAGGCCGCTGAAGGTGATGGGATGGGCCCCCATGGCGATGCCCAGGCGGGCGATCTCCACCAGGCCCCGGGTGATGATGGCGGCCTTCGTGTTGTCGCCGAACCCCAGGCCGTCCGCGATGCCGGCGGCCAAGGCGATGACGTTCTTCAACGCGCCGCCCAGTTCCACCCCGACCACGTCGTCGCTGGTGTAGACGCGGAACATGGGGGCCATCAAGAGCTCCTGCCACGCGCCGGCGGTCTCGGCTTGGTAGGCGGCCACGACGGTGGCGGTCGGCAGGCCTTTGGCCACCTCCTCGGCATGGTTTGGGCCGGAGAGGACGGCCAGCTGCCGCTTATCCAGTTTGCCGCCGTCGAGCAGCACTTCGGAGAGCCGCCGGCCGGTGGCGATCTCGATCCCTTTGGCCGTGTTGACCACGGAATGCATCGGGGTGATATACGGCGACAGCCGCTCCCACACGCTGCGCAGCCCTTGGGAGGGGACGGCCAGGATCAAGAAGGGGAGCCGGGCCACTTCCTCCAGTTCCGAGGTGACCTCCACCGCCTCGGGCAAGCGGTGGCCAGGAAGATAGGTCTCGTTCACCCGGGTGGTGCGGAGCCGCTCCGCCTTGGCCGGGTCGCGCGCCCAGAGGGCGACGCGGCGGCCCCGGCGGGCGAGAAGAATAGACAGGGCGCTTCCCCACCCGCCTGCGCCCACAATCCCGACGGCCGCGTCCTTCACCGGCGTTCCATCCTCTCCGTGGCCCGCTCGCCGAACCGGTACTCCGTCCCTGCCAGCAGGCGGCTCAGATTGGACCGGTGCCGCCAAAAGGCGAGAAGACTGATGAGAGCGGCGCTGGCCACGTACTGGGGGCCGTGCCCCAGCGCCCACAAGAGCACCGGCATGGCCACCGCTCCCGTAAGCGACGCGACCGAAATGTAGCGGGTGGCGAACACCACCAGCGCCCACACGGCGAGAAGCGCCGCCGCCACCCTAAGGTCCAGGGCGAGGGCGACCCCCAGCGCCGTCGCGATGCCTTTTCCGCCGTTGAACTTCAAGAACACGGACCAGACGTGTCCCGCGACGGCACCGAACCCCGCAGCCGCGACGGTCCAGTCGGAAAGGCCCAGGCCCTGCGCGGCCGCCACCGGGACCGCCCCTTTGAGGACGTCCAGGACCAGGACGACGGTGGCCGCCGCCTTGCCCACCGTGCGCATCACGTTGGACGTGCCGATGTTGCCGCTGCCGTGCTCCCGCACGTCCACCGATCCCCAAAGCTTTCCGACGATCAAGCCGAAGGGGATCGAACCCAAAAGGTAACTTCCAAGAAGCAAGACAAACCCGGTCATATCCTTCCCTCGCCCCCGGTCCGCCGGTCCGTCCTACTCCCGCTTGCGCAGGCGGAATCGGATCGGCGTTCCGACGAACCCGAAGTTCTCCCTCAGCTGGTTTTCGAGATACCGCAAGTAAGAGTAGTGCATCAGTTTCGGCTCGTTGACGAACAAGACGAAGGTGGGCGGTTTGACGCCCGACTGAGTGCCGTAGTAGATCCGCAGGCGCTCTCCTTTGTCCGTAGGCGGCTCAAGCCGCATGGTCGCCTGGTGAAGCACCTCGTTGAGCCGTCCCGTCGAGATCCTCAAGGCGTGCTGGTTCGCAACGTAATGCGCCAGCTCGAAGACCCGGTGAACCCGCTGGCCGGTCTTGGCGGAGAGGAAGAGGATCGGCGCGTACTGGAGAAAGCCCAGCTGCTCACGGATCTGCTCTTCAAAGCGGTCTGCCGTCTTGTCGTCCTTTTCGACGAGGTCCCACTTGTTGACGCCGATGATCATGCCCTTGCCGGCCTCATGGGCGTAGCCCGCGATCCGCTTGTCCTGCTCGGTGACGAGTTCGGTGGCGTCCAGGAGCAGGACGCAGACGTCGGCCCGGTCGACGGCCCGCAGCGCCCGGATGACGCTGTAGCGCTCCACCGGCTCTTCGATCCGGCTGCGCCGCCGGATGCCCGCCGTATCGATCAGCGTGTAGCGGATCCCGTCCCGGGTCACGTGGGAGTCCAGCGCGTCCCGCGTAGTGCCCGGGATCTCCGTGACGATGCTGCGCTCTTCTCCCAGCATCCGGTTGACCAGCGACGACTTGCCCACGTTGGGCCGGCCGATGACGGCGACGCGCACCTCGTCTTCCGCCTCGTCCTCCTCCCCACCGGCCGGCAGCAGCTGGATCATCCGGTCCAAAAGATCGGCGATCCCAAGGCCGTGCTCGGCCGAGACCGGCAGAGGGTCGCCCAACCCCAGGGCGTAAAACTCCGCGGCCTGAGGGACCAGCCGCCGGTGGTCCACCTTGTTGGCTACCACCAGCACCGGCTTCTGCGAGCGGCGAAGGGCGCCGGCCACCTCCTGGTCAGGGGCGACCAGCCCGTCCCGGGCGTCGACCACGAACAGGATGACGTCGGCCTCCTCGACGGCCAGCTCCGCCTGGCGCCGCGCGAGGGCGGCGAAGCCTTCCCTTGCCCCGAAGTCGATTCCGCCGGTGTCCACCAGGATGAAGCGGCGCCCCTGCCACTGGCACTCGGCGTAGATCCGGTCGCGCGTCACTCCCGGCTCGCCTTCGACGATGGCCAGCCGGCGGCCGGCGATGCGGTTGAAGAGGGCCGACTTTCCTACGTTCGGACGTCCGACGATGGCGACGATTCCTTTGGCCACGGCGACACACCTTCAGCTTTGCGGCAAAGTGGCGGCGTCCAAAGTACGCCGCCGCCGAGCGCTGTACTCTTCGGGACACTGGCACGGGTTTCCTCTCACGCCCGCGCAGGCAGCTTTCGCTTGACCTCCTCCACCAGGCGGACAAGGCGCGGGAAGGCCTTGGCCGTGCCGTACGCCGCCAAGGGCCGGCCCAGCGCGACCCAACCGAGCCGCCGCGAGAGGAAGCCCCCCACTCGCATGATGAGGTTCACTTCGGCCAGCGTGTCGACGAAGAGAATCTCGTCGGGCGAGCCCCCTGCCAAGGCGAAGCCGCTCTTGAGGGCGCGTTCGGCCACTTCGCGCGCCGCGCCCCGGCCCAAGACGTACACTTCGTGACCTTGGACGTCGCTTCCCATGAAGTCGAGGATGCCCATGTCGCCGGCGCCGACGTCGTCGAATCGGGGAATGGAAAGCAGGTCCCGAGGGCGCGGGGCCCTGTCCGCCGGGAGCAGGCCCAGGTGGATGGCCGCGGCGGCCCGGGAAGAGTGAGCCCCGCCGTAGCAGCTGTAAACTACCTTCATCCGTGCTTGACCACGATGTAGGTGCCGTTTCGAAGGTCGTGGACCATGCCCAGGGTGATAGCGCCGATGTATTTTGCCACCCGCTCCCGCTCTTTCTCGTCGCGGATGCGAAAGACCACTGCGCTCCCGCTGGGCGCGGGCTCTTCATCCGACGTGATCACGGCCAGGATGGAGTGGGTGATGCTGACGTGCAACGGGAAAGCCCCCTTCTTGCGCGCGTTCAGTCGACCATCCGCCCCGCCACCGACGCCGTGGGCCGGCGCACCGCCGCCTCCAGCACTGGAACCCTGCGGATCGCCTCCAGGAGGGCTTCGGGATTGCGCTCTGCGGGCACGATGGCCATCACCACTTTGCCGGTCTTGCCGTCCCGGCGGACCAGGGGCGTAAAGTACGGCTCGTCTACCTCTTTGGTGATGCCGACCACGGTGGAGGCGTCGTGCGCGATGGCCTGCCTCTGGCCGATGTTGGCCAGCGTCGCCTTGGCGCTAGGGTCTTTGGGTGTCAGCACCACCCCGATCCCCTCCCTCAGGTAGCGCTGGCGCGCCTCCTCTAATCCGATATTCATCAAGACGACGCCGCAGACCGTGAGCAGCGGCCCGTCGAACTCGATGGGGGCCAGCTCAAGGTCGGCCAGGTCGCCCACGACGTGCTGCCCACGGACGGCGCGCTTGATGGCGAGCCACACCAGCGCGCCAGCGGCCGTGCCGGCAGCCAGGGCGGCAGCCAGGTTCTCCAGCAGCTCGCCCGCGACCACCACCGCCCCGCTGGAGACGAAGGCGGTGAGCATCGCGAGGTAGTTCCGGGCCTCAAACACCCGGGCGATCCCTTCGATATATGCCTTTCCCCGCGGCACCAGTTCCGAGTCTTCCAGGTTGAGCAGGGTCTCCCGCTCGATGGCGCGCACCTCGCGAAACTGCGTGGCGGCCAAGGCGAGGAAGCTGGCCGCGGCGAAGTCTTTCACCGCCAGCGCCGGGATGGCGACGGCGCCCAGGAACGCCGCGATGACCGCCAGCGTCATGTGGATGGTGTACCCTTGCGGGTAGCTGGGGTACTGCCGGTAGTCGACGATCAGCGTGTCGAGGCGGGCCAGCGCCCCGGCGCACGTGCCCAAGATCACCGCGCCCACCAGATGCGACGACATGGTCACCGGCACCCCTCACGGCGCCGAGCCGCCGCGGTCATCCCCCCGGTCCTCCGGATCCGGCCGGAGGCGGGAGATCCGGGCCGCAAGGCCTCTCCATCCCTCTTTGTTGAGGACGAGCCAGCCGGCTCCGGCGGCGAGAACCAGGAGCAAGAGCCATCCGGCGGTGCCCAGGCCGGCCCGCCCCACCCGGCCCGAACCGGCCCCGGGGGTGAGGCCGGCGGCGGCCGCGACCACTTCCGCCGTGGGCCGTACCGACCGCAGGGCCTCCTCCAGGGAGGTGACGTGCGTGCCGAATTCGATCAAGATCATGCGGGGGCCCAGGTCTTGGTTGTAGTTGCCGCGGGCGTGAAAGATCCCTTTCACCAGCCCGGGGTACTTCTCGTCCGCGATGGCCTTGATCCGCTTGGCGTACTCCAAGTTGGCCTCCCGGTTCTGGTTCTGCCTGCCGACCACCAGGCGGATCTGGCTCATGGTCGTGCCGTTGACGTCGGCGATGTACTCCGCCCGGCGGGGAATGGCATCCCGGTGGACGTCGATCATGGTCACCGGGCGCTCCCGGCTGATCTCGGCGGCCGTCCTGCGCGACCTGAGATAGGCTTGACCGTCGTGGGGCAGGTGGCTGTCGTCCTTCCAGATCACCCGGTAGCCCATTTCTTCAAAGGCTTCTTTCAAGGCTTGGCCGACCCGGTGGATGTCCCCGTACTCTTTGGACTCGGTGCCGCTGGAAGGGACGTACGACTCCGCATTGTGCGTGTGATAGATTCCGATCACGCCTTGGGAGGCCTGTCCCGCCTGGGCACCGAAGAGTCGACCCCAGATGCCGGCCAGTCCCCGTCCCGCCTGCGCCCGGGCCTCCAAGGCGCTCAGGGCGTCGGAGACGTCGGGCATCTCCGCGATGCCCTTGGCCTGCACCTCCACCCGGTCCCCGTCGACGGAGACCACTTCGAAAAGGCGGTTCTGCTCGTCGATGTACTGATCTCCCACGTCGACGATGACCGCGGACTGGGCCACGATCTCCCCGTCCGGGGTGACAAACGTGTAAAAGCCACCGTCGTTCCGTTCGCCCAGCTCCCACTGGGGCGGCTCAAAGATGCTCTCTTGCGAGGAGGCGGGCGCGGCCCATGCGGCCGCCAGGAGAGCGCCCCAGAGAGCGGCCGCCCACATACCCCGCCGCCGGCTGGCCCTACTCATCGTGTTCTCCCCCTCCCGCCCGTTGGGTTTCGCCTCCGGGGTCGCTTTCAGGAGGTCCACCGTCCGTGTAGAGCGCGGCGGGCCGCTCTCCGGAAACGTCCGGCCCGCCCTGCAGCCGTTCCCGGAGCTCGCCGAAGATTTCCGCAAAGCCCACCGAGATCACGCCGGCCAGGACCACGGCGTCGAATACGCCCGCGCCCCCGATGGAGACGTCGCTCCGGATTCCCTGCGCGAAGACCTGCACTGCGTGCACCACGTCCGCCAGGACGACGCCCAACGTCCCGGCGACGAAGGCGGCTCTCCGGGAACGCCCGGCAAGGTAGCCCATGACGCCGCCCACCAGGGCGAAGAGCCAGACGGGATCGATCACGTTGGTCCGGGGAGGGTCAAAGGAAGCAAGGGAACCGACCGCGTGGATCACGGCAGCCGTAGCGGCCGCGGCGACGACGGCTCGCACCCGCTCCCGGGTGGTGTCGGCCCGGGCGATCAAGTAGGCGGCCACGGCCAATGGAACCAGCGCCCCGCCCACGTTGACGGAGAGGCTGCTCCTGCCCCCCACCAAGGGGAGGTCCAAGAAGCTTCCCGCGACCATCAGGCCGAGAAAGAGGAGAGCCTGGCCGTCGGTGAGCCGCATGCGGTCCAGCACCCGGTGCGCGGCGCCGAAGTAGACCAGGAGGGCTGCGGCGAAGAGGATGACCAGTCCGGTGGGCACGGCACTCCCTCGCTTTCCACGAACGCTTGCGCCTTGCGCGGAAAGTAGACTGCCCTTCCCCTTCGCGCGGTATACAAAAAGGGGTAAGGCGCCGTGCGCCTTACCCCACTGTGCATCTGCTCATGCCCGGTGCCCGCTCCGGGGCTCCGGGCTGCCCGTCACTGGTCTTTGAAGAGGTTGCCCAAGTCTTCAAAGACCTCGCCCAGTGTCACCGGGGGCGCCTCCCCGCTGGTGGTGCGAGGCTCGGGGCGCGAGCCCCCGCGCCGGCCGCGCGGCCGCTCCGGCTGAGGCGAGCGCATGGAGAGGCCGATGCGGCGCCGTTCGGGGTCGACGCTGACCACCCGCACCTCCACCTCGTCGCCGGGACGCACCACTTCGGCCGGATCGTTGACGTGATAATCGGCGAGCTGCGAGATGTGGACGAGGCCCTCGATCCCGTCCTCCAGCTTGACAAAGGCGCCGAAGTCGACGACCCGGGTGACTGTTCCCTGGACCGTGGCGCCCACGGGATACCGCTCGGCCGCGGCCAGCCAGGGGTCGGGGAGGGTCTCTCGCAGGCTCAAGGAGATCCGCTCGCTTTCGGGATCCACCTTGAGGACCATCACCTCGATGGTCTGGCCTTCCTTCACCACGTCCGACGGGTGAGCCACACGGCTCCAGGCCATCTCCGACACGTGCAGCAGGCCTTCGACGCCGCCGCCCACGTCGACGAAGGCGCCGAAATCGGTGATCCGGCGGACGACGCCGGTGACGATGGTCCCTTCCTTAAGCTTGGCGAAGGCCTCCGCCTTGGCCCGCTCGTACTCCTCCTCCAGCACCTGCTTGTGGGAGAGAACCACGTTGTTGCGCTGGCGGTCGAGCTCGATCACCTTCAGCCTCAGCGTCTGCCCGACGTACTCCTCGAGGTTTTCCACGTAGTTGCGGCCCACGTGCGACGCCGGGATGAATCCCCGCACGCCGACGTCCACCAAGAGGCCGCCCTTCACCCGTTCGATGACGGGGGCCTCGATCACCTCGCCGTTGGCCATGGCCCGCTCCAGCCGCTGCCAGGCCATGCGGCTGTCGGCTCGCCTCTTGGAGAGAAGCACGTTGCCTTCGGCATCCTCGATTTTAAGAACGAAGACGTCGATTTCGTCGCCGACGGAGACCACGTCGTGCGGTGTCTGACCCGATCGCAGGCCGAGCTCGTAGAGGGGAATCCTGCCCTCGAACTTGTACCCGACGTCTACCATGACCTCGCCGTCCCCGACCTGGACCACTTTGCCCTTGACGATCTGTCCAGGCTCCAGGGTGACGAAGCTTGCGTCGTACTCGGCCATTTTGTCGGAAGGCGAGTCCACGGGGGTTTCGCCGTCCGCTGCGCTCTCCTCAGCGGCGCCTGCCGCCTCGGCCGCCTCGCCGGCGGAGGGTTCGCTCCCCGCCCCGGCCTCCGGCTCCCGGTGAAGCCCGGCCTCACCGGTCCCGGCGTCCTGGCCGAGATCCTGCTTTTGCTCTTCGTCCATGGCAGCCACTTCCGTCTCGAAGGCGCCGCCGTCTTGCCGTTCGATCATTCAGGAAGTCCCCCCTAACGCGTGCCTGACAACCAGCGCTCAGCCTGTCGATGGAGTCTATTTGAGCGCTGGAAAGCGCCGCGGCTCCCCGGCAAGGGCGGGAGCCCCGCGCTTCCATGATGAATTGAGATCAAAGCGTCACCAGCGACGGCGGTCCCCCCTAGTATTCGCAGGCGTGTTTCCCATTGCTCACGGGCAATGCGCTTAGTCATTCTTGCTCGTCTAGAGGATTCCTTCCCGCTCGGCTGGGCAAATCCCTCTTGCGGGAACGCTGTCCGGGGAGAAGACGGCCCTTTCCCCGGTCCGCCCGTCACCTCTCCCCCCGGACGAGCTTTTCGATTTCCTGCATCATCCGCTGGTTGATCCGTTCCACGGCCTCCTTCGATTCGCCGTCCCGGTGTTCCGACAGGTCGATGGGCTCGCCGAACCGGACGATGAACCGGTTGATCCTGGGGATGCCCCGTTCGAAGCGAAGCGGCCGGAACGTGCCAATGAGGGCTACAGGCACCACCGGGACGCCGGCCCGCAGGGCGATGAGCCCGGCCCCGCGCTGCGGGGGCAGGAGCTCGCCGGTCTGGGTCCGGGTTCCTTCGGGGAAGATCCCCACCACTTCCCCCCGCTGCAGCACCTCGATGGCGGTCCGGACCGCGCTGCGGTCGGCTGCGCCGCGGCGGACGGGAAAGGCGTGAAGCCGGGAGATGGCCCACGAGAGGACGGGGATCTCGAACAGTTCCGCCTTGGCCATGAAGTGCACGGGGCGGGGCGAGGCAAACCCCAAGAGCGGCGGGTCGAGGGCGCTGGCGTGGTTGGCGACCAGCAGGACGCCGCCGGTCTTGGGCACCCGCTCCCGCCCCTCCACGGAGAGGCGGAACACCGTGTAAAAGAGGATTCCAAAGAGGATCCGGCCGATCAGGTAGAGCACACGGTCCCTCCTTTCCGGGCGCAGAGGGCGAGAATCTCATCGACCACTTGGCCCACGGAGCGCCCCGTGGTGTCGATTTCCACCGCGTCCTCCGCCTTGACCAGCGGGGAATGCTCCCGTGAGCTGTCGACCCGGTCGCGCCTTTGGATCGCTTCCAGCACCTCGCCGTAGGTGACCCGGTCGCCGCGAGCCACGAGCTCCCGGTAGCGCCGCCGCGCCCGCTCCTCCGGAGAGGCCGTCAAGAACACCTTCACGTCCGCCTCCGGCAGCACCACGGTGCCGATGTCGCGGCCGTCCATCACCACGCCGCCGCCTGCGCTCATCTGCCGCTGGAGCCGCACCAGGGCTTCCCGCACCGCCGGGTGCTTCGCCACGTGGGGGACGGCTTCGCCCACGTCGGCCCGGCGGATGGCGGCGGTGACGTCCTCGCCGTCCAGCAGCACCCGCACGCCCGCCGCGCCGTCCACCAGGCGCACGTCCGCGGCCGCCGCGGCGCGGCTTACGGCCACCTCGTCCCGCACGTCGATCCCGTCCAAAAGGCAGCGGAGGGCGACGGCGCGGTACATGGCGCCCGAGTCGACATAAAGATAGCCCAGCGCCCGGGCGACTTCCCGGGCCACGGTGCTCTTTCCGGCACCTGCTGGACCGTCGATGGCAACGGTGAGTTTACGGCATCCCATGGAGCGGGTCTCCCTTTACGACCTGGACCAGACCCGGTAGCCTTCCCGGGTCAGCAGCCGGGCCGCCTGTTCCCTGTCGGCCCACCGCTCGAAGCCCAGGCGCAGGGTGCCCCCTTCACCTTCCCTGACCCGCAAGATCTCGATGTCGATGATGTTGATCCCGGCCCCGGCCAGCACTCCCGTCACTTCGTGGATAGCTCCCGGGCGGTCCACCACATGCACGACGATTTCATGCACGGTGGACAAGATTCCTTTCGACTTCGCGGGCAGCTTCTCCCTCACCTGGCGGGAAAATGCCAGCATTTCCTTGAGCCCGGCCTCGTCGCGCCGGGCCAAGGTTTCCCTCAGACTACGCAGCAAAGCTTCGAAACGCTCTAGTCCCTGGACGATTTGGGAAACGTTGGTCATGCAGATGTCCGTCCACACCGCCTCCGGACCGGAGGCGACCCGGGTGGTGTCGCGAAAACCCCCGGCGGCCAGCTCCAGGACGCCGGGAATCTCTCCCGCCCGCTCCGCGGCGAGCCGCACCAGGGCGGCCGCCAGGAGGTGCGGGATGTGGCTTACGGTGGCGACGATGGCGTCGTGCACATCGGGGTTCATCAGCAGCGGGCGGGCGCCGGCGGCCTGCACCAGCTCTGCCAGCAGGTCGACCGCATCCTGGGCCGCCCGCTCGTGGGGGACCAGGATGTAGGGGGCGTTCTCAAAGAGATAGGGGTCGGCGGCCCGCACCCCGTCCCGCTCCGAGCCGGCCATGGGGTGGCCGCCGACGAACCGCTCCTCGCCCCCGCTGCTCCAGATGGCGCGGCAGATTTCGCCTTTGGTGCTCCCGACGTCGCTCACCACCGCCCCGGGCTTGAGATAGGGCTGGAGGGCGCGGTAGACCGGCACGATGGAGCGCACCGGCGGCGCCAGGATGACCACGTCGGCCTCCCGCACCCCCTCCTCGAGATCCAGCGTCCCGCGGTCGATGGCTCCCAGGGCCAGCGCTTCGTCGATGGTCTCGGACCGGCGGGCGACCCCTACCACCTCGGAGACGGCGCCCGCCGCCTTCCACGCCATTCCCAGGGAGCCGCCGATGAGTCCTACGCCGACGATGCTCACGCGAGGTTTGCTGCGCATGGCTGCTCCAGCACGTACCGGCCCACCGCCCGGGCCACTTGATCCACGGCCTTCATCATCTGTTCAAACACCTCCGGCCGCAGCGACTGCGGGCCGTCGGACAGCGCCTCTTCGGGCCGCGGGTGCACCTCGACGATGAGGCCGTCGGCTCCCGCGGCGACACCCGCTTTGGCCATGCCGGTCACGTACTTCCACTTGCCCGTGCCGTGGCTGGGGTCGACGATGACCGGCAGGTGGCTCAGTTCGTGCACCGCCACCACCGCGCTGAGGTCCAGCGTGTTGCGGGTCTCCGTCTCGAAGGTGCGAATGCCCCGCTCGCAGAGGACCACGTGGGGGTTGCCGGCGGAGATGATGTATTCGGCGGCCATCAGCCACTCGTTGATGGTCGCGGAGAGTCCCCGTTTGAGCAGGACCGGCTTCTTGGTCCGCCCCACCTCCGTCAGGAGGGTGAAGTTCTGCATGTTGCGGGCGCCGATCTGGAACATGTCCGCGTACTCGGCCACGGTCTCCACGTCCCGGGGGTTTACCACCTCGGTGACGATGCCCAGGCCGGTCTCCTCCCGGGCCTCCGCCAAGAGCTTGAGCCCTTCTTCGGCCAGTCCCTGGAACGAATAGGGGGAAGTCCTGGGCTTATAGGCGCCGCCCCGCAGGAGGTGGGCGCCGGCCGCCTTCACCAGCCTGGCCGTCTCGAGCAGCTGCTCCCTGCTCTCCACCGCACAGGGACCCGCGATGACGGGAACGTGGGCGCCGCCGAAGACGACGCCGGCCACGTTCACCTGCGTGCGCTCTTGCCTAAACTCTTTGCTGGCCAGCTTGTACGGCTGGAGAATGGGGATGATCCGCTGCACGCCCGGCGTCGCTTCGATCTGCTGGATCTTTTCGGCCGTCTTCTCCCCGATCGCTCCGATCACGGTCCGCTCCACGCCCTTGGACAGGTGGACGTCGAAGCCGAAGTCCCGGAGCCGTTTGATCACCTGCTCGATCATTTCGTCGGTCGCGCCCGGCTCCATGACCACGATCATGCTCCAACCTCTCCCTTCGTCGCCGCCGCTTCGAGGACGGCGGCCAGCGCGTCGATCAAACGCTGGTTCTGCTCCGGCGTGCCGATGCTGATGCGGAGCGCGGTGGGGCAGCCGAAGGAGCTGCCGGCCCTCACGATGACGCCGCGCTCCAAGAGGCCCCGGTACACCTCGTCGCTGGGCCGGCCGAGGTCGACCCAGACGAAGTTGGCCTGAGACGGGTAGGGCCGCAGGCCCAGCGCCTTGAGCTCCTGCGCCAGCCGCTGGCGTTCGGCCCGGTTGATCCGGCGGCTCATCTCGATGTGTTCGGTGTCTTGCAGTGCGGCGACGGCCGCGGCCTGGGCCACCCGGTTGACGTTGAACGGAGGGCGCACCCGCTCCAGCGTCTCGATGACGTCGACGGGCCCCACGGCGTAGCCGACCCGCAGGCCCGCGAGGCCGTGGATCTTGGAGAAGGTGCGGGTCGAGACCACCCTCCTGCCTTCCCGGATGAGCTCCAGCACGTCCGGGAAATCGGGAGCCTCGACATACTCCACGTACGCCTCGTCGAACACCACCAGCGTCTCCCCGGGGATCGCGTCCAGGAAGCGGAGGACCTCTGCCCGGGTGACGTAGGTGCCGGTGGGGTTGTTGGGATTGCAGACGAAGACAAGGCGGGCCCGGTGCTTGCGGGCCCGGTACGCCATCTCCCAGAGGTCGTGGACCCCTTCTTTCAGCGGGACGCTCACTTCTTCCGCGTCCATCAGGCGGGTGACGAAGGCGTACTGGCTGAAGGTGGTCTGGGCGAAGACGGCGCTCCGTCCCGGTTCCAGGTACGCCTCGGCCAGCATCCGGAAGATCTCGTCCGAGCCGCAGCCCACCGCAACCTGCCGGGGGTCGACGTCCAGGTGCCGTCCCAGCGCCTCCCGCAGCGCTCGCGAGGCGCCGTCGGGGTACAAGTGGATCTCGCCGGCGGCCCTAGCCGCGGCTTCCCGGGCCAGGCGGCCCGCGCCGTAAGGGTTTTCGTTCGACGAAAGCTTAATCGCGTCGTGGACGCCGAAGAGGCGACGCGCGTCCTCGGCCGATGTCCCGGGGACGTAAGGCTGGATCCTTTCAAGCGCCCGCCGCGCTGGGCTTGCCACTGGCACTCCCCCCTGAAGCGGCGCCGGCCCAATCGGGCCTGAGCGCTGCGGCTTCTCTCAAATAGACGTGGCGGACCGGCTGTCCGGCCTTCACGTAGGCGTGGACCAGCGCCCGGATGCAGCGGGGCTGGCTGCCTGGCACGGGGATCTCCTGCGCGCAGAGGAGCGCCGTGTTGACCAGGCCTGCCTCCCTCGCACCGACGGCGGGAAAGGCCGAGACGAGATCCGCGGTGGCCGTGAAGATGGCGCTGACGATGTCGTCGGGCGCCAAGCCGTTTTGCGCCAGGAGCTCCTGGGTCAGCTCCCTGGCCGCCGCGATCACCTGCTCCGGTTCGTCGGCCTCCACGGTGATGGCCCCCCGTATCGCCTTGAGTTCATGCACCTCATTCACCCCGCTCTGTCGTTCCCCTCGTGCGTTCCCGGCACCGCGCGGTGGCCCACGGCCACGGCCACGTCGTCCAGGTGAAGAAGGCCGATGCCGACGTAGAGCGCCACTGCCACGTGGTCGCCTCCCCGGGCGATGCCGATCTTGCCGCCGATGTTGAGCCCCAGCGCCTTTGGGAGGAGCTGCTGAACCGCTTCGTGGGCGGCGCCGGCCACGGCGCCCTCCTCCGCGTGGCGGTCGCCGATGACGCCCTCTCGCTTCGCTGCGACCACCGCTCGCTCGACGATCCGCTTCACCATGGACGAAAACTCGCCCCCGTAGTCCACCCCCGCGGTCCGGATGCCGGCGGCGGAAAAGATCTCCTGGAGCGCCTTCTCCTCGTCGCGGTCCTCGGTGAGGGCGACGCGGATGGCAGCTTTCGCCACCGCTCTGCTGAGCGACGCAGGCACGCTCCACACCTCCTCGTGACACCTCTCACGCCGGGCGGCTCCCCGGGGCGGGCGCACCGCACTCGCTTTTCGGGAAAACAAAAAAACACCCTCCGGCAGGAGAGTGCAGCGAGCGCCGGCCGCGCCCAGCAGCGGCGGGCGACGAGCAGCGCGGCGGATTGTCCACGGCGCCTCACGCGGCTGGGAACCCTGCTCTCCTACCGTACTACCCTGTCCCAGCGTCCAATTGGACTGATTGTTTCAGCGCCGCAACCTCAGACTCCTTCAAGAATCTGAACTTCCCCGGAGGAAGATTTCCCAGGCGGAGCGGACCGTAGGCGATGCGGATCAGCCGTCGCACCGAAAGGCCCACCGCCTTGGCCATCCGGCGCACCTGGCGGTTGCGCCCTTCGTGGATGCCGATCTCAAGCCAAGTCCCGTCTTCTCGCCGGGAGAGGACCTGGACCCGGGCCGGCGCCGTCATGCCGTCGTCCAGCATGACCCCCTCCCGCAAGCGCTTGAGCGCTGCGCCGGTCACCTTCCCTGCCACGCACACCCGGTACACCTTGACCACTTCAAAGGATGGATGCATGAGGCGGTGAGCCAGCTCCCCGTCGTTGGTGAGCACGAGGAGCCCTTCGGAGTCGTAGTCGAGGCGGCCTACGGGAAAGAGCCGCTCCGGGACGCCGGGGACGAGGTCCAGCACCGTCGCGCGGCCCTGCGGGTCCCTCAAGGTGGTGACGACGCCCCTGGGCTTGTGCAGCATGAGGTAAACCAAGCGCGGGAAGACCACGGGCCGGCCGTCCACTTCGACCCGGTCCGTGGCAGGGTCGACGCGGACGCCGAGTTCGGTAACCACCTGGCCGTTCACCCGGACGCGGCCCGAGGCGATCAGCTCTTCGGCCCGCCGGCGGGACGCGATCCCGGCCCGGGCGATCACCTTTTGAAGCCGTTCCATACCAATCCCTTCGCACAGGCACGCGGGCTAGCGCCATTATAGCACAGCGCCCGCCGGCGCTGGCAAGGAACGGCCCGGGCGAGGATCACTCAAGGTCCGGGTGCTGGCGGTAGCTGCCGTTGCCCCCCCGCGCCCCCACCATCGAGCGCACCTGGTCCAGAACGTGCGGGGCGAGGTCGATCAGCCGGTCGAGGACGACGTTGCTGTCGACGGGAAGGAGGCGCACCTCCCCTTGCCCGACGACGAGGAACGCCACGGGATTCACGGAGATGCCGGCGCCGCTGCCCCCGCCGAAGGGAAACTCGGCGCCTCCCGCCTTGCCCCCGGCCTCGTACTCCGTGCCGCCCGCGGCAAAGCCCAGGCTGACCCGGGAGACGGGGACCACCACCGTGCCGTCGGGGGTCTCCACCGGGTCGCCCAGGATGGTGTTGACGTCGACGATGGCTTTGATGCTCTCCATGGCGGTCTGCATCAAGCCCTCGATGGGGTGGCGCATCTCCTCCACGGCCTGTCACTCCCTCTGTGCGATGGCCCGCGCGGCGCGGGCGCCACGGATAATGTCACCGAGGGTGAACCGGAATATGCAGGAGATTTCGAAGGCCAGCACCGTGCGGCGGTAGTCGGGGAGCACCCGGATCTCCGGCCGCCGCAAGAAGGCGCGCTCCCGGGCGAGGAAACCCACCAAGGCGGATTTGAGGGCCCACAGCACACCGGTGAGAACGGCGGTCGCGGCGGCGTCCCCCGTGCCCAGCTCCGTCCGCCATTCAAGCCTTTCGATCACCCGGAGAGCCGGCCGCAGCCGCCGGAGAATGCGCCGCACCCGCTGGATCGGGGCGGCGGGCCCGGAAGGCGGCGCCGTGCCCGGGCGGGCCCGGGCGCTGCCCGGAGCGCGCGCCGCCGGCCTGCCGTCGCGCCCGCCCAGGGGGATGCGGGCCGTGAGCGGACCCGCGCCCAGCACCAGCACGAGACGGGCCGCTTCCTCCCCGCGTGCGCTGCGGTAGCTGAAGCCGAGGCGGAGCGGCAGCCACAGCGCCGCGGCGGCCAGCAGGAGAAACGAGACGGCCAGCGCCGGCCACTGCCAGGACGTGGCAGCCACCTCCCAACCTTGTCCAAGACTTTCGCGATTATCCTTTCCTGCCGGCTGCGGCAGTTCTCACTCGCCGGCAAATTCAAGTTTGGGCTGGGGGTCCTCGTCTTGGGGAGACGAATTCAAGGGGGGCAAGTCGGCCAGGCTTCGAAGGCCGAAGCGGACGAGAAATTCCTGGGTGGTGCCGTAGAGGATGGGCCGGCCCGGGCCGTCGGAGCGCCCCTTCTCCTCCACCAGGCCCCGCTCGATGAGAGAGGCGATGGCTGACTCTGCCCGGACGCCGCGGATGGCTTCGATCTCCGGACGGGTGATGGGCTGCCGGTACGCGATGATGGCCAAAGTTTCGAGAGCCGCCTGGCTCAGCGCGCCCGACCGGGTAGTCCGGCCGAGGGCTTCGACGAAGGAGGCGTACTGCGGCTTGCTGCACAGCCGCACTCCCCCGCCGACTCGTTCCAAGAAGAAGCCTCGCTCCTCGTGAGCGTACTCCTCCTCGAGCTGAAGGAGGAGGCTTTGCACCTGCGCTTCGGAGATCGCGAGGATGACGGCGAGCTCTTCTACGGGGACGGGATCCGGGGCGCAGAACAGGACCGCTTCAAGCGCCGCCTTCTTGGAGCCCGTGGACGCCTTCGCTTTCACGTTCAAGCAGCTCCTCGCTTCGGGTTTCGATGACGATGGGAGCAAAGGGCCGCTCCTGGCGGGCGACGACCACTCGCTGGCGCACCAGTTCCAGCAGTGCGAGGAAGGTCGCGATCACCTCGGCGCGGCTGGCCGCGCCGCGAAAGAGCTGGTCGAAGCGGACTTTCCGCCGGCGGGCAAAAAAGCGTCGGAGCTCAGCGACGCGCTGGGCCACGTCCACCTTGGCCCGGGGAATCGGAATGGGCTTGGGGGGCTTGTACCCGTCGAGAAGCTTTTGAAAGGCCCGCGCGAGATCGGCTACCGTGAGCCCGCCGGTGGGATCGGTGTAATACACTCTCGCCGCTTGAGGCCGGAACACCTCGGGCCGCGGGAAAAGCGCCCAGCGGCCCTCCCCCCTCCGGGCCAGTTCCTCCGCGGCCTCTTTGAAGAGCTTGTACTCGAAAAGCGCCGTGGCCAGGTCCAGCCGGGGGTCTTCCTCGTCCTCGTCCCCGGCGGCTTCGGGGCGGGGGAGCAGCATCTTGGCCTTGATGTAGAGCAGCCGGGCCGCCATGACCAGAAACTCGGCGGCCACGTCGATGTTCAGCTGCTGCAGCGTATCCAGGTACGCGAGGTACTGATCCGTGAGCCGCGCGATGGGGATGTCCCAAATGTCGATCTGCTCTTTCTCGACCAGTTGGTAGAGGAGCTCGAGAGGCCCCTCGTACACCTCGAGCTGGACGCGGTAAGCCGGTTCCATCGTCGCCGTTCCTCCCCGCGGCGCCGCTTTACCGGTCCGCTTTGACGAACGCCTCGAGCAGGCGCCCGCCTCCCTGCGGGCGGTGATGGCAGCGGATCAGCTCGACCACTGCCTCCTCGACGCCGAGGAGCTTCGCCATGGCGGCGCCCCGTTCGGCGTGCACGGCGTGGGCGTACAGCGCCCGGCGGAGCCCGGTGCCGATCCCGCGCCGCGTCCCGTGGACCAGCTCTTGCCGGCCTCGCACCGCCAGCGCGTCGGCCAGGCGCGGGGCAAAGCGCTTCAACAACACGACGGCGACCCGGTCGAAAAGACCGATGTCGCCGTTGACTTTGCCGATGTCGTGCAGGAGGCCCGCCCGGACCAGGGCGCGCACACTGGCTTCGTCCCGGATCCCCTCCTCGCGGGCGATCTGGGCCGCCTTCATGGATACCCGGACAGCGTGCACCTGGTCGATCCGGGACATCTGCCAAAAGAGCGCCTCTTCCCAGGGGGAAAGATGCGCCTTCACCCATTGGATCTCGTCGCCGCGCAGCCCCCGCAAGAGGGCGGCGACGGCCCGGAAAAACTGAGCGACACGGTTCACGGCCGACGCTCCCGGTCTGAGGACGCCACGGCGCGGTCGCGGGCCGCCGCCGCCTCGTCCCGGGCGTCCCGCAGGCGGGCGGGAATGCGGTCGAGGCGGACCAAGTCGGCGTACGTCTCCCTTTCGACGATGACGTCGGCGGCCCCGTCGGCCACGAGGACCATCGCCGGCCGCGGGATCCTGTTGTAGTTGCTGGCCATGGAGTAGTTGTACGCGCCCGTGGCAAGCACCGCGAGGATGTCGCCGGGCTCAAGGGGCGGCACCTTGAGGTCCCAGATGAGCATGTCGCCCGATTCGCAGTACTTGCCGGCGACGCTCACCACTTGGCTGGGCGGCTCGGCCGCCTTGTTGGCCACCACCGCCTCGTAGGAGGCTTGGTACAGCGCCACCCGGGGGTTGTCGGCCATGCCGCCGTCCACTGCGACATAGGTCCGCAGGCCCGGGATCTCCTTGACGCTGCCCACGGTGTACAGCGTGGTCCCCGCCTCGCCCACGATCGACCGGCCCGGCTCCACCATCAGCGTCGGCAGCGGAAAGCCGAGCCTTTCCGCCTCCCGCCTCACGGCGGCGGCCAGCTGCTCCGCGAAGAATTTCGGGTCGACGCTGACGTCTCCTTCGACGTAGCGAATGCCAAGGCCGCCGCCCAAGTCGAGCTCCCGGGGGACAAAGCCGAGGCCCCGGCGGACCTCGTCGAAAAAGCCGAACATCACCTGGACGGCCGCCTCAAAAGGCCGCAGGTCGAAAATCTGCGAACCGATGTGACAGTGAAAGCCGGCGAGCTCCACCCGCTCCAGGGCGAGAGCCCTGCGGGTGGCCTCGTAGGCTTGGCCGCCGGCGAGGCCGAAGCCGAACTTCGAATCGATCTGCCCGGTTTGGATGTACGAGTGGGTGTGGGCTTCGACGCCAGGGGTGACCCGGAGGAGGATCGAGGCCCGGGCGCCGGAGCGCCGGGTGAACGCGTCCAAAAGCTCCAGTTCGTACAGGTTGTCGACGACGATCCGGTGCACCCCGTGCTCGAGGGCCATCTGCAGCTCTTCGGGAGATTTGTTGTTCCCGTGGAAGACGATGCGGTCCGCCGGAAAGCCCGCGAAAAGCGCCGTGTAGAGCTCGCCGCCGGAGACGACGTCGAGGTAGAGGCCTTCTTCTTCGATGATGCGGCAGATGGCGGCGGTGAGCAGCGCTTTACCCGCGTAGACCACTTTGAAGTCGGGATAGGCGCGGGAAAACCCCTCGATGTACGCCCGGGCCTGCGAGCGCAGGTGCGCCTCGTCCAAGACGTAAAGGGGCGTGCCGAAGCGCCGGGCGAGCTCCACCGCGTCGCATCCCCCGATGAAGAGGTGGTTTTCCTTCACCGTCATGGTGCCCCGGAGCTTCAAAGCACGCGAGCCTCCCTCATCCCGCTGCGCGCCGGCCGGCTTGCGGCCCGGTCAGCAATTTATGCATTATGTTAGCACAGCGGGCAAACGAGGGTCAACGCGGCGGGAAAAATGCGGACCCGGGGGCTAGGCGCGCCCGTTCCGCCCGCTGCGCCCGTTCTCGGAGCCGTCTGCGGCCGCGCCGCCGTCCGGGCCGGCGCCTTGCCGGCGCGTGGGATCGCTCTTCTTGCCGCCGAAGAGCGGAGGCCTCTGCCCTACCGCGGGAACGGGAAGACGCAAGAGCACTTTCACCAGGCTGGGGCCGTGAAACGGGACCAGGGGCCAAAGGTACGGAGCGCCCGCGGAACGGGTGCGGGCCAGGAGCACGAACCCGGCGGCACACCCTGCCAGAAACCCGGGAAGGCCCCCCAGGACCACCAGCCCCAGCAGGAAGTAGCGGAACAGCCGGATCGCGTATCCGAACTCGATGCTGGGAACGGCGAAGTAGCCGATGGCCGCGACCGACATGTAGAGGATGGTCTCAGGGACGAACAGCCCCACTTGCACCGCCAGGTCCCCGAGGAGGATGGCGCCGACGATGCCCAGCGACGTGGCCAGGGCGCTGGGCGTGTGGATCAAGGCCATGCGGATCAGGTCGATCCCGACTTCCAGGAGGACGAACTGCAACGCCAGGGGGACTGGAGGCGCCGCCTCCTTAGGCCCGATAAAGCTGAGCGCCGGCGGCAGGAATTCTTTCGACCGCACCAGAGCGAGCCAAAGCGGGGGCAGCGCCGCCGCCACGGCAAAGCCCAGGAGCCGGATCCAGCGCAAGTACGTGCCGATGGAGGGGGTCTGGAAGAACTCTTCCGCATGCTCGAGGAAGTGGAAGAAGGTCACGGGCACCAGCATCGCCATGGGCGTGGTATCCACCAGCAGGACCACGTGGCCTTCCAGGAGGTGAGCGGCCACCACGTCGGGCCGTTCGGTGTAGCGCACCTTGGGCAGGGGGTTCCAAGGGTTGTCCACCAGGATTTCCTCGAGGTTCTTGGCCCCCATGGGCAGGGCGTCCAGGTTGGCTCGCTTGATCCGTCCCTTGATCTCTTCCACCAGCCGGGGATCGGCCAAGTCGGCCAGGTAGCCGATGACCACGTCGGTCTTGGATCGGCGGCCCACCTTGAGCGCTTCGAACCGGAGCGAGGGGTCCCGCAGGCGGCGGCGGATCATCGCCGTATTGAAGACGATGGTCTCCACCAGCCCCTCGTGGGAGCCCCGGGTCACCCGCTCGAGGTCGGGCTCTTCGATGCTCCGCACCGGGTACTCCCGCACGTCGATGGCGATGGCCTGCCGCTCCCCCTCGATGAAGAGCACGGCGGGGCCCGAGAGGATCTCGATGACGGCCTGGTCGACGCTGTCGACCACGTCCACCTCGAAGTACGGAATCACCCGCTCCAGCAGTTTCCCCACGGTCCCGGGGACGGTGTCGCCCCGCTCTACCCACTGGAGCGCCTGGATGACGTCGGCGGTCACCTTGTCCTTGAGGAAGCCGTCGACAAAGAAGAGGACGGCCCGTTTCCCGCCGACCTCGATCTCCCGCTCCAGGATGTCGAAGGTGATGCCGACTCCCAGGCGCCGGCGCACTTCCTCCAGGGTTTCGTCGAACTTCTTTCCTATAGGCGTTTCGGTGGTCCGGTTCACCGGCTGCCCCTCCCGGCCCGAAAAAGGACCCAGGCCGGCGGCCTGGGCCGAAGGTTTGCCGGGCTGCTCTCAGCGGACCGCCGTCGGTACGAAGAGGTCGATGATCCCGATGACGAACGCCGCGAGCAGCGCCCCGAAGACGGTGACGTGCATGCCCGGCACGATGAACTGGGCCGCCCAGATCACCACCGCCGAGACGATGAACCCGACAAGCCCCCGCCGGAAGGGGGAGACTCCTTTGCCCAACGTGGACTCGGCCACCCAGCCCAGCGCCGCGATGACGACGGCCGCCAGCAGCGCGTTGAAGAAGTTCATCGTGCTAAATCCCGGAAGGAGGAAGCCGACGAACATCAGCACCAGGGCGGATACGATGAAACGGACGATAGTCCCGAGCCAGTCCAACCCCATCACCTCCCGTCTGCCGGTTTCAAGCCCACCCGTAGTGTGGCGGGCGGGGGAAATACCTATCCCTGCGCCGGGCTGACAGATTTGGGCGGCCGGCTCACCCTTTGGGATGGAACAAGAGGCCCATGAGAAATCCGAGGATAATGGCGGCGGCCACGGCCGCGCCCGCCTGCGAGAAGATGCCGTTGAGGAGCCCGAAAAGGCCCATTTGCTCCAGGTGCATGATGGCGCCCCGGGTAAGGACGAAGCCGAAGTTGGAGACGGGGATGGTCGCTCCCGCGCCGCCGATGCGGATGAGCGGCTCGTAGAGGCCCAGCGCGGTGAGGACGGCTCCCAGCACGACGAAGATCACCATCACGTGGCCCATGGTAAGCCGCGTCCGGTCGTAGAGGGTCTGTCCCAGCGCGCACAGGGAGCCGCCGACGAGAAATGCCAGAAGGTAATCCACCGCCTGTTCCCTCCTGTCCCTCGCGCTCTAAACCGCTTCCAGCGCGACCGCATGGCAGATGGCCGGGATCGCTTCGCCTTGCTTGCTGCTGACCGGGCTGTGCAAGGCACCGGTCGGCGCGAACAGGATCCGCCGCCAGCTGCCGTTCATCATGCCCCGGTAGAAGTGCGCGCAGAACACCCCGGCGGAGCACGCCGCGCCGCTCCCGCCCGCGTGGACGTCTTGCCGGGCCCGGTCGTAAAGCAGCAGCCCGCAGTCTTGAAACCGGTCCTTCACGGCGAGGCCCTTGGACTCGAGGAGGTCCGCAGCGATGCGCTGCCCCACCGCTCCCAGGTCGCCCGTGACGATGACGTCGTAGTAGGAAGGGGGGACGCCGAAGTCCTTGAAATGCGTGGCCAGCGTGTCAACCGCCGCCGGCGCCATGGCTGTCCCCATGTCGTAGGGATCCTTCACCCCGACGTCGATCACTTCCCCGAGGGTGGCCCCGGTGATCCGGACCCGGCCGGCGCCCCCGGCGAAGGGACTGCCGGGATACCCCAGCATTACCGCAGCCGCCAGGGTGGCCGTCCACTGGGCGGTGGGAGGACGCTGTACCCCTAGTTCCGTGGGAAAGCGGAACTGCCGTTCGGCAGCATCATGGTGTGACGAGACCGCGACCACCGCGTGCGCGGCAAAGCCGCCTTCGAGGAAGGCGCTGGCGGCGATCAGGCCCTCGGCGAAACTGGCACACGCCGAATAGAGGCCGAAGTGGGGCACGGCGAGATCGCGGGCGGCGTAGCTGCCGGCGATGCACTGGGCGAGGAGGTCGCCGGTGAAGAGGACGTCGACGTCGGATTCGGCGGCGCCGGCGGCCTGGATGCAGTGGACGATGGCCTCCCTCAGCATCTTGCTTTCGGTCTGTTCCCAGCACCGCTCGCCGTAAAACGTATCAGGGATGACGGTATCGAAGGCCCGGCCCAAGGGGCCTTGCCCTTCCATCGGCCCAGCTACGGTAAAAGTGGACAGGACGGAGGGGCGGCCTGGGAAGACGAGGCTCCGCCGGCCTACCCGGTGCTTGGCGTGGATCGCGCGCATGGCGGTTCCGGACGCTTGGCCCAAGGTCAGCCCCCCGTCCCGAGCACGAGATAGCGCACGGCCGCCGAGAGGAACGCCGCCAGCACGCCGTACACGATGACCGGCCCGGCTACCACGAACATCTGGGCGGCCATGCCCAGGACGTACCCTTCACGTGCGAACTCCATCGCCGGGGCGACGATGGAGTTGGCAAAGCCCGAAATGGGGATGGCCGAGCCCGCCCCGGCGAACCTGCCCAAGGAGTCGTACACGCCGAGGCCGGTCAAGAGGGCTCCGACGGCGATGAGCGCCGCCGCCATGCGCGCCCCGGCCTCCACGTCGTCAAGCCCTTGGGCGACAAAGGCGGAGTGCAGCACCTGGCCTGCGGCGCAGATGGCCCCGCCGACGAAGAACGCCGCCAGGAAGTTGCGCAGGTACGGCGGGCGCGGCCGGTACCGGGCAGCGTCCCGCGCATAGCGGCTCTTCGCGTCGTCTGGCACCTTGGAGCTCACGGGCGGCCCCTCCCCTAGCGGCGCTCTCCGGTCAGTTTTCCACCACGAAGGCCACGTGCACGTCGGCCCTGTAGGTCTGGATCGAGTCGCCCTTCACTTCGCCGGTCCAGTTTTTCACTTCGACGCCCGTGATGTTGCGCACCGTCTTGGCGGCCTCTGCCACGGCGCTCCTCACCGCGTCCTCCCAGGAGTGTTCGGACTGGCCCACCAGTTCGATCACCTTGACCACCGGCATCGCGCTCATTCCTCCCTAGAAGCGTGGTTCGCTGCGGGACTGTCCTGAGGTAGTATGCCCCGCTCCCCGCCCTGTATGATGCCAGCGGCGCTATTCCGGCAAGGCCCGCTCGAGCAGCCGGGCCCAGTTTTCCCCCATGATCATGGCCACCTCATCCGGAGTGAACCCCCGCGCCCGCAGGGCATCGGCCAAAGCGGAGAGCCCCGTGACGTCCTCAAGGCCGGGGACAGTCCCGTCAAAGCCGTCGAAATCGCTGCCCAAACCGACCGCGCCGGCCCCCGCGACGGCGACGGCGTGCTCGATGTGGTCGACCACCCGTTCAATCCCGGCCTTGCCGCCGGCGGAGAGAAAGGCCGGGCAAAAGGTGATCCCAACCACGCCCCCGGTGTCGGCCAGGGCCCGCAGCTGCGGGTCGGTGAGGTTTCGGGGATGGTCGCAAAGAGCCCGGGCGTTGGAGTGGGAGGCGATGACGGGGGCCCGGCTGACCCGGATGACGTCCCAAAATCCTCGCTCTGAAAGATGGGAGACGTCGACGATCATGCCGACCTCTTGCATGACCCGGACCACTTCTTTCCCGAAGGGCGTCAGGCCCCCGCCCGCGTCGTCCCATACCCCGTCGGCGAGGGGGTTCCGGTGGTTCCAGACCAGGCCCATGGCCCGCACGCCCAGGCGGAAGAAGGCGAGGAGCGCTTCGATGCTGCGGCCGACGGCTTCGCCCCCTTCGATGGAGAGAAGCCCCCAAAAGCCTCCGCGGGCCCGGCGGACGTCGCTCCGGCGCAGCACCACGCCGGTGGCGGCCAGCCCTTCGCGGCTTGCCCGCTCGATCCCCGAGTAAAAGCGCTCGATCATTTCCAGCGCTTTCAGCGCGTAGCCCGGGCCCTGGTGCGCCGGGTCCGAGAAAATCGCCATGAACTGGATGTTTACACCCGCTTCAAGAAAGCGCGGCAGATCAGCATGGCCCCGGCAGCCGCGCTGGATCCAGTCCCTCCCTTCCCTGGCCGCAGCCCACAGGGTGTCGCAGTGCCCGTCCACGATCATGGGTCCACCTCCTGGCGGGAGATAAAAAACAAGCCCGCTGCGGCGGTCCGCAGCAGGCTTGTCTCTTTCCTTGTGGGACGAAGCGCACGCCCCGCCCGGGGGGCGTACGCCCGCCGGCGAGAGGCGCATCGCCGAAACGCGCCCTCACCGGGGTTCGACGATGAGTTTGATCGCAGTCCTTTCCTGTCCATCGATCTCGATGTCCGTGAACGCGGGGATGCAGATGAGGTCGAGACCGCTGGGCGCCACGAAGCCCCTGGCGATCGCCACGGCCTTCACCGCCTGGTTGAGCGCCCCGGCGCCGATGGCCTGGATCTCGGCGCCTCCCCGCTCCCGGATGACGCCGGCCAGCGCCCCGGCCACGGCGTTAGGGTTGGATTTCGAAGAGACCTTGAGCACTTCCATGGTGGATTTCAGCTCCTACTTGGGGTCTGGTGCGATGTCGGCAATTTGCGAATTTACCGTCCGACTCGATAGTATAAGTTAGCCGCCCTGGGAATGAAATCCTTTCGACGCGAACCGCCCGGTGAAAAAAGCTCCTGGCAGCACGGGTCTGCCAGGAGCTGGACCTCTTCCTGCACCGGCGAGCGGTTCAGCGGGCGTATTCGACGGCCCGGGTCTCCCGGATGACGGTCACCTTGATCTGGCCCGGGTACTCCAGCTCGCTTTCGATCCGCTTCACGATGTCGCGGGCCATCTTCGCCGCTTCTGCGTCGTCGATGCGGTCGGGTTTGACCATGATGCGCACTTCGCGCCCCGCCTGGATCGCGTAGGCCTTTTCGACCCCTTCGTACGAGTCGGCGATGGCCTCGAGCTTTTCGAGGCGGCGGATGTAGTTTTCCAGCGTCTCGCGGCGGGCGCCGGGCCGGGCGGCGGAAATGGAGTCGGCCGCCGCGACCAGCACCGCCTCGATGGACTGCGGCTCGTAGTCGCCGTGGTGGCACTCCATCGCGTGGATCACTTCACGCGACTCCTTGTACCGGGCCAACAGGCTCCGGCCGATCTCGACGTGCGTCCCCTCCACCTCGTGGTCGACCGCCTTGCCGATGTCGTGCAGGAGTCCGGCCCGCTTGGCCACGTTGACGTCCGCGCCCAGCTCCGCGGCCATAATCCCCGCGAGGTGGGCCACCTCGATGCTGTGCTTCAGGACGTTCTGGCCGTAGCTGGTGCGGAACTTCAGCCGTCCCAAGAGCTTGATCAGCTCCGGATGCAGGCCGTGTACCCCTGTCTCGAAGGTGGCCTGCTCGCCCTCTTCCCGGATGATGTTTTCCACTTCTTTCTGGGCCTTTTCCACCATCTCTTCGATGCGAGCAGGGTGGATGCGGCCGTCGGCCACCAGCTTCTCCAAGGCGATCCGGGCGATCTCCCGGCGGATGGGATCAAAGCCCGAAAGGATCACCGCCTCGGGCGTGTCGTCGATGATCAGGTCGATCCCGGTCAAGGTTTCCAGCGTCCGGATGTTTCGCCCCTCGCGGCCGATGATGCGGCCCTTCATCTCGTCGTTGGGCAGGCTCACCACGGAGACGGTGCTCTCGGCGACGTGGTCGGCGGCGCAGCGCTGGATCGCCAGGGAGATGATCTTGCGGGCCCGGCGCTCCGCCTCCTCCTTCGCCTGCGCCTCCGCCTCCTTGATCATGATCGCCATCTCGTGTTTCACTTCGCTCTCGACCCGCCGCAGGAGAAGGTCCTTGGCTTCGTCGGCGCTCATACCAGCCAGCCGTTCCAGCTCGGCCTTCTCCTTGGCGATCAAGGCGTTGAGCTCCTCACGCCCGCGCTCCAGCTCGGCCCTGGCCTGGTTCAGCTTCTCCTCCCGGGCCTGAAGGCTCTCGAGCTTCTTCTCCAGGGACTCCTCCCGCTGCATCAGGCGGCGCTCGGCCTGGTGGAGCTCGTGGCGGCGTTCCCGGATCTCCCGTTCCGCCTCGGAGCGCATGCGATGGATCTCTTCTTTGGACTCGAGGGCGATCTCCCGCCTCTTCGCTTCGGCCTCTTTGATCGCCGTCTCGATGATGCGCTTGGCCTCAGCCTCCGCGGACTTGATCTTCGCCTCGCCCACGAACTTGCGCAGGGCGTATCCGGCCGCAACGGCGACGATCGCCGTGATGATGACAGCCACAGCGGTGGTCATGGAAAGCCACCCCCCTTCCCCAGTCTCTTCTCGTCATGGACAGTTGGCGTACGACGGGGCTGTCCCAGGGGGCGCTACGTGCAAAGAGAGCCGAGTTGCTTGGACTCGGCTCCTCACATTCGCACCGGTCGTTCAGATCCGCCTTCCCGCCCGCCTCGCCGCCTTCAAGGCGCCGGAGCGAGCGGTCTCATGTCCTACAGGAAAGGCGCATCCGCCGCACGTACACGCCAAAAACTACGATTCATTCTACCTCTCGCCAAGAAGTGTTGTCAAGGAGAGCCGCCCCTCCCAAGGGGTCGAGTCCCTCTACGGGAAAAGCCGGCCCATCACCCTGGAGATCACCCGGGGCGCGAACCCTCGCCGCTCCAACAGGCCGTAGATGCGCCGCATCGCCTTTTCCCGCGGCAGGTGACCGAGCCGCGCAAGCCGCTCTTTCGCCAGGGCGAAAGCCCACTCGGTCTCCTGCGCCTCGGTGACGCCGCCGGCGGCCTCGTCGGCGATGGCCGGGGGAACGCCTTGGCGGCGAAGCTCCAGCGCGAGCCGCCGGGCCCCCATCGGCCGGTGTTCGACCCGAGAGCGCACCCACTGCCGGGCAAACGCCTCGTCGTCCAGGTACCCCAGGGACCGGAGCCACGCGACGGCGGCGCCTGCGATCTCCGGGTCAAAGCCCAGCTGCAGCAGGCGCTCCTTCACCTGCGCCTCGGTGCGGGCCCGCGCCGCGAGCATGCGGAGCGCCCTGGCCTTGGCCCGGCTCAGCGCCACGTGGGCGCGCACACGGGCCACCTGCTCTTCGTCGAAGAGATCGCCCTCCCGCAGCGGGAGCCGGAGATACGCTTCCTCGTCCAGGTCCGCCGCGTGCTCGCCGTCGACGTAGATGGCGTACTCCCCTTTTCCGGGCCGCTTGTGGACCGCGGTGACGATCCGGGGCAACGGGTTCATCTCCCGGCGCCTCAGTTATCCTGCGGCTCCGCCGAGCCGTTCGGGACATTGCCCTCGCCGGGCACCGGCAGGCCGGCGGCCTTCCGCACCAGCGCCTCGATCTCGTCAGCCAAATCCGGGTTCTCCTTGAGGAATTCCCGTGCGTTCTCCCGGCCCTGCCCCAGCCGGATGTCGCCGTAGGAGTACCATGCGCCGCTCTTGGTGACGATGTCCAGCTCGCTGGCGAGATCCAGGATGTTGCCCTCCCGGGAGATGCCCTCGCCGTAAAGGATGTCAAATTCGGCTTCCCGGAACGGCGGCGCGACCTTGTTCTTGATCACCTTCACCCGGGTGCGGCTGCCCACGGTCTCGTTCCCCTGTTTGAGCGTCTCGACCCGCCGGATGTCCATGCGGATCGAGGCGTAGAATTTGAGAGCTCGCCCGCCCGGCGTCACTTCGGGCGAGCCGAACATGACGCCGACCTTCTCCCGGATCTGGTTGGTGAAGATGACGGCCGTGCGGGAACGGCTGATGGCTCCGGTCAGCTTCCTGAGGGCCTGCGACATCAGCCGGGCCTGCAGGCCTACGTGCTGGTCGCCCATCTCGCCTTCGATCTCCGCCCGGGGCACCAGGGCGGCCACCGAGTCGATGACGATCACGTCCACCGCGCCGCTTCGCACCAGCGCTTCGGCGATCTCCAGCGCGCTCTCGGCGTTGTCGGGCTGGGAAATCAGGAGGCTGTCGACGTCGACGCCCACTTTTGCGGCGTAAGTCGGGTCGAGAGCGTGCTCCACGTCGATCACCGCCGCGATGCCGCCCCGCTTTTGCGCCTCGGCGATGACGTGCAAGCACAGCGTGGTCTTGCCCGAAGACTCCGGCCCGTACACTTCCACCACGCGGCCCCTGGGGATGCCGCCGACGCCCAAGGCGATGTCGAGGGACAAGGCCCCGGTGGGAATCACCTCCACCTGCAGCTTGGCCGTGGCCTCGCCCAGCCTCATGATGGAACCCTTGCCGTGCTGCTTTTCGATCTGGAGCAGCGCCAGCTCCAGCGCCTTTTCCTTCTCGCTCAGGCTCATCCTGCGCGTCTCCTTCCTCTCACTCTCCCGGCTCAACTTCCGGTAGCGGCAGCGAGTACCGTTCCGTGTAGACGGGTCCCGCCGGGGTGAGCCGGCTCTCGTATACGACGACCCGCCCCACCCGCTCCGGCCCCGCCGCGAACGCCGCGGCACCGGGCGGGCCCGCCGGACCGGCGGAAAGCTCGTTCCATTGCGGGATGCGTCCCAGTGTCACGTGGGGCGTGAACGGGCGCGCTTCCCCGGGAAACCCCCGGCGGGCCAGAGCCTCTTCGATCCGGGCCGCCAGGACCGAAAGCTCCTCGCGCCCGGCGGCCACCCCCGCCCAGAGCACCCGGGGCCGGTGCCAACCGGGAAAGGCCCCGATGCCCTCGAACGACAGGGTGAACGGCCCGAGTCCCTGAATCGCGGCTCCGGTGGCTTCCGCGACGCCCGGCAGCGCTTCCCGGGGGATCTCCCCCAAGAACTTCAGGGTGATGTGAAACTGCGCAGGGCGGGTCCATCGCGCCGCGATCCCTCCCGCCTTCAGCAGCTCCTGCGCGGCCTCAAGCGAAGCTGCCGTCCCGGCGGAGAGGGGCACGGCGATGAACACCCGGAGCGTGGACGACGTCATACGGAAAGGTTCGACTCTTGACCGCGGGTTTCCTTGTGCCGCCCGACCAGATGTTCGCCCTTGCGAGCGCTACGGAGCGGGGGCCAGGTGCCGTTCGAGGACGAACCCCTCGGCGATGGGCGAAAGGCGGATCACATCCACGGCCAAGGGCCGCACCCCGCCGTCCAGCGAGAGGTAGATCACCGCGAGGCTGATGCGCACCGGCTCCTCCCCTTGGAAGCCTCGCACGCCCGCTCCTCCCGTGGTGCCGGCGTTGACGTAGGCGGTTCCCCCGCGGAACGAGACGCCCGGCGCGTGGCTGTGGCCGAAAAGGACCAAAGGCACCAGTCCGGGGCGGATCGCGGACGCCACCCGGTGGTTGTGGAGCGCGAGGATGTCCGGGCGCTCCGTCATACCGGCCAGGGCCCCGTTGATCTCCTCTGCCAGCATCTTGGCCTCGGCGGGGGTCAGGGCGGACGCACTGGGCCCCGCGGCCGCGGGATCGCCGATGCCCAGGATCCTGACGCCCGACGCCTCCACCATCTGCCCGTCGATGAGACGGACCGGCTCGATCAGGGACAGCGCGGCAGCCACCTCGGGCGTCTCGTGGTTTCCCGTGACAAAAAGGTGCGGGACGGGAAACTCGCGCAGCCCTCTGAGGAGCTCGGCTTCAAGGCGCGTGCCCAGGTCGGTGAGATCGCCGGTGTTGACGGCGAAGTCCACAGAAAACGCGCGCGCGATCTCCCGGGCCACGTCCATGGCGGCCGGATGGTTGTGGATGTCGGTGATGTGCAGGATGGTGACGTCGGCCTCCTCCAGCGCCAGGGGCGGGGGGAGCGCTTCGATGCGCTGGTACATCTGGTACACGCTGCGAGCCAGCGTGCGAAGGCGCTCTCCCACTTCTTCCACCTGGCCCACCGCCTGTTGGACCGCGTCGACCACCCAGGGGAGCGATGCGAGGGCCCCGCGGTACGTCGGCGACCGGAAGGCCGAGGGATCGAACGTAGCCCACGCCCAGGCGGCCAAAAGCCCCAAGGCCAGGGCGCCCGACAAGCCCGCAAGCCCCGCGGCGCGCGCCACGGCCGCGAGGCGGGGCTTGAGCAAAGCCAGCAGCACGGCCCCTCCTGCCGCGCCGCCGGCAAGCCCCAGCCCGATGAGGCGCAGGGCGAAGGCGCGCGCCCGGCGAGCCGCCTCAAACGCCATGCCGCGGAACGCCTCGACCGTGCCGTCCCCGGCCGGCTGGGCCAGGATGTCCGCCAGGGCGTCGAAGTCGATTTCCTCCAGCGAGACCACCAGCCGCCCCGGACCCCTGTGGGTCGCGGCGGCAGCCGCCCCCAACGGGGGAAAGCGAAGCTCCGTGGTCCCGGAAAGAGACGGGCTCCAGCGGGCCCGCACTCCAAAAGGTCCAATCCGGTACGGCTGCTCTCCGAGGAGGCCTGCCGCGGCGACGCCCGCCCCGATCCCTACCACTACCAGCAGCGCGGCCAGCCGCAGGCCCCGGCCGCTCCGGGGGAAGCGCCCCTCCCGCCGGCCGTCATGCCACGCCATGGAGATCATCTCCCACGGTGTGAGGGTGTCCGCGCTGCAGGAGTGCCACACGCGCCCTAGGGCGTTTCCCTCTCCTCCAGAAGGGCGAGCCTGACGAGGTTCAGCGCTTCGCTGGCACTGCGCCACTTGATCTCTTCCCGGCTGCCCGCGAAGCGCGCCGTCCACGTGCGGGTTCCCCCGGGGGTGGCCAAGGCAAAACAGACGGTGCCGACCGGCTTCTCTTCCGTTCCGCCTCCCGGGCCTGCGATTCCGGTGACGGCCACCGCCAGGTCCGCTCCGGACCGCTGAAGGGCGCCTTGGGCCATCTCAGCCGCCACCGGCTCGCTCACGGCACCGTGGCGAGCCAGCGTCTCGGGACGTACGCCCAGCTGCTCCACTTTAGCCTCGTTCGAATAGACTACCCAGCCCTGGCGCAGATAGTCAGAGCTTCCCGGCACGTTGGTGATCCGGTGCGTGATGAGCCCGCCGGTGCACGATTCCGCAACCGCCAGCTTCTTGCCCCGCTCCCGCAGGAGCCGGCCCGCCACCCGCTCCAGGGTGTCGTCGCCTTCGCCGTAGAGAAACCGGCCGGCCCGGGAGCGGATCTCCCGCTCCACCGGCTCGATGATCCGGGCCGCTTCCCCGGGGCTGTCCGCTTTGGCCGTGATGCGAAGCCGTACCTCCCCGACGCTGGCGTACGGCGCTACGGTGGGATTTTCCCCGTGCAGCAGGTCCTTGACTCGTTCCTCCAGGGCCGATTCGCCGATGCCGTAGAAGCGGAGGGTCTTGGAAAGGATCACCGAAGGGCCGCCGGCCAGCCGGGAAAGCCGCGGCGCGACCTCCTCCTTCCACATGGCTCGCATTTCGCCGGGCACTCCCGGAAGGCAGAAGACGTGGGCGCCGTGGACCTTGAGGTACACCCCGGGCGCCGTGCCCACCCGGTTGGGAAGGATCTCGGCCCCCTCGGGAATCATGGCCTGGCGCAAGTTGTTCTCAGGCATCTCCCGCCCGAGGCGCTCGAAGTACCCGCGCACCTGGGCCAGTGCTTCCGGGTGAAGCTGCAGCCGCTTTCCGGCCACGGCCGCCAGGGCCTCTTTCGTCAGGTCGTCCTCGGTGGGGCCCAGGCCGCCCGTGACGATGACCACGTCTGAACGGACCAGGGCTTGGCCGAGCACGGCAGCCAGCCGGAGCGGGTTGTCTCCCACGTGGGTCTGGAAGTAGCAGTCGATGCCCAGTTCCGCGAGGCCTTGCGCGATTTCGGCGGAGTTGGTGTCCACCACCTGGCCCAAGAGCAGCTCGGTCCCGACGGCGACGATCTCCGCTTTCACGTTGGTCCACACCCTTTCCCAGCGGCCGCTCTCGCGAGACGGGCGAGAGGCCGCGCAGACTGAAAAGGAAAAGCGGCGCCCGGGGACGAACTCCCCGGCGGCTTGGCAAGGCTACGCCGATTTCAACTGCGAGGGGCGACACCGTGACCGCCGATTCCGTCGGCCGGCAAAAGCTGAGAATGGGCGCGGCCGGGGTAGGCGTCAGCCTCGTCCTCTTCGGCCTCAAGACGTGGGCCGCAGTCCGCACGGCCAGCGCCGCCGTCCTCTCCGACGCCCTCAACGCCTTTCTCGACGTGCTCACCTATTCCGTGGCCTACGTGAGCATCCGGGTGCACGACCGCCAGCCCGACGAGGATCACCCCTTCGGCCACCGCCGGGCCGAACCGCTGGCGGGCATGCTCTTTGCCGTGTTCGCTTCAGCCCTGGGCGCCACGGTGGTGCGGGACGCCGTCGGCAGCGTGTTCCAGCCCGCCGAGCTCCGCCAGGATCCTCTTTCCGCAGGGCTGCTCGTCCTCGGCATCGCCCTGAAAAGCGCCATGGCCGCCTGGTACCGCCGGGGAGCGAGAAGCACCGGAAGCCCCATCCTCAGGGCCAGCTTCGTCGACTCCCGCAACGACGTGCTGGCCAGCGTGGTGGCCTTGGCCGGCTTCGGCCTGGGAGGCTATTGGGACGCCGCCGCCGCCCTGGCCATCGGGTGTTGGATCGTGGGCTCCGGCGTCCGGGTCGGCCTGGAAAACGCGGGGTATCTCATGGGCAAGGCCCCGTCCAAAGACGTTCAGGCCGCGATTCTCGCCGCCGCGAAGGCCGTCCCGGGCGTGCGGGGCCTGCACGACTTGCGGGCCCATTACGTGGGCGACCGAGTGCACGTGGAGCTCCACGTCGAACTGGACAAGAACCTCTCTCTGGCCGAGGCCCACGCGATCGGCGACCGCGTCCGGCGCACCCTGGAGGAAATGGAGCTGGTCCAGGAAGCCTTTATCCACATCGACCCTGTGTGACGACCGGCCGGCCCTGTACGGGGCAGCCTTGGCCGCCTATTCCTCCAGCAGCTCCGCCTTCTCCAGGCGCACGTTCCCCGCCTTCAAGATCTCGATAGAGTTGGGATCGGGATAGTCCGTCAGGTAGACCACGCGCTCCACTCCCGCCTGGACCATGGCTTTGGCGCAGGCGACGCAAGGAAAGTCGGTGCAGTACATGGTGGAGCCCCGGGACGAGACCCCGTTGATCGCGCACTGGAGGATGGCGTTCAGCTCGGCGTGAACGGTGCGCTCGCAGGATTCCCGCCCGTCCCGCACGACGATGAGGCAGCCCACGTCGTCGCAGTGGGGTGCGCCCTTTACAGAGCCGTTGTACCCCGTGGCCAGCACCCGCTGGTCGCGCACCAGGACGGCGCCCACCCGCCTCCGGGGGCACGTGGCCCGCGTGGCCGCCAGTTTGGCCATTCTCAGGAAGTACTGGTCCCAGTCGGGCCGCTGGTGGGTTCGCACCGTCACGTTTCGTCCCTCATTTCCCGGGGGCCGCGGGGTAGCGGGCCGCGTTGTGGTCGATCTTCAGGTCGATGGCCCGGGCCAGGTCGAAGCCCAGGACGTTGGCGAGGCTCATGCAGTAGATCACCACGTCGGCCACCTCCTGCTGCAGGTGGTGCAGGCGCTCCGGGGATTCGAGGCAGTAGGCCGCCGCCTGGTCCGACTCCACCCACTGCAGGATCTCCATCAGCTCCGCAGCCTCGATGCTGATGGACATGGCCAGGTTCTTGGGAGAATGGAAGGCCTGCCACCCGCGCTCCTGGACAAAGCGGCCGACGGCCTCTTTCACCTCCCGGAAGGTGGTCGCATCATCCCGCCATCCTCTCGGCATCCCCATCGCTCCCTCGTCTCTCAATCCGCCGCGCGAAAGGCGAAGCGCACGTCCAGCGAATCGAAGACCCACACGTCGCGGGCCGCCACGGCCTGTACGATCACGTTCCCGTCGTGCTGGGCGATGCGCTCCACCACCTCGTAGGCCTCCGCGACGCTGACGCTGCCGTAGTCGCCGTCCGGGGGAAGGAGACTGGCCCGGGCCACGCCGCTGATCTCCACCTCGAGAAACGTCCAGAGCTGCTCGTAAAGCTCCGCCTTGGGAAGGGATGGATCAAAGACGGCTTCGCCCAAGACGTCGCCTTCCCGAAAAACCCTCTCGTTGACGACGAAGCGGAAGTTTCCGAACACCGGGTCGCCCTCGCGGGCGTTGGTGGCCGCGATCACCTGCACGATGACGCTCTGGTAGCCCTGCGCCGCACCTTCCAAGAGGCTTTGCACGGCGGCCGTCACGATCTCCTCGGCAGTGAACGTGATCATTTGGCCCTCCACCAGTTCGATCACCCGGTCGAGGCGGAGGACATCCCCGGTCTCCGGATCTCCCAGTCCTCGTTCCACAAGGCGCCGCGCCGTCTCGTCCAACCCCTGGCGCAGCGCCTCCAGGGTGGCCGCGCGACCTTGGGTGACGTCCACCAGGAACGTGTGGAGCACGTCACCCTTGTGCACGACGAAGTGGGCGTCGAAGAGGTTGGCCGCCACGTTGAAGAACTGCTCGCCCAAGAACCGGAGGACTTCCAGGTTTTGCTCCAGCGCTCTCAGCTCCTCGCGGGCCAGCGACAGCTGCTCCCGGGTGGAGTTCAGCGCGCTCTGGAGCGAGGCCAGCTCGCCGGCGAGCTCGGCGCGCTCTTGCTCCAGCCGGGCCCGCTCCGCCTCCAGCGCTTGGTTGGTGGTCTCCAGCTCCAAGTTTCTCCCTTCGAGCTCCAGGCGCTTGAGCTCGAAGGCGGCCACTTCGGTCGAGAGCTGCTCGACGCTGGCCTGGAGCTCTTCAATGCCGAACAGCGCGGTGCGCACGCTGTTGGAGACGATCAACAGCGTCGTGAGGGTGAACAAGACGATGAGGACGCCGGTGGCGACCGCGACCACCCGGGACGTGTACTTGGGCCGCAGGCCAAAGACGGAGAGGCGCTTTTTCCCCACGGCCTGGCCCACCCGGTCGCCCCAGTAGGCCGCGACACCCCCGGCGAGCATCAGCAGGAAAATGAAGCCGATCCCAAAGGGCACGCGCGCGCCGACCTCCTCCAGCACTGGCCAGCGGCGGCCAATGCGGCACGCGGTACCTATTCTATCCTGGGACGGGGCATCCTCCAGAATTAGGGGAACCCGTCAGACTTATCCTGCCAGGCAGTCCCTGGAAAAACCGCCGGCCTTACGCCCCGAGGTGGGACGATTCGTTGAGGGCGATGGCCCGCCATCCCGCTTGCGTGTGGGCCACCGTGGTCAGGCTGCAGTTGACCAGAGGTGTCCTCGGGCTCTCCGGGTCCACCGCGCCGCTGGCGCGCAGGAAGGCGTTGATGAAGGCGCCGTGGGAGATGACGATGATGGCCTTCCCCCGGTGCGCCCGCGCGAGGCGCTCCACCGCCTGCACGGCCCGGGCCCTCAGCGCCTCGGCGTCTTCCAGGCCGGGGATCAGGTGCGGGCGCTGCCACCACTGGGGATAGGCCTTTTCCGCCTCTTCGCGGGTGAGGCCCTCAAGGACGCCGAAAGCCCGCTCGATCAAGCCGGGGTCGACGTGGGGCGTCAGGCCGACCCAGCGGCCCACCGCCCAGGCCGTCTCCATCGCCCGCTGAAGCGGGCTGGAGTAGAGCGCGTCCCAGCGGGCATGCCCCAGCTCCGCGATCTTGCGGGCCAGGGCTTGGCCGGCCTTCTCCGCCTGGAGCGCCCCTTCCGGGCTCAAGGGGATGTCGCTGCGCCCTTGGAGGCGCCCCGCGGCGTTCCAGGAGGTGGCGCCGTGGCGGACCAGGCAGACGATGCTCTCCTCCCGGCTCATGACGGCGTTCTCACGGCCTCACATGGCCTCCGGCGCCTCGATGCCCAGGAGGTAAAGCCCGTTCTTGATCACCTGCTTCACGGCGGCCACCAGGGCGAGCCTGGCCCGGGCGTTGGGGCTGCCCACGATGCGGTGCGCATGGTAAAAGCTGTTGAAGTCGCGGCACAAATCCAGGAGATAGCGGGCGATTTCCGAGGGCTCCCGCTCCTCGGCCGCTCTTTGGACCGCGTCGGGGTACTGGGCCAGCGCCTTGGCCAGCTGGAATTCCTCTTCGCCGGCGAGATCGCCCCGGCCGACGGAAAACGCTCCCGCCGGTGCGACGCCCTCCTCGACGCCGCGCCGGAGCACGCTGGCCGCCCGGGCGTGAGTGTACTGGACGTACGGCCCGGTGTCTCCTTCGAAGTTGAGCGCGGTCTCCCAGTCGAAGACCACGTCTTTGATGCGGTTGTGAGCCAGGTCGTTAAAGATGACGGCACCGACGCCCACCGCCTCGGCGACGCGATCCTTCTCCTCCAGCTCCGGGTTGCGCTCCTCGATGATGGCCCGCACCCTGGCCACGGCCTGGTCCAGGAGCTCCTCCAGAAAAATCACGTTCCCCTTCCGGGTGGAGAACGCCTCGTCGCCGAAGCGCACGTGCCCGAAGGCGATGTGCTCGCACGCCTCGACCCACGGGTAGCCCATCCGCTTCAGCACGCCGAAGACCTGCGCGAAGTGAAGCTGCTGCGGGGCTCCCACCACGTAGAACATATGGTCAAAGCGGTAGGTCTCATACCGGTGGACGGCGGCCGCGAGGTCCCGGGTGGCATAGAGCGTCGCCCCGTCCTTCTTCTTGATGAGGCACGGCGGCATGCCTTCCAGCTCCACCACCAGCGCGCCCTCGCTCTCTTTGAGCAGTCCCTTAGCCTCCAGCTCGGCGACGGTCCGCTCAATCGCTTCATTATAGGCGCTCTCGCCCAGGTAGCTGTCGAAGTGAACGCCCAGGCGGCGGTACGTCCGTTCAAATTCCTCCAGGGAAAGGTCGCGAAACTCCTGCCAGAGGCGGGTCTCCTCCACGCCCCCGTCCTCCAGCGCCTTGAACGCCGCCCGCGCCTCGTCCTCCAGGGACGGGTCGTTCTCGGCCTCCTGGTGAAAGCGCACGTAGAGGTCGAGCAGCTCCCGGATGGGCTCGGCCTCAAGGCGCGCCCGGTCGCCCCAGCGGCGGTACGCCACGATCAGCTTGCCGAACTGGGTGCCCCAGTCGCCGAGGTGGTTGATCCGCACCGTCTTGAACCCCAGGCTTTCGAAGATCCGGGCCAGGGAGTGGCCGATGATGGTCGAGCGCAAGTGCCCCACGTGGAACGGCTTGGCGATGTTGGGCGACGAGAAATCCAGGACCACCGTCTTGCCGTTTCCGACGTCCGACTTGCCGTAGTCGTCGCCGCGAGCCAGGACCGCTTCCACCACCCGCCGGCTGCTCTCGTCGCGGTTCAAGAAGATGTTGACGTAGGCCTTCACCACCTCGACCCGCTCGATCAGCTCCGTCGGGCCGATGCGCTGGCCCAGCTCCTCCGCGATGCGGTCGGGCGCCTTCCGGAGGACCCGCGCCAGCTGGAAGCAGGGGAAAGCGTAGTCTCCCAGCTCCCTGCCGGGCGGGATCTCGATCACCTCCCGCACGTCAAAGCCTTGGACTCCCAGCGCGGCGAGAGCCTCTTCTACCTTGGCTGCCACGTGGTCGAGAAGGACGTTTGCCATGTCGATGAACCACCTTTCCTGCAGAAAAAGCGCCCGCCCCCGGGCGCGGGAGCACGTGCAGACGGTTCTCAGCCGGCCACCCACGCCTGCCGGTCGGCGGGATACAGGGCGATAGAGCTTCGCCCGCAGCCGTCGCCGCAGAAGCGGACGACGACGCCCCCGTCCTCGTGGACGATTCCCTCGACGTGCCGCATGTGGATGATGATGCGCACGCCGTTGGCGAAGAGCAGTCCCACCTGCTGCGGCACCACGCCGAAGCGCCTGGCCGCGTCGGCGTTGCATGCCTTGGGGCGGTCCACCTGTACCAGCCGCGAGCGGAAGCGGACAAAGGCGCCCCTGCACTCCAGGTCGACGCTGGCCTCGCTGCCCTCCCTCTGCTCGAGGTCCGTCAGGAATTCGGGCCAGGCCAGCTGCACACGCCATCCCCCTTTGTACACCCACATGGCTACACCGCCTCCGATTCCGAAACCGACTGGCGCAAAGGCATGAGGATGGTGCGAAACGCGACGCTCTCGTCGGCCGGAGCCAGCGCGACCGGGGCCAAAGGCTCGGAGAGGTAGAGCGCTACCTGCTCCACAGGCTGGGCCCGCAGCGCGCTGGTGAGCCTCTTGGCATCCAGCCAGACCCTCCTTCGGGGATGATAGGCCGAGAGCGGGATGACGGTCTGCGCCTCTCCTAGCTCTTGCTCGGCGGTGAAAAGGTGCAGGCGGTCGCCGTCCACCGTCAGGCAGAGACTCCTGCGGGACGCGTCATCCGCGATGCTGGAGACCTGGCGGACCGCTTCCAGCAGCCGGTCCCGGTCCACCTCCACCCTCACCCCGGAAAGAGGGCCCGTAAAGCGGGAAAGATCAGGGTATTGGATGTCGAGCCGGCGGATGGCCCACGCCACGTCGCCGGACGCGATATGCACCGCCCTCGGGCCCCAGGAGACCGCTGCCCGGTCGCCCCCGAACGCCTGGAGCGCCTTGGCGAACGTGTTCAGCGCCGACGTGGGCAGGACCGCCTGGAGCGCGGCGCCCTCCGGCGCGCCCTCGACCCGGTCCGCGGGCAGGCGATAGTGCGCCAGTTGGTAGCTGTCGGTGGCCGCCATCTCCAGCCCGCCTGCGCCCGCCGCCACCAGCACCCCCGCGAAGGGCGAAAGCTCTTCCGAGTCCACGGCGCAGAAGGTCGTGCGCCCGATGAGGTCGATGAGGTGCCCGGCTTCCACGTGGAGATCGGCCCGCCCGGGAGGCGCCAGCCGGGGAAAGTCGCCGGCGTCCAGGGTCTGCAGGCGGAAGGCCGACGGGCCCGACGTCAGGCGGAGCGATTCGCCCGTGCCGCTGCTGGAGAGGACGACGTCCCCGCCGGGCAGCGTCGAGACGATGCTGGCCAGCGTCCGCGCGGCGACCGCGACGGTGCCCGCGGCGTGCACCTGGGCCGGGAGCACGATCTCCGCCGTGCTTTGGAGATCCGTCGCGCGCAGCGTGACGCGGCCCGGTTCCGCCTCGACGACGACGGCGCTGACGATCGGCGCCACCGGCCGGCGGGGCGCCACGCGGCCGACGATCTGAAGCGCCTTGGCCAACCGGTGCTGGTCGATCAGTAGCTGCACGGACCCTGGGCTCCTTTCTCCCTTGCCATTCATCATATCACAGGCCTCTTGGGCCGCGCCACACCGGGGTTGCCCGTCCCTCGCCCCGGAGCCTGCACCGGGCCGCCGTTGTACGGGGGCCTGCCGCTGTGGTACGCTTTTCTTGCACCTGGGCGAGCGGCGCCTTGCGAGATCCGCAGGCGGCGGCATCGCGCTGGTGCTCAGGGGAGGGTTTGGCGTGATGCAGTCCATCGCCCAGTATCTGCGAGACCGGCTCGATCCCGGGCAGTACCAGCTGCTGCAAAAGGTGAGCCGCGGCTTTACCCGGCCGCTGTTCGCCCTGGATCCTGAGACCGGCCGGTTCGAGTGCGCCGCCGAGCTGGACGACGAGGAGGTGGAGGATCCCTCCGTCCTCGACGCCCTCTGTGTCGCCTGCGAGCTGCTGGAGGCGTCCGGCGTCTCCTTCGACCCGCAGGACCCGGCGCTGGAGCCGTCGGCATCCTCCGGGACGGTGGAGCTCACTTTCGACTTTCCCGATGAGGATGAAGACGCGCTCGTGCGGTTCAAGGCGATGCTGGCCGAAAACGCCTCGGCCGATGCAGGCATTCATGCGGATTACCAGAAATATCCCGGGGGCGTCCAGGCCCGGATCCGCCTGGCCTACTCCAGCGACTTCGACTACCAGAGGAAAAAAGATCTCATCGATTTTGTGCTCCAGGTCGCAAAGCGGCGGGCCAAAGACGATCCCCTCTCCGGCAGCCGGTTGTAGTGAGTTCTTGAACCAGAAAGCGGTGGAGTCATGGAAGCGGGACACGCGCCGGTGATCCTGACGGCTCTTCTCGTCCTCATCGTGATCAACGCCGCCTTCGTCGCCGCGAAAGCAGGCGGGGCGCTCCGGCGGGACAAACACCTGGAGGAGCTGGTCGCGCGGGGCCTGTCGAGAGCCGAGGCCGCGCTGGCCGCGGCCCGGGAGGTCCAGCGGCTCCACGAGGCGGCAAACCTCGTGACGACGCTGGTCCTGGCACTGGTGGGCTGGTGGGGCGTTCCCCTTCTCTACCGGAGCTTCTCCGGCCTTTTTGACCCGCTGCTGCCCGCTCCCGCCCGGGCGGCGGCGGCGGGAGCCCTCGCGGTGCTGGTCGCCGCCGGGGTTCACCTGGTCTTCGTCCAGATTCTCCCGGAACGGTGGGCGGCGCGCTTTGGGCCGGCTCCATTCCTTAGAGGCGCGGTGTCCGTCGTTCACAAGCTGGCCCAGCCCTTTCTTTGGCTGGTCTACCGGACGGCGGCCGGCATCGGCCGGCTCACCGGCGCCCGCCGCCCAGGCGGCGAAGGCCTAGAGATGCCCCCAGGGTCCCCGGGGATGATCGCCTTGGCCAGCCGCGGCCGCGGTTCGCTGGGAGCCACGCAGCGGGAGATCCTCCAAGCGTACTTCGACTACCGTGAGCGGCCCGTGGAAGAGGTGATGATTCCCCTAAAGGACGTGGCGTCCGTCGCGTCCACGATGAGAATCCGGGAAGTGCGGGATGCGGTGCGCCACTTCGGGTTCACCCGCTACCCGGTGTACGACGCCGAGCCGGACCGGATCATCGGCTTCGTCCACTTCCGGGAGCTGGTGGAAGCGGCGGAGGTGACGCCGCGGGCGCCGGTGACCGACGTGATGCACTCCACCGTCACCGTCTCCTCGCGAGCGCCCGTCTCCGAGGCGCTGCAGGCGATGCAGTCCCGGGGTTGCCCGCTGGCCGTGGTGGCGGACGAGCGCGGCGCGACTCTGGGCATCGTCACCGTCGAGGATCTCTTGATCGAGCTGCTGGCGGGGGACGGCCGGCCCCCGGGCCAGCTTCCCCCCAGCGTGGAGGTGGCCGCGGGAGTCTACGAAGTGGACGCCGCGCTGCCCGTCGAGGAAGTGGAAGATCTCTTGGATGTCGACCTCGATCACGTGGGCTTTGAGACCCTCGGCGGCTTCGTTTCGCAGCGTCTGGGAAGAAAGCCCAAGATCGGCGACGCCGTCCGGGTGAGCGGGTTGGTCTTTGAGGTGATCGGGGTGCGCGGAGCCCGGGTCACCCGGATCCGGGTGCAGCGGACCCGGCAGGCCCCGCGCCCCTGGCTCGCGGCGCGCCGGCCGGCGGGCGATCAGAGCTGAAGACCCATCCGTTCCCGCACCTCACGCATGGTCTCCTGCGCGATGCGGCGCGCGCACCGGGCACCCTCGTTCAGCAGTTCCCGCAGCTGCTCCCGGCGGGCCAGGAGTTCCGCCCGCCGCTCCCGGATGGGGGCGAGCCCGGCGATCATCGCCTCGGCCACCGCGTCTTTCAGCTCCACGTACCGCAGCTCTCCCCGGTCGTAGTCCTCCTTAAACTTCTGCACCACGTCGGGGGCGGCGAACGACTCCAGCAGCAGGAAGAGGTTTTTCACGCCGGGGCTCATCTCACCCGCCGGTTGCGGCCCCGCGTCGGTCACCGCCCGCCGCACCAGCTTGCGGATGACCTCGGGTTCCTCCGCCAAAGCGACCGCGCCCCCGGGGATGCTTTTCGACATCTTGCTGGTGGGGTCGCTCAACGCTTTGACCCGGGCGGCCTGGGTCACGTGGGGCTGCGGTTCCGGGAAGGTCTCGCCGAAGAGCCGGTTGAACTTGCGCACGATCTCCCGGGTGAGCTCGAGGTGCTGGATCTGGTCCTCGCCCACGGGCACGAGGTCCGCCTTGTAGAGCATGATGTCGGCCGCCATCAGCACCGGGTAGCACAAGAGCCCGGCGCCCACGCTCTCTCGCTGCTGCCGGGCGGCCTTCTCCTTGTACTGGGTCATCCGTTCCAGCATCCCCACCGGCGTCAGGCACGTCAACAGCCACGAGAGCTCGGTGTGTTCGGGGACCATGGACTGGACGAAGAGGGTCGCCCGCTCGGGGTCGATCCCTGCGGCGATCAGCGTCGCCGCGAGATCGATGACCCGCTCCGGAAGCTCGCGCGGGTCGTACGGCACGGTGATCGCGTGCAGGTCGACGATGCAGAAGATGCTCTCATATTCGTACTGAAGCTGCGTCCAGTTCTTGATGGCCCCCAGGTAGTTTCCCACGTGGATGCTGCCGCTGGGCTGGATTCCGGAGAAAATCCTTCGCGCCACCAAACAAACCTCCTTGTCCGATTAAAAAGGCTCCCCGTCCCGGTCAAGGGACGAGGAGCCTCGCGGTGCCACCCTTGTTGGCAGGCGCGCCGTTGCCCGGCCGCGCCCTGCCCACCTCGATGCGCCTCGATAACGGGAGGCGTCCGGAAAAGGCCTACTGGGCCAGGACTCTCCTGCCGTTCGGACCCCCGGCTTGCGGGCCCACTTCCCCGTGGCTGCGCCGCCGGCTCGCACCGCCCGCCGGCTCTCTTCAGGCCGCCCGCCAGGGTACTCCCCCGCGCATCGCCTGTGCTCGGCTATCGTATATGTGGCATCAATGATATAATACAGGTCACGGGCCGTCAAGACAGGCCCAGCATCCTTTGCGGAGGTGGTTTTGATTCGTAGAAGACCCATGGCGGCTGTTCCCCGCGAGCGGGGTCCCCGCGTGAACCACGAGATCCGGGCCCGGCGCGTGCGGGTCATCGATCCGGAAGGCAACCAGCTGGGGGTGCTCACTCCCGACGAAGCCCTCGAAGCGGCGGCCCGGTTCAACCTGGACCTGGTGGAAGTTGCCCCTCACTCTGATCCTCCCGTCTGCCGCATCATGGACTACGGCAAGTTCAAATACGAGCAGAGCAAGAGGGAGCGGGACGCCCGGAAGAAGCAGCGGGGCGCCGAGTTGAAAGAGCTCCGCCTTCGCCCCAAGATCGACGTTCATGACTTTGCGGTAAAGATGAAGAGCGCCAGGAAGTTCCTGCAGGACGGGAACAAGGTCAAAGTGGCGATCCGCTTCCGCGGCAGGGAGATCGTCCACCAGGAACTGGCCCAAGAGAAGCTCATGAGCATGGCGCGAGATCTCGCGGACGTAGGCTCGGTCGAGCGCCAGCCGGTGATGGAAGGGCGCCAAATGGTGATGATCCTCGCGCCCCACAAGACCACGTAGGGCGTGCGGGCCGGCGGGAGCGAGCGGCCCCGGTCGCGGGGCCGGCGAGGCGCCGGATCATCCGGCGGAGGTGACCGGCGCCGGCGGCCCGATGAGGGACCGGAACGTGTCGCCGTCCAGCTTTTCCCGCTCCAGCAGCAGGAGCGCCGCCTCGTGAATCCGGTCGCGGTGCGCTTCGATCTGCTGGCGCGCGAAGGCCTCCTGTTCCTTCACGATGGCTTGCATTTCGGCGTGCAGCGCCTCACTGGGCAGCACTTCCATGTCCACCACCCCCAGCCGCGACATGCCGGCGGCCACCAGCTGCTGGGCCAAGGTCATGGCCTGGCGGATGTCTCCGGCACAGCCGGTGCTGCGGCTGCCGAAGAACACCTCCTCGGCGCAGGCACCCGCCACGCAGACCGCGATCTGGTCGAGCAGGTCCTGCCGGGTGTGAAGGTACGGGTCGTCCTCCGGCGCTTGGCGCATGTAACCCAGGGCTTTCCCCCTCGAGGTGACGGTGACGGACGAGACCGATCCCGGCCGCACCAGCTCGCTGATGAAGGCGTGACCCGCTTCGTGGTGCGCGATGCGCGCCTGCTCTTCGGGGCGGGGCTTGCGCTCGAGCCGCTCGCCCATCATCACCTTTTCGATGGCTTCCTTGAAATCTTCGCGGCGGATCTCGCTTCTGCCCGCTCGCAGCGCGTGAATGGCGGCCTCGTTCACGGCGCTCTCGATCTGCGCGCCCGAAAAGCCGTACATCTCCCGGGCCAGTTCCTCCAGGTCCACGTCGGCGGCCAAGGGCCGGTTCCGGGTGTGGATCCGCAGGATGTGCAGGCGTCCCTCCCGGTCCGGCATCTCCACGTGGACCGTACGGTCGAAGCGGCCCGGACGGAGCAGCGCCGGGTCCAGGAGGTCCGGCCGGTTGGTGGCCGCCATCACCAGCACCCGGACGCCGTCATCTTCCGTCAGCCCGTCCATCTGCACCAGGAGTTCGTTGAGGGTCTGGTCGTACTCCATGTGGCTGGCGCTGCGGCCTCGCTTGGCCCCCAGCACCTCGATCTCGTCGATGAAGATCACGGCGCAGGACTTCCCTTCCTTCTGCGCCGCGGCGCGGGCCTTCTGGAACAGGCGGCGCACCCGCTGCGCGCCCACGCCGGCGTACACTTCCACAAACTCCGAGCCGCTGGCGGCCACGAACGCGGCGCCGGCGTAGCTGGCCGCCGCCTTCGCCATCAGCGTCTTGCCGTTTCCCGGCGGGCCCGCCAGCAGGATCCCCTTGAGCGGCCGGATCCCCAGGCGCTTGGCAGCCTCGCTCTCCTTTATGAACTGAAGCGCCTCGAGAAGCTCCCTCTTGGCCACCTCCTGTCCCCCGATATCTTCGAAGCGGACTTTGGGGACGGAGCGCGCGCTGACGGCGAAACCGGGACCGGCCGGACCGCGCGCGAGCCCCTTGCTCTCCCAGGCGTACCAGAAAAAGAGGAGAAGGCCGCCCAACAGGAGGAACGGGGTGACGTCCACGCCCCAGAGGGCCAGGAGGACCAGCATGCCCGCGGCCGAGCCCAGCACCACTTCCTTCACCATTCCGTCCACCCCTTCGAAGCGAAAGCCGCCTCCAGGAGCGCGATCCGGGGAATCACCCGCACCAGCTCCGCCCCTTCCTCACGCAGGTGGACGAAGAGGTGCTCGTCGCCGACCGCAACCCGGTACTCGAGGCCTTCCTCGTCCCGCAGGGCCTCGTCGATTTCCCGGGCCATGGCCGCGAAGCGGCCCGTGGCGGCCGCCTCGTACAGGGTGAAGTGGATCCGGTGATACGCAGCCTCCAGGCGAGGGCTGGGATCATCGACGATGACGATGCCCCCGAGCCGCGCGCCGAGGCGCGCCTTGGCCACCGCTTCGAGCCCCGGATACACCTCTTCTACCCGGGCGTCCCGGGCGAGGACTGCCCGGACTTCCACCCGGCCGTCCCGCCCCGTTCCGATTTCGACCGCCGCGACGCCCGGCAGGGCGGCCGCGTCCGAGGAAAGAGGATCGAGGATGCGCGCGGCGACATACGCCTGGCGCAGGCCCACGCCCAAGGCGACGACGGCGGCAAACGTGGCGACGATGACGGGAATCTTCAGCTGCCGCATGCAGGCGATCCTCCTTCACCCGGATGTATCATCCCAGCTAGAGTGCCTAAATTATATCACAGGCTGCTCCTTGAGGCCCCGGCCAGGACGTGGAAAAGGAAGAGCCGCCTGCCTTCCCGCCGCTGGGACGGGGCGAGCCGCACCGGTGCGGGCGGCATGCGGGCGGCAACGGCGGGTCTAACACAAACTTCCTGCTAGAGGCGGCATAATCCAGTTCAGCTCTGTAAAAAACTAGGAGCAGGAGGTGTCCGGCCCATGAAGGCGACAGGCATTGTACGACGCATCGACGACCTCGGCCGCATCGTGATACCCAAGGAGATCCGCAGAACCCTCCGGATCCGCGAGCGGGACGCCTTGGAGATCTTTACGGACCGCGACGGCGAGGTGATCCTCAAGAAGTACTCGCCCATCGCCGATCTGGAGGACTTCGCCCAGGAATACGCGGACAGCCTCTTCGAATCCACCGGTCACGTCGCGCTCATCACCGACCGCGATGCCTACATCGCCGTGGCCGGCACCGGCCGAAAGGCGTTCCTGGGAAAGAGCCTCCCGGAGGAGTTGGCGGAGGCCATGGAAGCGAGGCGGCCGTTCCTCTCCCAGACCGCCGGTTACCAGCTGCCCATCCAGGGGTTCGAGGAAGCCAGCCAGGTGCTGGTGCCCATCGTCCACGACGGCGAGGTGGTGGGCTCGGTGATCCTTCTCTCCAAGGAGAAGACCCTCGGCGATCTCGAGACGACCCTCTGCCAGACGGCGGCCGACTTCCTCGCCAAACAGCTGGGATAGGCGGGGCCGGCCACTGGACACCGCGGGGCGGCGGGACGGCCACTGGGGCCCGCCGCCCCTTTCTCTTGCCCGTCTGCCGCTTCCCCGGATTCCCGCCGGGCTTCGAGTTCACACAGAGCTGAAATTCGTGCATAACTTGAACCTGATTTGAACACACAAATAGTGTGCGGGGATCGCAACTTTAGAAGGAAAGGGGCGTCGCCAATGAACCAAAAGGATAGCTACTATGCCGCGCTGGAGCGCCAGCGGGCCGGCGAGTCCACCATCCGGGACCGCTTTCAAAGGACGGCCCAAACCCGGGACGAGTCGGAGATCCTGGAAGGCCTCTACGCCGAGCTGGGCATGAAGGCGTATCTCGCCTTCACCAACTGCCTGGATTGGATGAGCCACTTGGGAGGCGGCGGCGGGCTCTCAGCCGAGCGGGTGGAGGACGCAGTCAAGCGGGCCGTCGCTTCGTCGCTGGAGACCATGGCCCGGGATGTGGCCGCCCTGCGGGAGCGCATCGATCGCATGGAACAGAACCTGGCCGCCGTCGAGGCCGGGATGCGGCGGATCGACAAGTTTACACTCGAAGCCTTCCGGAACATCCAGGAAATCGAGGAGCGAATCCGCCAGCGGCCCGCGGCCGCGGCGCCGGAAGAGGAAGCCGCGGGCCGGGGGCGGCTGGCGAAGGAGGACGCCGCCCGGCTGGCCCTGGATGCGGCACGCCGGATGAAACAGGACGGCCGCCGCTTGACCCTGGCATCGGTGGCGCGGGAGGCGGGCTTGAAATACGGTCAGATCGTCTATGCGTTCGGCAACAAGGAGGGCTTTCTCAAAGCCCTGGGGGAGCTGGATGCCCAGGAGCGTGAGAGCGCACCCGAGCCCGCCGCCGAGCGGCCGGCCGGGGGCCGGTTCAGCGAAACCGCCACCGCGTAACATGCGGAGGCGCCGTGGTGATGGCGGTGCCCTCGGGAGGCGGCCGCCATCACCACAGGTGCTTCTGCGCCTTGAAGAAGTAATCAATACCCGACACGATGGTGATCCCCACGGCGATCCACAGCAGGACCGGCGCCCCCGGTACGTCCAGCAGGAGCGCCACGATGGCCACGATCTGCGTGAACGTCTTCAGCTTGCCCAGGAAAAACGCGGGAAGCACCACGCCTTCCGTCGCGACCACCATCCGCAGGCCGGAGACGGCGAACTCCCGGCCCAGGATGATCATGACCACCCAGGATGAGATGGTGCCCAGCTCCACCAGGGCGATCAGGGCCGACGAGACCAACAGCTTGTCCGCGATGGGATCCAGCAGCTGGCCGAACTTGGTGATCTCCTTGCGCGCCCGGGCCACGTAGCCGTCGAGGCCGTCCGTGAGGGCCGCGACGATGAAGACGGCCACCGCCCACATCTCTCCCGTGCGGGTCAGCACCAGCGCCATAAAGACGGGGATGAGGAAGATCCTGCTGAGAGTGATCAAGGTGGCCAGGGTCATGCCGAGCCATCTCTCCGGCTCGCGGAAAGGCCCGTGAGGCTCATGAGACGACCTCTCCTACCAGATCGTAGTCGTGCGCCTCGACGATGCGCACGTCCACCATTTGCCCCGGATCGACCCATTTGTTCGCGATGTAGGTCACACCGTCGATCTCGGGCGCGTGACGCTGGCCGCGCGCCACCAAGACCAGGTCGCTTTCGGACGACGGCCCGTCCACCAGCATGGGGAACACCTTCCCCACCAGCGAGCGGTTGATCGCGCGCGAGATGGCGCGCTGTGCCTCCATCGCCGCCTCCCGCCGCTGGAGCTTGACCTCCTCGGGAAGCTGGCCGTCCAGTTCGGCCGCGGGCGTCCCCTCTTCCCGGGAGTACGTAAAGACGCCTACATGGTCAAAGCGGACCTGCTGGATGAAGGACAGCAGCTCCTCGAAATCCTCGTCGGTCTCTCCTGGAAAGCCGACGATGAACGAGCTCCTCAAGGTGACCCCGGGGATCCGGGCGCGGATCTTTTCGATGAGCCTGTCGATCAAGGCCCTGTCTCCCTTGCGCCGCATCCGCCGCAAGACGCGGTCGGACGCGTGCTGCAGCGGGAGCTCGATGTACTTGCAGATCTTCGGCTCGTCCGCGATGACGTCGATAATCTCATCGCTCAAGTGGGTCGGATACGCGTAGAACACCCGCAGCCAGTCGATCCCCTCGACCTTTGCCAGGCGCCGCAAGAGCTCGGCCAGCTTGTACTCGCCGTAAAGGTCCCGTCCGTACCAGGTGGTGTCCTGGGCGACGAGAACCACCTCCCGCACGCCCTCGTCCGCCAGCCGCTTCACCTCGTCGACGATGGACTCCATGGGACGGCTGCGGTGGCGGCCGCGCACCGCCGGGATGATGCAGAAGGCGCAAGGGTGGTTGCACCCTTCGGAAATCTTCACGAAGGCCGTGTGCGGAAGGGTCGCCCGGACGCGCGGCGCGGTGTGGTCGTAGATGTAGCTGGGCGTCCCTACCTGGACCAGCTTTTCTCCTCCCAGCACTCTCTGGACCACGGCGGGGATCTGGTCCACCTCGCCGGTGCCGATCACCGCGTCGATCTCGGGCATGGCCTCCATGAGCTGTTCCTTATAGCGCGTCCCCATGCAGCCGGCGACGATCAGCGCCTTACATTTCCCTTCCTCTTTATAACGTGCCATCTCTAGGATGGTGTCGACCGACTCCTCTTTCGCCGGTCCGATGAACGTGCAGGTATTGACCACGAGGACGTCAGCCTCGCTGGGATCGTGGGTCAGCTCACACCCCGCCCGCCCCAGCAGGCCCATCATCACCTCGGAGTCGATCAGGTTCTTGGCGCATCCCAGGGAGACCATCCCCACCTTAATCGGTGAAGCGGAGAGAGAGCCGACTGGCGTGGACATAAAGGCCACCTCTATTCGTAGAGATGTACCGGGCGCCCGCGGCGCGCGAAAACCTCAATGTTTCACTATAACACATGGACTGCCGGCGAACCAGAAGCGGCGCCGCACCGATCGACATTTTCCCCGGCCAGGGGAGGATTCCAATCCCCGGCAGCGAATGAGGCCATGTATCGGTTGCACCCGTTTGACCTGGGCAATTCGGGCTTTTGCGCCATCTGCTGGCGTTGACAGCCATCAGGGCAGACATTATAATTAGCCCTGGCGTCAAAGGGCAAAAGTCCTGCTCCGGCCTGACAATTGTCCCCATCGGCCGTTTTTTTGGGGCAGGATTGTGAAAACGGTAATAATCCGGGAAGGGCGCCGTGCGCCCACGAGGCACGAGGAGGCGGCTGCATGCTTGACCAGTACACCGGTGTGGGAGTCTTCCTGGCGGTGGGTGCCCTCTTTGTCGCCGTCACGCTGCTGGCCGGAAAGCTCCTGCGGCCGCACAATCCCTATCCGGAGAAGCTCGCGACGTACGAATGCGGCGAGATCCCCGTCGGCGAGGGTCAGATCAAGTTCCACATCCGCTACTACATCTTTTCTCTCATTTTCGTGGTCTTTGACGTGGAGACCGTCTTTCTGTATCCCTGGGCGGTCGTCTTCGAGGAGATGGGCCTGTTCGGCTTCGTCGTCATGATGCTCTTCATCGGCACGTTGGTGGAGGGGCTCGTCTACGCGTGGAAGAAGGGGGCATTGCGATGGGTTTGATCGACCACGAGGAGCTGCCGGGCATCGTCACGGTTCCCCTGCGCCGCCTCGTCAACTGGAGCCGTAAGTCGTCCCTCTGGTACCTCCTCTTCGGGATCGCTTGCTGCGCGATCGAGATGATGGCGACCGGAGCGTCCCGGTACGACTTCGACCGGTTCGGGATGATCTTCCGGGCCTCTCCCCGGCAGTCGGACCTGATGATCGTCCCCGGCACCATCAACGAGAAGATTGCGGACCGGGTCAAGGTGCTCTACGACCAGATGGCCGAGCCGCGCTGGGTGATCGCCATGGGCGGCTGCGCCATCAACGGCGGGCCCTACCACGGCGAGTACAACATCGTCGACGGCGTGGACCGGGTGATCCCGGTGGACGTGTACGTGCCCGGATGTCCTCCCAGGCCGGAGGCCCTGATGCACGGCGTGCTGCTGCTCCAGGAGAAAATCGCCCGCGAGGGGCTGGAGTCCAGGGCCGCCGCCCGGGCGTGACCGCGAGAAGGCGTGAATCTTTGGCAGCATACGGCGGGCTTCTCCACGAAAGCCCGCCGCTACACTGTGTGCCGGCGGGGCCGGCCGGTGTAGCTAGGGGGTGCACTTTCGCCGATGTCAGAGGAACGCAACACCGAGCACATGGAGGAACAGGGCGCGCCCAAGGCTGCTGCGCCCTCTCCCGCGCAGCAGCAGCTGGTGGACGATCTTCGGGCGGCGCTGCCCGGCCTGGAGCCGGCGGTGCGCAGCGACGGCTGGGTCGAGCTGAACGTCCCCCGGGAGCGATGGCTGGACGTCGCCCAGACGCTGCGGGACGACCCGCGCCTCGGGTTTGACTACCTGAGCATGGTCTCGGCGGTAGACTACATGGAAAAGGGCTTTCAAGTGGTCTACCACCTCCTGGCTCTCTTGGCCAATAAGAAGCTGGTGGTCAAGGTGGATGCCCCCGAGAGGGACAACCCGGTGGTGCCCTCCGTGGTCTCCATTTGGCCCACGGCCAATTTTCACGAGCGCGAAGCGTGGGACTTGATGGGGGTCCGCTTCGAAGGGCATCCCAACCTCAAGCGCATCTTGATGCGGGAGGACTGGGTGGGGCACCCCTTGCGCAAGGATTACGTGGATGAGCGGCCCCCGCGGGAGCGGGTCACGCGGGAGACGTACTACGAAGACCTGCGCCGCAGCAGAGAACGGTGACCAGGAGGTGGAGGTCGACGATGGCTGAGATTGCCACCCGCGACGAGCAGCTCGGCGTCCGTTCGGAAGAGCTTTTCGTCAACATGGGCCCTCAACACCCCAGCACGCACGGGGTGCTGCGCGTCCTCACCCGCCTCGACGGCGAGAAGGTGCTCGAGGCCGAAGCGGACATCGGCTACCTGCACCGGTGCTTCGAGAAGATCGCCGAGAAGCGCAAGCTCTTCCAGGTGATCCCCTATACCGACCGCACCGACTACCTTGCCGCCATCACCAACGAACTGGTCTTCGTGATGGCCGTCGAAAAGCTCTTGGAGATCGAGGTGCCGCCGAGGGCCCAGTACATCCGGTTTATCATGTCCGAGCTTCAGAGGATCGCGAGCCACCTCCTCTGGTTCGGCACCTTCGCCATGGACCTGGGCGCCACCACCGCCTTCCTCTACGCGTGGCGTGAACGGGAGCGCCTCCTCGACATTTTCGAGGCGGTGACCGGAGCGCGCATGCTCTACAACTACTTGAGGATCGGCGGCGTCCGCAACGACGTATTCGACGGGTTCGAGGCCACGGTGGAAAAGTACTTGCGGGACTTTGAGAAGCGCCTGAAAGAGTACCATGACCTGGTGACCGGAAACCGCATCTTCGAGGTGCGCACGCAAGGTGTAGGCGTCGTCACCGCGGAGGAGGCCATCGCCTACGGGGCCAGCGGCCCGGTCCTCAGGGCCAGCGGCGTCAAGTACGACGTCCGCAAGGCCGATCCGTACCTGGTCTACGACAAGTACGATTTCGAAGTGCCCACCGGGCAAAACGGCGACTGCTACGACCGCTACATCGTCCGCATGAAGGAGATGGAGGAGAGCGTCAAACTGGTCCGCCACGGGCTGGCCGACATGCCGGCGGGCGACGTGATGGGCAAGGTTCCCCGGCGCATCAAGCTGGAGGGTGACACGTACGCCCGCATCGAGTCGCCCCGCGGGGAAGTCGCCTGCTACCTGGTGGGAGACGGCTCCGATCAAGCGTACCGGCTGAGCTGGCGCTCCCCGTGCTTCGTGCACCTGCAGCTCCTGAACATCATGGCCAGGGGCGGCCTGGTCGCCGACCTGATCGCCAGCATCGGGAGCATCGACATCGTCATGGGCGAGGTGGACCGGTAGATGGACTTCTTCTCCGCCATGCACAGCGGTCTGGTGAGCGCGGGCTGGCCTCTCTGGCTGGCGAACCTGGTGCCGCCGCTGGTCAAAGCGCTGATCCTCCTCCTCTTCATCCTGCTGAACTGCACCTTCCTCATCTGGATGGAGCGGAAAGTGGCCGGCCACATGCAGCGCCGGATGGGGCCGATGCGGCTCGGTCCCCACGGGATCATCCAGACCATCGCCGACGTGGTGAAGCTCATCGCGAAGGAGGACGTCATCCCGGCGGGCGTCGACCGCTGGGTGTTCGTGCTCGCGCCCATCGTCGCTTTCGCCCCGGCTTTCGCCGTCTTTATGGTGATCCCGTTTGGGCCCAATCTCATCGCTCAGGATCTCAACATCGCGCTGATCTTTATCGCCGCCCTCACCTCCTTCGTCGTCATCTCCTTCCTGATGGCGGGCTGGAGTTCCAATAATAAGTGGTCGCTCTTGGGTGCCATGCGGGCCAGCGCGCAGCTCATCAGCTACGAGGTGCCGCTGGTCATTTCGGTGGCCTCCGTTGCCCTGCTGGCGGGCTCGCTCAGCCTGCAGGACATCGTCAGGGCGCAGTCGCAGAGCTTCTGGTACATCCTCGTCCAGCCCATCGGCTTTCTCGTGTTCCTGACGGCCTCTTTGGCCGAACTCAACCGGTCGCCGTTCGACATGTCCGAAGCCGAGCAAGAGCTGGTGGCTGGGTACAACACCGAGTACAGCGGCATGCGCTGGGCCATCTTTTACCTGACCGAATACGCGAACTTGATCACGTTCGCCGCGATGGCCTCCACCCTCTTCTTCGGGGGTTGGAGCGGGCCCGGCTTGCCGCCGTTCGTCTGGTTCATGATCAAGGTGTACTTCTTCATCTTCCTGGTGATGTGGATCCGGTGGACGCTGCCCCGGGTCCGTATCGACCAGCTGATGGACATCGGCTGGAAGGGGCTTCTTCCCCTCTCCCTGGTGAACCTGGCGTTTACCGGGATCTACGTCCTCTTGCGCTGACGGGGGCGTCTTGCGCCGCCGACGTCCGCGCGGCCCGATCCCACCAGGAGAGCTGACAAGGAGCTGATCGCTCATGGGCAGATTCTTGGCCGAGATCTACAAGGCACTGAAGAGCGCGGCGCTGGGTTTGAAGGTGACGGTGAAAAACCTCTTTTCACCTGCCATCACCCTCCAGTACCCGGACGAGCGCCTGGATCTTCCCGTGGGATTCCGGGGGATCCCCGTGCTCCTCAGCGACGCCGAGGGGAATCTCAAGTGCACCTCGTGCGAGCTTTGCGCCCGCGCGTGCCCGGTGCAGTGCATCGAGATCCAGTCGCACAGGGAAGAGGGACGGAAGCTCAAGGTGCTGGACGTCTACAACCTGGACGCCACGTGGTGCATGTACTGCGGCCTCTGCGTCGAGGCGTGCCCCTTCGACGCCCTGGCGATGTCGGACCAGTTTGAGCTGGCCGATTACGATCTGACCAACCTGGTCTTCGACCGCGACCGCCTCGCCGAGATCGGCCGGCGCCAGGTGACGGAGACCATCAACTTCGGCATCAAGACGGGAGGAGCGGCGACGCGATGACGGTGACGGATTGGGTGTTCCTCGCCATCGCCCTGGTGACGCTCTTCAGCGCGTACCGGGTCGTCACGACGCACAAGATCATGCACGCGGCCCTCTGGCTCGGGCTGACGTTCGTCGGGGTCGCCGGGATCTTCCTCCTGTTGGGTGCCGATTTCCTGGCCGCGGCCCAGGTCTTGGTGTACGTCGGTGCCATCACTACCATCATCATCTTCGGCATCATGCTGTCGTCGGTGGAAGACCTCCGCGGGGAGTCGTTTGACAACGTGTGGAAGCGGCTCTCTTCCCGGCTCACTTCGAGCCGGCGGGGAATTTGGCCGCTGCTGGCAGCAGTGGGCCTTGCCGCAGCCATGGTGATCGTGGTCAGCCGGGGGCAGTGGCCGGCCTCGCCCCACGCCCCGGCCCTGGACACGCCGCGGCTCTTGGGCGAAGCCCTGTTCACCCGCTTTGTCATCCCCTTTGAGGCGGCGTCGATTGTCCTCCTGGTGGCCCTGATCGGCGCGATCGCCTTGGCGCTGAAGGAGGAGAGGACCGAATGACGCTTTCGCTGCCGGTGGTGTTAGGGGTCGGGGCGATCATGTTCGGCCTGGGCGTCTACGGCGCGCTGACCCAGACCAACGCTATCCGGGTGCTGATGTGCATCGAGCTGGTGCTGAACAGCGTCAACATCAACCTGGTCGCCTTCTCCCGCTTCACCGCGGACCAGGCCCTGGGGCAGATCTTCGCTGTGTTCGTCATGACGGTGGCCGCCGCGGAAGCCGCCGTGGGCCTTGCGATCATCTTGATGATCGCCCGCCGGAAGACACAGATCGACATCGACCAGATCAACCTGTTGAAATGGTAGGTGGCAGTAGATGGCAGAGCTCGCCTGGCTTATCCCGATCTTGCCGTTAGCCTCCTTCGTCTTCATCTCGCTGGCGGGCCAGACCGTCAAGGGCGACGGCGACCGGGTCGGCGTCGCGGCCGTGGGCGCGTCCCTCATCCTCTCGATCTTGGTCTTTGTGGACGTGCTGGACGGCGCCCGGGTGTCGGCGGACTTCGCGTGGGCCTTCTTCGGCGGTACCCAGCTGCGCCTAGGCTACCAGGTGGATCCGCTGACCGCGACCATGCTGGTGGTCGTGACGCTGATCAGCTTCTTGGTTCACGTCTACAGCCTCGGCTACATGCACGGCGACGTGCGGTACAAGCGGTACTATGCGATCCTCTCGCTCTTTACCGCGTCCATGCTGGGGCTGGTGCTGGCCGACAACCTCCTGTTCCTCTTCGCCTTCTGGGAGCTTATCGGCCTGTGCTCGTTCCTGCTCATCGGCCACTGGTACGAGAAGCGGGACGTGGGCTTCGCAGCGCTCAAGGCGTTCCTCACCACCCGGGTGGGCGACATCGGCATGCTGGTCGGCATCATGCTGGTGTTCTTCCACGCCCGCAGCTTCCAGTTTGACGCCATCGCCGAGGTGATCGCCTCCGGGCAGTGGGTGGGGCCCGCCTTGGCGGCCGCCGCGGTGCTGCTGTTTGCGGGCGCCGTGGGCAAGTCGGCGCAGTTTCCCCTGCACGTCTGGCTGCCGGACGCCATGGCCGGTCCCACGTCGGTCTCGGCCCTGATCCACGCGGCGACGCTGGTCGCGGCCGGCGTCTACCTGGTGGCCCGCTCCTATGCCGTCTTTTCGGCCGCGCCGGAGGCGCTGGCCACGGTGGCCTGGGTGGGCGGGATCACCGCGCTGTTTGCCGCGAGCATCGCCCTGGTGATGGAAGACATCAAGAAGGTGCTGGCCTACTCCACCGTCAGCCAGCTGGGCTTCATGATGGTGGGGCTCGGCGTCGGCGGGTTTACCGCGGGCGTCTTCCACCTGGTGACGCACGCCGTGTTCAAGGCGCTGCTCTTCCTGGCGTCGGGCAGCGTGATCCACGGCGTCGACACCCAGAACATGCACGAGATGGGCGGCCTGCGCAAGAAGATGCCGGTCACTTTCTGGACCTGGGCCATCGGTTCCGCGGCGCTGGCCGGGATCTACCCGCTGGCCGGTTTTTGGAGCAAGGACGAGATCCTGCTCTCCGTCTACGAGGGCCAGCACACCGCTCTGTTCTGGATCCTGGTGATCGCTGCGACGCTGACGGCGTTCTACATCACCCGGGCCACCCTTCTCACCTTCTTCGGAGAGCCCCGGGACCGCAGGCGCTACGAGCATGCGCACGAGTCGCCGGCCACCATGACGGTGCCGCTGGTGATCCTGGCGGCCCTCGCGGTGGTGCTGGGCTTCGCCAACTCGCCCTACAGCGGCTACTGGTTCGCCCGGTTCGTCTACTTCGACCACCCGCACGTGCCGGAAGCGGCGGGCTTCGTCCTCTTCTGGGCCACGGCCAGCTGGGTCGTGGGCGTGGGCCTGGCCGTCCTGGTCTACGGGTTCGGGCTGATCTCGCGGCGGGCGGTCATCGACAACCTGCGGCCCGTTTGGGTCCTGCTCAAGAACAAGTACTACTTTGATGAGCTCTACTACCTGGTCTTCGTGCGCGGGACGGTGGCTCTGGCTCGCATCGTCGGCTGGTTTGACCGGGTCGTCGTCGACGGCGTCGTCAACCTGGCGGGCTACGGCACGGCCAAGCTCAGCCGGGCAACGGGCGAATTTGACCGGGACGTGATCGACGGTGCGGTCAACGGCATCGCAGCTCTGTTCAAGGCGGGAGGTGCGGTGCTCAGGAGACTGCAGACAGGGTACGTCCAATCGTACGTGCTGGCGCTCTTTTTGACGGTGGTCGTCGGCCTCTTGGTCTTTGCCATCGGCTGATGCCCGCCGAGGCCTTCCGGCCGAAACCTGGTCAACGCTGGTCCTTCGCCGGGCTCGCCCTGGTGACGACAATGGCGAAACAGGGGGTTAAGAACGAATGACATTAACGTTCATCGTGTTCCTCCCTCTCTTGGGGGCCCTCGTCAGCCTGTTCCTCCCCAAGGAGAACCACGACATCCACCGCAAGTGGGCGCTCATCGTCTCGCTGGTGGCTCTTGCTGTGGTGCTCGGCATGTGGGGGCCGTTTGACGCCGGCAATCCCGGCATCCAGTTCGAACAGCGAGCGAACTGGATCCCCAGCATCGGCGTGAGCTACCACGTGGGCGTCGACGGCATCAGCTATCCGATGCTGATCATCACCGGGCTGGTCAGCGTCCTGGCCATCCTGGCGTCGTGGAACATCGACCACCGCCAGAAGGAGTTCTTCGCCTGGATGCTGGTGCTCCAGACGGCGATGTACGGCGTGTTCGTCGCCCTGGACTACATCCTCTTCTTCCTCTTCTGGGAACTGCTCCTGGTGCCCATGTACTTCATCATCGGGATCTGGGGCGGTCCGAAGCGGGAGTACGCGGCCATCAAGTTCTTCATCTACACCTTGGTGGGCAGCGCGATCATGCTGGTGGGCATCCTCGCCACCTACCTCAAGGCGGGGCTCGGCACCTTCGACATCGTCACCATCGCCCAGCAGGCCAATTTCGATCCGCGCTTTCAGTTCTGGGCGTTCCTGGCCTTCTTCATCGGCTTTGCCGTAAAGGTGCCCATGTGGCCCTTCCACACGTGGCTTCCGGACGCGCACGTGGAGGCGCCTACGGGCGGCTCGATGCTGCTGGCCGGCATCCTGCTGAAGACGGGAACCTACGGCTTCTTCCGGATCGCGTTCCCCACGTTCCCTGAGGGAGCCGACGCGTTCAAGTGGCTGATGGCGCTGCTGTCGGTGATCAGCATCATCTACGGCGCCCTGGCCGCCATGGCCCAGAGGGACCTCAAGAAGATGGTGGCCTACTCCTCCGTCAGCCACATGGGCTTCGTCACGCTGGGCCTTGCGGCCGCGGCGGGCGCGGTGGCCCAGGCGAAAGGCGTCGGCGACGCCACAGTCATCGGCCAGCTGCTGGCCAACGGCTCGATGGCGCTGAACGGCGCCATGTACGTCATGATCTCTCACGGGCTCATCTCGCCCCTCCTCTTCTTCCTGGTGGGCAGCGTCCTCTACGACCGGGCTCATACCCGCATGATGGACGAGATGGGCGGCTACTTCTCCAAGATCCCGGTGGCCGGCACCATCCTGGCCTTCGCGGCCTTTGCCAACCTGGGGCTTCCGGGGCTTTCGGGCTTCGTCGGCGAGTTCTTCACCTTCGTGGGCAGCTTCCCCGCCTTTAGGACGCTGGTGATCATCGCCGCGCTGGGCCTGGCCGTCACCGCCGGGTATCACCTGTGGATGATGCAGCGGGTGTTGATGGGCGAAGGCAAGAAGGAGGAGAGCTTCCCCGACATCAACGGGCGGGAGCTTGCCGTCAGCGTGCCGCTGATGGTCCTCATCGTCCTCCTGGGCGTGTATCCGGCGCTGGCGTTGAGCATCCTGGACCCGGCCGTGAGCCAGCTCATGCTTAAGCTGGGAGGGATGTAAACGTGCAGCAGTACTCCCTGCTCCTCCCGGAGATCATCCTAGCGGGGCTGGGACTGCTCCTGCTCGCGTTGGATCTGACCGTCTCCTCCAAGAGGACGTTGGCGGTGGCGGGGGTCATCGGGACCCTCGCCACCTTGGCGGCGGTGGTCGCCAACTTCGGGGCGCCGGCCACTGAGATCTGGAGCGGCACCATCCGGGTGGATGCCTTTGCCCAGTACTTCAAGCTGATCTTCGCCGTCATCTTGGGGCTGGTCTTCCTGTTCTCCGGCGAGTACCTGGAGCGGCGCGAGGTGAAGGTGGGCGAGTTTTACATCCTGGTCACCTTCGCCACGCTGGGCGCGTTCCTGATGGCGTCGTCGCTGGAGCTCATCACCATTTACATCGGGCTCGAGCTGATGACCATCTCGTCGTACGTCCTCGCCGGCATGCTGCGCAACGACGCGCGGTCCAGCGAAGCGTCCATCAAATTCTTCCTGATGGGCGCGCTGACGTCCGGCGTGATCCTTTACGGGCTCTCGCTGCTCTACGGCCTGACGGGATCCACCCATCTGGCAGAGATCGCCGCGGGGCTCGCCGCCTCCCCCAACGCGAGCCTGATCACCGCAGCGGGCGTCTTCATCATCGCCGGCTTCGGCTTTAAGATCGCGGCGGTGCCGTTTCACATGTGGGCGCCCGACACCTACGAGGGCGCGCCTACACCCGTTTCGGCCTTCTTGATCACGGCTTCGGAGGCCGCGGGCTTCGCCGCTCTCCTCCGGATCCTGCTGGTGGGCCTGGCTCCTGCCCTGCCCCAGTGGCAGGCGGTGCTCGCGGTGATCGCCTTCGTGACCATGACCTTCGGCAACGTCACCGCGATCGTGCAGACCCGCACCAAACGGATGCTGGCCTACTCGGCCATCGCCCAAGCGGGGTACGTCCTGGTGGGCGTCGCGGTGGCCACCCCCGAGAGCGTCTCGGCGATGCTCTTTTACCTGATGGTGTACGCCTTCTCCACCATCGGCGCTTTCGCTGTGGTCATCATGCTGAGCAACCACGTGCCCAGCGAGGAGATCGAAGACTTCAAGGGCCTGGCCCGCCGGGCGCCGGCCTTTGCCCTGTCCATGGCGTTCCTGCTGCTCTCGCTGATCGGCGTACCGCCTACGGGCGGCTTCTTCGGCAAGCTCTCCCTCTACCGGGCGGCCGTCGACGGCGGGATGGTGTGGCTCGCCCTGGCGATGGTGCTCAACTCGGCGATCTCGGTGCCGTACTACTTCAACGTGATCCGCAACATGTACCTGGCCGAAGGGCCTTCGACGGCGCTGGGGGCCCGGCCCGGGCTGAAGATCGCCTTGGGCATCTCCGTAGCGGCCACCTTGCTCCTGGGCGTCTTCCCCGAGCCGCTGGTGGGGTTGTTGCGCACCCTTCACATCATGCCGTAACGGGGCTCTATGCCGTCGCTCTCCTCAAGGCCTTGGGCGTCGCGGCCCAAGGCCTTTTTCGTGCTCCCGCGCAAGAATGTCTGGACAAACGGGAGTCGGCGTGATAGAGTTGACCCATACCGGGCGCCAGTCCGGAAGAAAGAGGAGGTTTTTCCTTGCAAGAAGGTATCGTGAAGTGGTTCAGTGCGGAGAAGGGATACGGGTTCATCGAGCGTGGAGACGGTCAGGGCGACGTGTTCGTCCACTTCTCCGCCATCAAGGGCGACGGCTTCCGTACGCTGGAGGAGGGCCAGAGGGTCACCTTTGAGGTGACGCAAGGCCAGAAAGGGCCCCAGGCGGCCAACGTGTCCGTCGTTCGCTAGCCACTTCCGGCAAGACGAAAGGCAGGCACTGCGGGGCGAGAGGCATCCTCTCGCCCCGCCTTTTTCCGAGTAGGGCGCTCATCCGCATTCGATCACAAACGAAAGACCCCGGGCGATGCGCCCGGGGCTCCGTTCCCAGCCTGAAGCTGCCCGTCGAAGGTGGCCAGCAACGATCAGAACTCGCCGAAGGAGTAGGACGTGGGAGCCGGCCCGATCTTGACGACGTTTGCAGCCTGAGGACCTCTGCTGCCCATCACGATCTCAAACTCCACTTCTTGGCCCTCGTCGAGCGTCTTGAAGCCTTCCTGCTGGATGGCGGAGTAGTGGACGAAGACGTCCTCGCCATCCTCCCGCTCGATGAAGCCGTACCCCTTCTCGTTGCTGAACCACTTCACTCTTCCACGCACTGCCATGGAACCAAGCATGCCTCCTAAGGATTTCTCGATCGGGCGCTCCCATCCAAGTAGGCACTACCCCATCTGGTTGTACGGTATCACACGCACCGGGCGGCGTCAAGGAATTTTACCTCACATAATGCTGGAAGGGTGGGTCACTCCGGGGAGAGCAGGGCGACGGCTTCCACATGAGCTGTATGCGGAAACATGTCGACGGGCTGGACTTTACGGGTGACGTAACCGTGAGCCCTGAGGCGCGCGAGGTCCCGGGCCAGCGTGGCGGGAGCGCAGGAGACGTAGACGATGCGCCGGGGACCGGCGGCCGCGACCGCCGCCAGCGTGCGCGGGTCGCAGCCGCTCCGGGGAGGATCGAGGATCGCGACGTCCGCCCGTTCGCCCTGCGCCACCCAGCGGGCCAGCGCCTCTTCCGCCCTTCCCGCCTCGAAGCAGGCGTCCCCGACCCCGTTGCGCGCCGCATTGAGCCGGGCGTCCTGCACGGCCTGCGGCGAAAGCTCCACGCCCCGGAGCGCCACGCCCTCCCTCGCGACGTAAAGGCCGATGGTCCCGGCGCCGCAGTAGATGTCCCAGACCGAGTCGCCCGGGCGGACGCCTGCCAGCTCCGCGACCACGTCGTAGAGGCGACGGGTCTGCTCCGGGTTCACCTGGAAAAAGGAGTCCGGTGAAATCAAGAACTCCCGGTGCCCGATCCGCTCCGCCAAGTGGCTCTTGCCCCAGAGGACCACCGAGACCGGTCCCATGACGCCGCGGCCGGTCTCCCGCTTGACGTTTTGGACCACGCTGGCCACGGCCGGCACCCGCCGGCGCAAGCCGGCGATGAACGCCTCCTTGGCGGGAAAGGCGCGCTCCCGGGTCACCAGGATCGCCATGGCTTCTTCCCGGCTGAACGAGACCCGCACCACCAGGTGGCGAAGAAAGCCCGAGGGCTCTCCTCCCGCCTCGGCGCCGAGCTCGAGTTCTTCCATGAGCTCCCGCACCGCCCGGGCCACTTCCACGGCCAGAGGATGCTGGATCAGGCAAGGGTCCGCCGGCACCACGTCGTGCGAGCGCCGGCGGTAAAAGCCTACCACCGGCCGGCCGCCTTCCATCGTTACGGGGAACTGGGCCTTGTTGCGATAGGCCCAGGGCTGCTCCATCCCGATGATGGAAGCCACCGGGACCTCGTCCAGCCCGCCGATGCGGGCCAGCGCCTGGCGGATCCGCTCCTCCTTCCACCGTAGCTGCTCGGGGTACGCGGCGTGCATCAGCGGGCAGCCGCCGCACCTTCCCGCCACCGGGCACGGCGGCGCGATGCGGCCGGGCGCCGGGCGCAGGAGCCGGACCAGCCTGGCCTCCCCGTGGCGGGAGTGCACCCGGGTCACCTCCACCTCTGCCTGATCGCCCGGCATCGCCCCCTCCACGAAGAGGACGAAGCCGCCCTCCGTGCGCGCGACGCCGTCGCCTTCGTGGTTGAAGTCGACGAACTCCACGCACAGGCGGGCACCGTCGGCGGGCCGCATGTTGGCGCTTTCGGATCGCACCGGCACAGGGCCTCCTTTTCTCCGGGGCCGGGAAGAACCAGGCTCGGCGGCAAAAAGCCCCTTCGGAAAGCCACGCTTTCCGAAGGGGCGTCAATCTGGTGGACCTGATGGGAGTCGAACCCACGACCTCTGCGTTGCGAACGCAGCGCTCTCCCAACTGAGCTACAGGCCCGAGGACACCACCTATTATACACCACCTTTCCGCGGTTTCCAAGAGGGTATGTACACATAGCAGCAAGATCCCGAGGGAATGCTAACCAGCCGGGAGGTACCCGCGTGATCGAAACGGACCAGCACACCGCAGGCGAGCTCGTGGTCAGCTCCGGCCGCGGCCCGCTGAAGATCTTCCCTGTCACCGTCCCCATCATGGGCTCCCAAGCCATCGGCCTCTTTCGCTTGCCGGCCCCTGAACAGCTCAGCGATGAGCACTGGATCGGGGCGCTCTACCCCGTCCAGTACTCTGCCTCCTGCGTCGAGGAGCTGGCGGGTCTCCTCGAACAGCCCCGTTTGCCGGGCCCTGAGTGGTACCGGCTCCTCGTGGAGGCGGAAGAGCTCTCCCTTCCTCCGGGATCCACGGAACTTCTCGCACCCCGGCACCTCGCGGAAGTGTGGCGGCGGGTGGGTGTCATTCCCTACCCCCACCAGCTGGAGACGGCGCGGCGGGTCCTCTTCGAGATGGGCGGGAGGGCCATCCTCGCGGACGAAGTGGGTCTCGGCAAGACCATCGAAGCGGGCCTGATCATCAAGGAGTGCCTCCTTCGCGGGCTTGCCCGCCGGGTGCTGATCCTCACCCCCGCCGGCCTGGTATGGCAGTGGTTCCGGGAACTCAAGGAGAAGTTCAGCCTCTCCTGCGGGATGCAGCGGAGCGAGTACGACTGGGAACGGACCGATCTGCTCATCGCCTCCATCGACACCGCCAAGCGGAGCCCGCACCGGGAGATCATCCAAAGGCTCCACTACGACATCCTGGTGGTGGACGAGGCCCACAAGCTCAAGAACGCAACCAGCCAGAACTACCGGTTCGTCAACTCCATCCGCCGGACTTACTGCCTGCTGCTGACGGCGACGCCGGTGCAAAACGACCTCAAGGAGCTGTACAACCTGATCAATTTGGTGCGGCCGGGTCAACTGGGCACCTACCGCGAGTTCAAGCGGGCTTTCGTGGCGGACCGCCGGACACCGAAAGAGGTGGACGGGCTGCGGCGGCTCCTCTCTCAAGTGCTGATCCGCAACCGCCGGGGGCCCGGCTCGGTCCAGTTCACCGCCCGGCACGTCCACGCCGTCCCCGTGGAGCTCTCCCAGGAGGAGCGAGCGCTTTACGAACGGGTCACGGCCTTCGTGAAAGAAGGGTACCGGAAAGGCCGGAACACGTACCGCAACGTCCTCCCTCTCATTACGCTGCAGCGGGAGGTGTGTTCCAGCCCCATCGCGGCCGCGATCACCTTGGAGAAGCTCCTGATGAAGGAAGGGGATCCCGAGGAGCGGCGCCGCTTGGAAGAGCTGCGCGCGCTGGCCCTCTCCCTCCACCGCAACCGCAAGGCCGAAGTGCTGGAAGAGCTCATCGCAGGCCTCGGCGGCGAAAAGGTGATCGTCTTCACCGAGTACCGGGCCACCCAGCACTACCTGCGCTGGCGGTTGGAAAAGGCCGGCTTTTCCACGCTGGGCTTCGACGGTTCCCTTTCGCCCGGCCGCAAGGAGTGGATCCGGGAGCTTTTCCGCCGCCACGGGCAGGTGCTGGTGAGCACCGAGTCGGGCGGCGAGGGGATCAACTTCCAGTTCTGCTGCCACGTGGTCAACTACGATTTGCCGTGGAACCCTATGCGCATCGAGCAGCGCATCGGGCGGGTGCACCGGCTCGGGCAGACCCGCGACGTCTCGATCTACAACTTCGCCACCCGCGGGACCATCGAAGAGAGCGTCCTGTACCTGCTCTATGAAAAGATCGACATGTTCCAGACGGTCCTGGGCGAGCTGGATACTATCCTCACCCGGATTCGCCTCCACGACTCTCTGGAAAAGGAGCTGGCCGACATCCTGGTGGGGTCCGCATCCCGGGAAGTGATGGAAGAGCGGCTGGCACGCTTGGCAGAACGCATCGTGAGGGCGCGGGACGAGGCGAGGGAGGCGGATCCCCTGGACCGCCTCCGCCTTTGGTGAGGAGCGGGAGAGCCGTGCACGCGGGAGACCAAGCGGTGAAGCGCTTTGTCCTGCGCTATTTGGAGCTCTTGGGCGCCGCCGTCGAAGAGACGGAGCCCGGTCTCTTCCGCATCGAACTCAGCCGGGAGCAAGCGGCGGAGCTGGAAGGCGGAAACGTGCCCGCGTGGCTGTGGACAGCCGGGCCGAACCCGCCGTCGCAGGTGACGTACTACTTCACCTTTTCCCCCGAAACGGCCCAAAAGCACGCCGCCGCCGAGCTGGTGAGCCCCGGCTCCCACCGGCTGCAGCAGGTGGTGGAGTCGGTCCGCAACCTCGCCCGGGCGACCCGGGCGCACCTTCCCGCACCCCCCGGAATGGGCGCGCGTTTCCGGCCCTTTTACCTCATGTGCCTTCGGGTTGACTTCCGGGGCTCGGCCCAACGCGGCCAGCTCTTCCGCGTGGCCGTAGACCGGGTCGACGGGGTGCCCCTGCGGCAGCTGGCGGAGCTGCTTTCCCGTCTCCCCCTGGCCGCGGGGCCCCCGCCGGAGCACGGGGCCCCCGTGGAACGCCCCCGGCTGGATCTGGCAGACGCGTTTCTCGCCGCCTACCGCGAGCTCTTGGAACAGCTGGAGCGTTCGGACGCGGCGTGGGCGCAGGAGGCTCTCGAGAGCCTGATCCGGGAGAGGGAACGCCTTGTCGCCTACTTCGAGCAGTGTCAACGGGAGGGGCTGGACGTCAGCGACGAACGGGCGCGCCGGCTGGCCGAGCTCGAGGCCGTGCGCCCCCGGGTCCACGTACGGCTGCAAGGAGTCTGCGAAGCCTACCTGCCCGTGCGGACCGTGGACGGAACCGTCGAACACCTGGCCCTTCTGCCGCTGCGCCCCGCTCAGGCTCCCGCGCCCGCTTGGAGATAGCGGTCTTTCTGGTTCACGTAGTGGCGGACGCCTTCGGCCATCCGCCGGCGTTCGTCCCCGGTCAGCTCCCTCACGGGTCTCGCCGGCACACCCATCGCCAGCCACCCGGCGGGGATCTCTTTTCCTTCGGGCACCAGGGCGCCCGCCGCCACCAGCGCGCCTTTGCCGATCCGGGCGCCCGACAAGACGACGGCTCCCATGCCGATCAGCGCCCCGTCCTCCACCACCGCCCCGTGGACGATGGCGCCGTGCCCTACGGTGACGTCCCGGCCGATCCGGCAGGGAAAGCCGCGGTCGGTGTGCAGCACCGCCCCGTCCTGGATGTTGCTCCGCTCCCCCACTTCGATGGGCTCGAGATCGCCCCGGAGCACGGCGTTGAACCAGACGCTGGCGTCGTCGTGCAGGGTGCAGTCGCCGATGATCCGGGCGCCGGGGGCGACGAAGACCCGCCGGCCAGCCCTGGGCCCGGGGCATCCCGGCAGCTCAACGAACATGCCGTCTCTCCTCTCTCGCGGCGGCGAGCCGCTGCAGCTGCTTTCTGAGGCGCAGTTCGAGCCTCTCGGGCAGGGGTTCGCTGGGCGGCCGCACCACGGCGGACCCGGCCGCCTCCTCCCCGGGAAGCGCCCCCGCTTCACGGTATGCCGGGGCGAGCTTGGGCACGTAGGGCTCCCGCCCCAAGAGGGCGTGGAGAATCACCAGGGCGGCCTCCTTATCGGGAACGGCGCCGCTGGCCTCTCCGTCCAGCTCCCCCTGGGGGTAGGGCAGGATCGGCGACCCGACGCACGACGGGCAGCCGGCCTCGCAGGGGCAATCGTGGATCAGCTCGCAGCACGCGTCCAGGATCTCCTCCACCAGTTCGTACGCTTTGGCCGCAAAGCCTACGCCGCCGGGGTACCGGTCGTACACGAAGAGAGTGGGAACACCGGTGTTGCTGGAGTCCACCAAGGTTCCCACGTCGTGGGTGTCGCACATGGCAAACAGCCCCATCACCTCGCCGAAGACATTGGCCAGCCCCAGCATCCCCTCGGCGGGGCTGCGGCCCGCTCGCCGGACGGCGTGCAGCGCCTCGAGGGGCGGCGTGAGCCACATGCCGGCGGTCTCCAGGGTGACGGGCGGCAGGTTCACTTTCCCGAAACCGATGCTGTCCCGCTCGTAGAAGCGGATCTTCTTGTACATGAACGTGATGAAGGTGACCGATACGTCGCCAAAACCCAGCCGGGAACCCTGCCACTCCTTCTCCACCTGGACCTCTTCGATCCGGATCCGCTGGTCCGTGATGGCCTGCGTGTAGTAATCCAGGTCGGCCCGGTGCACATAGGCCACTCGCTCCTCCAGGTCCAGCGACGAGACGAAGTAGGGCTCTCCCTGATGGAGATAGACCGCCTCCGAATGCAGCTGCATGAACGCGGAGATCTCGTCCAGGCTGCCGATGACCTGATGTTGGCCGGTGGTGGTGTCGACGATGGTGTAGGTGTTGTCCGTGCTGTTCCGGAGGGAGACGTCGTCGGCCGGATACCCCTTCCCCGTCCAGAACCAGCGGTCGCCCCGCAGGACGATCTCCCGTCCCTCGGCCAGGAGGTCCAGGAGCGCCGGGGCCATCTCGCCGAACGAGCGCTCCTCCGCCACCTTCAGCGGCAGCTCAAAGATGGCCGCCCGCAGGTGCGCCAGGACGATGTGGGGGTTGTCGGGATCGATCACCGCCCGCTCCGGGCTCTTTTCAAAGAGCCAGCGGGGGTGCAGCATCAGGTACTGGTCCAGCGGCGTGTTGTGGGCGACCAGGAACGCCACCGCCTCCTGCTTGCCCCGGCCGGCCCGCCCCGCCTGCTGCCACATGCTGGCGATGGATCCGGGATAGCCCACCAGGATGGCGGCGTCGAGCCCGCCGATGTCGATGCCCAGCTCCAGGGCGTTGGTGCTGGAGATGCCCAAGAGCTCGCCTTCAAACAGCTGCCGCTCGATCTCCCGGCGTTCGGCCGGCAGGTAGCCGCCGCGGTACGCCCGGACCGCCCGGGCCAGGCTGGGCTGGCGCCGCTGCAGCTCCTCCCGGGTGTAGCGGTAGAGGAGCTCCGCCACCACCCGGGCTCGGGTGAAGGCGATGGTCTGCACCCGCTCCGAAATGAGCTCGACCATGATCTTCTGAGCCTCGGCGTTGCTGCTCCGGCGCTCCATGGTCTCGCCGATCCGGGGCGGATTCCAGAGGACGAAGTGCTTCTTGCCCCGGGGCGAACCGTCGTCGTCGACCACCGTGCACCGACGGCCGGTGAGGCGCTCCGCGTGTTCGCCCGGGTTGGCTATGGTGGCGGAGCAAGCGATCACCGTGGGCGAGGCGCCGTAGTGCGCGGCGATGCGGAAGAGACGGCGCAGCACGTTGGCCACATGGGAGCCGAAAATGCCCCGGTAGGTGTGGAGCTCGTCCAGAACCACGTAGCGCAAGTTGCCGAAAAACCGGGCCCAGCTGGTATGGCGCGGCAGAATCCCCGAGTGCAGCATGTCGGGGTTGGTCAGGACGCAGTTGCCCTTCTCCCGGAGCGAGCGGCGGGTGTGCTGCGGGGTGTCGCCGTCGTACGTGCCGGCGACCAGGGGAAAGCGGGAGTCCAGCTCTTTGAAGCGCAAGAGCCCGCGCAGCTGGTCCTGCGCCAGCGCCTTGGTGGGGAAAAGGAGCAGCGCGGTGGCCTCCGGCTCCTCGAGCAAGGTCTCGAGGATCGGCACGGTGTAGCACAAGGTCTTTCCCGACGCAGTCCCCGTCACCACCACCACGTGCTCTCCGCGCCGCACCGCGTCGATCGCGTCGGCCTGGTGCGTGTAGAGAGCCTCGATGCCGAGGCGGGACAGAGCCCCGGCGACGGCCGGATGCAAGGGCCGTTCGGGCGCCCGGGTCCTCGCGCCCCGCTCGGGCACGACCTCCACGTGCACGATCTGGCCGCGGTACGCGGCGTCGCTCTGCAGGCGTTCCAGGAACCGCTGGACGTTCATGGTGTGCTCCACTTCCCTCCGGCGGCTGTGTGCTAAGGTGCGCATCCGCCGGGGGAGTAGTTCTCGACGCCGCAGGCCCGCACCTTTCTCGCGAGGCTACGCCCGCTCGCCCCCCGTGGTCTCGGCGAGGAACGAAAGGGCCGCGGCGCACGGGCCGCAGTACTGGGCGGCGCAGGCGGCGCAGACCGCCGGCGGTCCCCCCGGTCCGGCCAAGCCGGCGCGGCATTCGGGCCCGCACGCCGGGCAGACGGGCCCGCCGCACAGGTGGCAGCGGGCGGGGGCGCAGGCGCGGCACACGGCGCGCCCGCATCCGGGGCAATGGGTCGCGCAGGTGCGGCACACCAGCGCCCGGCACTGGCACAGACTCACCTCGTCTCCGAGGGGGCCTGAGCAGCTCTCGCACTCCCAGCCCACCAGTCTCCGCCGGGCCAGGTCGTACAGGACGGTGACCTCTCTCTGGACGCTGCCCGACAAGAGGAGTCGCCATTCGACCCGGGGCACTCGCACCAGCGCCGCCTGAGTCAGCGTGATCTCCACGCGCGCCCTGTGCTTTTCTCGCACCTCCCGCAGCCGCTGTTCCTTCTCCCTCTCGAGCAGGGCCAGCTCCTTCTCGCACTCCGCCCCCAGCCGGTCGGCCTCCTGCTGCAGGGCGGCGAAGGCCTGGCGGTAACGCTCGCCGGTGCTCCACGAGCGGGCCAGCTCCGCCCCGACGCGGGCCGCCGCCATCCTGCGAAACAGCTTGCGCAAGGGGTCGACCCGCTCTTGAATCAAGCCGGCGTAATACTCTTCGATGCGGCGCTCTTCCCTGCGCAGCCGCGCCTCGACCGCCGCCTGGTACGCCCCGGTCTCTCTGGCCAAGCGCCTCGCCAGGTGGTCGCAGGCCCTCCGGTAGAGGCGGTGGAGCGCGTACGGCTCGCCCTCCAATCCCCCGGACCCCAGATCGAAGGGGGCCGCCGCCTTGAGGTCCACCGGGCGGTCGATCTCTTCGGTATACGGGTCGATCAAGAGCGACACCGTTCGCTCCCGCTTCTCGTCGGAGATGAACGAGACTCTGAAGAAGAACATCACTTGCGTGTGGAACACAAGACGCGCCGCGAGGGGCTTCACGCCCGCGACGCGGAAAACCAGCCTCCCCAGGCGTCTCTCCAGATCCCTCCAAGCGGCCGGAGCATCCTCCGGCCTTGGGCGGCTGCCTTCCCGGAGCTCCGCCGCCGGCGCGGATCCGGACCGGTTGCGAGAGGACCGAGTCCCGAAGGGATTGGCCGTCGAAAGCGCCTCCAGGAGCTCACGGTCGAGGCCGTGGGGCAGGATCACGCTGGCGGTCCGGCCCCGGGACCGGGCCTCGTCCAGGAGCCGGTCGAGGAGGGGGTGGCCCAGTGTGAGGTATTCCACCCTCTGGTCCGGGCCGCTCTCCGCCGCCCGCGGCGAAAACGCCAGGCGAAGTTTCCGGCAAACCCCCAGTCTCGACCGGAGCGCCTCCGGCACCTCCACCTCCAGCACGCCGGCGTCGACCCAGCGGAGCACGGCGCCGTTGAGGGTGAAAAACCCGGCGACGAATCGGGCGATCTCGTCCTGGCGCGCCACGCACTCACCCCTCAGAAGGCCGCCTCGTCCGCCGCACCGTCCAGCAGCTGGGCGTTGAGCCGCCGCACTCGCTGGTAGGCGCGGCAAGCCTCCTCGATCTCCCGCCCCATCGCGTCGATCCGGGCCAGGAACTCGCCGTCGGTGCCGCTGGCCAGAGCGGCGTCGCCCACTCGCTGCTCGAAGCCGTGGCCGAGGCTGGTCACGATGGCATCGATCTCGCCGATGACCTTGTGGAACATGTCCAGCTTCTTTTCCAGGAGGTACAGGACGTGCGCGTCGACGGTCTCTTCGGCGACGAGGTTCACGATGTCGACGGGATGCTCTTGCCCTAGCCGGTGAACCCTGCCGATGCGCTGCTCGACGCGCATAGGGTTCCACGGGAGGTCGTAGTTGATAAGCCGGCGACAGAACTGGAGATTTCGCCCTTCCCCTCCCGCCTCGGTGGAGATCAGCACACCCCCCCGGCGGCGAAAGGCATCGACCACCCTATCCCTCTCTCCCGGCCCTAGCTGGCCGTGAAACAGGTGGGCAGGAAAGCCGGCCTGCTCCACCGCCTCGGCTATGGCCTCCTGCGTCGCCCGGAACTCCGTAAAGACAATGCAGGGCTCTCCTTGCCCCTCCAGCTCGTCCAGGAGCCGTCCGAGCTTGGCCGGTACCAGGCCCTCCACCATCCCCCGCAGCTCGGCCACCGCCCCGGGCGTCAGCCCATCCCAGCGCCCCTTCCCGGCCATTCCCTCCAGGGTGGCCACGGCGGCGGCAGGATGGCTTGCGCTCTCCCTCATCACCAGGATCAACGGCAGCAGGTTCTTCGCGTCCTTGGGCATCGCGCGGTACACCCGCCGCAGGAGCGACAGGACCCTTTGGTAAAACTCCCGCTCCCGTTCCCCCATGCGGACCGCGACGGAGCGGACCCGCCGCGCCGGGAAGGGGATGGCAGTCTCCCTTCGGGAAGTGCGCACCATCACTTCGCTCAATGCCTCTCTGAGCCCCCGGACGTTCTTAGGCGAACGGCGGTCCAGCATGTACGCCTGCTTAAACTGTGCGAAGGTCTTGAGCTGTCCCGGCTTGAGGAGCGTGACCAGGTTGTAGAGCTCGCGAAGGTCGTTTTGCACCGGTGTGGCGGTGAGGAGCAGGAGGTACTTCTTCTGGATCCCGTTGACAAACTTCCAGTTGACGGTGCGGCTGTTTTTCAAGCGGTGGGCCTCGTCCACGATCACCATGTCCCAGCCGATCCGCTGGATCACCTGGCAGGAAGGCGAACGCTTGGCCGTGTCGAGCGAGGCCACCACCCGCGGCGCCCGCTCAAAGTCGGAAGGGCTTTGGGCCACCGCCACCTCGATTTGGAGCTTCTCCCGGAGTTCGTCTCGCCACTGCGTGACCAGGGAGGCCGGGGTGAGGATCAGAACCCGGTGCACTAGCGAGCGCAGGAGGTATTCCTTGAGGATCACGCCGGCTTCGATGGTCTTCCCCAGCCCCACTTCGTCGGCGAGGACGGCCCGGCCCCTCATCTCCCTGAGCACGCGGAGCACTGCCCGCTCCTGATGGGGAAAGAGCTGCACCCCGAGAGTTTCGAGACAGACCAGCCGCTCGAAGCCGTCTTGCGAGGAGAGCCGTTCCGCGGCGCTCCTCAAGTCAAACCACTCTTTCGCGTCGAAGCCGCCCGAGGCCAGCGCCTTCAGGACGGCCTCCCCTTGCGGGTGAAAGACGGTCTCCATGGCGGGATCCCCCGCCGTTATCGTACCCTACCGGCTGCGGCGTCTTGCAAAGGCGCGGGCTGCCCGCCAGATGTCCCCGGCTCCCATGGTCACGACGATGTCGCCTTCTTGGCAGATGGCGCAGAGCCGGTCGACGACGCTCTCCACGTCGGGGACGTACTCCACCTTGTCTCCCAGGTGCTCCCGGGCCAGTTCAGCCAAGCGCCGGCCGGAAACACCGGGAATGGGCCGGTCCGGAGGCGGGGAGTACACCTCCGTGAGGACCACCCGGTCCGCGGCCTCAAAGGCGCGGGCGAAGTCTTCCATCAGCTGGCTGGTCCGGGTGTAACGGTGAGGCTGGAAGACGGCCACCACCCGGCGGTTCCAGCCCCGCTTGGCCGCCTGGAGCGTCGCCCGGATTTCCGACGGATGGTGGGCGTAATCGTCGATGACCAGAATCCCGTTCTCTTCGGCCACCACTTCGAACCGGCGCCGCGCGCCGCGAAAGGCCGAGAGGGCGTCCCGGACGGGCTCCAGGGGAAGCCCGAGGCAGTCCAAGGTCGCGATGCAGGCCAGCGCGTTCTGCACGTTGTGCCGGCCGGGCACCGAGAGGGTGTACTCCCCCAAGTCGCGGCCGCCCCGCCGCACCCGGAAGCGGCTCTGAAATCCCCGGAGATCGATATCGCCGGCGCGGAAGTAGGCGTCCTCGTCCAGGCCGTACCAGACGAGAGTGATGTCGTCCCGGCCCAACGCCCCGGCCACTTCCCGCAGGCCGGGGTCGTCGGCGCAAAGGACTGCCCACCCGCCCGGCTTGACGCGGCGAAGATGGTCGAGGAAGGCTTCTTTCAAAGCCTCGAAACTGTGGCCATAGCTTTCCAGGTGATCCGGTTCCACGCTGGTCACCACGGCGATCTTCGGCCGGTACCGCAGGAACGTCCGGTCGCTTTCGTCGGCCTCTGCCACCATCAGCGGCCCCTCGCCGAAGCCGGCGCCGCCGAGGCCGGGAAGCTCCCCGCCGATGAGGAAGGTGGGGTCTTGGCCCAAGCGGTGGAGCGTCCAGGCGATCATCGACGTCACGGTGGTCTTGCCGTGGGCCCCCGCCACCGTGATCCCTTCTTTTTGGTTGAGCAGCTCCGCCAGCAGCTCCGACCGGTGGCGGACGGGGATTCCCCGCGCCCGGGCGGTCTCCACTTCAGGGTTGTCCGCGGTGATGGCCGACGAGACCACCACCTCGCTGGCCCCGTCGACGTGGCGGGCGTCGTGCCCCACGAACACGTGGGCCCCCCGGGCCCGCAGCTCCTCCAAGACGGGACTCTCCGCGATGTCGGAGCCGCTGACGGCGACGCCCTGCGCGAGGAGCACCTTGGCCAGTGCACTCATCCCGGCGCCGCCGATGCCGACGAAGTGGACTCTTCTCCCTGGTGCCTGCATGCTGCGACCTCTCTTTCGCGCGCCGCGCGGGGCGCCGTACACAACTTAGGCGAGGGGGAGGCGTTCACCTGCACCGGGCTCACCCGTCTTCCCGCAGCAGCTCCGCGACGGCCGTCGCCAACCAGCGCATGGCGCGCGCCGCTTCTTCCGGAGTCGTGTCCCGGTAGTCGCCGACGTAGACCGTGACGTGGTGATCGTGCAGGTCCCCGTTGGTCTCCCGGGGAAGGACCCGCACTCCCCGGGTGATGCCGGGGGCCAGCTGTTCCAGCCGGTCCTTGAGCCGCTCCGCGAACCGGATGTTCGCGTCCACCCGCGGGTTGTTGCCGGTTCCCACGATCAGGAGGAGTTTCGCCACCTCTTCCCCGTCGATGACCGCGGACGCGTAGCCGCTTTCGGCCGGCGGGTCCGCGATGGCGTCCCGGTGGATGTCCAGGACAATCCGGACGCCGCTGTTGCGTTCCAAGGCCTCCGCGACGCTGGTGCGGGCGTTCTGCGCCGCGCCGCCCCACTGGGGAAGGTCGTGCACCGTCAGCAAGTGGACCGAATTGACGCCCTGCTTTTCCAGCTCTTCCACCAGCGCCCTGCCGACGGCTGCCACGTCACCGGCCCCGTCCGTGGCGTGGGTCGCCTTGGGACTGTAGTTCTCGGTGGTGTGCGTGTGATAGATCAGCACTTCCGTCATCTGCTGGGGCCGCGGCAAGACCCCCGCACCGCCGGAGGGCCCTTCCTCCACCACCCGCGGGCCGTCTCCGGGCGGACGTCCGCCGCCGTCCCTGCCGGGCACGAATCCGAAAAACCTCGCCCCCGCCACCGCCACCACCACGAGGGCAACCACCAGGAGCAGGAGTCCCGGTCCTTGCGATTTCGGCTTTTTCGCGAGCGCCACACGCATCTACCCCCTTGTCGAATCGAGACAAGTATATTCTCGGTGACAAGGGGTATATGCCGGGCTTGACCGTCCCGTCAGGGCGTGCGGGCAGCGTCCGAGAGCTGTTCTAAGACGGCGCCCAGCTGCTCCAGGGCCCGCCCGTACCCCGGCCAGTCGCCGCTGCCCGCGAGCCGCCTCGCTTCTTCAAAAAGCGCCGCCGCCCGGCGGATTAAGCCGGCGACATCCTCCGGAAGAGCGAGTTCCAGCGGGCCCGCCTCACTCCCGCGTCCCGGCGGGGGCGGCGAGGACTCCCGGCCCGCCGGGGAGCCATCTGAGACTCCGGCCAGCGCTGCCAGGGCCTCCGCCAGCGTGGGCCGCATCACCAGCCGGTCGCCGGTCCCGGCGATCACCTGCTTCAGCTCCGGGATCTCCCCGCGCTCCGCTTGGAGGAAAAGGGGCTCCACGTAAAGGAGCGTATCGCCGACAGGAACGATGATCAGGTTGCCCCGGATGGCCCGGGAGCCTTGCTGGCTCCACAGCGTCAGCTCCCGCGAGATTTCGACGTCCTGGTTTACCCGCGCCTCAAACTGCATGGGGCCGAAAGTGACGTCCTGCTTGCCGAACCGGTAGAGGACCAGCTGGCCGTAGGCATCGCCGTCGCTGCGCGCCGCCAGCCAGGCGACCATGTTCCCCTTGCCCAGTGGCGTGAAGGGAAGCATGAGAATGAACTCCTCCCGCTCCTCCCCGGGGAGCCGGGTGATGACGTAGTACGGCTCCATGTCCACCTCGGCGCTTTCGTAAAGCTCCCGCGGCAGTTCCCAAACGTCCTCTTGGTTATAGAAGACCTGAGGATTGGTCATGTGATACCGGGTGAGAATGGAAGCTTGCAGGCGGAAAAGGTCTTCGGGATAGCGGACGTGGTCCCGGAGCGCCCGGGGCATCTCCGAAAGAGGCTTGAACGTCCCCGGGAACACCCTCGCCAGCGCCCGGATCACGGGCTCGTCCTCGGCGATGTAAAAGTCCACGGTGCCGTGGTACGCGTCGACGACGGCCTTCACCGAATTGCGCACGTAGTTTCCCCAGCCCGGAGTGGGCAGCGCGTAGGGAAAGCGGGTGGAGGTGGTGTACGCGTCGGCGATCCAAAAGAGCCGTCCCTCCGCGAGGACCAGGTACGGGTCGCCGTCAAAACGCAGGAAAGGAACCAGGCGCTGGAGCCGGGTGCGGATAGGCCGGTAGAGCATCACGCGGCTTTCCGGCGTAATGTCATTGGAAAAGAGGATCCGGGTAGTGCCGAGACGGGCGGCGAACCACAGGCGGCGCAGCCAGCCTCCTAAGGGAACGCCTCCTCTTCCCTCGTAGAAGGCCGTGGCGTTTTCGTCGCCCAGAGGATAGTCAAACTCCGGCCGGCGGGTCTTGACGATGACGTAGCCGGCCTCTTGCTCACCGTAGTAGATCTCGGGGCGCGTCACCTGGAGCTCCGGCACGCCGTGCGGCGGGATGTCCGCCAGGAAAAAGCGAGGCAAACCCCGGGGGTCCACTTCGTTGACCGGGCTCATCACCACGCCGTAGCCGTGGGTGTATTGGAGATGCAGGTTTACCCAGGAGCGGTTTTGCAGGCTGGCCGAGGTCAGCTCCCGCGCGGCCAGCATCACCTGGCGGTACTGGCCGTCGATCCAGTAGCGGTCCACGTCCACCTCGATGAAGTCGTAGTACGGCCGCAGCTCCTGAAGCTGGGAATAGGTACGCAGAAGCGGCCGGTAGTCCCACAGGCGGATATTGGCCAGCGTCCGTTCGTACGCCGCCAGAAGGCCGGGCGTCACCTCCGCGCGCGGATCGTAGTCGCGCGGCTCGACGGCGGTCAGCCCATATCCTGCCCGGGTCATCTCCACGTGCGCCTGGATGTACGGGAGCTCCTTCTCCAGCTCGTTGGGGCCGACGACGAACTCTTGGACCAGGGCGGGCAACACCCCGGTGCCGAGCACCGCGGCAGCCGCCAGGGCCGCGAGCCCGGTCACCACCCAGCGCCAGCGAGGCCGGAAACCGTGGGCTACCAAGGCCACTGCCAGCAAGAGAGAAGCCCCTGCCATCACCCAGAGGGCGGGAAGGGTCGCGTGAACGTCGGTGTAGCCTGCGCCGTAGAAAGCCCCGCGGGTCGAGTAGACCAAGCGGTAGGCCGAAAGCCGCAGGCCTGCGGCGTTGATCACGGCCGCCAGTGCGAAGAGCCACGAAAGGTGGCGGCGGGCGCCCGCCGCAAGGCGCAGCCTCCGCCCGTCCACCGCGAGGGCGCCGGAGGCGAAGTAGTAGCCGCCGGCACCCAGGGCCGCCAGGACGGTGAGGCTCAGTCCGAACGTTTGGGCCAGCTCCAGCAGGGGCAAGCGAAATACGTAAAATCCCGCGTCCCGGTGGAAAAGAGGGTCGGCGACGCCGAACTCCCCGCCCGTCAGGCCCAGGGCCACCGTCATCCAGTGTTCGGAGACGACCGCTCCCGCGAGGAGGGCGACGGCCAGCGCCCCCCAGCGCACGGCGCGCCGGGCCCACCGCCCGGCCGCCGCCAGCGCCGCATGCGCCTCCCACCGGAGGAACGCATCGCCCGCCACCCGTCCGGCCACCCACAGGTTGAGCCCGAAAAAGAGCAGGGCGACCAAACCCGCTGCAGCGCCCACCGCCGCCCGCCACACCAGCGGGCCGGCGAACAAAGACGGGTAACCCAGCTCGGCGAACCACAGCCAGTCGGTGACCGCGCGGGAGCTCGCCGCGAGGACCAGCGCCGCGGCGGCGACGAGGCCCAGCAGTGCCCAGCGGAGCGTGCGGCGCCCTGTCCTCATCTCCCTCACCCTCCCGCCTGGGCGATGAGCGCGCGCAGCTCGTCTTCACTCACGTGGTACACCTGTCCGCAAAAGTGGCAGACCAGCTCCGCCCCGCCTTGAGTCCGGGCGATCTCCTCCAGTTCCTCCTTGCCCAGCGAGACCAAACCGCTGCTGAACCGCTCTTTCGAGCACGAACAGTGAAAACGGACGGGCCGCTCTTCCAGGCGCTTGGGCTCCATCCCTTCCAGCAGGCCGAGCAGGATCTCCAGCGGCCCCAGGCCTTCGTCGATGGACCGGCTCAGCGCGGGCATCGCCCTGATCCGCTCCTCAAGCCTCTGGACCAGCTCTTCGTCCTCCTGGGCGCCGGGCATCATCTGGATCAAAATGCCGCCCGCTGCCCGGACCGACCCCTCTGGGGCCACCAGAACGCCCAGGATACAAGCGGACGGCGTCTGTTCGGATACGTTGAGGTAGTACGCCAGGTCTTCCGCGATTTCGCCCGAAACCAGGGGCACCAACCCCCGGTACGGCTCGCGAAGCCCCAGGTCCTTCACCACGTAGAGATGGCCGGACCCCACTGCACCAGCCACGTCCAGCTTCCCTTGAGCGTTGGAGGGCAGATGGACGTGAGGATGGTGGACATAACCCCGCACGTTTCCCGCGGCATCGGCCTCCGCCACGATCTTGCCGAGAGGGCCGTCCCCCACGATTTCGATCATCAGGCGCTGCTGCCCCTTGAGCACCGCTCCCAAGAGCGCGGCGCCCGTCAGGGTGCGGCCCAAGGCGGCCGCGGCGGTGGGAAAGGCGTCGTGACGGCGGCGCGCCTCCTCCACAGTCTCCGTAGTCCGCGCCGCCAGCGCCCTCAGGCACCCGCCGGCGGCGGTCAAGTGGACCAGGATGTCGCCTCCCGTGCTCATCGTCTCAGTCCTCTCTTTCGCCGGCTTCCCGCCGGAATTCCCGGGTGATGACCCCGGTGCCGGCCCGGCCCAAAGGAACGCCGTTCAAGGTGAGAAACACGCCTTCCGGCCGGCCGAAGCGCACCGTCAGCACCTCTTGCGCCGTCCAGGTGACGCGGGTCCCTCCTTCAAGGGTCCCCCGGAAGATGCGGCTGCCGTCGGCGAATACGTCGAACCAGCACCGCTCGACCACGTCCACCTCCAGCACGACCGCGGCCAGGGCAACCTCTTCCCCGGGAGCCGGAAGAACCCCGGCGCCTTCAGGCACGCCTTCCTGTGCGTCTTCGCCGGAGTCTTCCCCGACGCCGGCCGTATCTTCACCTGCTCCGCCTAGCGGGCTGCCGTCCCGAGGCCCCATCGCCCCGCCCAACCCGTCCACGGGATCTGCCGAGCCGTGCTCGCCCCCTTCGCTCCCACCGGCCTCTTCCTCCGCCGGCGGGAGTGCCGCGAGATCCCCGGTTGAAGCAGGAGCCGGTCCGGCGGCAGGCGGCGCGCTGGTCTCTTTCGCCGGGCCGGCACCCGCAAGCCGCTCGCGGAGAGCGTCCCAACTCTCCTCAGGAAGGCGCTGGGATCCCCACGCGTAGACGATCGCCGCCGCCAGCAGCACGGTCACCAGGATCGCGGCCCGCCGGTAGCCGCGGGCAGAGCGGCGGCGATACCGCCTCACCCGCATGCGGCGGGTGGAGACGGGAAAGGGAGCGGGTGCGGGGGCCGCGGCTTGTTCCAGGACCGCCAGCTTCTGCGCGAACTCTTCGAACAGCTGGTCAGGGTCCAGGCCCACGGCCCGGGCGTAATGGCGCAAGAACGCCTTCGCGTACACCGGTCCGGGCAGGGACGCCAGGTCGCCTGACTCCAGCGCCTCCAGGTGCCGGACGGGGATCTTCGTCTCACGGGCGATCTCTCTCAGCGACAGCCCGCGGTCCTCTCTGGCCTGCCTCAGCGTGCGGCCCAGCTCTTCCATGGAGCTCCTCCTCCGCCGGCGGTTCTTTCCCCGCGCGCCGCCTCGCGCGAAGGCGCGCCGGGCGGCGCGCTCAGTTGGCCATCTTTTCGAGGTCGTCCAAGGTGCGCAGCACTTCCCGGGGCTTGCTCCCTTGATAGGGCCCGACGATCCCCTGGAGCTCCATCATGTCGATCAGCCGGGCCGCCCGGGCGTAACCGATGCGGAAACGGCGCTGCAGCATGGAGATGGAGGCGTTGCCGGTCTCCACCACCAGCCTCACGGCGTCTTCGAACAGCTCGTCGTCGCCTTCCTCGATCTGGCCCCCGCCCTTCGCCGGTTCGGTCACCGCCTCGTCGTAGACGGGCGCGCCTTGGCGCTTCCAGAAGTTCACGATGGCCTGCACTTCTTTGTCCGAGATCCAGGCCCCTTGCGCCCGGAGCGGCTTGTTGGCCCCGATGGGATAGTAGAGCATGTCGCCGCGGCCGATCAAGCGTTCCGCCCCGATCATATCCAAGATGGTGCGGGAATCGACGCCCGAAGAGACGGCGAACGCGATGCGAGACGGCACATTGGCCTTGATCAGGCCCGTGATCACGTCCACGGAAGGCCTCTGCGTCGCGATGACCAGGTGGATCCCGGCGGCGCGCGCCATCTGCGCCAGCCGGCAGATGCTGTCCTCCACGTCGTGCTGCGCAACCAGCATCAGGTCGGCGAGCTCGTCGATGATCACCACCAAGTACGGCATGGGCTCGTCCTCGATGGCGCCGCTCTCCACCCCGCGGTTGTAGCCGTCGATGTTGCGCACCCCGCGCTCCGAAAACTTCTTGTACCGGGCCTCCATCTCCCTCACCGCCCACCGGAGGGCGTTGGCCGCCAGCTTGGGATCGGTGACCACGGGAGCGATGAGGTGCGGGATGCCGTCGTACACCGCGAGCTCGACCCGCTTCGGATCGATCATCATCAACTTCACTTCGTGAGGCTGGGCGCGGTACAGGATGCTGCAGATCAATGTGTTGATGCAGACGCTCTTGCCGCTGCCCGTCGCGCCGGCGATGAGGACGTGGAGGAGCTTGGTCAGGTCCGCGATCACCGGGTTGCCCGCGATGTCCTTGCCCAGGCCCACCGCCAGCTTGGACCGGTTCTTTTGGAATTCGGGCGACTCCACGACCTCGCGGAAGTAGACCACACTGGGCTCCTTGTTGGGCACTTCGATGCCTACCACCGACTTCCCGGGCACCGGCGCTTCGATCCTCACATCCGCCGCCGCCAGGGCCAGCGCAAGATCGTCGGCGAGCCCGACGATCTTGCTCACCTTGACGCCCGGCGCCGGCTGCAGTTCGTAGCGGGTGATCACCGGGCCGCGGCTCACGTGCACCACCTTCGCCTGCACCCCGAAGGTGGCCAGCGTCTCCTCGAGGAGCTGCGCCTGGTTGTCCGCTTCCTGAGAGCGCCGGCCCCTCGCGGGCTCTCGCGGCCGCTCAAGCAGCGCCGGATCGGGCAAGACGTACTCCTTGACCGGCCGCTCCGCGGCTTGCGCCGCCGCGGCTCCCGGCCCGGCCGCGGGGACCGGCTCGTCCCTGCGGCTCCGGCGGCCGCCCGGCTCCGCCGCGGCCGCGGCCGCTTCTCCCGCGACGCGCTCGCTCTTCGCTCCGGAAAGGCCGTCCTTGCCGGCGTCGTTCCCGGTTTCAGGGCGGGCCTTCGCCAGCGGCGCCTCGAGCCAGCGGGGGATGTCGTCCACCGGTTTCCCGGCGTCGCGAGCCGGCTCCCTGCGCGGCGGCGCCTCCTCACGTGCGGCACCGCCGGCGCTCGCGAGCGGCGCGGGCCTCCGGGAGGCCTTGCGCGCGGCCTTGCGCGCCGCCCGTTCCGCCTGGGCTCGGCGGCGCTGGTCCTGCAGCCGGGCGAAAAACTCCCGGGTCCGCCGGACAGCGTCCAGGACGAAGTCGACCAACCCCAGCGTCGCCCCGCGGAGGACGCGCCTTGCGAGCCGAACCGAAGCAGCGGCCAGGCGGGAGATGGGCGTCTCGAGGTAGAGCACGGCACCGATGAGGGCGGCCGCGATCAAGACCACCGCCGAGCCCCACGGGCCGAAAGCCCGCAGCGCCCACACGGAGAGGACCGCACCCACGAAGCCGCCGCCCCGGCCCTCTTCCCCCACCTGTGTGAGCCAGTATTCGTTCAAAGGACCGTCGATCTCGGTGACAACCAGGTGATATCCGGTGAGGGCAGCGATATAGATAATGAAGAGCGCCGTCACCCGGCGCCCCCGACCCTGCCGCGTTCGCTGGCTCAGCAGACTCCAGCCTAAACCCAAGAGAAAGAGTGCGGGAAACACGGCGCTGCGACCGAGATACCGTTCGAGCCAGTGAGCCAGCGCGGCCCCTACGTTCCCGGCCGCATGCGTATAGAGGCTGAGGATGACCAGGACCGCAGCCGCCAGCAGCACGATCGCGACGATCTCCCGCGAGCGGCCGCGCGCCTGCTGTTCTTCATGGAAAGGTTGGGACAAAGCCACCACCTCAAGGATAGATTCGTTGAGCTCTATCCACCTCCTTCCTTTTTCCACCGTCTCCGCAGGTCACGGCAGACTGCCCGCCGCGGAGCGCCGCGCGATCACCGCCGCCATCCGGCCCGTCTTCCCCTTCTCCGCCCTGTGGCTGAAATAGAGGTCCGTGCGGCACGCGGTGCAGTCCGGCGCCACGTCCACCGCGCCTTGGGGGACGCCCAGAGAGAGCAGGAGGCTCCGGTTCGCGGCGGCAAGATCCAGGGCCGGCCGGCCGGCGCGGGTGTGTCCGACCGCCTCCGGGCCCAGCTTTTCCCGGAAGCGCTGGTACAGGTCCTCGCTCACCTCGTAACAGCACGGGCGGATGCAGGGGCCCAGCGCCACCCGGAGCTGCCGGGGCGGGATCCCCAGCTCGGCGAAGCGCCGGACGGTGCGGGCTGCGACGGCGGCCAGAGTCCCTCTCCAGCCGGCATGGGCGACGCCCACCGCCGACCCGTCCGCCGCGGCAAAGAGAATGGGGACGCAGTCTGCCACCAACACCGCCAGGGCAATGCCGGCCTCCGCCGTCACCAGCGCGTCCGTGCCGGGCACCGCGTCCTCAAGCCGCAGGGCGCCCTTGCCGCGGTCTCCCGCAGCTACCAGGGCGACCTCCGCTCCGTGCACCTGCTCTGCGAAGACCGCCTCGTCAAGCCGCAGGCCCAGCACCTCCAGCCACCTCCGGCGGTTCTCCACCACGTCTTCCGGCCGGTCGCCCGTGTGAAAGCCCATATTCAGGCTGGTATAAGGCGGGCGGCTCACCCCGCCGCGGCGCGTCGACACGCCGTGGACGACGCCGGGAACGGCCGCCAGCACCCGGCTCTGCCAAAAGAAGTCCAACGCCTCATCCGCCGCCTTTCCCGCTCCTGATGACCCCGCTCTAGAAATGGTGCCGGTGGCGGGAAGAGGAACCCGGTTCGATGTTCTGAACGGGCAAGTCCACCAAGATGACGTCGACCCCGATACGGACGATCCGGTTCCACGGGATTTCGATGTCAGGCCTGCGGCCCAAACCGAGAAAGCCGCCTTCTCCCGGGAGGATGATCGCGAGGATCTCCCCGGTTTCGACGTCCAGGTCCAAGTCGTACACGTTGCCGAGGCGCCTGCCGTCGCCGATGTTGACCACGTCCAGCATGCGCAGGTCCGACGTCTTGACCAGCATCGACCGGAGACCTCCCCACACCTGCCGGCTGCGTCTACCTTAGTATACAACGGAAAAAAGCGAAAAAGCTCCGGGGTCGTGACCGGAGCTTCCCGCCGTCCACCGGCGTAGGGATCGGAGCAGGCCTCACGGCGGCCGCGGCTAGAGGCTCAACTTGCGCGCCAGGGAGACGGACGTGTCGACCAGGTCCTTCACCCGGTCCAGGGCAGCGGACTCGCTGAAGATCTCCCAGAGGCGGACCTTCCACACCACGCCGCCTTCCCCGTTCTCGCCCGCCTCGCCGGCGGCCGCCGGCACCTCGTCGCCGTCGGCGGACTTCGCCTGGGCGACGGCCCCCCCGAGGGGCGGCGCGCCTTCGTCGTCACCCGTTTCGGCGAAGCAGAGAGGCGGGAACAGCACGCACCACCAGTTCTGTCCCGCGCCGTCCCCGATGACGACGCGGACCGCCCGGTACTGGCCGGCCGGAAGCGAGCCGCCACGCCAGGACGTCTCGGCGAAGGCAAACGTTCCGACCTCCACGCGCACCTCGTGCGGGTCTTCCCGCTCGGCCAAGGCCCTCCGGGCCGCGTCCAGCAGGCGGGACTCTCGTTCCTTCACCCAGCGCTCCATCTGGACCCTGTCTTCCGGCAGCTGCCAGGAGGCCATCTCCCGGAGCACCGCGTCCCGCACTGCGAGCTTGGCGGCCTGGTCTTCCGGCGCGTCGGAGTGGGCCAAGACGTGCAGGCGCAGCAAGTTGTCGGGGGAGTGCGCCCACTGGCTGCTCCGAAAAACGCCGTGGCTCTCCGCTTCAAGAAGCGCCGCGGACGCCACCAGCGCGGCGACGAGCAACGCGCCGGCGGCGAGCCGGATCCCCGTCTTGTGCTGCATCGTGATTTCCTCCCTCGCTCGGGCGGCGCCGGGCTTACGGCTGCACCGCCATGTGGCGCTGCAGGTTCTTCAGAGCCGCCTTTTCAAGGCGCGAGACCTGCGCCTGGGAGATGCCGATCTCCTCTGCTACCTCCATCTGAGTCCGCCCGTCGAAGAACCGCATGGTCAGGATGAGTTTCTCCCGTTCACTGAGCTTGGACATGCCCTCCCGGATGGAGATCCCGTCCATCCAGACGCTCTCTTCACTGTTCTCGTCGCTGATCTGGTCCATGACGTAAATGGGGTCGCCGCCGTCGTGGTAGATGGGCTCAAAAAGGGAGATGGGGTCCTGGATGGAGTCCAAGGCGTAGACCACTTCTTCCCTGGGCAGCCCCAGCTCTTCGGCGATCTGCCCGATGGTCGGCTCCGCGGCATACTTGTTCACCAAGGCGTCCCGCACTTGAAGCGCCTTGTAAGCGATGTCCCGCAGCGACCGGCTCACCCGGATGGGGTTGTTGTCCCTGAGGTAGCGGCGGATCTCTCCGATGATCATGGGCACGGCGTACGTCGAGAAGCGGACGTTTTGGCTCAGGTCGAAGTTGTCGATGGCCTTCATCAGGCCGATGCAACCCACCTGAAAGAGGTCGTCGACGTGCTCGCCCCGGTTGTTGAACCGCTGGATGACGCTGAGGACGAGCCGCAAGTTCCCCTGCACCAGCTCGGCACGGGCCTCCTGGTTGCCCTCCCGCATCTCCTTGAGCAGCTGGCGCATGCGTTCGTTGGACAGCACGGGGAGCTGGGACGTGTTGACACCGCAGATCTCGACCTTGTTCAACTCCACGCCACTCCCTCAAGCAGTCTCTGTAACGACAGTATGGCCGCCGCAAATCGGGCTTATTCTGTCCGGGTTGACGGGGGAGGAATTGTCGGGACGCGTGGGTAGTAAGATGAACGGATCACGCGCCCCGCCGCGGCGACCGGGAGGGATGGGACGTGCTGGAGGCTCCCACGGTGGTCTACGTCGACACGCTCCTCCTGCTGGCCTCCCTCAGCTTTCTCATGGATTACCTCTTGCTGTGGGCCACCGCCAAGGTAGGAAAGATGCCTTTGAGTCCCCGGCGCCTCGTCCTCGGCTCCGGTATCGGCACGGCCTACTTTGTCCTCTACTATCTCTCGGGCAGGGGTGTAGGCGACGCCTACGGCTGGTTCCGCGCCTTCCCGGCGCTGGTGGCGGTCTCCTTCCTCATGCTGGTCGCGGCGTTCTATCCTCTTCCGTGGCGGGCGCTCGCGCGCGCGGCGGGATATTTTTACTTCATTGCGGTGAGTTCGGGAGGGGCGGGAATCGCGTCCCGGTATGCATTAGGGTGGGGCGCCGCCGGACAGCTGGCCGCGTCGATCGCAGCCATCCTGGTCATCGCCGAGCTCGGATGGGGAATCGTCCAGAGGAGCCTTTGGCAGCGCCTCTACCACGTCGCGCTGGAGGTGGAGCTTTTCGGGGAGAAGGCGGTCACCCAGGCGCTCCTGGATACGGGAAACCGCTTGAAAGATCCGCTGGGAGGCGCCCCCGTCATCATCGTGGAACACGGCGTCGTCGCCCGGCTGATGCCGGAACACCTGCGCCCGGCACTGCTGGAGATGGAGGGAGGAGACCTGGCCGGGATCAGCCGCCTGCTGGCGTCGGAGCGCTGGTCCTCCCGGTTCCGGGTCATCCCCTACAGCTCCCTGGGCAGAGAGAAAGGGCTTCTGGTGGGTTTTCGCCCGGACGCCGTCACCGTCGTCGCCGAAGGCCGCCGCGTGACGCTGACCGGCGTGGTGATCGGCATCAGCCCCAAACCCCTCGACCCGGAGGGTTCCTACAGGGCCCTTCTCCACCCCGAGCTGCTGGAGGCCGCGCTGCGGGAAGGCGGCCGGCGGGCGGCGGCGTGGACTCTTTCCACGTCACCTAGCGAAGGAGAGACGTCTCATGCTTCCACCGCTTCATAAAGTGAGACTCGGTCTCAGGCTGGCGCTGATCCGCCTCATCTGGCGCGCCGGCCGGCCCGGCGCCGTCCACTACGTGGGCAGCAGCGAAGTCCTGCCCCCGCCTCTCACCCGGGACGAGGAGAGCCACCTGCTGAGCCGCCTCGAGTCGGGCGACAAGGCGGTCAAGAGCGTGTTGATCGAGCGCAACCTGCGGCTGGTGGTGTACATCGCCCGCAAGTTCGAGAACACCGGGATCCTGGTGGAGGATCTGGTATCCATCGGCACCATCGGTCTCATCAAGGCGGTGAACACGTTCGACCCGGCGAAAAAGATCAAGCTGGCCACCTACGCGTCCCGCTGCATCGAGAACGAGATCCTCATGTACCTGCGGCGCAACAACAAGACGCGCGCCGAGGTCTCGTTCGACGAGCCGCTGAACACCGACTGGGACGGGAACGAGCTGCTCCTCTCCGACGTCTTGGGGGTGGAAAGCGATGTCACCAAGCACATTGAGGAGGAGGTGGACCGGGCCCTTCTCATGGGGGCGCTCGACCGGCTGACCGGCCGGGAGAAGCGCATCATGGAGCTGCGCTTTGGGCTAAAAGACGGCCGGGAGAAGACGCAGAAAGAGGTGGCCGACGCGATGGGGATTTCCCAATCCTACATCTCCCGGCTGGAAAAGCGGATCCTCAAGAAGCTCAAGCGGGAGATCCACCGGATGCAGTGAGCCGCCGGCTAGGACCGGCGGCGCAGGAACGCGGGGATCTCCAGGTCGTCCGTCGCGAAGGGTTTGATGTCCAGCCGGTTCCGGGTACCGGTCCCTGCATACAGCCCGTGCGCGTCCGACCGGCCGGCCCCCTCGGTAAATCCCGTGGCGATCACGGTCACCCGGATCTCGTCCTGCAGCGTGTCGTCGATGACGGCGCCGAAGATGATGACCGCCTCGGGATCGGCGGCTTCGGCGATGATCTCGGCGGCGTCGTTCACCTCGAAGAGGCCCAGGTTGCTGCTGCCGGTGATGTTGAGCAGGATGCCCCGGGCGCCCTCGATGGACGCTTCCAGGAGCGGGCTGGAGACCGCCTGTTTCGCCGCCTTGACGGCCCGGTCTTCGCCGGAGGCCCGCCCGATGCCCATCAGCGCCGAACCGGCGTTGCTCATGATGGTGCGGACGTCCGCGAAATCCAGGTTGATCAATCCCGGCACGGTGATGAGGTCCGAGATCCCCTGAACGCCCTGGCGCAGCACGTCGTCGGCGATCCGGAAGGCCTCCACCATCGAGGTGCGCCGGTCCACCACCTGGAGCAGGCGGTCGTTGGGGATCACGATGAGCGTATCCACCTTCTCCCGCAGCTCCGCGATGCCCCGCTCCGCCTGGGCCAGACGCTTTTTCCCTTCGAAGCTGAACGGTTTGGTGACGACGGCCACCGTCAGTGCCGACAGTTCCCGCGCGACCTCCGCCACCACCGGGGCACCGCCGGTGCCGGTGCCGCCGCCCATGCCCGCGGTGACGAAGACCATGTCCGCCCCTTCCAAGAGCGCCCGGATCTCCTCCCGGCTCTCTTCCGCGGCCCGCTGGCCGATCTCCGGGTTGGACCCCGCGCCGAGGCCTCGGGTGAGCTTGCTGCCCAGCTGCAGTTTGTGGCTGGCGTTGGAGGATTGAAGCGCTTGCGCGTCGGTGTTCATGGCAACGAATTGGACGCCTTGAAGCTCCGCCTCGATCATCCGGTTGACCGCGTTGCAGCCGCCGCCGCCTACTCCAATCACCTTAATATTGGCAAATTGCCCCGTATCGGCGTCCAACTCGAACATGGGCTCGTCCTCCTCACACCGTGAAGAGCTGTGCTCATACGACCTTACTTTCCACGGGCCCCTGGTGATTCCTCCCCGGCGGATCACCTTTTGTCCCGGAAAACAGGGGTTTTCGGGTGTCTCAAGTCGATGTGGGACACGGGCAGCCGGCGGCGTTCGATCTCGGCCAAGAGCTCCTGCATCACGTAGGCCCGGTCGCTCATGTCCCCGTCCGTACCTAGCGCGACGGAGATCCCGTCGCGGGTGTACGCCGCCACCCCTTCACGGGTCACGTGCACTTCCGACAGGCTGGCAAGCCCTTCAGGGCTGAGGGCCCCCGCGAACTCCACCGCCTTGGCCAGCGCGGGGTGCTCCACCCTGTGCCCGGCGCGGGGCGCAAGCTCTTCGTCCACCGTGATCAATGGCAAGGAGACGGGCATGGCCTCAGTCCGGAACAGCGCGACGCCGTCGCCGTCCAGGGCCCAGAACTCCTCCCCCGCCAGCAGATACGCCACCGGGCGCCGCTCCTCCAGCTCCACCACCAGCGACGCCGGAAGCTTTCTCCGCACCCGGGCATCCTTCACCTGCGGATGCGCGCGCAGCGCCTCCTGGACGGCCCGCACGTCCACCTCCAGGAGGTTCGCGCCCATCTCCAGGCCTGTCCACTCGGAGACGTCCGCGGCCGACAGGTGCTCGGCGCCGGCCACGACGATGGTGGTGAGGCGGAACAGCGGGCTTTGGAAGACCGCGTACACGGCCAGGACGGCGACGAAGAGGCCCAGCGCCAGGGTGAAGCCTCTGCTGGAAAAGGTGTGAGCCACGGGCGTGCCTGCCTTTCGCACCCGGTGTGGGATCGACAACCTGTCGTTCACCATTATAGCACGGCTCCGGGGCTCCCCGGAGCCGTGGCGAGCGACCGTCCCGCTGCCGGATTCCTCGCTCAAGGGACAGCGGCTTCCGTGGGGACGCGGCGGACGATCTTGGCACCCACCGCGGCCAGTTTGCCGGCCAGGTCTTCGTACCCCCGGTCCAGGTGCTCCAGGCCCTCGATCACCGTCTCCCCCTCGGCCGCGAGCCCCGCCACCACCAAGGCGGCCGCGGCCCGCAGGTCGCTGGCTTCCACCCGGGCGCCTGAAAGCCGGCACGGCCCCCGCACTACGGCGACGCGGCCGTCGACGGTGATGTCGGCGCCCATGCGCCGCAGTTCATCCACGTGTTTGAAGCGGCTGGAGTAGATGGTCTCCGTCACGATGCTGGTCCCCAGCGCCCGGGTGAGCATCGCGACCACCTGAGGCTGCATATCAGTAGGAAAGCCGGGATAGGGCTGGGAGCGGATGTGGAGCGGCTTCAACACCCCGTCGCCGAACACCCGCAAGGTCTCCCCGTTCACCTCGACGCCGGCGCCGGCCTCCACCAGCTTTGCAGCGACGATCTCCATGTGCTCGATGATGACGGGGCTGAGGGTGACGTCGCCGCCGCAGACTGCGGCGCAGACCGCCAGCGTCCCGGCCTCGATGCGGTCGGGGATCACCGTGTAGTCCACGCCGCCCAGGGGACCGGCGACGCCGCGGATCCGGATGGTGTCGGTGCCGGCCCCCCGCACCCGGCCGCCCATGCAGTTGATGAAGTTCTGCACTTCGATGATCTCCGGCTCCCGGGCGGCGTTGCGGATCACCGTCTCGCCGTCGGCTACCGCTGCGGCCATCATCAGGTTCTCGGTCGCCCCGACGCTGGGCAGGTCCAGGTGAATTTCGGCGCCCTGCAGCTTCGCGGCCCGCCCGTGGATGTAGCCGTGCCGCTCGTCAATGACGGCCCCCAGCGCTCTCAAGCCGGCGAGGTGCAGGTCGACGGGCCGGGCGCCGATGGCGCAGCCGCCGGGCTGGGCGATCTTCACTTCGCCCAGCCGCCCCAGCAGCGGGCCCATCACTTGGATGGACGCCCGCATGCGGCGGACGGCGTCCCGGGGTGCTTCGGGATGGAGGTCCCGCGCTTCGATGTACAGTACGTCCCCGTCCAGCTGGCAGCGGGCGCCCAGCCCTTCCAGGACCTCGATCATGTTGAGCACGTCGCCGATGTAGGGCACGTTGCGGATGACGCACGGCTCCCGGGTGAGCAGGGACGCAGCCATGAGCTTGAGCACCGCGTTCTTGGCCCCGCTCACCCGGATGTGGCCCCGCAGCTGCCTGCGCCCCTCGATCGAGAGCGTCGGCATCGCGGCCGTCCCGTGGCCGCCGCATTGGACTCGAACGGGGGAAAACGCGCCGGGTCCCGCAGTCACTCTCCATCCCACCCCACGAGCTCAACTTCCAGCTCCAACTCGATGCCAAACCGATCGCGTACCCTATTCCGTGCCAGGTCGATCAGGCTCTTGACATCCTCGGCCCTGGCGTCGCCGCGGTTGACGATGAAATTGCCATGGACCGTCGAGATCTCCGCTCCCCCGATCCGGGTCCCTTTGAGCCCCGCCGCCTCGATCAGCCGGCCGGCGTAGTCGCCGGGAGGATTCTTAAAGACGCTGCCCGAGCTGGGCATTCCCAGGGGCTGCGTCCTGCGGCGCCGGGCCGCGAACTCCTTCATCCGCGCGGTCACCGCCTGCGGATCGTCCCGGGTGAGCCGGAACTCGGCGGCCACCACCACGGGCCGGCTCTCCCGGATGAGCCCGCTCCTGCGGTAGGAGTACCGCATCTCCTCGGGCCCGGCGGAGAACCGTCTCCCCTCCCTCGAGACCAGCTCCGCCTTGACCAGGACCCGGCTGGTCTCGCCCCCGTGTGCGCCGGCGTTCATCGCCACGGCCCCGCCCACGGTCCCCGGAACGCCTCCGGCCCACTCCAGGCCCGACAGGCCGTGGTCAGCAGCGATCTTGGCCAGCTTCGGAAGGGACGCGCCTGCCTGGGCCCGGACGGTCTCGCCCGCGACGGCGATGCGCCCCAGGGCATGCCCCAGCCGCAGGACGACGCCGCGCACGCCCGCATCGCTGATCAGGAGGTTGCTGCCGCAGCCCATGACGTAGACCGGTACCCCGAACTCCCTCGCTGCCAGCAGGGTCGCGACCACGTCTTCCTCGGCGGCGGCCTCCACCAGGATGTCGGCCGGCCCGCCGATGCGGTAGGTGGTGTAACGTTTGAGAGGTTCGTCGAAGCGGACGTCCCCTTGAATTTCCGCGAGAAGCCTCTTTTTCAGGCCCTCCACGTTCACGCCTCCTACGGCTCAAGGGGGCAGTTATACCGTATGCCCACCCGAATTCAAGTGTTCCCGGGGGAATTTCCCAGCTCCCCCGGCGACTGCACGCCCGGACGGGCCCTTCCCTCAGCGCGCCCGCCCGCGCGCCGCCACTGCCGCTTCGATCAGGGCGACGATCTCCCAGACGGCGCCGGGCTTTCCCAGGCTCCGGCTGGCTTGGGCCATGCTTCGGAGGGCCGCCTCATCCCCAAGCAGCTCCGACACGGTGCGATACAGCGCTTCCCCGTTGAGGTCCCGGTCGAGGATCACCCGGGCGGCGCCCGCCCGCTCCAGCACCCGGGCGTTCTTCTCCTGGTGGTTTTCGGCGGCGAAGGGATACGGGATCAGCACCGCGGGAAGCCCTCTGGCCGTCACCTCGGCGATGGAGATCGCCCCGGCTCGTCCCACCACAAGGTCGCTGGCGGCCAGAGCCGCGGGCATATCGTAGAGGTACGGGACGATCAGCACGTTGCCGTACGCCCGTCCCTCGCCGAGGACGGGCCTGCCCTCCGCCCGCGGGACCGGCAGCGCGTCCAAGAGGGCGTCAAATCCCCCACGCCCCGCCGCGACCAGGAACTCCGCATCCAGCCTTTGCAGCTTGGGGAAGGCTTCGCAAACGGCGCGGTTGATAGAGCGGGCTCCCTGGCTGGCTCCGGTGATCAACACCCGCTTGCGCCCGGGATCCAGCCCCAGCCTCTTCGCCCCTTCCGCCCGGGTGATCTCGCAAATCTCCGGGCGGATGGGATTGCCGGTCACCACCAGCTTGTCCCGCTGCCGGAAGCCCGCGGCGGCCGCCTCGTAGCCCAGCGCCACCTTGTCCGCGACGTAGGCCAGGATGCGGTTGGTGACGCCGGGATGGGCGTTCTGCTCCTGGATGACGGTGGGGACACCCAGCAGTGCGGCGGCGAGCACCACGGGGCCCGCGGCGTAGCCTCCGGTGCCGACGCAGGCGTCGGGCGCGAACTTGCGGACCAAGGCGACAGCCTCGCCCACGCCCTTGGCCGCAGTGAAGGCCGAGCGGACCAGGCGCCACGAGAGCCTGCGGGGGAACGAGTCGGCCGAAATGAACTCGATGGGGAACCCTTCCCGGGGGACGATCTCCTTCTCCAGGCCCCGGCGGGTCCCGGCGAACAGCACCTCGGCGCCCTTTTCCAGCAAGGCCTTGCCGATGGTGATGCCGGGGTAGATGTGGCCGCCTGTCCCGCCTCCTGCGATGAGCACTTTCACCCGCTCCCACCTCCCGCCCAGCGTGAGATGTTGAGCAGTACACCCACGGCCGCCAGGCTCACCACCAGAGAGGTGCTGCCGAAGCTGACAAAAGGCAGCGTAATCCCGGTGACCGGGAGGGAGCCGGTGGCGACGCCGATGTTGAGCATCGCTTGGAAGACCAGCATGGACGTGAGCCCTACAGCCAGCATCGAGCCGTAGAGGTCAGGAGCCAGGAGGGCGACCCGGTATCCTCTCCAGGCGATGACGAAGAACAAAGCGACGACGGTCATCGTGCCCACGAAACCCAGCTCCTCCCCGAGGACTGAAAAGATGAAGTCCGTATGCTGCTCGGGAAGGTAGGCGAACTTCTGCCTCCCCGCGCCGAGGCCCAGCCCGAAGAGACCGCCTGAACCGATGGCCAGCAGCGACTGGATGATGTTCCAGCCCGAATCCAGCGGATCGGCCCACGGGTCCAGGAACGAGGTGATCCGGCGCCACCGGTACGGCCGGGTGTACACCAGAGCCGCCAGCACCGGCAGGCCCGCAAGGCCGATGCCCACCAGGTGTCCCAAGTTCACCCCGGCGGCGAAGAGCATGATCACCGCCGTCCCTACCAGGGCGATCCCCGTGCCGAAGTCGGGCTGGAGCATGATCAGCCCAAAGATCAGCCCGACGACGGCCAAAGGAGGAATCAGGCCCGACCAGAACCGGCGCATCCCGTCGCGCCGGTACGCGACGTACGCCGCGATAAAGTTGACCACCGCCAGCTTCACCAGCTCCGCCGGCTGGAAACGGATGCCGGCCACGTAGAGCCACGCCCGGGAGCCGCCGGCCTCAGAGCCCACCAAGAGGACGACCACCAGGAGAAAGACGGCCAAGGCGATCCCGGGCAGCGCCCAAGGCCGGAGCAGGCGGTAGTCAATCCGCTGTACCACCCAGAAGACGCAAAGGCCCAAGGCCGCCCCCACCAGCTGGCGCTTGATGTAGTAATAGGGATCCTGAAATCGCTGCATTCCCGTGGAATAGCTCGCGCTGAAGACGATCACCAGCCCGATGACGACAAGGCCGAGCGCGGCGGCGAAAATGATCAGATCAGGCCTCTTGGCGCGGGTGGACATCCGTGGCCCCCTTTCGGCTCTTGTCCCATGGATCATATGCGGCGGGCGGCGGCGGGAAGAAGTCTTTCGCCTCAGGCCAGGGAAAGAAGGCCGATGACGCCCGAGACGGCGGCCAACAGCCAAAAGCGGACGACGATCTTCGTCTCGGCCCAACCCGATTCCTCGAAATGATGGTGGATGGGCGTCATCTTAAAAATCCGCTTTCCTTTGGTCAGCCGGAAATAGGGCACCTGAATCATCACCGAGAGGATCTCGACGAGGAAGATCGAGACGATGATGGGCAGCGCGAGCTGAGTGCGGGTCAGGACCGCCAGCGCCCCGATGGCTCCCCCCAGCGCCAGCGCCCCCGTATCCCCCATGAACACCTGAGCGGGATGCGCGTTGAACCAGGCGAATCCGAGGCAAGCCCCGGCCACGGCCGCGGCGAACACCGCGGCGTCGGGCTGGCCGGCGCGCAGCGCGATGACGGTATAGATGATGCAGGCGATGGCCGAAGTCCCCGCCGCAAGCCCGTCCAGGCCGTCGGTGAAATTGGCCGCGTTGGCCGTCCCGGCCACCGCGACCACGCACAAGAGGAAAAACAGGAGCGGCGAGAGTTCCCAGGCGTCTCCGGTGAACGGGACAATCACTTCCGGCCCCAGCCCGGGCGTGTTCAAAGCGTAAAGCGCAATCCAGGCGGCGATCACCAGCTGGGCCGCGAGCTTGCTCCGCGCGCGAAGGCCCAACGAGCGTTTTCTCACCACGATGATGAAGTCGTCTACCAAGCCGATGAGGGCAAAGGCCAGGGTGACCAGGATGAGCCGGAGCGCCGTGCCGCTTCCCGGTTCCGCGAAGACCAGCGTGGCCACGACCGCGGCGAAGACGATGAGCACCCCGCCCATGGTGGGGGTTCCGGCTTTGCCCAGGTGCGCCTTGGGCCCTGCGCTCCGGATGTGCTGGCCGAACTTGAGGCGCCGCAAGAATGAAATGGTGGACGGCCCCAGGAGCACCGCGACGAAGAAACTTAACAGACCGGCGTAGATCGGCGCGTTCACAGGCTCTCTTCCGCCTCGCTTTCCACCCGTTCCCCGAAGTGTGAGACCAGCGCTGCGGAGACGATTTCGAGGCGAAAGCCCCGGGAGCCTTTTACCAAAATGACATCGCCCGCGGCCGACCACTCCGGCGCCGCTTCCGCCGCCCTCGCTGCGTCTTCGAACCAGAGGGCCCGCCCGGGGTCAAGCCCCGACCGGATCGCCTCGTCCAGGATCCAGCGAGCTTCCGTGCCCACCGCCACCAGGAAGTCGACCCCCGCCTTCACCGCCGTGCGGCCCATCTCCCGGTGCGCGCTTTCGGCCAGGTCCCCCAGCTCCAGCATGCCGCCGAGCACCGCCACCCGCCGCCTCCCTCGCACGTCGCCCAGGCTCTCCAAGGCCGCCCGCACGGAAAGGGGGCTTGCATTGTAGGCGTCGTCGATGAGCAGCACGTCCGCGCCCAGTCTTCTCAGCGCCATGCGCATTTCGGTCCGGACGTCGATCAATCCTTGCTGCACCGCGCGGGCGTCCAGTCCCAGGCACCAGGCGACCGCGGCCGCTGCGAGGGCGTTGTGCACTTGGTGGCGGCCGGGGAGTTTCACCATCACCGGGACCCGCTGGTCCGGCCACCGGAGAATAAAACGGCTCCCTTCGAGCCCCCGGTGCTCCACCCGCTCGGCGCCGACGTCGGCCCGGGGGTCCAGGCCGAACGTGACCACCCGCGCCCGGGTGAGCCGCCGCATCGCCCGGACCCGGGGGTCGTCGGCGTTGAGGACCGCAAAGCCGTCGCTCTCCAGCGCCTCCACCAGTTCCGCTTTGGCCCTGGCCACGTCCTCGACGGATCTGAAAAATTCCATGTGCACCGGGCCCACGTTGGTGACCACGCCCACCGTGGGCCGGGCTATTTCCGCCAGAGCGGCGATCTGCCCGGGGCCCCGCATGCCCATCTCGACCACCGCGGCCCGGTGGCCGCGCTCAAGGCCCAGGAGCGTCAAGGGGACGCCGATTTCGTTATTGTAGTTCTTCTCCGTCTTCAGGACGGGTCCCATCGCCGAGAGGATCCGCGCCGCCATCTCCTTGGTGGTGGTCTTGCCGTTGCTGCCCGTCACCGCCGCCACCGGGATGTCGAACATCCGGCGGTACCCCCCCGCGATCCGGCCCAAGGCCGCGGCGGTATCCTCCACAGAGATCACCCACACTCCGGGCGGCACCGGCACGGGCTTGTCGCGCCGGACCACCACCGCGGCCGCCCCCCGCGCCGCCGCGTCGGCGGCGAAGTCGTGGCCGTCGAAGCGCTCGCCCGCCAGCGCGACGAAGCACGCCCCGGCCCGCAGGGTGCGGCTGTCCGTAGAGACCGACGTGACGCTCCGGGCGCTTCCCCGCTGCAGCACGGAGCCCCCCGTCCACTGCAGGACCTTATCCACCGCCACGGGCTCCACGGTCACATCCGCTCCCGGATCGCGAGAAGCGCCTCTTCCCGGTCGTCGAAATGGTGCTTTTCGCCCTTGATCTCTTGGTAGGTCTCGTGCCCCTTCCCGGCGATCAACACCAGGTCGCCCCGTTCCGCCATGAAGACGGCGCGGCGGATCGCCTCCCTGCGATCCACGACGATCTCGAAAGGCGCCCTGCCGCGTTGCCTCGCCCCTTCGGCCACCTGGCGGCAGATCTCCGCCGGGTCTTCGCTGCGGGGGTTGTCCGAAGTGATCACCACGTAATCCGCCAGGTTGGCCGCGACGTCTCCCATCCGCGGCCTTTTGGTCCGGTCCCGGTCGCCGCCGGCGCCAAAGACGCAGATGACGCGCCCCTCCGCGAGGCTCCTCGCCGTCTTCAGCACGTTTTCGAGGCTGTCGGGGGTGTGGGCGTAGTCCACGATCACCGCAAACTCCTGGCCCCCGTGCACCGGCTCAAACCGCCCGGGAACCACCGTCTTCTCGATGCCGGCGGCCGCCTGCTGCAGGTCGACTCCTTCCACGAGACCCACCGCCAGCGCAGCCAGGGCGTTGTACACGTTGAAGCGCCCGGTGAGCGCAAGACGCACCGGGACGCGCGTTGCCCCCCAACGGGCGACGAAGCTCGCACCGGTGGCAGTGACCTGCACATCGCTGGCCCAAAGATCGTTGGACTCGCGGATCCCGTAGGTGAGCACGGGCACCCGGGAGGCGGCCGCCACCCGAGGGGCCACGGGATCGTCGCCGTTGACGATCGCAGCCTTATTCGCTTTCACGCCGCTTTCCCCGGGAGCCAGCGAACGGAACAGCAGCAGCTTCGCTTCGAGATAGTCCTCGATGGAGCCATGAAAGTCGAAGTGGTCCTGGGTCAGGTTGGTGAAGACCCCCACGTCGAACGCGACGCCCGCCGTGCGGTGAAGGACCAGACCGTGGGAGGAGACTTCCATCGCGCAGGCCCGGCAGCCGCGGTCCACCATCTCCCGCATGAGGCGATGGATGTCGGCGGCCTCGGGGGTGGTGCGGGACGCCGGCGTTTCCCGGTCGCCGACGTCCTGCACCACCGTCCCGATCAAGCCCGTGCGGCGGCCGGCATGGGAGAGAAGGTCCCGGATGAGAAAAGCGGTGGTCGTCTTGCCGTTGGTTCCCGTGACGCCGATCACCCGCAGCTCCTGAGAAGGATCGCCGAAGAGGCGGGCAGCCGCGATCCCCATGGCCCTGCGGCTATCCTCCACCACGATCTGGGGCGCGTCCAGGGGAAGCTCCCGCTCCACCAGAAGCGCGCGGGCGCCCCGCTCCAACGCCGCGGCAGCGAACTCGTGCCCGTCGTGGACGAACCCCCGGATGCAGACGAAGAGGTCACCCGGGCGGACCTTTCGAGAGTCGTAGGTGATACCGGACACCCGGGCTTCGGGCGAACCGACGATCCGGGCGCCGGGAAGCTCCTGGGCCAAACGGGAAACCGCGATCGACATCCTGCCACCTCGTTACCATTCTTACCCACGCGGCCCGGCTCAATCCTTGGGAGGCGCAAAGATCACGGTCACCGCGTCTCCCTCGTGCAGCTGGGTACCGGGCTCGGGATCCTGCCGCACCGCATACCCCGTCCCTTCGATCCGGATCCGCAACCCTTCCCGAGCCAGGACCATCGCGGCGTCCTTCATGCTCCGGCCCAGGACGTCCGGGACGGTCACGTGCGCCCCGTGGCCATGATGCTCCTCGTAAAAGGTCAGGATGACCCGGGTCCCCTTTTCCACACGCGTGCCCGGCGGCGGGGTCTGCTCCACCACAAACCCCCGCTGGCCTTCCGCCTGCACGGTGAGCCCGTGGGCCAAGAGCACCTCTTCCGCATCCGGGAACTCCATGTTGATGACGTTGGGCACCCGGACGCGGTCATCTGCCGCTTCCTCGAGCTCGCGCCGGGGAACGCCCAGGTACGCCAGGGCTTCTTCGGCGATGCGAGCGAAGACCGGCGCCGCCCAAATGCCGCCGTACGACGGTTCCTGGCCCACCTTGTACAGCATGACGATACCGGCGAACACCGGATCGTCGGCCGGCGCGAACGCGAGGAACGAGGCCATATTTGACTTCGGCCCCTGCAGGTATCCTCCTTGGGGCGAAGCGATCTGCGCCGTTCCCGTCTTCCCGGCGACCCGGTACCCGGGGACATCCGCCTGGCGGCCCGAACCGTTCTCCACCACGGAGCGGAGAACGCCCCTCATCTCCTCGGCGGTCTTGGCGCTGATGACCCTGCGGACCACCTGGGGCGAGAACGATTCCACCACGGTGCCGTCGGGCGCCCGGATCTCCTTGACGAGGTAGGGCTTCATCAATTCGCCCCCGTTGGCGATGGCCGAGGCCGCCATCACCATCTGGAGAGCCGTGGCGCCGATGCCCTGGCCGAAGCCCACGTTGGCCCAGCGGAGGACGCGGGCGTTGGGTTCGGGGATGACGCCGGGGCTTTCTCCCGGAAACTGGATCCCGGTCCGGCTGCCGAAACCGAAGGCGGTGAGGAACTTGTGAAACCGCTCGCCGGTCATGGCGTCGGCCAGCAGCGCGAAGATGGGGTTACACGAGTTCTCCATCGCCTGCACGAAGGTTTGCCGGCCGTGGCCACCCGGTCGCCAGCAGCTCACCCGGCCGCCCCCGATCTGAAGCGTCACCGGGTCCACGAAGACGCTGTCCAGCGTCGCGACTCCGGTCTCCAGCGCCGCGGCTCCGGTCACCATCTTGAACGTCGATCCTGGCTCGAAGTAGTCGGTGATGGCCCGGTTCCGCCACGTCTCCGGGGGATAGGCGGCGTAATCGTTGGGATCGAAGGTGGGATAATGGGCCAGGGCCAGGATCTCCCCGGTCTTGGGATTGACCCCGAGGAAAAGGCCCCAGTCGGCGTTGGCCTCCAGCACGCCCCGTTCGATCTCTCGCTCCGCGATGTACTGGATCACTTTGTCGATGGTGAGCACCAGGTCGTAGCCGTGAACCGGCTCGATCCTCCGCTCGATGCCGGCTGGAATGGTCCTCCCCGTGGCGTCTCGCTCCTGCACCACCATCCCGTCCTGGCCTTTCAGGTACGATTCAAACTGCCGTTCGAGGCCTTCGAGCCCCTGGTTGTCGATGCCGGCGAAACCGATGACCTGCGCCGCCAGGCTCCCGTTGGGATAGTACCGCAGGGGCCTTTCCTGGATCCCGATCCCCGGAAGGTCCAGCCGGCGGATGGCGTCCGCCTCCTCCGGCGTCAGCCGGAGCTTGAGCCACTCCACGGCTCGCTGGCGGCGGAGCCTGGCCTCGATCTCTTCGACGGGGCGGTTGAGGATGGGTGCGAGCCTTCTCGCGGTCTCCTCCGGATCGCGCACTTCCACCGGGATGGCGTAGGCCGCCTCAAAGCTCATGCTGGCCGCCAGCGTGTTCATGTTCCGGTCGTAGATGACGCCTCGCTGGGCCAGTAGCGGGACGGGTCTCAGCCGCTGCTCGAGAGCGAGCGAGGCAAGGCGGTCCGCTTGGACGATCTGAAGGTACGATAGGCGCACCGACAAGAGGACGAGAAAGAAGACGGCGGCGACGAAGATGATGGCGATTCTCCTGCGGATCATCATCCACGAAAGGCGCTGCAAGGGGTCCCTGCCTCCCCCGGAAGACCGGCGGTTTCACCGTGCGGGCGAGCGCGGAAGGGCCGCCCGGATCTCCGATCGCACCCGGTTGAACCAGTCCGACAGGGCGGCCACGAGTCCGGAATTCCTCCTGGCGTCCGTGTTCGCCTCCGCGGCCCGGGCCTCTGCGGCGGGCCGCAGCACCACCCATGCGGTGGCCGCGGGAGCCACCATGCCCAAGCGGTACCGCGCCTCCTGCTCGATCCGTTCCAGCGACCGGGCCCGTTCGATCTCCACGCTGAGGTACGTGTCGATCCGCTCCACCTCAGCCAGGCGCCGCTCGGCAGCGTGCAGCTGGTAGGCCAGGGCAGCAAGGCGCGCCCTTTGGGCCACGTACCCCATGCCCAGCGCGAAGACAAGGACGGCGATGAGCGAAACAGCCACCGCCGGATCCAGTCTCCGCCGGCCGGCGGGCTTTGCTTCCTGCTGGACGGCGCGCCCCGCTGTTTGGGACTCAATCACCCTTACCTTGGCTTGCGCTAGCGTCATGGTATTCAAGCCCCTTTTCATCAAGAACTCGCTCAGCCGCCCGGAGTTTTGCGCTGCGAGCCCTCGGGTTTTGCGCCACTTCCGCCGGCCCGGGCACCACCGGCCGGCGAGTGAGAATCTTTAACCTAGGACGCCTCCCGCAGCGGCAGACCGGGAGCTCCGGCGGGCACGTGCAGCCCCGGGCTTCCTCGGCGAAGCGCTGCTTCACGATGCGGTCCTCCAGGGAGTGGAAGCTGATGACCACCAGCCTTCCTCCCGGGCTCAGCCGGGGCACCGCCGATTCGAGGACCTCCCTCAAGGCGCCCAGCTCGTCGTTGACCGCGATCCGCAGCGCCTGGAACGTCCGGCGCGCCGGGTGGGGACCGCTCCTGCGGGCCGCCGCCGGCACCGCCGCCTTCACGATTTCTACCAGCTGCCCGGCGGTCTCGATGGGGCGCGTCTTCCGCGCCTCGCCGATGAACTGGGCGATGCGGGCGGCCCACCGCTCTTCGCCATAATCCCGCAAAATTCGAGCAATCTCGCCGATTTCGAGTTCTGCCAAGAGCTGGGCCGCCGTCCGCGGGGCATCCGGCCCCATCCGCATGTCGAGATAGGCGTCTTTCCAATAGCTGAAGCCCCGTTCTTCCCGGTCGAGCTGGTGCGAGGAGACCCCGAGATCGAGGAGGATCCCGTCGACCCGGGCCACCCCGGCGGCGTCCAGCACCTGCGGCAGGGCCCGGAAGTTGGCTTGGACCAGCCGCACCCGCTGGCTGAAGGGCGCCAACCGCCGGCCGGCCGCCTCGATCGCTTCAGGATCCCGGTCCAGACCGATCAGGCGAGCCCCTTCACCGGCCGCCTCGAGAATCGCCGCGGCATGTCCCCCTCCACCCACGGTCCCGTCGACGTAAATCCCTCCGGGCCTCGGCGCCAGGTACTCGAGGACCGCCTCGAGCAGCACCGGCGTGTGCGAAAACGGCTCCACTCACACCGGCCCCCATCCTAGATCCCAAGATCGACGATCTTTTCGGCGATGGCCTCGAACGACGCCTCAGCCTCCTGCACGTACGCCTCCCAGATTTCCTTGGCCCAGATCTCAACCCGGGTGGAGACCCCGATGACCACCACGTCTTTGACCAGCCGGGCGTACTCCCTCAAGCTCGCGGGGATCATGATCCTCCCCTGCTTGTCCAGCTCGACGTCGGTGGCTCCCGAAAAGAAGAACCGCGTGAACGCCCGGGCGTCCCTTTGGGTCATGGGCAGTGCCTTGAGCTTTTCCTCCACCGCGCGCCACTCGGACTCAGGGTAGATGAAAAGGCACTGGTCAAGCCCGCGGGTGACGACGCAGCGCTGGCCCAGGCTTTCCCGGAACTTGGCCGGAACCGTCACCCGGCCTTTCTCATCGAGGCTGTGCTGGTACTCGCCCATGAACACGCAAGGGATCCCTCGCCCGCCCTAGCGTCCCACAATTCCCCACTTTCCTCCACCGTGTGGGGGGTGTATTCTCTCCCCCTTGGAAAACTCCTCCTGGAGCAAAGAAAAAAACGCGGACGTCCCGCGAACGGGAATCCGCTCAAATCCGCTCACTTCTGCTCCTACCTAGGTTTTTCGCTGGCTGGTGGGGAAAAGTGGGGAACAGGAACAACACTTCTCTGCGGGTCGCGAGACCGGCCCCGGGCATGGCGCGGCTTCGTTGGAGTTTTCCGTCTCTTTCAGCCGCGCGTCTCCTGGTGCTCGAGAGCTCGCCGGTGTGCGGCGTTTTCCCCGCTTTGTTCACCGCTGGCCGCGGGCATTAGCTGCGGATGGCGCCGAGGAGATCCTTGTAGGTATCGACGTCCATCCCCACCGCGATGCGGCGGCCGCGGATGTCCGGCCCGTTCTTGCGCGAGCAGTCGACGCATCGTTTCGTCTCCGGGAGCGCCTGGAGGCGCTCCTTGGGGATGCGGCGCCCGCACAGCTCGCACCTGCGCTCCATCAGCACCCCTCCTTCACTGGGAGCCCGGGGGCCAAAAGGCGTCGCTCTCTTCCGCGGTCCACACCGAGAGCGTTTCCTCCCGCGCCCGGGCCTCGGACTCAAGGTAGGCCTTCAAATCGCCCGGAACATGCTTTTCCGTGCCGAAGTGGCCCGCGTCGACCACCATGAGCCCCAAAAAGCGCGCCTCATCGGCGTCGTGGTAGTCTACGTCCCCTGTGACCAGGAGGTGGGCTCCCGCCGAGGCCGCTGCTTCCACCAACGACCCACCGGAACCGCCCACCACCGCCACCCTCTCCACCCGCTCGCGCCGGGCGCCGGCTAGCCTAACATTATGAACGCCCAGCGCTGCCTTGACATGCTCCACGGCCTCATCCGCCGGCAGCGGCCGTTTCAGGGAGCCGATCCGGCCGATTCCCGCTTCCTTTCGCACAGGCTCCAGCGGGTACACGTCATAGGCCACCTCTTCATACGGGTGCGCCTTCAGCAGTGCGCCCACTACTGCGGCGAGATCCCTCTCCTCGACCACCATCTCGAGCCGGGTCTCGGCCACTCGCTCGAGCTCTCCGGCACGGCCGATGAAGGGGTTCGCCCCGGCCAGCGGCTTGAACGTGCCGTGGCCCCGCACGCCGAAGGAGCAGTGGCTGTACTCGCCGATCACGCCTGCCCCCGCCTCCGCCATCGCCGCCAGCACCTTCTCCTCGTACCCCTCGGGCACGAAAGTGACCAGCTTGTACCGGCGAGCGAGCGGCTTGGGAACCAGCGGGACGACCTGCTCCAGGCCCAACCGGCGGGCCAGGCCGTCGTTGACGCCTCCGGGAGCCGCATCCAGATTGGTGTGGGCCACGTAAAGCGCGATTTCTTCCCTAATAAGCTCAGCAAGAATGGCGCCGGTGCGCGTGCGCGGCGAGACGGACTTCAGAGGGCGAAACAAGAGCGGATGGTGTGCGACGATGAGATCGACGTCTCGTTCTTTCGCCTGGCGGACCACGTCTTCGGTGACGGTGAGCGCGGTCATGACCCGCCGGACGGCGGCCCTTCCGTCGCCCACTTGCAACCCGACGGCATCCCACGACTCCGCCAAGGGGGTCGGCGCAAGCCTTTCCAGCCAGCTGGCGACATCGAAGACCGTAAGCCCGATGGCGACCACCTCCGGACGTCCCGTCCGCGGCCCGATGGGTCATGGGCTGCGTTATTCAACGTTCGGTATCGCCCTCGTCGATGCCTGCTTGCGCCGGCGCGTTTTTTCTACTATAACTGGAAGTAATTGCAGTAGCTCTTTCGGGGGATCGAGTAGCCATTTCGGGGGGGATCAACGAAAGGATATCGCAGGCAAACGGTGAATATTCACTCTTTGCGAGTCGCAGCGCACATGCGTACCTTCGAGAACGCATTCTGGGAGAGTCCGTCATGGTCGGGAACATGAAAAGATACAGACACGCGGCCGTCGCCTCGGCACTCCTATCCCTCTTCGGCGCCGGAGCCGCCCACGCACAGGCGCCGCAGTCCGTTTTCGCTCCCGCGGGTCCCGTCGCCCGGACGCAGGGCGAGCTGCTCAGCCTGACCCTCTATATCGCGATCGGGATCTTCGTGGTGGTCGGGAGCATCCTGCTCTACACCGTGATCCGTTTCCGGGAGCGGCCGGGCGACCCCATTCCCAAGCAGATCCAGGGCAACACCACGCTGGAAGTGATCTGGACCGTCATCCCTATCGTCATCCTGACGGTGATCGCCGTCCCCACCGTCCGGGACAGCTTCAACCTGGCGAGCCCGCCCACGGACGATGTCCTTGAGGTGCGGGTGATCGGGCACCAGTGGTGGTGGGAGTTTGAATATCCCCAGCTGGGCCTGGTCACCGCCAACGAGCTGAAGATCCCCGTCGGGAAGGTCGTGCACCTCACCCTCGAGTCCAACGACGTCATCCACAGCTTTTGGGTGCCTCGCCTCGCCGGAAAGATGGACGTGGTGCCCAACCGGGTGAACAGCATGTGGCTGGTAGCCGAAGAGAGCGGCATCTTCTACGGCCAGTGCGCCGAGTACTGCGGCACCTCCCATGCCAACATGCGGCTGCGAGTGATCGCCCAGCCGGCTGAAGAGTTTGAGGCGTGGGTCGCCGCGCGCCGGTCCGTGGAGGCCCTGGCCTTCGCGGACGACCTGGCCGCCCGGGGCAAAGAGATCTTCGAGTCGACCGGCTCCTGCTGGGCTTGCCACACCGTTGACGGCACCGCCGCGGACGGCCGGGTCGGCCCGGATCTGACCGACTTCGGCAGCCGCACCACGCTGGCTGCGGGCATGCTGCCCAACACGCCTGAGAACCTGGCCGCCTGGCTGCGGGACCCGCAGGCGGTCAAACCGGGGGCGCTCATGCCCAGGCTCAACCTGAGCGACGCCGACATCGAAGCGCTCACCGCCTTCCTGCACAGCCTCTTGTAAGCGGGAGGCAGGGCGCGCAAGCCGGCGCGCGGCCGTGATCACACGACATCGTACGCGTGAAGAGGGGAACGTCATGGCTACGCATGATGAAGTCTACCAGGGAATCCGAAGCGGGTTCGCCCTGCCGCGGCCTCAGAGCACGACGGGGTTTTGGAGCTGGGTGACCACGGTCGACCACAAGCGGATCGGGATCATGTACTTTGTCACCTCGATCTTCTTCTTCCTGGTCGGCGGCATTGAGGCCCTGTTCATCCGCGCCCAGCTGTTCGCTCCCAACCTCAACCTGATCAGCGCGGATCGCTTCAACCAGCTGTTTACCATGCACGGCACCACCATGGTCTTCCTGGCCGTGATGCCTCTTAGCGCCGCGTTCTTCAACTACCTTCTCCCGCTGATGCTGGGAGCCAGGGACGTAGCCTTCCCGCGGCTCAACGCCTTCAGCTACTGGATGTACCTCTTCGGCGGCATCTTCATCAACCTCGGGTGGTTCGTGGAGGCGGTGCCGGCCGTAGGCTGGTTCGGTTACGCCAACCTGACCTCGACCACCTACACTCCCGGGCTCGCCACGGACTACTGGGCCTTGGGGCTGCAGATCCTGGGTATCGGGACGCTGGTCTCGGGGTTCAACTTCATCGTGACCATCCTCAACATGCGGGCGCCCGGAATGACCTTGATGAAGATGCCCGTGTTCGCCTGGACCACGCTGGTCACCTCGTTTCTCATCATCTTCTCGTTCCCGTCGGTGACGGTGGGGCTTCTCCTGCTCACCTTCGACCGGCTGTTCGGCGCCAACTTCTTTGAAGTGGCGGCCAACGCCGACGTGGTCCTCTGGCAGCATCTCTTCTGGATCTTCGGCCACCCGGAGGTGTACATCCTCATCCTGCCCGCGATGGGCATCGTCTCCGAGATCCTGCCCACCTTCGCCCGCAAGCCGCTCTTCGGCTATTCGGTGATGGTCTTCTCCACCATGCTCATCGGCTTCATGGGCTTCATGGTCTGGAGCCATCACATGTTCACGGTGGGCCTGGGTCCCGTGGTCAACTCCATCTTCTCGCTGGCCACCATGGCCATCGCGATCCCGACGGGGGTCAAGATCTTTAACTGGATCTCCACCTTGTGGGGCGGTTCCATCCGGTTCCGCACCCCGCTCCTCTTCGCGCTGGGCTTCATCTTCATGTTCATGATCGGGGGCCTGAGCGGCGTCATGCATTCCTCGGCACCCTCCAACGCCCAGCAGCAGGATACGTACTTCGTCGTGGCCCACTTCCACTACGTGCTCATCGGCGGTGCGATCTTCGCGCTCTTCGCCGGGATCTACTACTGGTTCCCCAAGGTGACCGGCCGGCTGATGAACGAGACCCTGGGCAAGCTCAACTTCATCTTGATGTTCATCGGCTTCAACGTCACCTTCTTCCCCATGCACTTCCTGGGCCTGATGGGGATGCCCCGCCGCATCTACACCTACGGCCCCGAGCTCGGCCTCACGTTCTGGAACCAGGTGTCCACCGTGGGTGCGTTTATCCTGGCCGTAGGCGTTGCGGTGTTTCTCGTCAACCTCGCCGTCAGCCTGAGGCGCGGCGAAATCGCGGCGGCCGATCCCTGGGATGCCCGCACGCTGGAATGGATGACGTCCAACCCGCCGCCGGTGTACAATTTTGCGGAGATTCCGGTGGTCTCGGCTCGGGACGAGTTCTGGGCTCGCAAGTACGAGGGCGTCGCCGCCCGGGAGAGCGCCGCGGCCCACGAGAACAGCGGAGAGCGCGGCATCCACTTGCCGGGGAACTCGTACTTCCCCATCCTCATGGCGGCCGGCATCACCATCTTCTCCCTCGGCCTGCTCTACCACGCCGCGGTGACCTTCACCGGCCTGGCCATCACCGTCCTCTCCCTCTTCGGCTGGGCCTTTGAAGGGGTCGGCGGGACCATCGTCTATCCGGAGGGTGAAGCGCGATGAGTCACGTCGGGGTCGAACGGACTGCGACCGGCGTGCCCAACAGGAAGCTGGGAATCTGGCTCTTTCTGGCCTCGGAGTGCATGTTCTTCGGCGCGCTGATCGCCACGTACCTGGTGTACCAGGGGCAGAGCCTTGTGGGCCCCTACCCGGAGGACCTGTTCAACATCCCGCTGACGACGGTGAGCACCTTCGTGCTGCTCATGAGCAGCCTCGCTATGGTCCTCGCTGTTTCGGCCAGCCAGCGCCAGGACATGCGGGGCACTCGCATCTGGCTGGGCGTCACCGCGGGGATGGGCCTCATCTTCCTGGGCTTTCAGGCGTACGAGTACGCGCACTTCATCCAGGCGGGCCTGACGCTCAGCGTCAACCTGTTTGGCAGCACCTTCTACGTGCTGACGGGGATTCACGGGACCCACGTCCTCATCGGCGTGGTGTGGCTCTTGTCCCTGCTGGTCCACACGCTGCGGCCTCTGGATTGGAGCCGAAGGGCTCTGGACATCGAGATCGCAGGCCTGTACTGGCACTTCGTCGACGTGGTCTGGATCGTGATTTTCACCGTCATCTACCTGCTGGGCGTCGGCGGCTGATCCGCCCGCCCCGGGGTTTGACTCAAGAATCTCAGTATTTGCGGAACAGGAGGCGCGAGCCGTGAACGCTCCAAACCCGTCCGGCGGGGTCCATCACGTGAGCCCGGCCACCTACTGGAAAGTGGGCGGCACGTTGGCGGTCCTGACGGCGCTGGAAGTGGCGGTGGTGTATATCGACGCCTTGAAGCCGTTCCTGGCTTTCCTGCTGCTCCTCATCGGCGTGATCAAGTTCGCGCTGGTCGCGATGTACTTCATGCACCTGAAGTTTGACGCGCCGATCTTCTCCCGGTTCTTCGTCGGCGGGATCGTACTGGCCATCGTCCTGGCCGTAGCCGTGCTGGCCATCGTGCAGCACAACCGGGCAGCCGAAGCCCTGCTCCGGGGCTAGAGCCTGTCGGCTTCTCATCCCCAAGAGCCTCATCCGGTATCACCAGGGGCCGGCTTTGCTCCGGCCCCATTTTTTCGCCCCTCCCGCCGAGGCCAGCCTGGCTAGAAATGGACCGCCAGGAAGTACTTCTCGACAGCCGCTTTCATCATCACCGGCCAGCGTCCCGTTACGGCCGTGGAGAAGAAGGCAGGGCCTTGCCCGGCGGTTTCCCGCCGGTAGGCGAATAGACCCTTTCCCGCTCCCATGTCCAGGGCGCACATCAGATGGGGCTGGTACGTGCGGTACCGGCCGCGCTGGGTGATCCGAGAGACCACGTTGCGCGCCGCCACCCGGGCCTGGAGCTCTGCCATTCTCCCCGACTTGGGTCCGGCGAAGGCCACGGCGTCACCCACCGCAAACACATCGGGATAGCGAGTGGATTCCATGGTGGCCCCGCAAGGGATGAAGCCTCGTTCGTCCGCGAGCGAGCCGGAGCGGAGGACGGCGTCCGTCCCCCGGTAAGGGGGGAACGCCAGGATCAAATCGGCCCTGAAGGCCTGGCCGTCCTCCGTCCGCACCCACCCCTTCTCCACCCGGGCCAAAGGGGCGTTTACCCGCCAGTTGATGCCCCTCTTCGACAGCTCCCGGGCGATGAGGTACGACGCCCTTTCCCCGCCCACGTCGAACGGTGCCTTGGCGTGAGTGAGGAAGTGGATCCGGGTCTTTTCCCGGAGGCCTCGCCGCCTCAGGTACGCGTCGAGTCCCAGCGCGATTTCGTAGGCCGCGCACGGGATGGGCGTCCCCTGCACCTCGAGCACGGCGATGTCACCGCCCGCAAAGCGCTCCAGCTTCTCTCGCACCCGCAGGGCGTCGTCCAGCCACATGATGCAGTCGGTGTGGGGATCGAGCCCGGGCACCGCCTCCCGGTCCAGGTGGGCGCCGAGTGCCGCCACGAGGTAGTCGTACTCGATGTCGCCCCGGGTGGTCATGACGCGCCGGCGCTCGGGATCGATGCGCTCCACCGTGGCCTGGACGAACGAAATCCCTCTCCGGTGCAGCGCCGGTGCCAGGTCCGCCGTGATCTGGTGCGGCCGGCGCGATCCGAGGACGACCCACGGCAGGGACGGCCTGAACACAAAGAATCCGGCGTTGCTCACCAGGAACACTTCGTGGCGGGAAGGCAAGCCCTTCCGCACTTCGTACGCGGCGATCAGGCCGCCGAAACCGCCCCCCAGCACCACTACCCGCACGGCGCCGCCTCCTCCCTTCGCCGGCGTTCGCCCCTTCGCCGGGGCCGCTGCCGTCCCCGTCTCCAGGCCGCGCGGCTAGAGTGCTCCGCACATGTGCCCCGCCACCCATCCGCCGGGATGACACCTTTTGGCGATGGAGACAGGCTCTCACATTAAAAAGGTCCTCTTCGGTTTTCGCGGAACAGTGGGTTGAAACCGGGAATCGTCAGGCAAAGGGGGTGATGGCCATCCGTCGTGCAGCGTTTCACGCCGCCTGCTGTGCCCTCCTGGCCGCCGGAATCACCTGGCTTGTGTTGCCGCTGCCGGCGGTGGGGGCCGCGGCGGAGGACGGCGCAGCCGCCGAAATCCAGGCGCTGATCCAGCGTTTCGCATCCTCCTTCCAGGCCCGGGATCCCGAGGCGTTCGTGAGCCTCTTCGCCGATCCGGCGGTCTTCGACGATCCCCACCGGGGCGAAGCCGAGCTCGACGCTGCCGCCCTCTTGGATATGATCCGGTCGGACTTCGCCGGCATCCAGGAAGTGCGGCGGTACGACCCGGTGCACTGGGCGGTGACGGCCTTTGGGGAGTCGACCCGGGTCGAAGTGACGTTCGCCGTCGAGATGACCATCTTCGAGACCGACGACGCCTTCCGGATCACGTACGGATGGGAGCTGGCGTCCGTCGACGGCGCCTGGCGCATCGCCAGGCTCTGGGTCGTCGACATGCAGCGTTGAATGGGAAACGGCCCGCTGGCAAGCCAGCGGGCCGCACCTCGCAGCTATGGCTGGTACCCCCAACGGGATTCGAACCCGTGTTTCCGCCTTGAAAGGGCGGCGTCCTAGGCCTCTAGACGATGGGGGCCTAAACCGGTCTCGGGCGCCACGGCAATGGCGCCACAAGTACTATCATACCACATGGTCAACCTGTTCGTCTAGATTGACTCATGGGTGAATGGCCGACCGTGGTGGGGCCTCAGGGATTCGAACCCTGGACCAATCGATTATGAGTCGACTGCTCTAACCGCTGAGCTAAGGCCCCACGCTGCTACCCGCACTATTATAGCACACTTTTCGCCGCGAGAGGCGCGCGGGACACCGGCCCCGGCCCGGGCACCCTTCCCACGCCGAGGCCGTCCCGAGATCTACCTGGATAAAGGAAAGAGCCACCCCACGGTGGCTCTCCTCTCTCCTGCCCGGGCGATCCTTTGCCCTCATTCCAAGAAGTCCTTCAACTTCTTGCTCCGGCTGGGATGCCGCAGCTTGCGAAGGGCCTTGGCTTCGATCTGCCGGATGCGCTCCCGGGTGACGCCGAAGACTTGTCCCACTTCCTCCAAAGTCCGGGCCCGGCCGTCGTCGAGGCCGAACCGCAGGCGCAGCACCTGCTCCTCGCGAGGCGTCAGCGTCTCCAGCACTCCTTCCAACTGCTCGCGGAGCATCAGGAAGGACGCCTCTTCCGCGGGCGCCGGGGAGTCCTGGTCCTCGATGAAGTCGCCCAGGTGGCTGTCTTCCTCCTCGCCGATGGGCGTCTCCAGGGAGACCGGTTCTTGAGCGATCTTCATGATCTCCCTCACTCGCTCCACCGGGAGGTCCATCGCCTTGGCGATCTCTTCGGGCGTCGGCTCCCGGCCCAGCTCCTGCAGGAGCTGGCGAGAGACCCGAATCAACTTGTTGATGGTCTCGACCATGTGCACGGGGATCCGGATCGTCCGCGCCTGATCCGCGATGGCCCGGGTGATGGCCTGGCGGATCCACCAGGTCGCGTACGTGCTGAACTTAAACCCCTTGCGGAAGTCGAACTTCTCCACGGCCTTGATCAGACCGAGGTTTCCTTCCTGGATCAGATCCAAGAAGAGCATGCCGCGGCCCACGTACCGCTTGGCGATGCTCACCACCAGCCTGAGGTTGGCCTCCGCGAGGCGGCGCTTCGCCTCTTCATCGCCCTGCTCGATCCTTTTCGCCAGCTCAATCTCTTCCTCGGCGGTTAGCAGAGGGACGCGACCAATCTCTTTGAGGTACATCCTCACCGGATCGTCTAGAGCGACCCCTTCCGGGACGTCCAGGTCGAGATCCTCGTCCCGCTCGTCCCCGGGATCCACGGCGTCGCCCTCGTCGACATCGTCCTTGACCTCGTCGGCCGTCTCGCCGCCGTCAGGCAAGATGTCGATGCCCTGGTTGCTGAAACGTTCATAAATCTCGTCGATTTGCTCCGCGGTGAGGTCGATGTCCTGCAAGGCGTTCATGATCTCGTTATAGGTGAGATTCCCTTGCCGCTTCCCCTTCTCCATGAGCTCCTTGATGCTCTCGAGTTCGATCAGCTCTTCCTTGCCCGCCATCTCGCATCCCTCCTCTCATTCCCGGATCTTGACACCGCCCACCGCCGTACCCAAACGATCCCGCAAATCCTTGTATCGCTGGACCAGCCGGGCCAGCGCAGCCAGGCTGGGTCGATCCTCGCTCATCAATTGACTGAGTGTCGCCTCCAACTCCTTCACTTGCCGGCGAAGAGAAACCTCTTTTACCCTGGTAAGGTACGCCTCAAAGGGGCCCGGAGGAAGCGGGCCCTGCATCAGGAGGGCCCCGGCCACCGCCGCCAGCTCCGGATCGTCAATGCGACCCACCAGTGTTTCGCCACGCGCATCCGTCTCCCCTTGCGTCAAGAGCCAGCGAAACAACTGGTTGTACTCGGCTGCGCCAAACGGCTCTTCGCCCACGGCGTCGCGCACCTGGACCGCCCGCTGCGGCTCCTCCAGCAGCCAGCGCAAGAGATCGCGCTCGCTGGCATGCGCGATCGCCCCGGGCCTGGTTCCCCCGACGGCGCCGCCGGCCCGTCCTCCGGCCGGACGAGGCCCAAGATCTCTATTAGTATAACGTCCCCTGGTCAGATTATGCCGGAGCACCAACCCCTGCCGACGGGGCCCGCGGTCCCTCTCCTCGGCGAGATACGCCTCGAGCGACTCCGCCAGCGACGCCCGGGATACACCGAGCCTCGCCGCCAGCTGGGCGATGTAGCCCTCGCGCCCCACGGGGCTCTCAATCCCGGCCAGGATCGGCAGCAGGCGCTCCACCGCCTCCACCCGGCCCTCCACCCGGCTGAGATCGGCACCCCGCAAAGCCTCTTCCATCTGGTACTCCACCAGGGGCAAGCTCTCATCCAGCACCTGCCGGAACGCGTCGAGCCCCCGTTCCCGCACCAGGGAATCGGGATCGTGCCCTTCGGGAAGGCGCGCCACCCTCACGGCGAGCCCTTCCCGCTTCAAAATCTCCATGCCTCGCAAGGTGGCAGCCTGTCCCGCGGCATCGGCGTCGTACGCCAGCACCACTTCTCCGGCGAACCGCTTGAGGAGCCGCGCTTGGGCCTCCGTGAACGCCGTGCCCAGGGAAGCCACGGCGCCGGGGAACCCGTGCCGGTACAGCCCCACCACGTCCATATACCCCTCGACCACGACGATCCGCCCGGTGCGGGCCGCCTGCTCCTTGGCGAGGTGGAGGCCGTAGAGCTGGCGGCGCTTGGAGAACACGGGGGACTCCGCCGTGTTCAGGTACTTGGGACCGTCTCCGGCAAGGACGCGGCCTCCAAAGCCCACCACCCTTCCCCGCACGTCGATGATGGGGAAGACGATCCGGTGGCGCAGCCAGTCGTAAGGCCCGCGTTCGCCTTGACCCAACAACCCCGCCTTCACGGCGATCTCTTCGGATACGCCTTCGGCCCGCAGGTGCTCGTGCAGGGCGTGCCAGGCATCGGGGGCGTAGCCCAGTCCGAACACCCGGGCGACCTCGGCGTTCACTCCCCGGCTCTTGAGATAGCGGCGGGCCTCCTCTCCGGCCTCGGAATAGAGCGCCCGGACATAGAAGCGAGCCGCGAGATGCAGCGCCCGGCGGATCTCCTCCAGCTCATGGTGCCTCTGGGCCTCCTGCGGCGTGAGCTCCCCGGTCTGGACGGCGATGCCCGCCTCCTCGGCCAGGCGCGTCACCACCTCGACGAAAGGCGCATTTTCAAGGCGCATGAGGAAGTTGAACACGTTCCCGCCGGCGTGACAACCGAAGCAGTGAAACAGCTGCTTCTCCGGTTCGACGTAAAACGACGGGGTCTTCTCGGAATGAAAGGGGCAAAGCCCGCGCAGCCTTCGACCGGACCGTTCCAGCTTTACGTAGCGAGAGACGACCTCGACGATGTCGGTGCGCTCTCTCACCTCGTCGATGAGCTCAGGAGGCAGGTGGCGGGGCATCGCGACCACCTCATCTTGGACTTATCACTTCGGCAAGGGGAAGCCAAGTCCTCCACCCCCCGAGCGAAACGTCCAAACGGATGTTTGGCAGCCGCTGGCCCCGCCAGCCTACGTACGACCGATCTCGCGTTCTCTCAGTGCCGGTTTAGCGCGGCGACTCGATATTGGCCTGCGCCGCGGCCAGCCGGGCGATGGGCACCCGGAAGGGCGAGCAGCTGACGTAGTCCATGCCCACCCGGTGGCAGAACTTCACCGACGCCGGATCGCCGCCGTGCTCGCCGCAGATGCCGACCTTGAGGTTGGGCCGGGTCTTGCGGCCGCGCTCCACGCCGATCTGCACCAGCTGGCCTACGCCGTCCTGGTCCAGGCTCTGGAAGGGATCCTTCTCCAGGATGCCCTTGTCCAGGTAGGCCGGGAGGAAGTGGCCGGCGTCGTCCCGGCTGTAGCCGAAGGTGAGCTGCGTGAGGTCGTTCGTCCCGAAGGAGAAGAACTCGGCCTCTTGCGCGATCTTGTCGGCCAGGAGCGCCGCCCGCGGCACCTCGATCATGGTGCCGAACTGGTACTCCACCCGCACCCCGGCTTCGCTCATGACCTCCTCGGCCACCTTGACCAGGGAAGCCTTGATCTCCTCCAGCTCGCGCACGGTGCCGACCAGCGGGATCATCACTTCCGGAATCACCTTGACGCCTTCCTTGGCCAGCTGCGTCGCGGCTTCGAAGATGGCCCGCACCTGCATCTCGTAGATCTCAGGATACGTGATGGCGAGCCGGACGCCCCGGTGGCCCAGCATCGGGTTGAACTCATGCAGCTGCTGCACCCGGCGGCGGACTTCCTCGACGGTGACGCCCAGCTCCTTGGCGACCTGCGCCTGCGCCTCCTCATCCTGCGGGAGGAACTCGTGCAGCGGCGGATCCAGCAGGCGGATGGTGACCGGATACCCCTCCATCGCCTTGAAGATGCCGTAGAAGTCGCCCCGCTGCATCGGCAGCAGCTTGTCGAGGGCCCGTTTCCGGCTCTCCGAATCCTGGGCCAGGATCATCTCCCGCACCGCGAGGATCCGGCCCTCGCCGAAGAACATGTGCTCCGTACGGCACAGGCCGATGCCCTCGGCGCCGAAGTTCCTCGCGACCTCGGCGTCGTGCGGCGTGTCCGCGTTGGTGCGCACCTTGAGGGCGCGATGCTTGTCGGCCCACTCCATGATCTGGGCGAAGTCGCCGGTCACCTCAGGCTGCTCCAGAGCCAGCTGGCCCAGGAACACCTCGCCGGTGGAGCCGTCCAGGGTAATCCAATCGCCCTCTTTCACCGTGTGCTGGCCCACGGTGAACTGGCGGTTCTCCTCGTCGATCTTGATTTCGCCCGCGCCGGTGACGCAGGGCTTGCCCATGCCGCGCGCCACCACGGCCGCGTGGGACGTCTTGCCGCCCCGGGCGGTGAGGATGCCCTTCGCGGCGTCCATGCCGCCGATGTCTTCCGGAGAGGTCTCCAGCCGGACGAGAATCACGTCCTCGCCCCGCTCCTTCCACGCTTCCGCGTCGGCAGCCGTGAAGACCACCCGCCCCACGGCGGCGCCGGGCGAGGCCGCGATGCCCGTGGCCAGCACCGTCGCGGACTTGCGCGCCTTCTCGCTGATGGTCGGGTGGAGGAGCTGGTCCAGCTGTTCGGGCTCGACCCGCAGCAGCGCGGTCTTCTCGTCGATGAGCCCCTCCCGGACCATGTCGACGGCGATCTTCACCGCAGCCTGGGCCGTCCGCTTGCCGGAGCGGGTCTGGAGCATGTAGAGCTTGCCCTCTTGGATGGTGAACTCCACGTCCTGCATGTCCTTGTAGTGCTTCTCGAGGCGCTCAAACACGTCGGTCAGCTGGCGGTACACCTCGGGCATCTGCTGCTCCAGCGCGGCCAACGGCTCGGGCGTGCGGATCCCCGCGACCACGTCCTCGCCCTGGGCGTTGATGAGATACTCGCCGTAGTAGACCTTCTCGCCCGTGGCCGGGTCGCGGGTGAAGGCCACGCCGGTGCCGCTGGTCTCGCCCAGGTTGCCGAAGACCATGCTCTGGACGTTCACCGCCGTGCCCCAATCGTGGGGGATGTCGTGGATCTTGCGGTAGCGGATGGCCCGCGGGTTGTTCCACGAATCGAACACGGCGTTGATCGCGCCCTTGAGCTGCTCCCACGGATCCTCGGGGAAGCCGCCCACCTCCCGCTGCACCAGCGCCTTGAACTGCTCGACCAAAGCCTTCAGGTCGTCCGCGTCCAGCTCGGTGTCGAGCTTGACGCCCTTCTTCTCCTTCATTTCGTCGATGAGGCGCTCGAACTTGGAGTGGTCCACGCCGAGCACCACGTCGCTGTACATCTGGATAAACCGGCGGTAGCTGTCGTACGCAAACCGCGGGTTGTTGGTCCTCTTGGCCAGCCCCTCGACGGCCTGGTCGTTGAGGCCCAGGTTGAGGATGGTGTCCATCATGCCGGGCATCGAGACGCGCGCGCCTGAACGGACCGAAAGGAGCAGAGGATTCTCCACCGAGCCGAACTCGGCGCCCATCGCCTGCTCCACCTTGGCGATGGCCTCTTTTACCTGCTCCTCAAGGCCCTCCGGCCACTTCTTGCCGTTGTTGTAGTACTCGATGCAGACTTCCGTCGTGATCGTAAAGCCCGGCGGAACCGGAATGCCCAGGCTCGTCATCTCGGCCAGGTTTGCGCCTTTGCCGCCCAGGAGGTTGCGCATCCCCCGGTCGCCTTCGGCATGTCCGTTGCCGAAAAAGTACACCATCTTCTTGGCTGCCATCGAGATCCTCCTTTTCGTCCTCCGTATCCACGACGCGGCCGGCGCAGCCCAGCCGCGCTCCTTCGCGAAAGATCCCCTCGCGCCCTTTGCTCACGGTGCCGCACGCCGGGCGCGGGACAAAATCGGTCCCTGCGGGCAAAATCCCGCGCGGTCATTGTGTTTCGCCGGGCAGGCGGACTTTTCCTCCATCACTTGGATGTGACAAATGACAGGTCTGCAACGCCTCGAAACGCTTCGACGACCCCCTTGAGAAGCGCCAGCCGGTTGTCCCGCACGGCGGGATCGTCCGCCATGACCAGGACCGCCGCGAAGAAGGCATCCACCGGAGCCCGCAGCTTCGCGAGGGCCTCCAGCGCCTGCCGGTAGCGGCCCTCCGCCGCATGCTGCCCCGCTTCCTCCCGGACCTGCTGCAGCGCCCGCCAAAGCTCCCCTTCTTCCTCGTGGGCGAAGAGGGCGGGATCCACCGAAGTCCCGGCGCCGGCCTTCTTGGCCAGATTGGCGGCCCGCTGGTACGCCACCACCAAAGCCTCCCACACGTCGGTCTCCGATAGGGCCTTCAGGGCCATCGCCCGGTCCCACGCGGCCGGGACGTCCCCGACGCCCAGCGCCAGGGCGGCGTCGACCAGGTCGTGGCGGACCCCCTCCTCCGAGAGCAGGGTCCTCAGGCGCCCCGCGAAAAACTCCAGGACCCGGCTGAGCACGGCCTGCGGCTCGTCGATAACGCCTTGGTGCCCCTCGGCTGCCGCTTCCAGGAGGCGGCTGAGCGTGACGGGCGGGCGGTGAAGCAGCAGCGTGCGGATGATGCCCAGGGCCTGCCTGCGCAAGGCGTAAGGATCCGTGGAACCCGTGGGCTCAAGGCCCACGGCGAAGCACCCGACGATGGTGTCCGCTTTGTCCGCCAAGCTCACCAAGACCCCGGCTTCCGTGGCGGGCAGCCGGTCGTGCGCGTGCCGCGGCATGTAATGCTCCAGGATGGCCTCCGCCACCTCCGGATCCTCACCGGACGCCAGGGCGTAGGCGCGGCCCATCACCCCTTGGAGCTCCGGAAATTCGTAAACCACCTGCGTGACCAGGTCGGCCTTGGCCAGGAACGCCGCCCGCTCGGCTTTGGCCCTCACCTCTCCAGAGTATCCCTCGCTCACCTGCCGGATGATCCGCCGGACCCGCTCCACCTTGTCCCACAGGCTCCCCAGCCGCTCTTGGAACAGGATCCCTTTGAGCTGGTCCACGCGGTCGGCCAGCGGTCGCTTCAGGTCTTCTTCGTAAAAGAACCTGGCGTCGGCCAGCCTGGCCGCCAGCACTCGCTCGTTGCCGGCCCGCACCACGTCGAGGGCGGTCTCGTCCCCGTTCCTCACCGCGACAAAGACCGGCAGCAGCTTTCCGGCCCGGACCGGGAAATACCTCTGGTGCTCCTTCATGGTGGTGATCAAGATCTCTTCGGGCACCTCCAGGAAGCGAGGGTCGAAGGAGCCCAGCAGCGCGGTGGGCCACTCCACCAGATGGGTCACCTCGTCCAGCAGCGCCTCGTCCATGACCAGCTGGCCGCCGGCCTGCCGGGCCAGGGTCTCCACCTGCCGGAGGATGCTCGCCCTGCGCTCGGCCACGTCCACGAGGACCTTCCCCTGCTCCCGCAGGACCTCGACGTACCGGCCGGCGCTTTCGAGCTCAATGGCCCGGTCCGCCAGCGTGCGGTGCCCTCGGGTCGCACGGCCGGCGGTCACCCCTTCCAGCTCAAAGGGGACGACCTCGTCGCCCAGCAGGGCCACCAGCCAGCGGATGGGCCGGGCGAACCGCAGCGTCCCGTTGCCCCACCGCATCGACTTGGGGAACTTGAGCGAGGTGACCAGCGAGTGAAGGACCGCGGGCAGCACATCCCGGGTTGGCCTCCCGGCCTCGCGCCGGACAGCGTAAACGTACGCGCCGCCTTCCGTCTCCTTTACCACCAGCTCCTCCACGGCCACACCCTGGCTCGCGGCAAAGCCCAAGGCCGCGCGCGTCGGCGCGCCCGACGGGTCAAACGCCGCCCGGGCCGGGGGCCCTTTCACTTCCCGGGTCAGCTCCGCCTGGTGGGCTGCGACGTCCTCCACCAGCACGGCCAGCCGCCGCGGCGTACCCAAGGTGCGGACCGCGCCGTGCGCGATCCGCGCGTCCGCCAGCCGCTCCGCGGCGAGCCGCCCCAGCTCCTCCAGGGCAGGGCCGACGAAACGGGCCGGGCACTCCTCCATCCCGATCTCCAGGAGCAGCGTTTCCTGTCTCACCGCGCCTGCACCTCCTTGGCGGCCTTGGCCAGGAGCGGGAACCCAAGGCGTTCCCGGGATCTCAAGTAGGCCTCGGCGGTCCGCCGGGCGAGATGGCGGACCCGGCCGATGTAGCTTGTCCGCTCCGTGACGCTGATGGCTCCCCGGGCGTCCAGCAAGTTGAAGGTGTGCGAGCACTTGAGCACCCAGTCGTAGGCCGGCAGGACCAGCTCCATGTCGAGGAGGCGCATGGCTTCCCGCTCGTAGCTGTCGAAAAGCTGAAAGAGCATCGCGGTGTCCGCCGCTTCGAAATTGTAGGTAGACTGCTCCACTTCGTTCTGGTGAAAGACGTCGCCGTACGTGATGCCGTCCACCCATTCCAGGTCAAACACGCTGTTCACGTTTTGCATGTACATGGCGATGCGCTCGAGCCCGTAGGTGATCTCGGCGGAGACCGGCCGCAGCTCGATCCCGCCCACCTGCTGGAAGTAGGTGAACTGCGTGATCTCCATCCCGTCGAGCCACACCTCCCACCCCAGGCCCCAGGCGCCCAAGGTGGGCGACTCCCAGTCGTCCTCGACGAACCGGATGTCGTGCTGCCTGGGGTCAATGCCCAGGCTCCGCAGGGAATCCAGGTACAGCTCGAGCACGTTGTCGGGAGACGGCTTGAGGATCACCTGATATTGATAGTAATGCTGCAGGCGGTTGGGGTTCTCGCCGTAGCGCCCGTCGGTAGGCCGGCGGGACGGCTGCACGTAGGCGGTTTTCCAGGGCTCGGGTCCCAGGGCCCGCAGGAAAGTGGACGGGTGAAACGTTCCTGCCCCCACTTCCATATCGTAGGGCTGCACCACCACGCACCCCTGCTCCGCCCAGAAGCGGTTTAGGGCAAAAATCAGCTCTTGGAAGTTCATCGCACGCCTCCTCCCGGACATCAAAAATCCTTCCGCCCTGCTGCCCGCAGGGACGGAAGGACTCTTCCGCGGTTCCACCCTGATTGGCCGCGGCCCGCCCTGCCGCGACCCCCTTCATTGACATCCCACGCATCCAAAGCGCCTTCAGCGGCGGGCCCTCCCCGGGCTTGCAGCCGGTGACCCGGGTCTCTATGCCGCGGTGCGCGAGGCCCGCCGGCGAGAGCCGCGTACCCGCCTACTCCTCTTTGTCATCTGCGGTCACAGGACGATGTGGCACGCGTCAAAGAACACCAGATCACGGTAAAAATACCACAGCGGAGCCCGGCTCGTCAACGGCGGCCGGAGCCGGCCGCCGTCAGGCCAACTCGTTGATGGAAGCGAGGAACCCGACCGACTTGAGGGGCCGGGGCAAGCGAAAATCGATGTAGGCGCGCCCCACGGTTTCCAGCACCCGGCTGTCCCGTTCCGATGGCCGCATGACCCCGAGCCGGCTTGCATCCGTCACCAGCAGGCGCTTCATCCACTGGACGGCGGAGCGGCCCACCGGCAAGGCCGTGGGATCCTTTACGCGGCAGCCAGGGCAGAGCAGCCCGCCTTCCCCCGCGCTGAAGTGGCCCTCCTCCACTCCCGTCCTGCAGCTGACGCAGGCTTCCAGCTGCGGGCGATAGCCTAAGAGATCCATGAGCCGCAGCTCAAACCACCGGGCCACCAAATCCGGCGGGAGCCCCCGGTCGACGGCGGCCAAGGCGCCGTGCACGAGCTCAAAAAGGTCTTCGCTGGGCTCTCCCAGCTCGACGGTGACGTCTAGGAGTTCCGCGATGTAACTCGCGTAAGCCATTTTGGTCAAGTCTTCCCGGAGGCCCGCGAAGCTCTCAACGATCTCCGCCTGGCTCACCGTGTCAAGGCTGCGGCCGGAGAACATCAAGTACCGGCCGTAGGTGAAGAGCTGCGTCGCCCCGGTCAGCCGGCTTTTCGCCCTGCGGCTTCCCCGGGCGACGCCCTCTACCTTGCCCCGATCGCGCGTGTAGAGAGTGACGATGCGGTCCGCCTCGCCCAGGTTCCGTGTGCGAAGCACGATGGCCTCCGTCTTGTAAAGGGCCACTCCGTCGTCCTCCCTACCGGCCGGCCTGCGCTGCGTCGCCCTTCCGGCCGTTTACAGAAGTAACGCTTGCGGTATCCCCGTCCTCCGCCTCGCCGCACGCCGCGGCCCGCTGGCTCTCAGCCCCGTGGCTTTCCCGGGATCCCCCGTGCCAGGCATACAAAAGGTACGCCCCGATGTGACCGGAGCGCTGAAAGAGCCGCCAGAACAGGTCCCGCTGGTCGATCATGGCCTCTCGGCGAACCTCCCACGATATCCACCAGGTATCGTGGGACACCGCCGGGCGCTTTATGCGGTTCACCTGCGGAACAAGGTGAAGATCAACGTCAAGATGAGGCTGATCACCAGGGACGTGGCCAGCGGGAAGTAGAAGACAAACCCTTCCCTCTTGATGTAAATATCCCCTGGAAGGCGGCCCAGGAAGGGCACTCGCCCGGCCACCGTGATGACCAGCCCAAACCCGGCCAAAACCAGGCCGAGGATGATCAGCGTCCGCCCGAACTCCGTCATGCCGCTCCCCCCATGCGGGAATCAAAACAGCGCCTCTTGAACGCCGCCGGTCTCCGTCCCTCGCTTGCGGGGCAGGGGCCGCCCCAGGTGGCGGTAGGCCAGGGCGGTGGCCACCCTGCCCCGGGGAGTGCGCTGCAAAAAGCCCAGCTGCATGAGAAAGGGTTCGTAGACGTCCTCGATGGTATCCACGTCCTCGCTGGTGGCCGCCGCCAGCGTCTCAAGGCCCACCGGACCGCCCTCGAATTTCTCGATGATGGCCAGGAGCAGCTTGCGATCGGTCCGGTCGAGCCCGATCTCGTCCACTTCCAAAAGGTCCAAGGCCTCCCGGGCCACCCGGCGGGTGATCCGGCCGTCCGCCCGCACCTGAGCGTAGTCCCGCACCCGGCGGAGCAGCCGGATCGCGATGCGGGGCGTTCCGCGAGAGCAGCGGGCGATCTCCACCGCCCCCTCCTGGTCGATCGCGATATCGAGCACCCGGGCGGCGCGGGCCACCACTTGCGTCAGCTCGGAGGTGTCGTAGAAGTCCAGCGACTCGATGACGCCGAAGCGGTCCCGCAGCGGCGAGGTGAGCAACCCGGCCCGGGTGGTGGCGCCTACCAGCGTAAACGGGGGCAGCTCCAGGCGAACCGAGCGGGCGCCGGGGCCCTTGCCGATGATGATGTCGACAGCCCGGTCCTCCATGGCCGGGTAAAGCACTTCCTCCACGGTCCTGTTCAGCCTGTGGATCTCGTCGATGAACAACACGTCCCGGGGCTCCAAATTGGTGAGGATCGCCACCAGATCCCCTTGTTTCTCAATGGCCGGGCCCGACGTCACCCGGATGCCGACGCCCATCTCGCAGGCGATGATGTGAGCCAGCGTCGTCTTGCCCAGCCCCGGCGGGCCGTGGAGCAGCACGTGATCCAGGGCGTCGCCCCGGGCCCTGGCCGCTTCCACGAAGACGCTGAGCTTCTCCTTGATGCGGGCCTGCCCCACGTATTCCGAGAGGGTGCGGGGCCTGAGCGACGCCTCGACCTCGTCCTCATCAATTTTTCGCGCCGGCCCGAGGATGCGTTCATCGCCGAGGGCCATCTCTCATCGCCTCCTGTTCGCCAGGGCTCAGCGGCTCGAAATCCGTGCGCTCAGGGCCTAGCCCACCCGGTCAAGCCGCCTCAGTGCGGCCTTGATCAGCCCCTCGACGTCCTCCGCCTCGGCAGCTCCCACCGCCTGCCGCACCGCGTCGCTGGCCACCCCTTCGGAAAAGCCCAAGGCCACCAGCGCCGCGACCGCGTCGTCCACGGGCGAAGCAGGCGAACCCGCCGCCGGGCGTTCCCCGGCCGCCGTCCCGGCCGAGGGGGCTGCCATCTCTTTCACCTTGTCCTTCAGCTCCAAGACGATGCGGGCCGCCGTCTTCTTGCCCACGCCCGGAATCTTAGTCAGCGCCCGCTCCTCGCCTTCCATCACCGCCCGGGCCAAAGCCTCCGGCCGCAGATGCGCCACGATGGCCAGGGCAAGGCGCGGCCCGACCCCGCTGACGCCCAGCAGCGTCTCAAACATCGAAAGCTCTTCCCGGGAGGCAAACCCGTAGAGCTGGATGGCATCTTCCCGCACGTGGGTGTGAACAAAGAGGCTCAGCTCTCCGCCGAGCTTGACGATGCTCCCGTCGTAGCCGTCGGGGATGAACAGCTGGTAGCCCACGCCCTGGACGTCGAGGATCAACGCCCCCGGGGACCACTCCAAGACGACGCCTCTCAGGAAACGGATCAAAGCCCTTCACCACCGGCATATCCCGCCGTGCCGCCGGTCAGGCGGGCCATCCGGCTGGAAGCGCCGTGGTGATGGGCATGGCAGATGGCGATGGCCAGCGCGTCCGCGACGTCGTCCGGCTTGGGGAACTCAGAAAGCTTCAGCAAAGCCCGAACCATGAACGCCACTTGGCGCTTGTCCGCGCGGCCTTCTCCGGTCACCGCCAGCTTCACCTGGTGGGGCGCGTACTCCGCCACGGGGATCTTGCGCTGCGCGGCCGCGAGGAGAAAGACGCCCCGGGCCTGTCCCACCGAGAACGCCGTGGTGGTGTTGCGGCTGAAATAGAGCTGTTCCACGGCGACCGCGTCGGGCCGATGCGCCTCCAGCAGCGCATGCATCTCCTGAAAGATCTGCTCCAGACGGTCCGGAAGGCTCAGATGCGCCGGGGTTTCAATGGCGCCGTACGCCCGCGCCGCCAGGGCCCCTGCCCGCAGCTCGACCACCCCGTAGCCGCTGGTCGCTGTGCCTGGATCGATCCCCATGATGATCAAGACGCCCCAGCCTCCCCGGCTCAGCGGGATTTCCGCTGCTCACCATCAACGGGTCTCTTTCGGGATCGATCGCGGCAACTCCTTCGCCGGGTCCTCCGCCCGCGGCTCACCGGGTAGAAACGAGGCCTTCCAGGAGCTGGGGCAGATCCCCGGGGCTTTCGTACTCGATGCCCTCCGCGACCGCCTGCTGCGCCTCAGCGGAAAGGCTTTCGATCCGGAGCCCGGTGAGCTCCACCAGCTGGTGGCATCCGTCGCGCCGTCCGGCGAAGATGGCTACGGCCCCGTCCCGCTGGCCGATAAAGCCGCCGGGCCCTTCCGGCTCGCACGGCACGTCGACGACCAGGCGAGACGGTGAGAAACTCAGGACCGTCCAGTGGGGCTTGAGGCCCCGCACCTCGCTGAGAGAAAGACCGACCAGTTCCTCGCCGACCGGGATCACTTCACTGGCGGTGACCGCACCTCCGTCCGCGACGTGGCGCAGCACCAGCTCAGCTCCGTCCTCCAGCACGCTTTCTCCCCGCGCCTCGGGCCGCCCCGCCGGCTCAGGGAAGCGGGTGAACCGGGCGTACGTGTAGCCCAACGTGGCCAAGAAGAGAAACGTGCCGGCTGCGATGACGATCCACCGCTCTCGCGTCCCCATGGGACTTCCCCCTCGCAATGCTAGGCGTTGGCGCCTTTAGCATTTCCAAGGGGAAGGTGGAGTATCAACAAATTCCTATCAACTCTGGATCGCCTGCAGCGATTCTTCGGAGATGTCCAGGTTGGCGAAGACGTCCTGGACGTCGTCGTGCTCCTCCAGCGCGTCCAGCAGCGCGAGGAGCTTCTTCGCAGTCTCTCCTTCCACGGTGACGGTGCTGTTGGCCCGCATCGTCACTTCCGAGAAGGAGATCTTCCAGCCGCCCGCCTCCAGGGCTTCCCGCACCGAGCGGAACGACTCGGGCTCCGTCACCACGATGAACTCGTCTTCGCCCACTTCGACGTCGTCCGCGCCGGCCTCGACCGCCGCCATCATCAGCTCGTCTTCGTCCACGCCTTCTTTGGCGATGCGGATCTCGCCCTTCCGGCTGAACATCCATGCGACGCAGCCCGACTCGCCCAAGCTCCCGCCGTACCGGGAGAAAATGTGCCGGATCTCAGAGGCGGTGCGGTTGCGGTTGTCGGTCATGATCTGCAGCATCACCGCGACGCCGCCGGGACCGTAGCCCTCATAGACGAGCTCCTCGTAGGACTCTCCCTCAAGCTCACCGATGCCCCGCTTGATCGCGCGCTCGATGTTCTCGTTGGGCACGTTGAAGGACTTGGCCTTTTCGATGGCCACCCTCAACTTGAAGTTGGACTCAGGGTCAGGCCCGCCCTCACGAGCGGCGACCGAGATCATCCGGGCCATCTTGGTGAAAATTTTGCCGCGCCGGGCGTCTTCTTTCGCCTTCTTGTGTTTGATGTTGTCCCATTTGGAGTGGCCCGCCATCCCTCAAGCCTCCTCCTCTTCGGATTCTTGAGCACATTGACCTCCTTTAATCTAACACAATGGATCCATCGTTGTCGATGAGGGTGGAAGGCCTAGCGCACGCGGCGCCGCCGGAGCTGGCGGATCTTGCCGGCGACGAAGCGGTAGGTGAGGTAGACGATGAGCAGGCCAAAGACGGGATGGAGGAGCCGGGACAAGATCAGAAAGTCGTAGACTCCGTGGAGGAGGGCCGCAATGAACAGGCCCCGCAGGATCAAGCCAACGCCTTCCGGCGTGCCCCGCGGCGCGATCCCGAGATAAAAGCCGGCCACCCCGCCGAAGGACGCGTGCGCCAGAGTGGTGACCACGGCCCGGACCGGCGCCACTTCGATGCCGAAGTTCCACGCGTAAAAAAGGTTTTCCAAAGCCGCAAACCCCAGCGAGGCGGTGACCGCGTAGATGATCCCGTCCAGCGGCTCGTCGAAGGCTTCGTGCCGGTAGGCGGCAAGGTAGACCGAGAGGAGCTTCATCGCTTCCTCCCCCAGTCCCACCACCAGGAAGGCCGCGAGAAACCGGGCGACCAGCCCACTCGGCTCCAGCAGCCATTCCCTGAAGGGAAGCTGGATCAGGGCGGCGGGGACCACGGCCGCCATTCCCGCCGCAAAGGTGATGGCGATCCGCGCCGGCGGCTCCTTGTCGTAGCGGTCCTGCCGGTAAAAGAACCAGACCCACGCCAGCCCGGGAAGCACCGAGGCGGCCAACACGGTCACAAAGCGCATCGCGACCCGTCCTTTTCCGTGGCGTTCACCTCCCTAACCTTCCCGCCCGGCGGCCGGTTTAGACCGGCTGCGCACCCCCTTCGCCGCAACGAAAGCGTAGTCGACTCCGGCCCCCAGGGAAAGCAGCACACCCGCCCCCGTCACCCAGGTGCCGAGCGGCCACCCCACCATCGCCAGCGCAAATCCAGTGAACAGCACCACCGTGGCCGCCTTTCCCGAAAGCCGCGCGGCCGGCACCGGCCGCCCTGCCGCGAGGAGGATCAGCCCGCCGAGGAGCTGCAGCGCCTCCTTGGCTGCGAGGGCCCAGAACATCCACGAAGGCAGACGGCCGTGCAGCGTCAGCGTCGCCAGAACGGCGATGCCCAGCACCTTGTCGGCGACCGGATCCAAGAGCTTGCCCAGCGGGCTGCTCTCCCCCCTCGAGCGGGCGAGGTACCCGTCGACGCCGTCGCTGGCCGCCGCGATCAGGAACAACGCGACCGCCAGCCACCCGCGATCCGACACCATGGCCCAGATCAAAGGAGCCGTCAACAGCAGCCGCAGCAGGGTGACCCCGTTGGCCGCCGTACGCCACGAGCCTCCGCGCCGCCCTGCACCCTCCATCGGACATCCTTCCTCTCTGCTCAATCTCCCCGTCGTCTTGCTGCCCTCGGCGTTCCCTGTCGCCAAACAGAAAAAGCCTCTCGCTCTAAAGCGAGAGGCTCCACAAAAGTGTGCCGGCGACGAGCTACTCTCCCACCGGGTTGCCCCGGCAGTACCATCACCGCTGAGGGGCTTAACTTCCGTGTTCGGAATGG
>PKEX01000017.1 GCA_002919235.1 Clostridia bacterium
AATTAGGCTTCCAGCTGCTGGCGCCACCGCTGGCTTTCACGGAAGCGGTACGACTCCCCGTTGAAAACCAGAATGTGCGCTCGGTGTCGTCGCCGGGATAAAATGGGGTCTCCCGCAATTTCGGTGCAACTATAGAGCGGGCTGGAGGAGTTTTCTGGAAACGCGCGAACCCCTTCGCAACCGCTTCGCGTGGGGTTACGCAGGTGTGTGGAAACTCCTTCGACGTCTGGGCTTGAGCATACACGCGGAGGACCGTCACCGTTGCCCGCACCCTGCTAAAACCGGGCCGGGAACCCGTGTTCGGTCCGCCCAAGAACGGGAGGCCCCGCACCCTGAGCATATCGGAGGAGATGGTCCGGCTGCTCAAAAAGCATCGGGCGCACCAGAACCGGCGCAAGAGGGCGAACCGGCACCTGTACCGGGACCGGGGACTGGTGTTCGCCAAGGACTGGGAGGACATGCAGCGGGAGACGGACTGCCTGGGCGATCCCCTGCAGATCAACAACATCGCGGAGCGGCAGTTTGACCCCCTACAGGAGAAGGCGGGTGTGCGGCGGATAAAGTTCCACGGGCTGCGTCATACGTTTGCAACCCTGGCCCTTGCGAACGGATGGCAACCCCATGAGGTGCAAAGGGCGCTGGGCCACAAGCGGGTGGAGATCACCCTCAACATCTACGGCCATGTTCTGCCGGACAGGAAGAAGGAGATGGCGGCTCACATGGGCCGGATACTCCATGGATAGAAAAAGGACCGCTGGGAAAGCGGCCCTTCACCTTGCCCCCGGTTCTCGGTTGGCGCCCTGGACCGGGGGCTCCCTTTTCGCCTTCGTGGCGGTGTGACCAAATCGTGACCAAATCGACCGGGAAGGATTTGGAAACCCGCACCACGAAAGGCTCTTGCATAAGCTGGTGCCGAAGGTGGGAGTCGAACCCACACGGGGGGCTACCCCACGCGATTTTGAGTCGCGCGCGTCTGCCAGTTCCGCCACTCCGGCGTGAAAGGCGTCACCTGAAAGGCGCATCTAGTATCATAGCACATTCCCTTTCGGTGTTCAATGCTCCCTTGGCCAGGTGGGCGCCAAGAGGAGAACGAAGCCCTGTTGGCAAACCTTGGTTTTACCCGGCGGCCCGCCGGCCGGCGCAGGAATGGAGCCGTGCGTTCGCGTGGGAGAGTAGGACGGGAGGGACGGCGCCCGTGGGACGCATTCAAAAAGTGGCGCCTCTTGCCATCTTTGTGACGCTGGCCCTGCTGCTGGGGAGTGGGGCCGGCCCGGCGAGGGCGGCCCAGGTGGAGATCGTCATCAATTTGCCGGCGTTCACCTTGTACCTTTACGAAGACGGCGTCGTCACCCGAGCGTACCCCATCGGGATCGGCAGCACGGTGAACCCGTCGCAGCTCGGCACCACCGAGATCATCAACGAGGTGCACCACCCGACGTACTACCCGCCGGACTGGTACCGCAAGGGGCTTGAGCCGATCCCGCCCGGCCCCGACAACCCGGTGGGCACCCGCTGGCTCGGCTTGGGATTCAAAGGCTACGGCATCCACGGGACCAACCAGCCCTGGACCATCGGCACCGCCGCCTCGGCGGGATGCATTCGCATGTACAACCACGATGTGGAAGAGCTGGCCGAGCGGGTGGGGGTTGGAACGCCGGTCACCTTCGTGTACGAGACCATCGAAACGTGGCTGGATCCCTTGACGCACCGGGCCCAGATCAAGGTGTACCGGGACGTGTACCGGCAGGGGACCAACCGGGTGGACCGGGCCCTGGCGAAGCTGGAGCGGATCGGGGTGCGGGAAGGCGTCGACCGTGAGTTTCTCGAGGCCCTGCTGGAGGAGGCGGCGGGCGCGCCCAGGGCCGTCCCTTACAGCGTCCCGCTGTTCGTCGACGGCCGGCGCATGGACTTCCACGCGGTCGACTTCGGCGGCCGCGTGCTGGTGCCCCTAGACGGGCTCGCCCGCACGTTTTCTCTCCCGGTGGAGCGAGCCGGGGGAGAAGGGAAGGAGAGGCCGGGTGAGGCCGCCGTCGGCGGGAGACTGGTCCCCAACTCGTTTTACGTGGGGAGCCGGGCCTACGCTCCCGTGGAGGATGCCGCCTACGCCTTCGGCGTCATGGCGCAGGTGAGCGGCGACGGGGTCCGCCTGGAGTCGGTGCGGCTGGTGGCCGGCGCGGCGGAGCTGGCCGGCGTGCGGGCGTTCGTGTACGGGAACTGGCTGCTCCTTCCCGTCCAGGAGCTGGGCCGCCGCTTCGGCGTGGAGGTGGGTTGGGATCCCTCGCTGCGGACGGTGACGGTGCGGGGCCGGCCGGCGTTCGGGGTGACGCTCATCGACGGCAAGGCGTACCTGCCCCACGACCGGGTGGAGCCGGTCCTGGGGATCAGGGTTCGCTGGGCCCATGGCCAGAAGGAAGCTGCAGTGGAACTGCTTCGATAGTGAGGCTTCAGTGAGGCTTCCGGGCGCCCCTCGCGCGCCCTCACGGCGCGGGGCGCCCGGATGCTCTTAAGCGCTCTCTTCCAGGAGCAAGCCGCCCAGGAGCTGCTCGACGGCCTCGATCTGGGCCAGCTCCCGCGCCCGGGGCCAGTCTCGCTCGAGCAGGGCCATGGCCAGATCAGGCGAAATGCCCAGATATTCGGCGACGGCCTGGGCCACGTGCTGCCGGGCGTAGCCCCTCAGCGACTCCCAATCCTGGGTGATGACGGCCGCGGCTTCGACCGGGTCAAGGCCGCGCGCGACCAGCTGGTCGTAGAGGGTACTCCTGAGGCTTTCGGTCACCGCTTTCCAGTCCCCGGCGATGATGGCTCTGAGGTCGCTGGGAGTCAGGAGCCCGCGGGTGGCATTGCTCACCTTGGTCACCACGTCGCTGGGGGTGATCACCCCGTTGGCCTTGACGAACTGGGGTGAGCCGTACCGGTCGGCCACCACGTAGACGGCGTCGCCCACCTGGAGGTTTGCGAAAGGCGCGACGGCGGTGTTGCGGTGGATCACCGTCTCGGGATGCAGGGCGAAGTCCCGGGTGGTCCCGTCGTCCAGGCGGACGCCGACCACGTTCACGTCGGGCTCGAGGTGGTCGATGACGCCCCGGGCCGTGATCAGCCGGAGGCTCTCGGCCAGCAGGGCCGCGCTCTCCGCGCGGGTGAGGAGCGCCGCCGGTTCAAAGCGGCCGCGGAAGTAGGGCGGCAGGACCTTGAGCCGGAGCGCCGTCTGGGCGGCGTCGAAGGCCCAGTGGTCCGGGCCCAGGTCGCTGAAGGCCGGCTGGTCGCTGTAGCCCTTCACGTCGTCCAGCCTGAGGAGGCGCACCAGCAGCGAGACGGCTTCCGCCCGGGTGATGGGCTCGTCGGGCTGGAACGTTTCACCGGGTCGAGCGGCCGCGGCGCCTGCTAGGGCTTGGAGCTCCCGGGCGGCCCAGTGGCCGTCCGCCCCGGAGGGTGGGGCGCCGCCGGCCGGAGCCAGCGAAAACGCCGCCGCCGCCATCTTGGCGAACTCGGCGCGGGTCACCGGCTGGTCGGGACGGAAGGTGCCGTCGGGGTAGCCCTGTACCACCCCAAGGGCGGCCAGCGTCTCGATGTGTTCCCGGGCCCAGCTCGCGCCGATGTCGGAAAGCGCCGGGCTGGCCCCGGAGGACGTGGGCCAGGCCGCCAGGGAGAGAGCGGCCAAGGCGATCACGAGCACGATCAGGGAGAGTCGGCCGGTCTTCAAAGGGGTATATCTCCTTTCCGACGCGGGTTTCCCGCCGGGCGGAACACCCGATGCCCGCGGCGTTGAGGTTTCGAATCCTTCTCGAAAGGGCTGTTCGAGCCGCTCGCGACCGCGTCCTTGCGAGAAAATCCGGCCGGCCAGGAAGGGGCTGGCAGCGCATGCCCGAGCTTCCCGAAGTCGAGACGGTCCGCCGCTCGCTGGCGCCGCGCCTGGTGGGCGACGTGTTCGCCGCGGTGGAGGTCGACTTTCCCGGGTGCGTGGAGGGGATGAGCCCGGAGGAGCTGGCGGAGCGGCTTTGCGGCCGGCGGGTCCAGCGGCTGGACCGCATGGGAAAATACCTGCGCTTTCTGTTGGACGACGGGAGTTCTCTTGCGGTGCACCTGCGGATGACGGGCCGTTTGATCTTGCAGGACGGGCACGCTCTGGAACGGAACCCGTACACCCGCGCCGTGTTTCGCTTTGCCTCCGGCTTGGCGCTGCGCTTTGACGACCTGCGGAAGTTCGGCAGGGTGATGTGGTTCGGAGATGAAGCTTCTTTAAAGCGCCGCATCTCTTTGGGGATCGATCCGTTCGACCCGGAGTTTACGCCGGAGCGTCTGGGCGGCATGCTCTCCGGGCGGAAGAGGCCGGTGAAATCCTTCCTGCTGGACCAAGGTCACGTGGCCGGCCTCGGGAACATCTACGCGGACGAGAGCCTTTTCCGGGCCGGCATCGCGCCCTGGCGCGCCGCGTCGTCTCTGTCCCGGGACGAGGTGTCCCGGCTTCACCGGGCGATCCGGGAGGTGCTGGCCGAGGGGATCGAGCACAAGGGGACCAGTTTCCGGGACTATGTGGACGCCGACGGGCAGAAGGGAGGGTTTCAAGAGCGGCTCCGGGTGTACGGGAGGGAAGGGATGCCCTGCCCGTCGTGCGGCCGTGCCGTCCAGCGCATCGTCTTGTCCGGCCGCAGCAGTTTTTTCTGCGCCGGCTGCCAGGGGTGAGGAGGGGTCGTACGTGTTGCTCATCGGACTGACCGGCGGAGTCGCCACGGGCAAGAGCACGGTGGTGCGCCGGCTCAAGGAGTTGGGCGCCGCCGTCATCGACGCGGACCAGTTGGCCCGCGAGGTGGTGGAACCGGGAGAGCCCGCCCTGGAGGAGATCCGCCAGCGGTTTGGCCCTGAAGTGATCGGAGAGGACGGCCAGCTCGACCGCGCCCGGCTGGCCCGCATCGTCTTCGAGGACGAAGAGGCGAGAAAGGCGCTGGAGGCCATCGTCCACCCTCGCATCCGCAGCCGCATGCGGGCCAAGATCGAGGAGTTCAAGGCGCAGGGGGAGCCGGTGGTGGTCTGCGACATCCCGCTTCTCTTCGAGACCGGGGTCGCGCTGGATTGGGTGGACCGGACCGTAGTGGTGTACGCCCCCAAGGAGGTGCAGCTCCAGCGCTTGATGGCCCGCAACGGGCTGACGCTGGAGGAGGCTGAGCGGCGCATCGCCGCCCAAATGCCCACGGAGGAGAAGGCCCGCAGGGCAGACGCCGTCATCGACAACTCCCGCGGCCTGGAGGAGACCTTCCGCCAGGTGGACGCGCTGTGGAAGGAGTGGATGCGGGATGCAGCTGGCACTCATCGCCCACGACAAGAAGAAGGATGACATGGTCCGCTTTTGTCTCGAGCACAAGGCGCTGCTCCAGCGGTTTAACCTCGTCGGGACGGGCACCACCGCCCGCATCGTCGCACAGGCCACGGGCCTGGCGGTGGAACCGATGCAGTCGGGGCCGTACGGCGGGGACCAGCAGATCGGGGCCAAAGTGGCCAGCGGCGAGGTGCACGGCGTGATCTTTCTCAGGGACCCCCTCACCGCGCAGCCCCACGAGCCCGACATCACGGCGCTGCTGCGCGTCTGCGACGTCCACAACGTCCCGGTGGCCACCAACTTGGCCGCCGCCCGCGCGCTGCTTCGCGCCCTCGCTCAAGAGGCCGAGGAGAGCCCCCGGGTCTAGGCCTCTCTTTCCAGGCATATCTTCCAGCGAATCGAGGTGACGTGGGTGTCTCGGAAGCGTCGAGGGGTCCTGCGCGGGCTCGTCGCCGCGATCCTCTTCGCGATCGTTGCCGTCGTAGGCATCTTCCCCATTTTGACCTGGTATTATCCCCTGGAGTACTGGGAGAGCATCGAACGGCACGCCCGGTTCCACCAGATCGACCCGCTCCTGGTGGCCGCCGTCATGCGGGTGGAAAGTGCGTTTGACCCGTACGCCATTTCTTCGAAGGGCGCGCGCGGCCTGATGCAGATCATGCCGGAGACCGCGGTATGGGCGGCGGAGCGCATCGGTTTGTCCGACTTCAAGCTGGAGCAGCTGTTCGATCCCGAGGTGAACATCGCCATCGGCGTCTGGTACTTGGCCACGCTCCGGCAGGAGTTCGGGGGTGAGATGGTGATCGCACTGGCCGCCTACAACGGCGGCCGGGGCAACGTCGCCCGCTGGCTCCGGGAGGAGGCCTGGTCCGGCCGGTTCGAAACGGTGGATGACATCCCGTTCCCCGAGACCCGGGGATACGTGCGGAAAGTGTACAGCGCCTACCAGTGGTACCGCTTCATCTACCGCCAGCCGTGGTTCTCCCCGCCTCCGGGAAGGTGACTTCGTGTCAGTCCATGGAAGATTCCGGCAGCCCCGGCAGGATGATGGCGCTCCTTGAAGAAACTACACGTCACACCCGCTGTAGGTGACATGTGTTAGTAAAGTACGTCGACCGGGATAGGGCTATTTCGTCCGGCGATGGGGTTGGAGGGAGCCTTTCGAGGTGATGCGTTCGGCGACCACGAAAAAGGAGCACATCCTATCCCTGGCCCAGAGAGATCCTTTCTTGAGGGTCGAAGAGATCGCTGCCAAGGCCGAGACCACGCCCCGCTACGTGCGGACCATCCTGTCCGAGGCCCGGATCTCCTTGATGCAGCTGCGGCGGGACTACGCCCGCACCATGGAGCGCCGGCTGGGCATCAACGTCACGGTAGACCGGGCGGGGCAGGGGCTCAGCGACGCCCTGAGCCTGGCCGGCAACGAGGTGGGCGTGAACAAGGTGCGGGTCGTCCAGGTGGTGGATGCACGGCTGGCCCAGATTCTCGGCGTGCCCAAGGAGGAATCCCTGCTCAAGGTGAGCCGGGTGCGCCTGGTGAACAAGCGCCCGTTTTACGTCAGCGAGGTGATCACCCACAAGCACCTGGTAGTGGAGGAAGATCTGGCCACCAGCGAAAAGCCTCTCCGGCAGCTCCTGGGCCTTGAGATCCCCGGCGAGACGGGCTTTGTCGACCGCAGCCTGGAGGTGGAGCCGGCGGACGCCTACATCGCCGCGTGCCTGGGCCTTTCCGCAGGCCATCCGGTCATCAAGTCAGGGAACGTCATCGTCACCCGGGACGAGCGGGTGGGAATCGAGTTCAACTACTTTGACGCGCACCGGGTCCGTTTCGTACTGGCGGGCCAGAGCGAGTACACCCTAAAGATCGAAGAAAAGGTGGACCTGGCGTGAAGTGCGGCGCGTGCGGCCAGGAAGTGGCCCTGGCAAAGATCTGCCCCTACTGCGGCAGCAAGGTGGATCACCAGCAGCAGGAGACCGGAGCGGAAGAGCAGCCGGGACCCAAAGGCACCTTCCGGGGCAGGGTGGAAGACGAGGCACGCTCGTCCCGTCCCGGGGGAAGGAGCCTTTTGCCCGGCTTCGGCCAGATCTTGCGATTTCTGATGGATCCTCGCATCGTGCCCTCGGCGAAGTATCTCTTCTTCCTCGCTCTGTTTTACCTCCTGAGCCCCATCGATCTTCTTCCGGGATTCGCGGCTCCCGTCCTCGGCTGGTTGGATGACTTGGCCGTGGCCGCGCTGGCGCTGCGGTTCGTCGCCTCCCAGCTGGAAAAGGTCGACCGCCGGTAACGCGTCTTTCGAGCCCGCCGGCCGGTCCTCCGGATCTCCGTTTAGCCTCGCCCATTCCATCTCGCATTCTTTCGGACGGAAGGCCACACCCTTCGACACACGGGCGAGCCTGCCCGTGCTAGAGTGGTGGTTGCGAAGGGCCGGCGCCCGGCGCAGTTGTGCGAGCAACGGCGCCTCCGGTTGCCCTACCGTTCCTGTCCGCCGGCGGCGGAACACGGACCGCCGGGACCCGCGCTCCCGGCGATGCGGGCCGGCGGGCGGGCAGCGGTCGGCGGCGGAGGCAGGGCGAGCTTCGCCCCGTTCCCGGACGGCGTGGGCGGAAGGACCGGGCGCCCCTTCGCTCGTTTCCACCCGCGTGCAAGGTCCTCTCGCCCGGGGCGAGAGGACCTTGCGCGAGCCGGCAGGGTGCGATGGCTGCGGGCCGGGGAAGGTCGCGCCCTCCTGCTAGGGATCCGGTTCCGGAGAACGCGAAAAGGGGGCGTCACGCCCCCTTTTCGCGCTTTTGGTGCCCGGGGTGGGATTTGAACCCACACGGTGTACCCACACGCCCCTCAAACGTGCGCGTCTGCCAATTCCGCCACCCGGGCGTCTCCTGAGTATTTGCCGCTTGGATGCCAGCAACGATCATTATATCCCGGCCCAGCGTGCTTGTCAATCCTCGCACAGGAGCAGTGCCGCAAGCATAGCATGCAGCGCTAGCCCTACACCAGGGGAGGAGGATGCGCGCATGCAGCGCCTTTGGAAAGCGGCCGTGTGGGCCGTCGCCGTTATGCTTTGGTTGTCGTCTGCCGCTCTGGCCCAGTCGCCTGGATCGCAGACGTTGGAAACGATCCGCCTCTCGGAAGTGGTCCGCTCGGTCTTTTACGCCCCGCAGTACGTCGCACTGGCGCTGGGATTTTTCGAAGAAGAAGGGCTTTCGGTGGAGCTGAGCACGGCCTGGGGAGCGGACAAAGGCGCGGCCGCCCTCCTCTCGGGCAGCGTCGACATCGGCTTTTTCGGCCCTGAGGCCGCCGTCTACGTCTACCAGCAAGGGGCGGACGACCCCGTCGTCGGCTTTGCCCAGCTCACCGCGAGAGACGGCTCCTTCCTGATGGCACGCCACCCCGGGGACACCTTCGACTGGTCGGAGCTGCGGGGCAAGACCGTGGTCGGCGCCCGCCGGGGCGGGGTGCCTCAGATGGTCTTGGAGTACGTCCTGAGAAAGCACGGCATCGAGCCGTTCAAGGACGTGGAGATCATCACTCACCTGGCCTTTGAGGCGGCGCCGGGCGCGTTCGCCAGCGGTCTCGGCGACTACATCGCCCAGTTCGACCCGACCCTCACGTCCTTGGAGCGGCAGGGCGTGGGGAAGGTGGTGGCCTCCTTGGGACGGGAGGCCGGCGAGATCGCCTACACGGTCTACCACGCCCGCCGTTCGTTTCTGGACGCGCGGCCCGAGACGGTGCTCGCCTTTACCCGGGCCATCTACAAGGGGCAAAAGTGGGTCGACCTCCACACCGCCGCCGAGATTGCGGAGGTGGTGAAGGGGTTCTTCCCGGAGATGGACGACGAGACGCTGGTCACGGCCCTCGAACGCTACAAGAGCCAGGACAGCTGGCGCCACACGCCGATCATCTCCCGGAGCGCCTTTCAGAGGCTGCTCGACGTGATGATCCAAGCCGGCGAGCTGGCGGAGCCGGTTCCCTTTGACGCCATCATGACCAACCGGTTCGCTCTCGCGGTCGCGGAGGAGTAGTGCCCGTGGGTGGAGGGATTTGGCACACGCCGCCGCCCGCCGTCGGCGGAAGGCCGCGCCGGGTGCCGGTGGTGGAGGTGACCGGCGTCCGGCACCGGTACCACTCGCCGGAGGGCGAGACCCTGGCGCTGGACGGCGTCGATCTCACGGTGGAGGAAGGGGAGTTCGTCTCCATCGTCGGTCCCAGCGGGTGCGGCAAGAGCACGCTCCTCTCGCTCATCGCCGGGCTGATGCGGCCGGCCGAGGGAGAGGTCAGGGTGCGGGGCAAACCGGCGGCTCTGGGCTCGCCGCGGGTCGGCTATATGCTCCAGCACGACCATCTCTTCGAGTGGCGGACGGTGCTGGACAACTGCCTCCTGGGCCTCGAGGTGCGCCGGGCGGTCACGCCCGCCGCGCGGGAGCGAGTCATGCGGCTCCTGACTGAATGCGGCCTAGAGGGGTTTGCCCGGCGCTATCCCGCCGAGCTTTCCGGAGGGATGCGGCAGAGGGCGGCGCTGGTTCGCACGCTGGCCCTGGACCCGGAGCTCCTCCTCCTCGACGAGCCCTTCGGCGCGCTGGACTACCAGACCCGGCTCCGCCTCGAGGACGAAGTGGGAAAACTTCTCAAGGCCACGGGGAAGACAGCCATCCTGGTCACCCACGACATTGCGGAAGCCATCTCCATGTCGGACCGGGTGGTGGTGATGTCCCCGCGGCCCGGCCGCATCCGGCGCATCGTCCCCATCGACTTGGGCGGCGCGTCCGACGGGCCGCTGGCGGCCCGCCGTTCGCCCCGGTTCAGCTACTACTTCGACCTTATTTGGAAGGAGCTGGGGACATGAGCGGGACCGTTTCGGCGGCTCACCGGGAATACCTCCGCCGCCGGGCCCGGCGGCGGGCTGCCGTGCAGCTGGCTCGCTGGGCCGTGCTGGTCGCGGCCGTCGGAGCGTGGGAGGCCGCGGCCCGCTGGCGGCTGGTAGACCCCTTCATCACCAGCCAGCCCAGCCGGATCTGGCAGAGCCTGGTCCGGCTCGCGGCCGGGGGCGAGCTCTGGATGCACCTGGGAGTGACGGTGGCGGAGACGGCGGCCGGCTTTCTCCTGGGCACCCTGCTGGGCATCGGCATCGCCGTGGTCCTGTGGTGGTCGCCTTTTTGGTCGGACGTGGCGGAACCGTACATCGTGATGCTCAACAGCATCCCCAAGGTGGCCTTGGGCCCCATCTTCATCGTCTGGCTGGGGACCAACGTCAAGGCGGTCCTGGCCATGGCCGTGGCCATCTCGGTGATCGTGACGGTGCTCATGATGTTCTCCGCGTTCCGCGAGGTGGACCGCCACAAGATCACGCTGCTCAAGACCTTCGGCGCCACCAAGGCGCAGATCCTGGCGAAGGTGGTCCTGCCGGCGACGGTGCCTACCATGATCGCCAGCCTCAAGGTGAACGTGGGGCTGTCGCTGGTGGGGACCATCGTCGGGGAGTTCCTGGGCTCCAAGGCAGGCCTGGGGTATTTGATCATCTACGGCGGCCAGGTGTTCAACATGTCGCTGGTGATGGCGGCGGTCATCCTGCTGGCCCTGGTCTCCATCGTCCTCTACTATCTCGTCAGCTACTTGGAGGCCAGGGTGACCCGGGGGCGGTGAAGGGAAGAGCGGGCCGGAAGCGGGGGAGAAGAAAAAGCGGCGGGGAAAGCACCGGGCTCTCCCCGCCGCCGGACCGGCCGGCGGCTGCACCGGCCGGGATACTTCTTTAGAAGTCCATGTCGCCGGGCGGCATCGCCGAGTTCTTTTCTTTCTTGGGGATCTCGGCGATGACGGCCTCGGTGGTGAGGAGCATGCCGGCGATGCTCGCGGCGTTCTGCAGCGCCGTCCGGGTCACCTTGGCCGGGTCGGCAATGCCCGCCTTGATCATGTCGACAAACTCCTCCGTGGCCGCGTTGAAGCCGATGCCGGGCGCCTCGGCCTTCACCCGCTCCACGATGACCGAGCCCTCGTAGCCGGCGTTGCGAGCGATCTGCCGCAGCGGCTCGGTCAGCGCCTTGCGGACGATGTTGACGCCCACCGCCTCGTCGCCTTCCGCTTGGACGCTGTCCAGCGCCGGGATGATGTCGATGAGCGTCGTGCCGCCGCCGGGGACGATGCCTTCCTCCACCGCAGCCCGGGCCGCATGCACGGCGTCCTCGACGCGGTGCTTCTTCTCCTTGAGCTCGGTCTCGGTCGCCGCACCCACCTGGATGACGGCGACGCCGCCGGCCAGCTTCGCCAGGCGCTCCTGCAGCTTCTCGCGGTCGTAGTCGGAGTCGGTCTCCTCGATCTGGCGCTTGATGAGCTCGATCCGGCCCTGGACCGCCTTCTTGTCGCCGCGGCCCTCGACGATGGTGGTCTCTTCCTTCGTCACGCGCACGCGGCGGGCCTGGCCCAGCATGTCAAGGGTGACGTTCTCCAGCTTGGTGCCCAGGTCCTCGGAGATGAACTGGCCGCCGGTGAGGATCGCGATGTCCTCCAGCATGGCCTTGCGGCGCTCGCCGAAGCCGGGCGCCTTGACGGCCGCGACGTTGAGGATGCCCTTGATCCGGTTGACCACCAGCGTGGCCAGGGCCTCGCCCTCCACGTCCTCGGCGATGATCAGCAGCGGCCGGCCGGCCTGCACCACCTTCTCCAGGAGGGGCAGGAGGTCGTGCACGTTGGAAATCTTCTTCTCGTGGATGAGGATGAAGGGCTCCTCCAGGACGGCCTCCATCGCCTCCGCGTTGGTCACGAAGTAGGGGGAGATGTAGCCGCGGTCAAACTCCATCCCCTCGACCACTTCCACTTGGGTGGTCGTCCCCTTGGCCTCTTCGACCGTGATCACGCCGTCCTTGCCCACTTTATCCATGGCGTCGGCCACCAGCTGGCCGATCTCCCGGTCGTTGGCCGCGATGGAGGCGACGTGGGCGATGTCCTCCTTGCCCTTGAGCTCGATGGCCCGCTTCTTGATCTCGGCCACCGCCGCCTCGACGGCCTTGTCGATGCCCCGCTTGATCAACATGGGGTTGGCGCCGGCCGCCACGTTCTTCAGCCCCTCGAGGATCATCGCCTGGGCGAGAACGGTGGCGGTGGTGGTGCCGTCACCGGCGACGTCGTTGGTCTTGGAGGCGACTTCCTTGAGGAGCTGGGCGCCCATGTTCTCGTAGGGATCGGCCAGCTCGATCTCCTTGGCGACCGTGACGCCGTCCTTGGTGATGACGGGGGAGCCGTACTTCCTCTCCAAGACGACGTTGCGGCCCTTGGGACCGAGCGTCACCTTGACGGCGTTGGCGACAGCGTTGACACCCCGTTCAAGGGCGCGCCGCGCTTCGCTGTCGAAAGCCAGCTGCTTTGCTGCCATTCCTTTGGGCCTCCTTCGCTTGCGATTTCGGAGCGATTACTTCTCAACAACCGCGAGGATGTCGCTCTCCCGGAGGATGAGGTACTCCGTGCCGTTGAGCTTCACCTCAGTGCCGCCGTACTTGGCGAAGATGATGTGGTCGCCCACCTTGACCTCCAGCGGCACCCGCTCGCCGTTGTCCAGGAGCTTGCCGCTGCCGACGGCGATCACTTCACCCTTCTGCGGCTTCTCCTTGGCGGTGTCGGGAAGGACGATGCCTCCGGCCGTCCTCTGCTCCTCTTCCTCGATCACCTTGACGACGACGCGGTCTCCCAAGGGCTTCAGCGCCATGGTCGATTTCCCCCCTTAGCGTGAGGTTTTCTTCGCTCAAGAGTCTGTTAGCACTCGGCCACGGCGAGTGCTACCAGTTATTAATATATCCGCCTGGCAATGCGTGTCAAGCGGATTCGTGCGGGGCGGGCGCCAGGGGCGGACCGGGGACCGGAGGGGAATCTTGCACGCGGCGGCGGGGGAGAATAGAAGGGATATGTGCGAACGATTTTCGATCCATGGAGGATAATGTTCGGTTATGTCGAAACAACCGTTGGCGTCAGCGATGACATCCACTATGAGGGGGAATCCGTGTGGCCAAGAATGCTCCGGGATTCTTAGAGCGGCAGTTTCAGCTGGCCGCCAACGGGACTGACGTCCGCACCGAGATCGTGGCAGGGCTCACCACGTTTCTCACGATGGCCTACATCATCTTCGTCAACCCGGGGATCGTCACGGACACCGCTCCGGAGATGACGTTCCAGGCGGTGATGATCGGCACCATCGCGGCAGCGGCCTTCTCCACGATCCTCATGGCGTTCCTGGCGAACTACCCGATCGCCCTGGCTCCCGGGATGGGCCTCAACGCCTATTTCGCCTACACCGTGGTGGGGGCGATGGGCGTGCCCTGGCAGACCGCCCTGGGCGCCGTCTTCATCTCCGGCGTCGTCTTTATCGTGCTGACGCTGACGCGCGTGCGGGAGATGATCATCGACGCGGTACCGGCCTCGCTGAAAGGGGCCATTGGGGCGGGCATCGGGCTCTTCATCGCGTTCATCGGCCTGAAGAACGGGGGAATCGTGGTCTCCGATCCGGCCACCTTCGTCGCGCTGGGCGACTTCTCGGAGCCGGGCACCCTGCTCGCGGTAATCGGCGTCGTCGTCACCGGAGCGCTGATGGCCATGGGCGTGAAAGGCTCCATCCTCTTCGGCATCGTCATCACTGCGGTCATCGGGATGCTGATGGGGATCGGCCAGAAGCCGGCGGCCATCGTCCAGCTGCCCCGGTTTGCCGACTGGGCGCCGGTCTTTGGCAAGCTGGACATCCTCGGCGCCCTGCGCCTTGGCTTCTTTGAGGTTGTTTTCGCCTTCCTGTTCGTCGACCTCTTCGACACGGTGGGGACGTTGATCGGCGTCTCCAAGCAGGGAGGTTTCCTGGACAAGGACGGCAGGCTCCCCAGGGCCAAGGACGCGCTGCTGGCCGACGCGATCGGCACCGTGGGCGGTTCCATCTTCGGCACGCCCACCGTGACCAGCTACATCGAGTCGGCGGCCGGGGTCGCGGTGGGGGGCAAGACCGGGCTCACCAGTCTCGTGGTCGCCATCTGCTTCCTGCTTTCGCTCCTTTTCACGCCGGTGATCGAGGCCATTGCCACCGCCGGCACCGCCGTGGCCACGTCGCCGGTGACTGCCGCCGCCTTGATCGTGGTGGGCAGCCTGATGGTGCGGGCCGTGACGGACGTGAAGTGGGACGACCCGACGGAGGCGCTGCCGGCGTTCATTTCGATGCTCGCGATGCCGCTCACGTACAGCATCGCGACCGGCATCTCCCTGGGCTTTGTGCTCTTTCCCATCTTCAAGCTGGTCGCCGGCCGGGGTAAAGAGGTGCACTGGCTCCTCTACGTCCTCGCGGCCCTCTTTATCCTGCGGTTCATCTTCCTCTGATCGGGCGCCGGCGGCACACGCGGGAAGGTCCCGAAAAAAGCAGCCCGGAGCGGACGGAGCTCGCTCCGGGCTGCTTTCGTCTCCAGGGTCTTTCGGCCGGTCAGTTGAGGTTGAGGAGCGACAGGGGCCCGCGGACCGCGTCCACCGAGCGGAGAAACGCCTCGCGCTCCTCGTCCGTGAGGTCGATCTCGATCACCTTTTCCACGCCGCCCGCGCCGAGGATGACGGGCACGCCGGCGCAGATGTCGCGGACGCCGTACTCGCCTTCCAGGTAGGCGATGGCGGGCAGAATCCGCTTCTTGTCCTTGAGGATGGCCTCCACCATCTGCACGGTGGCCGCCGCCGGGGCGTAGTAGGCGCTGCCCGTCTTGAGCAGGTTGACGATCTCGCCGCCCCCGTAGCGGGTCCGCTCGACGATGGCGTCCAGCCGCTCTTTGGGAATGAGCTTCTCCACCGGGATGCCCCCGGCGTAGCTGTAGCGCACCAGCGGGACCATGGAGTCGCCGTGGGCGCCCATGACGAAGGCGGTGACGTCTTCGACGGAGATCCCCAGCTCCATCGCGATGAAGGTGCGAAAGCGTGTCGAGTCGAGGACGCCCGCCTGCCCGACCACCCGGTTCTTGGGGAACCCGCTCTCCTTCAGGGCCACGTACGTCATGACGTCCACGGGGTTGCTGACCACGATGATGTAGGCTTCGGGAGAGCGGGCCACCACCTCCCGCACCACGCCCGAGACGATCTCGTAGTTGGTGCGCAAGAGATCGTCCCGGCTCATGCCGGGTTTGCGGGCCACCCCGGCGGTGATGACGACCACGTCGGAGCCCTCGGTCTCGTCGTAGCTGTTGGTGCCGATGATGCGGCAGTCGAAGCCCTCCAGGGGGCCGGCTTGGGCCAGGTCAAGGGCCTTTCCCTGCGGCACCCCCTCTACGATGTCGACCAGGACGATGTCGCCCAGTTCTTTCGACGCCGCCCAGTGCGCCGCCGTGGCTCCCACGTTCCCTGCGCCGACGATAGTGATCTTTGCACGTGCTCGCGGCATCTTGGCTTGTCCCTCCATCCCTGTGTTCCCCGGCGCGCCCTCCGGGTCCGAACGCCCGGACACGGCGAGGCAAAGAGTTTTCGGAACCAGTCCCAGTCTACCACGTTTTCCAAACCCTGGGCAACGGGAACGCTCGCCGGCGGGCCGTCGCGCATAGGATGCGGAGGGGCGGGAGGTTTATCACGGGCTATCGGGGAGGAGTGGTCATGGAGCGCAGCGACCCGTGGGCCGGCGCCGTCGCGGCGCCGCTGGCGGGCAGGCTCGAAAAGCCCCGGACCGCCGGGCTCACGATGGTGATCGACAAGGGGCTCGGCCTCCGGGAGACCGAAGACCTGCTGGAGCTGGCGGCAGGGGCCATCGATTACATCAAGCTGGCCTTCGGCAGTTCACTGCTGTATCCGGAACCCGTCTTGGAGCGAAAGATCGCCCTGATCCGCGAGCGGGGGATTCACGTCTACCCCGGCGGTACCCTTTACGAACTGGCCTTTGTCCAGGGCAAGGCCGCGGCGTTCGCCCAAAGGGCGCGAGACCTGGGCTTTACGGTTCTCGAGGTGTCGGAAGGGACGGTGGATCTTTCGCCGGCCGGCCGCCGGCGCATGATTGAGGCGGCGCTGGAAGCGGGGCTTGCCGTGGTGACGGAAGTGGGGAAGAAGGACCCGGCATCCCGCCTCCAGGCAGCCTGGGCCCTGGAGCAGGCCGCGGCGGACCTGGCCGCGGGGGCGAGCCTGGTCATCATCGAAGGACGGGACTCGGGGGTGGGCGCGGGCGCCTACGACCAGGAGGGCCGGCCCCGGGAGGAGCTGGTCGAGGTGCTGCTGCGGGAGTTTCCCCGTCCGGAGGCGCTGATGTGGGAGGCGCCCCTGGCAAAGCAGCAGCTCTACTGGATCCGGCGGGCAGGTCCCAACGTCAACCTGGGCAACGTGCAGCCCGGGGACGTGCTGACCCTGGAGGCGATGCGCCGCGCCCTGCGGGGCGACACCCTCAAGCGGGCGCTGTGTAGATTGACAGAAGTTTTTGGCGAAAGGGCACAGGAATGTTGAGGAATGTGTCGTAGCCTCTCATCGAGACGAGAGCACACGATCTTTCGCCGGGCCGCAAGAGGAGGGATGATGTCGATGAGCGTGGAGACGGATTTCGCTCTGGAGCGGTCGCTGGAGCTGCTCGAGGCCAAGTTCATGCGGCTTTTGGAGCTGGACCGGCAGTCGCCGGAATTCGAGGCGCTCTTTGAGGAAGTGGACCGGCAGCTGGGCGCCCTGGCCCAAGAAGCGCTGCCCGCGGCGGACTGAGCCCGGCGGGCGCGAGCCGGTTTCGCCTGGCCGTCCTCTTGACCGCCGCGACGGGGTCGAATATAATCAGGAAAAACCCGTCGCTTTCTTTTTCTTCCTGTGCACACAGGCGATGACGAGGGACACGACGGCAGGCGAAGGGACTCAGAGAGCCGGGGTAAGGTGAGAGCCCGGTGTCCACAAGACCCTGCCGCCATCACCCTCCGAAGCCGCTCACCGAAGGGAGCGGGCCGCTCCTCTAGGCTGGGCCGGTTCGTCCCCCGTTAGCGGGCGATCCAGAGGGGAAGCCCGGCGCGGGCTTCAATTGAGGTGGTACCGCGGGCGACATGACCCGTCCTCTCCGGAGGGCGGGTTTTCTTTTTGAACCTGCCTGGGACGCAGGCAAGACGTCGTGTGCGGGGTGGAGATCGGATGGACTACAGCAAGACGGTGCAGCTGCCGCAGACCGAGTTTCCCATGAGGGCGCGCCTTGCCGAGCGGGAGCCCCAGCGCCTCGAGGAGTGGGAGCGCAAGGGCCTCTACCGCAAGCTTCAAGAGCTGGGCAAGGCGGAAGGGCGGGAGCTTTTCGTCCTCCACGACGGGCCGCCCTTTGCCAACGGCCACATCCACCTGGGCACAGCCCTCAACAAGACGTACAAGGACATGGTGGTCCGCTCCAAGTCGATGGACGGGTATTGGGCGCCCTACGTACCCGGCTGGGACACCCACGGCCTGCCCATCGAGTGGCAGCTCGTCCGGGAGCTGGGGGAAGAGGCGCGCCGCCAAGGAATCCTGGAATTTCGCAAGGCCTGCCGCGAGTACGCGCTCAAGTACGTGGAGATCCAGAAAGAGGAGTTTCGGCGCCTGGGCGTCTGGGGCGACTGGGACAACCCCTACCTGACGCTGAGCCCCGAGTACGAGGCGCGCCAGATCGAGGTCTTCGGCGAAATGGCCCGCAAGGGGTACATCTATAAGGGCCTCAAACCCGTCTACTGGTGCCCGACTTGCGAGACCGCGCTGGCCGAGGCGGAGATCGAGTACGACCAGCACCGCTCGCCCTCCATCTACGTGAAGTTTCCGGTGAGGGACGGGAAAGGGCGGCTGGCAGGCGACGCCAAGACGTCGTTCATCATCTGGACCACGACGCCGTGGACCCTGCCGGCCAACTTGGCCATCGCCCTGCACCCCGACTTCGAGTACGTCCAGGTGGAGGTGGGCGGCGAGCGCTTCGTCCTGGCCCACGGGCTTCTCCCCCAGGTCGCGGCGAAGCTGGGCTGGGAGCGTTACCAGGAGCTGGCTCGCTTCAAGGGGAGCGAGCTCGAAGGGGTGGAAGCCTCGCACCCGTTCATCGATCGGCCGTCCCCCATCATCCTGGCGGACTTCGTCACGCTGGAGCAGGGCAGCGGCTGCGTGCACATCGCGCCCGGCCACGGCCTTGAGGACTACGAGATCGGGCAGCGCTACGGCCTGGACATCCTGGCTCCGGTGGACGGGCGGGGCCGCTTTACGGAGGAGGCGGGCAAGTACGCCGGCCTCACCCTTGAGGAGGGGAACCGGGCCATCACCCGGGACATGGAGGCCGACGGGACGCTCCTCCTGATGGAAGAGATCGAACACTCCTATCCGCACTGCTGGCGCTGCAAGAACCCGGTGGCGTTCCGCGCCACGGAGCAGTGGTTTGCCTCGGTGGAAGGGTTCCGGAAAGAAGCGCTGGCCGCGATCGACCGGGTGCAGTGGGTGCCGTCGTGGGGGATCGACCGCATCCGCAGCATGGTGGCGGAGCGCAGCGACTGGTGCATCTCCCGGCAGAGGGCCTGGGGCGTACCCCTGCCCATCTTCTACTGCGAGGCGTGCGGGGAGACGCTGCTCAGCGAGGAGAGCATCCGGGCCGTGGCCGACCTGTTCCGGGCCGAGGGTTCCGACGCCTGGTACCGGCGGAGCGCCTCCGAGATCCTTCCCGAAGGGACCGCATGCCCCAAGTGCGGCGGGCGCGAGTTTCGCAAGGAGAAGGACATCATGGACGTCTGGTTCGACTCCGGCTCCAGTCACGCGGCGGTGCTCGAGTCCCGGGAGGACCAGCGCTGGCCGGCCGACATGTATCTCGAGGGCTCGGATCAGCACCGCGGGTGGTTCCAGTCGTCGCTTCTCACCGCGGTGGCCACCCGGGGCGAGCCGCCGTACCGGGCGGTGCTCACCCACGGCTTCATCGTCGACGGCGAGGGGCGCAAGATGTCCAAGTCGCTGGGGAACGTCATCGCGCCGGACGAGGTGATCAAGAAATTCGGCGCGGACATTCTCCGGCTGTGGGCTTCGTCCGCCGACTACCGCGGCGATATCCGGGTCTCCTTTGACATCCTGGAGCAGATGGCGGAGGTGTACCGCAGGATCCGCAACACGGCCCGCTTCCTCCTGGGCAACCTGCACGATTTCGACCCGCAAAAGGACCGGATCCCGCTGGAGGAGATGGAGGAGCTGGACCGCTGGGCGGTGCGGCGGGCGTACCGCCTGCTGGACCGCTGCGTCAAGGCGTACCGGGAGTACGCGTTCCACATCGTCCACCAGCAGGTGCACAACTTCTGCGCCGTCGACATGGGCGGGTTCTACCTCGACGTGATCAAGGACCGCCTCTACTGCGACGCGCCGGCCGCTCGCACCCGCCGCTCCTCCCAGAGCGCGCTGGCCGAGATCCTGACGATCCTGGTGAAGCTCATCGCCCCGATCCTGGTCTTCACCGCCGACGAGATCTGGGAGCACATGCCGGAGGGGCTCAAGGAAGCCGAGAGCGTCCACCTGACCCGCTGGCCCAAGGTGGAGCTGGAGAGCGATCCCGCCTTCGACCAGCGCTGGGAGCGGCTGCTCGCGGTGCGCCGGGTGGTCGCCCGCGCGCTGGAGCGGGCCCGGAACGAGAAGCTCATCGGCTCTTCGCAAGAGGCGGCGGTGGTCCTCGAGGTGTCCGCGGCCGACTACGCGCAGCTCAGCCCGCTGGAGGACCAGCTGGCGGCGCTCTTCATCGTCTCCGAGGTGACGCTGGTCTCCGGCCCGTCCGGGGCGGAAGGCGCCGTGGTGGAGCAGGACGGGGAGACGGTGGTCCGGGTCCTGCGGGCGGCGGGCGAGAAGTGCCAGCGCTGCTGGCGCTACCGCCGGGACGTGGGCGAGGATGCCGGCCACCCCACGCTCTGCCGGCGGTGCAGCCACGTGGTGCGGGCGCACTACGGCGGCTGATGTACAAGCCCCGGCGGGAGAACGAGCGAGGGGTACCGCGTCAGCGGTACCCCTCGGCTGCCATTTGGCGAAACGCGTCGTCCACCGCCTCCAAGGTGATTTCGATGTCCCTTTCGGTGTGGGCGGCGGAGATGAACCACGCCTCGTACTTGGACGGGGCGGTCATGATCCCCCGCTCGAGCAGGAGGCGGAAGAAGCGGGCCAGGTGCCCGGACGGCGCCTGTTCGGCCTCGGCAAAATGGGAGGCCGGCCGCGGGAGAAAGAAGGGGCTGAGCGCTCCCTTGAAGCGGCCGATGGAGAGGGTGATGCCATGCCGGTGGGCCGCTTCTTGCATCCCTTGGGCCAGCATCGCGGCGAGGCGGTCCAGCCGGGAGTACAGGCCGGGGTCTTCCCGCAAGGCCTCCAGGCAGGCCAGGCCGGCGGCCATGGAGACCGGGTTGCCGGAGAGGGTGCCGTCCTGGTAGACGCCCCCCAGCGGCGCCACTACCGACATCACCTCTTTCCGGCCGCCGTAGGCGCCGATGGGAAGCCCGCCGCCGATCACCTTCCCCAGCGTGTACAGGTCGGCCTCGAGGCCGAAATACTGCCCGATCGACCCGTACTGGAAGCGGAACGCGGTGATCACTTCGTCCCAGATCACCAGGCTCCCGTGGGCGCGCGCCAGGCGGTGGACGGCCTCCATGAATTCCCGGGTGGGCTCCACGATGCCGAAATTGCCGGTGACCGGCTCCAGCAGCGCGCAGGCGATCTCGTTTCCGTGCCGGGAGAAGGCCTCTTCCAGCTTCTCCGTGTCGTTGTACGGAATGGAGATGACGTCTTGCGCCACGCCCCGGGGCACCCCGAGGCTTTCGTCGATCCCCAGGGTGGAGGAGCCCGACCCGGCCGAGACCAGCACTGGATCGGAGTGCCCGTGGTACGCGCCGTCAAACTTGAGGATCTTCTCCCTGCCGGTATATCCCCGGGCCACCCGGAGAGCGGTCATCACCGCCTCCGTCCCCGAAGCGGTGAAGCGGACCAGTTCCATCTGAGGGATGGCCTCGTGGATCGCTTCCGCCATCCGCACTTCGGCTTCGGTAGGGGCCCCGTACACGCTTCCCCGGGTGACGGCCTCCTGCACGGCCTTGACCACCTTGGGGTGGGCGTGTCCCAAGATCATAGCGCCGTATGCAGCCAGGTAGTCGATGTAGCGGTTGCCGTCGGCGTCGTAGAGGTAGGCGCCCTCTCCCCGGGCGATGAACGCCGGAGCGCCTCCCCCGACGGCCGCGTACGAGCGGGACGGCGAGTTGACCCCTCCCGCGATGCGCGCGAGCGCGCGCCGGAAAAGCTCCTCGGAGCGATGGAAGTTCACGAGAATACGCGCCCTCCTGTCGGTTTTCATCCGCCCTCTTTTTTGCCGGAAAGCGCTGCGCCCCCTCCCGCGGGATAGAGCTGCTCCCGCCAGGAGATGCTTAGCTCAAAGCGAGGAGAGCGCGGTGACGGCGGACGGCAGACCTCTCTGGGTGGACTCGCTCCTGGAAAAGCTGGAACGGACCATCGAAGGCCTGGACAAGGCAGGCATCGCTGAATGGGTGGAGCTCTTCCGCCACCCCCGCCGGCTGCTGCTGCTCAATTTCGTCTCCGGGGTGGCGCGGGGCTTTGGCATCGGCATCGGGTTCACCGTGGTGAGCGCGCTCTTCTTGCTCCTGTTGGGCAGGATCGCCCAGCTGAACCTTCCCATCATCGGCGAGTTTCTCGGCGACCTGGTGCGGTTGGTACAGCTGGAGCTGAAAGGCTTTTGACCCGGGGAGGAGGCGGTGGGGTGGATTCGCTGGACCTAGAGCGGTACCGCCGGGCGCTGGAAGCGACGCGGCAGGAGCAGTTGGCCCGGCTGAAGACGCTGCGCGGCGAGGGGCTGGGCGACGCCGCGCAAGAAGCGGCCCGGGAGCTCTCCTCCTACGACCAGCACCCGGCCGACCAAGGGACGGAGACGTTCGAGCGGGAGAAGGACACGGGCTTTGAAGCAGCGGCCCGGGGCATCCTGGAGCAGATCGACGAGGCTCTGGGCCGGATGGAGGCTGGGCTTTACGGGATCTGCGCCGCGTGCGGGGAGCCCATCGACCCGGCCCGGCTCGACGCGCTGCCGTACGCGTTGCGCTGCGCCCCGTGCGAAGCGGCGGTAGAGGAACGGCGGCGCCGGGTCGTCGAGGCGGCCGCGGCGCCGCCCTCGTTCATGCGGGGGTTCGGGGCCGGGGTGGACCGGGTGGCCTTTGACGGGGAGGAGACGTGGGAGGATCTGGCCCGCTACGGCACGGCCAACACGCTCCAGGACGTCCCCGAGGATCCGGAATGGGAGGGCGAGGAGAAGGGCTGACGGGGAGCCGGGCTCCCGAAAGATATGGTAGAATGATGGCGCGCCCGCGAGAGCCGGCGCAGCGGATCACCCGTTGTTTACGGAGGTCTTGGGCTTTTGCGGTACGCCATCCTGGGAGCGGCCGTGGTCCTCGCGGACCAAGCCACCAAGCATTGGGTGCGGGCGGCGCTGCCCGTCGACGGCTCGCGCCCCCTCGTCCCCGGTTTCATTCACCTCACCCACGTGCACAACACGGGGGCCGCATTTGGCCTTTTTCGCGGCCAGACCCCGTGGCTCATCGCGGCCGCGGTCCTGGCGCTCGGGCTGGCCGTAGCTTTTCGCAAAGCGATTGCCCGGGAGCCCGCGGCGGTCCAGGCCGGGTGCGCGCTGGGGCTCGGCGGCGCGGTGGGCAACCTCATCGACCGGGTCGCCCGGGGGTACGTGACGGATTTTATCGACCTTCGGGTGTGGCCGGTGTTTAACCTGGCCGACGCGGCCATCGTGGTGGGCGCCTTGGTCCTGGCTTGGGGGATCCTGACGGGTCCCCGCACGCCGGAGGAGAAGGGGCGAGAGGCCCATGGCTGATCGGCGGCGGCTCGAGCCTGAGCCGGCAGGGCCGGCCGACACCGCGGAGCGCCTGCGGGTGCGGGTGGAGGCGGGCGGCCAGCGCCTGGACGTGTGGCTGCTGGGCCTGGACGCCGTTCCTACCCGCACGTTCGCCCGGCGGTTGATCGACGAAGGGCGGGTGTGGGTCAACGGCCGCCCGCCTTCCAAAGCCGGGCAGAAGGTGCGGGCCGGCGACGAGGTGGAGATTGCGCTGCCGCCGCCCGAGCCCGAGTTCGCGGAGCCCGAAGCGATTCCCCTGGAAATTGTGTACGAGGACCGCCACCTCTTGGTGGTGAACAAGCCGGCGGGCATGGTGGTGCACCCCGCGCCGGGCCACCCGTCGGGGACGCTGGTCAACGCCCTCCTCCACCGGGTGCCTGACCTGCCCTCCGCCAGGGGCGTAAAACGCCCCGGCATCGTGCACCGCCTGGACAAGGAGACCTCGGGCCTCTTGGTGGTGGCGAAGACCTGGGAGAGTCTCATCGCGCTGGTCAAGCAGATGAAAGAAAGAAGGATCACCCGCCGCTACCGGGCGCTGGTGCACGGGGTGGTGCAGGTGGACGCAGGGACGGTGGACGCCCCCATCGGGCGGCACCCGGTCAAGCGGCAGCAGATGGCGGTGGTTCCGTCGGGCCGGCCGGCGGTCACACACTTTCAGGTGCTGGAGCGGTTTGAGGACGCTACCTATCTTTCGTTGGAATTGGATACCGGGCGGACGCACCAGATTCGGGTGCACATGGCGTTCCTGGGCCATCCGGTCATCGGGGACGACAAGTACGGTAGCGGGGATTCTCACTTAATCGAAAGCGGCCACGCCCTGCACGCGGCCGAGCTGATCTTCGACCACCCCGTCACCGGAGAGCACCTGGCGTTTCGCGCCCCGCTGCCGCCGGCGTTCGAAGCGTGCCTCGCGCGGCTGAGGAGCAAGGCGAGAGGATAGTGACGTTCGCGCCGCCGCCCTCTTGACGAAGGGCGGCGGCGCTGTTAAGATGTTCTAGAAAAAAATCGAACAGGAATGGGAAACACGCTGCACGTTCCTTTAAACAGGTCCCGTGAGGCCGGTAAGGAGCGTGATCTCGCGCCGCGCGCGCCCTGGAGCGTGTATGTGCGATTTCACGAGCTTCTTGCCGGTGGCAAGAAGCTTTTTTTGTGCCCGGCCTGAGAGGAGACCGGAACGAGCGGGGGTGCGGAGGATGAAAGCCAAAGCGGAAATCATGGACGCGGACCAGATCCGCCGGGCGGTGACCCGCATCGCCCACGAGATCGTGGAGGCCAATAAGGGTATCGAGGATGTCCGGCTGGTGGGCATCCGCACGCGCGGGGTGCCTCTCGCCCGCCGGATGGCGGCCAAGATCGAGGAGATCGAAGGTGCTGCCTGCCCCGTGGGCGTGCTGGACATCACCCTCTACCGGGACGACCTGACCACCATCGCCCAGCAGCCCGTGGTCCACAAGACGGAGATTCCCTTCAGCGTCGAGGACAAGGTGATCGTCCTGGTGGACGACGTGCTCTACACGGGCCGCACGGCCAGGGCGGCGCTGGACGCCCTGATCGACCTGGGCCGCCCGCGCCGGATCCAGCTGGCCGTCCTGGTGGACCGGGGGCACCGGGAGCTTCCCATCCGCGCCGACTTCGTCGGCAAGAACGTGCCCACGTCGCGGGAGGAGGTGGTCAGGGTCGACCTCGTCGAGGTGGACGGGGTTGACCGGGTCTCGATCCTGAGCCGCTGACGCCCGCACCGGAGGTTAACGCCAGGACGACGCATTTGAGGAGGTTTCTCCAGCTATGTCGAATCGCGCGGTGTATGACGTCCACGAAGTGCCTCCCCTGGCACAGATGATTCCCCTCTCCGTCCAGCACCTCTTCGCCATGTTCGGCGCGACGGTGCTGGTGCCGATCCTGACGGGAATGAACCCGTCGCTGGCCCTGCTCACGTCCGGCCTCGGCACCCTCTTGTTCCAACTCTTCACCCGCGGGAAGGTCCCGGCCTACCTGGGATCCAGCTTCGCCTACATCGCTCCTATCATCGCGGTCCAGAGCACCCTGGGAAGCGAGCGCTGGCTGGGCGCGGCGCAGGGCGCCATCATCGTCGTGGGTCTGGTGTATGCGGCGGTGGCGTTGATCATCGCCAAGGCGGGCACCGACTGGCTCGACCGGGTAATGCCGCCGGTGGTGATCGGCTCGGTCATCGTGGTCATCGGGATGGGCCTGGCCCCGGTAGGCATCCAGATGGCCGGGCTTTGCACGGGCGCTGAGTGCGGAAAGGAGTTCGTCTCCATCGCTCAAACGGACGTGCAGATCGCCCTGGTCACGCTGGCGGCGACCATCGTCGCCGCGGTGATCCTGCGGGGCTTCTTCGCCGTCATCCCCGTCCTCATCGGCATCGTGGCGGGCTATCTCTACGCGGCGCTGGTGGGCGCGGTGGACTTTGAACCGCTGCGGGCCGCGGCGTGGATCGGGCTTCCCTGGGCCACTGGCGGCTATGCCCTCCCCACGTTTGACTGGGTGGCCATCAGCCTGGTCGTCCCTGCGGCCATGGTGACCATCGCGGAGCACCTGGGCGACGTCTTCGTCCTCAGCAAAGTGGTGGGCCGGGAGTTTTACAAGGAGCCGGGTCTCACCCGCACGCTGCTGGGCGACGGCTTGGCCACCAGCCTGGCCGGTCTTTTGGGCGGCCCGCCCAACACCACCTACGGCGAGAATGTGGGCGTCCTGGCCATCACCCGGGTGTACAGCACGGCGGTGATCGGCCTGGCCGCCGTCTTCGCGATCCTGCTCGCCTTTGTGCCCAAGCTCGGGGCGTTCCTCCAGACCATCCCGACGCCGGTGATGGGCGGCATCAGCCTGGTCCTCTTCGGCATCATCGCCTCGTCGGGCATCCGCACTCTGGTGGAAAGCGGCATCGACTTCGGCGACAAGCGGAACCTCATCATCGCCTCGGTGGTGCTGGGCATCGGGATCGGCGGCGCCGAGCTGGGCTTTGGCCGCGTGACCTTCTCCGGGATGGCCCTCGCGGCGCTGGTGGGGGTCGTCCTCAACCTGCTCCTCCCGGATGTGAACGGCGCCGCGAAGCGGAGGGAGGAGGCGGCCCTTTGAGCCTGCGGCACAAGGATTTGCTCAGCCTGGCCCAGCTGTCCCGGGAGGAGATCGAGCTCGTCCTGGACACCGCCGAGGCGTGCAAGCAAATCTTTGACCGCCCGGTGAAGAAGTTCCCCACCTTGAGGGGGAAGGTGGTGGTCAACCTCTTCTACGAGGCCAGCACCCGGACCCGCACCTCGTTTGAGCTGGCGGGCAAATGGATGAGCGCCGACGTGGTGAACTTCACGGCCTCCACCAGCAGCGTGATGAAGGGAGAGAGCCTCTCCGACACCGCGAAGACCCTGGAGGCGCTGGGGGCCGACATCATCGTGATCCGCCACCGCTCCCCGGGCGCAGCGCACTTGGTGGCCCGGGCCGTCCGCTCCCGGGTGATCAACGCCGGGGACGGCGCCCACGAGCACCCGACCCAGGCGCTGCTCGACCTCTTCACCATCCGGGAGAAGAAGGGGCGCCTCGACGGGCTCACGGTCACCATCGTCGGCGACATCCTGCACAGCCGGGTGGCCCGTTCGCAGATCATCGGCTTGAGCCGGATGGGCGCCCGGGTCCGGGTAGCAGGGCCGCCGACCCTCATCCCGGCGGGCCTCGAGCAGCGGGGCGTGGAGGTCTACCACCGGCTGGAGCCGGCCATCGACGGCGCGGACGTCATCAACGTGCTCCGCATTCAGCGGGAGCGGCAGGCGAAAGGGCTTTTCCCCTCCATCCGGGAGTACGTCCGCCTTTACGGCCTCACCCGGGAACGGCTGGCCGCAGCCAAGGAGGACGTCCTGGTGATGCACCCGGGGCCCGCCAACCTGGGCGTGGAGATCGCGCAGGACGTGGTCGAAGACCCGCGCTCGGCAGTGCGGGAGCAGGTGACCAACGGCGTCGCCGTCCGCATGGCCCTGCTCTACCTCATGTCGGGAGGGGACGCGCGTGAGCTGCAAAGTGCTGGTTAAGGGCGTCGCCGTCTGGCAGGGAGACGGGTTTTCGGGCGCAGTGGACCTCTTGATCGACGAGGGGCGCATCGCGCGGATGGGCAAGGGTCTCTCCGACCCCTCCGCCGTGGAGATCCGAGCGGAGGATTGGCTGGCCTTGCCGGGACTCGTCGACCTCCACGCCCACTTGGGCGAGCCCGGGCACGAGGAGCGGGAGAGCCTGGACACCGGCCTCGCCGCGGCCGCCTGGGGCGGTTTCACCCACGTGGTGGCGATGCCGGACACCCAGCCGCCGGTGGATACGGAAAGCGCGGTCCAGTACCTGAAGGAACGGGCGAGCCGGATTCGGGGGGCGCGGCTTCTGATCTGCGCAGCGCTGACCAAAGAGAGGTCCGGGATGGAGCTGGCCGAGCTGGCGCACCTGGCCGCCGCAGGGGCCTGCGCCCTGGGGGATGCGGCGCCGGTGGAAGATCCCGCGTTGATGCGGCGGGCCTTGCAGTACGCCTCGATGCTGGAGCTTCCGGTGTTCGCCCAGGCGGCGGACGCCCGCCTCTCCGGCGGCGGGGTCGCGCATGAGGGAAGCGCCGGGCACTGGCTGGGCCTTCCCGGCATCCCGGCGTCGGCGGAGTGGATCGCCGTGGCCAGGGAACTGCTCCTCGCGGAGGAGACCGGAGGGAGGGTCCACCTCCAAGGCGTCAGCACGGGCCGCTCCGTCCAACTGATCCGCGAGGCCAAGCGCAGGGGCGTGCGGGTCACCGCTGAAGTGGGCTTTTACCACCTGCTTTTGGACGACGAAGCCCTGGCGGACTACGACACCCGCAAGAAGCTGATGCCGCCGCTGCGCCCCCGCGCCGACGGGGAAGCCCTGCTGGAGGGAGTCCTGGACGGCACCGTCGACTGCATCGTCACCGACCATACCCCCTGCACCCCTGAAGAAAAGGATGCCGAATTCGACGTCGCGCCCTTCGGTGCCGCGGGGCTGGAGGTTGCGCTCCCGGCGCTGTACAGCCGGCTCGTCGCGACGGGCAAGGTCTCGTGGGCCGCTCTGATCGAGGCGCTCTCCGCCCGGCCGCGGCGGATCGCCGGGCTCGGCGAAGCCCGGATCGCCGAAGGAGCGCCGTGCGACCTGACGCTCTTCGCCCCGGGCGAGTCGGGCTCTGTGGATCCTTCCCGCTGGCGCTCGAAAGCGAGGAACACCCCGCTGGCCGGGGAGCGCTTGTACGGCCGGGTGAAGGGGATCGCAGTCGGCCGGCGGCTGTGCGGTCCCTGCTTTGAGGAGCTGGAGGAGGTGGCGGGGTGAGCCCGGAGGACGGAGGCCTCAACTTCGCGGACCGGCTGTTCGCCGCGGTCCTGGAAAAGGAGAGCCCCTTGGTGGTGGGGATCGATCCGGACCCGCGGCAGATTCCCCCGCAGGTGTTCGGCCGGCCGCGCCCGAACGAGGGCGTGCGAGCGTTCCTCGCCCGGGGTGTCCAGCGCTTTTCCGAGGCGATCATCGCCGCCGTCGCGCCACACGCCTGCGCCGTCAAACCGCAGCTGGCCTACTTCGAGCGGCTGGGGCCGGACGGGCTGGGCGCGTACGAGGCGGTGGTGGCCTGTGCCCGGGCCCACGGGCTGCTGGTGATCGCCGACGGCAAGCGGGGTGACATCGCCTCCACCGCCTCGCAGTACGCCGCCGCCTATCTGGGTGAAGGCCCCGGTCGCCCCGCCGCGGGAGAAGGGGCGGGAGAAGCGGAGAAATGGCTGACCGCGGCGGACCTCGAAGGGCCCAAAGCCGACGCGCTGACCGTCAACGGCTACATGGGACGGGACAGCCTCGCGCCGTTCTTGAACGCGCTGGACTGGGGGAGAGGCGCCTTCGTCCTGGTGAAGACGTCGAACCCCTCCTCCGGCGACTTGCAGGACCGGCGGCTCCTCGCCGAGGGAGAAGGTCCGGGCGAGCCGGGCCAGGGCGCCGCCGTGAGCGTGGCCGAGCTGGTGGGCGGGTGGCTCGAAGCGTACAACCGGGAGCGGGCGGGAACGTGGGGATACGGCCCTTTGGGCGCGGTGGTGGGCGCCACCTTCCCGGGCGAGCTGACCCGGCTCCGGCGGGCTTTGCCGCACACCCCGTTCCTGGTCCCGGGGTTTGGCGCTCAAGGAGGCGGCATCGGCGACGTGGCCGGGGGATTTGACGGCCGCGGGCTGGGCGCGGTGGTCAACGCGTCCCGGAGCGTCCTCTACGCCTACCGAGACAGCGGGGAGCAGGCCTTCGACCGGGCGGCGGCGCGCAAGGCGCGGGAAATCAAGGAAGCGCTGAAAGCACGCCTTTTCCGGCTTTGACTTGCGCTCCGGCCCGGCGTTACAATAGGACGAGATCGTTTGATATGGGTGATTTTTCCAGACACGAAGGCGAGGTGAGCCCGGGTGGCGGCGCGGGAACGAGCGGTTTTGGTGCTAGAGGACGGTTCAAGCTTTTGGGGCTGGGCGGTGGGCGCCCCGGGAAAGGTCGCGGGGGAGGTGGTGTTCTCCACGGCGATGACCGGCTGCCAGGAGCTCCTGGCCGACCCTGCCCTGCGGGGGGCGATCGTCACCATGACGTACCCGCTGGTGGGCAGCACCGGCGTGAGCGGCGGAGCGGAGGCGCCGCAGGCCGGTGGGCTGGTGGTGCGGGAGCTCTGCGACGTGCCCAGCCACTGGAGCGCCCGGCGTTCCCTGGCCGGCTTCCTCCGGGATCACGGCGTCGTGGCGGTGGAAGGCATCGACACCCGGGCGCTGACCCGGCGCCTCAGGGAGCGGGGCTCTATGCGGGGCGTCCTGGCGACCGGCGAGGCCGACGTGGCCCAGCTGGCGAGGGACGCCCGGGAGCTGGCCGACCCTGCCGGCCGGGACCTGGTCCGGGAAGTGACGGCAGGCGGCGCCTACCTCTTTGCCGAGGGGCCCGGCCCGCGGGTGACGGTAGTCGACTGCGGCGTCACCCGGGCCGCACTGCGCCTCTTCGCCGGCCGGGGCTGCACCGTGACCGTGGTGCCGGCGGGCGCCGGCCCGGAGGAGGTGCTGGCCACGGAGCCGGACGGGGTGGTGATCTCCAGCGGCCCCGGTGACCCCCGATCCGTCCCGTACCTGGTGGAGACGGCGCGCCGGCTCGCCGAAGCCAGGCCCCTCTTCGGTTTCGGCCTGGGCCATCAGGTGATCGCCCGGGCGTTCGGGGCCGAGACCTACCGGCTGCCGCGCGGCCACCGGGGCGGGAACTATCCCGTGAGAGAACTGCCCTCGGGCCGGGTGTACATCACGGCCCAGAACCACGGCTTCGCCGTGGCGGAAGGCTCGTGGAACGACCCCGACCTGGTGGTGACGCACCGCAACGTGCACGACGGGAGCGTGGAAGGCCTGGCGCACCGCCGGCTCGCGGTGCGGACGGTCCAGTTCCGGCCGGAGGCCTCGCCCGGGCCGGCCGACGCCGCCCACGTGGTGGACGACTTCCTCGCTTTGCTGCGCCGGCCGGCGTGAGGAGCTGGGAGAATGGCAGAGCGCTACCGTCTGGAGATCCTCGACCACCGCGAGGTGGCTCCCGGGCACTGGGAGATGCTCCTCCCCCGGGTGGGCGGCCTCAGGGACGCGGAGCCCGGACAATTCGTCTCGGTCCTCTGCCGCACCGGTGAGAGCTGGGACCCGCTCCTGCGCCGCCCGTTCAGCATCTACCGGGCCGAGGAGGATGCGTTCAGCTTTCTCTACCGCGTCGCGGGCCGGGGGACCCGGCAGCTCTCCAGAGCCCGTGCCGGCGAGACGCTGGATCTGGTGGGCCCGCTGGGGAGGGGGTTTTGGTACCGGGACCTGGTCCCGGGATCCCGGGTGGCGCTGGTGGGGGGCGGGGTGGGCGTCCCGCCTCTTTTCTTCCTGTCGCAGCGCCTTCTCGAAGCCGGCGCCGTCCCCGAGATCTACGCGGGCTTTGCCTCGGCCCGGCAGGCAGTGGCGCTGGACCGGTGGCAGCGCCTGGGCCTTGCGCCGCAAGTGGCCACCGACGACGGGACCCTCGGCTACCGGGGCGTGGTGACCGAGCTCTTGGAAAGGCGCCTGGCCGGGGAGGGTCTCCAGCGGATCTACGCCTGCGGTCCCCGGCCGATGCTCCGAGAGGTGGCCCGCCTGGCGGGGGCTTGGGGCATTCCCTGCCAGGTGGCGATGGAAGAGTGGATGGCGTGCGGCGCCGGGGTCTGTTTGAGCTGCGTCATCAAGGTGGAGGACGACGCCTCTCCAGGCGGCCGGTGGATGCGGGTGTGCCGCGAAGGGCCGGTGTTCGACGGCGCAAAGGTGGTGTGGAACCGTGCATGACGCGGCCGGGAACGCCGTCGACCTCTCGGTGCAGTTGGGCGGCCTCACGTTGAAAAATCCGGTCCTGGTCGCCTCCGGTACCTTCGGCTACGGCCGGGAGTTCGCCGGCTTTTTCGACCTGGGGCTCCTCGGCGGGGTGATGGTGAAAGGGATCTCGCTGGAGCCGTGGGAGGGGAACCCGCTCCCCCGGATGGTGGAGACCCCCGCCGGCATGCTCAACGCCATCGGGCTGCAGAATCCCGGCGTCGAGCACTACTTGAAGCACGACCTCCCGTTCTTGCGTTCCTACGATACCCGGATCATCGTCAACGTCATCGGGAGGACGGTGGAGGAGTACGCCCGGGTGGTGGCCCGGATCGAGGCGGAGGACGGGGCGGACGCCTACGAGCTCAACATCTCGTGCCCCAACGTTAAAGAAGGCGGCATCGCCTTCGGCAGCGACCCAGCGATGGCGGCCCAAGTGGTGGCCGCCGTGAGAGCGGAGACGGAACGTCCCGTCATCCCCAAGCTCTCGCCCAACGTGACCTCCGTGGCGGCGGTGGCGGCCGCGTGCCGTGAGGCGGGAGCGGACGCGGTGTCGCTGGTCAACACGTTTCTCGCGATGGCCATCGACGTCGATGCGGAGCGGCCCATACTGGCCAACGGGTTCGGCGGGCTCTCCGGCCCGGCCATCCGCCCGATCGCCGTCCGCATGGTGTGGGAGGTCTACCGGGAGGTGGATCTGCCCATCATCGGCATGGGCGGCATCATGACGGCGCGCGATGCGCTGGAGTTCATCCTCGCGGGCGCCTCGGCGGTGGCCGTGGGGACCGCCAATTTCGTCAATCCTTACGCGGCGGTGGAGGTACTCCGGGGGATCGAGGACGCGGTCCGCCGGAGAGGGCCGCTGGCCGAGATGATCGGGCGGGCCCACCGGCGGTGAGCGGCACTCGCCGCGGCCTTGCGACGGGAGGCATGGGCGTTGACGGAGACAGAGGTCCTGGAGATCTTTCGGGAGTCCGGAGCCCTGCTGGAGGGGCATTTCCTCCTCACCTCGGGGTTGCACAGCGACCGCTACTTCGAGAAGTTCGCGGTCCTGCAGCATCCGGAGCGGACCGAGCGGCTCTGCCGGGCGCTGGCGGAGCGCTTCCGCGACGACGGGGTCCAGCTGGTAGTGGGCCCGGCCGTCGGGGGGATCCTGCTGGCGCACGAAGTGGCCAAGCACCTGGGCACACGGGCGGTGTTCACGGAGCGGGAGGGCGGCCGCATGTGCCTCCGCCGGGGCTTTGCCATTGCGCCGGGCCAGCGGGTGCTGGTGGTGGAGGACGTGGTGACCACCGGCGGCTCCGTGCGGGAGGTGCTGGACGTGGTGCGGGAGGCGGGGGGCGAGCCGGTGGGGGTGGCGCTGCTGGTGGACCGCAGCGGCGGCGCGGTGGACTTCGGCGTGCGCACGGAAGCCCTCCTCCGGCTGGACGTGAAGGCGTATCGCCCCGAGGAGTGCCCTCAGTGCCGGGCTGGCGTGCCGCTGGCGGCCCGCGGGAGCCGTCACCTATCCGGCGGCCCGACGCCGTAGCGCCCGGGCTCCGGCCGGGTTTCAGCCGCCGGCGGCCGGAGCCCGGGGCGCGAAGCCGCTGCAGGAGAAGCAGTAGTTGAGCAGGCGGCGCCGGGCCACGCGGCGGATAGAGGGTTCGTCAAAGACCGCAGGCTTGGAGTTGAGTTCAAAGATCCACGGGTGGCCGGCGGCGTCGAGGCCTACGTCCATGGAGAGCTCGCCGTGGCGGTCGCCGGTCGCCCGGTCGAACACTTCCGCCGCCCGGACGATCACCCGGTGCAGCTCCTGGGTGATGTGCCGGGCTTTTGCCTCGTCGCGGAAAATGGAGCGGATGAGGGGAGAGAGCCGGGCCCGGCTGCCGCCCCGGGGCCGGTGGGTCGTGATCTGCCCGCGCCCCGCGATGCGGGCGGCCATCCCCGTCACCAGCCAGCGGCCGTGGGCGTCTTTCTGCACCAGCGCCCGGATGTCGAAGGGCCGGCCGCCCGTCTTGAGCAGGGGTACCGCCTTCTGCATCAGGTACCGGCGGCCGCGGCGCAGGCGGGCCAGCGCCGCGCGCAGCTGGGCTTCCTTCCGCAGGGTGCGGTGGACCATATGCCCTCCCGGCCGGGTGGCGTGCCAGCCAAATCCGCCTCCCTTGAGCAGCTCCACCCGGACGGTTCCCTTGCCCAGGCTCCCGTCGGCCATTTTCAGATACACGCGGCCGTGCTCCCGCAGAAAGCTGAGGAGCGAAGCGGCGCCGGTGCACGGCGTCGTGGCGGGAAGGTACGCCCGCAGCGTTTCGTCTTTGCTCAGGATCTGGTAGACGCTCCACTTGTCGAGGAACTCCGGGTTGAAGAGGTCGAGCCCCGGCTCCGCCAAGAGCCGCAGGCGGGCCTCGCGGACGCTCTTTCGCCTCTCCGCCTTGCGCGTCGGCACGCGGTTGTAGACCACGTCCGGAAAGGGGAACGCGCCCCGGACCCACCGGTGTCCCTTTCCCGCGGGAAGGTACGTGTAGCCCCGGATGATCTTGCTTTGCCAGTGGATGCCCTTGGGCGTGAAGACGTAGGCGATGGCGCCCATCTCCCGGGCCAGGGCGATGAAGCGGCGAAAGCGCGCGGTGAGGCCGGCGAAGGGCCGGCGGGACCCCCTGCGGCACGACGAGGTGAAGATGCCGATGACGGGACCGATGCGCACGACGCCGTCTCTCACGTCGACGTGCAGGCGCCACGAGCCGGGGATGGAGAGGCGGCCCAGCATGGGGCGGGCGGAGAGGTCTCCGGGCCGCTGCCCTTCGCCCGTCACCGCCAGCGGGTGCAGGCCCAGGCGTACCTCATCTCCCCGCTTCAGCGCTTCGCAGGCGTCGGCGCCGGCTCTCAGTCGGATGCGGTGGCCCCGCGTGCCACGGACGAGCGTCGCCTCCATGCTGGATCCCTCCATGATTCTCGAATCGCGTCTCAGGGCCCGCCGCAGGCCCCGGAGACGAGCGGCGCGGACGAGGAGCCCTCGCACGTCAAAAACCCGCCAAGTACCGGGCGTACGCCATGGGCCGGCGGAACGAGAGGAAGACCCGCCGCTTGGGCCCGGCGTCGAACACCTTGCGGAAGGGCTTCGCGTTCACCTCGATGAGCCAGACCCGCCCGCGGCGGTCCACCCCCAGGTCGAGGCCGATCTCGCCCAGGGGGCTGTCGAACACTTCGTCCAAGGCTTCCACGATGGTCTTGGCCGCCTGGTTGATGCTGGCCCGGACCCGGCGGCGAGCCTTGCCGAAGCGGGAGCGCAGCACCCAGCCGAGGCCCATGGCGGTGCCTCCCCGGCTCAGGTTGGAGGTGAGCCGTCCCTTCGGTGCGACGCGGACGTAGATCTTGGTCCGCTTCCACGTCCCGCTCCCGTCCTTTTGCATCAGGATCCGCACGTCAAAGGGGGAGCCCCCTACGGTGGCGAGGCGAAGGTCGGGCTGCATGATGTAGCGCTTTCGCCGCTGGATGCGGGCGATGCCCTGGTAGAGCGTTTCGAACCGGCGGGTCTTGTGCTGCCGAGTTCCCCTCCGCCACTCGTACCAAGCACCGAGCCGCCGCACCCGGATGATCCCCTTCCCCTGGCTCCCTTCGGTGGGCTTGAGAAACGTCGCGCCGTGCTCTTCCAGGAAGGCCTTGAGGCTTTGGGGCCCCGTGAGCTGCCGGGTGTCCGGCAGGTAGCGGGCGAGGGCTTGGTGGCCGGACATCTTCTGGTACAGCGCCCACTTGTCGAAAAAGCCCTCGTTGAAATACTTCACCGAGGGGAGCGAGCGGAGAAACTGCTTGGCCCGCTGGGCGCTGGGACGGCGTTCCCAGCTCCGAGACTGGATGCGGTCGTAGACGACGTCCGGCACGGGGTAGCGGACGACGGCCCAGCGCCTGCCGGAAAGGACGAACCCTTCGACCCAGTCCCGCCCTGGCTGCACCCCGTCGGGCGTGAGGACCATGGCCAGCAGGTTGAGCCGCCGGGCGTGGCGCATCAGCTGGCGGATGTCGAGGTTGCGCGCGCCGAAGAGCCGGGGTGAGCGGGGGCCGGCTTTCCGCCGCTTGACGGCGAAAATGGCGACCACCGGTCCGATCCTGAGCCTGCCGTGCTCCCGGTCGAAGCGCATCCAGAGGGTCTTGGGGAGCGGCAGGAGGAGCTCTTTCGCGAGGCTGCGGCTCAAGGCGACCCGGGCGGAGCTTTCGGAAGGCAGGACCCGCACCGGGCGCGACCGGCTGCCGACCGAGAGCGGACCGGCGAAACCCTCCGGAAGTCCCATGGCGGCTATGAGCTTTTTCGGGATCGCCAGGGCGTCCTCGGGGAGGTCGCCCGCGACCAGCTGCACTTTGACGCTCTCGTCCATCGGCCTCTTCCCTTCCGTGCGCGATTGGGGGCGTCCGGGCCGGCGGGCTAGCGGCGTCCGGCCTTCTTTTTCCTGGGCGCCGGCCGGATGAGGCCCCAGCGGACCCGGATGTCCCGCGACTCGTGCCAGCGCTTGTTGGCCCGGACGGATTCGGGAATGATCGCCAGCTCCCGGGCGTACTTGGCGTAGTCGTCCAGGGCTTCAAGGTCCGCCCACAACAGCTCGAAGATCTCGCGGCCTCCCTCTTTCTCGGCCTGGTAGAACAGGCGGCAGGTCTCGGGCGACGAGTAGACGTTGCGGGTGAGCTTTTCGTAATTGTCGACCACCAGCTTGGTGAGGCAGAGGACGGCCGCCGCGTACTGCGGGCCCACGATCCAGCTGGCGGGCGTCCGGTATTCGAACCCGCCGTAGCTCTCCCAGCGAAACTCTCCCAGCCAGCCGTATTTCTTGCGGCGCTTTTTCGCCTTCACCGGATTTTCCAGCATCATGACCGGGAAGGCCACGTAGTTGTCGAGCGCCCGCAGAAGCTCCGTGGTCAGCTCCACGCCGCTCAGGTGGATGTGCCCGCCGATGGGATACCCCGGCACCGGCAGGCTCCCCGCCTCCCAGCGCACGCCCTTCTTTGGTGTGCGGGCTTGGGCCCGAAGCAGCAGCCGCCGGATCCGCTCCACCAGTTCCAGCGGGTCTTTGGTGGGCCTCGGGCGCAGTTCGACGATGGGATGCGCTCCCCGCCGGCGCCTTGACCCCTGCTGGTCGTAGCCGACGCTGCCGTACCGGCTGAAGTAGCGGGAGGCGTAGAGGATCCCGCCGGTTTTCTTTCGCATGATGAACTCCAGGTCGGCGCCGAGCGTCACGTCGGACCGCTGGTACCAGCGTTTTTGCCGGCGCTTCACGTACGCCACGATGGCCTTGGCGTAAAGAGGCCCCGTGGTCTTGGTCAACGCCGGACTGGGGTCGACGTCGATGGGGACGAACTTTTTCTTCGAAAGCTTGCCCACGTCGACGCAGGCGAAGTGAAGCCCCAGCACGTACGCGGCCCGCACCGCCATCTCCCGGGCCCTCTGCAGCTGCTTGGTGGTGAGGGCCGTCACCCGGCGGTACTTGCCCCGGGACTTGCGGAAGAACGCCACCGTCCTCAGGTCGAAGACGTGGATGCGGTAGCGGGCCCGCACCCGGGGGATGCGGGAGTGCGCCGGCTTGTAGTAGCGGGTGCTGATGCCGTGCGCCTTGAAGGTGTCCACGACGTAGGCCGGGTCCTTGATCCGCTCCAAAGCCTCCACCGGGTTGAGCACCAGGTGGCGGCCGTCGTCGGCGCCGTCCGAGTTGCCCCATCGTATGACGGCGTCCCATGAATTGGGAATGTACTGGGTGTCGAAGATGGGTTCGGCGACCGCTTCCTTTGAGAACTTCAAGCGTCGTACGTCGCTGGCCGCGCGGTACATCGTCAAGAGCTTCACGCCGGACCCCCCGCCTCGCGCAGTTCGTCGAAAAGCTCAGTGGGGAACGAGGTGCTCCGACGCTACTTGCCGGTGGTCAGGATGAGCACGATGATGAGTCCCGCGAGGATGATGACATCGAAGGGATTAGGTGTGACGAGCACCTTGAGGAGCAGGACGGAGATCAGGGTGACGATGACGACGAATACAGCGTCGGAAAAGCCTCGAAAACGTCTCACGGCGGCCACCCTCCCTCGTAGCTACGGTATAGTACACACCATCCCCCGGCGGAGGAATAGGAACGGGCTCCCATCCACGGGCGTCAGCGCCCCGCCGCGGCCTCAAGGGGGACGGGGGCGCGGGAGCTTTCGCCGGAGGGAGCGGGAGGGTGAAGCGCGAGGCCGCCTTGCGCCAGGAACCGGGCGAACTCCACCACCCGGATGCGGGAACGGCGCCAGGCTTTCCGGAGGCGAGCCCGGGCGAAGAGCGCGCGGCCGGGCTGCCGGTTCACCTCGAGAATCCAGGCGCGCCCTTCCGGGCCGAGGCCGATGTCGACGCCCAGCTCTCCCAGGGACGGATGGGCGCGGCTCAGCGCTTCTGCGGCCAGGAGCGCCACCTCCGCCACCTGCCGGCGGATGCGGGCTAGGGAGCCCTTGATCCGGGCGGCCCGCACCAGGCGGGAGAGCCCCATGGCCCGGCCCCCGGCGTGCAGGTTGGAGACCAGCCGGCCTCGCCTTCCGGCCCGCACCCCCACGGCGCTCACCTGCCACTGCCCTCGGGAGTCCCTTTGCACGATGACCCGGACGTCCACGGTGCCGCCGGCCAGTCTCACGAGGTCGAGGCCCTGCTGCACGAGGAAGGCGTCGCCGGCGCGGCCCCGGCGGCACGCCGCCACCACCGCCTCGGCGCTGGGAAGCGTCTGGGACCGGCGGGGCGCCGAGGCCCGCGTCCAGTGCCAGCCCCGCTTCAGCTTCCGGCAGACGCTGATTCCCTTGCCCTGGCGGCCGCGGGCGGGTTTGACGTAGACGTACCGGTGCCGGGCGGCCAGCGCCAGCAGGTTCTCGGCCGTGAGGGGCAGCGTCTCGGGAAGGTGGGGCGCCAGCGCCTCGGTGCCGTGCAAGGTGCGGTACACGTCCAGCTTGTCGCCGAAATCCGGGTTGAAGCAAGGGATGCCGTGCTCCTCGAACCGCTTCAGCTCTTCCGCGAAGCGGCGGCGGCCCAGCGGGCCTAGCCCCCACACCCGGTCGTAGACCACGTCGGGCAAGGGATGCCACCGCCGCCGCCAGCCGCCGGGCACGGGGGACCAGCCCCGCACCCGCTGCCGGGGCCAGTCGACGTCGCCCGGGCCGAAGACGTAGGCGTTCATCCCCTTCCTGCGGGCGATCGCGACGAGCCCCCTGAGGTACGAAGTCTGTTCGCCGAACCGCCGGCGGCGAAAGGTGCGGGCCGCGATGCCCAGCGTCGGGCGCGCGCTCTTGGCCACGCGGGTCCACCTCCTCAGCCAATGCCCGGGTTTACTTCCACCACGCGGACTTGAAGTCGTCGTCGTCGTTCCACTCCTGCTCGCCGGTGACCATCCGCTTCACGTACGAGAGCTCGTAGGCGTAGGCTTCCGCGGTGGGCGTGGCCAGCAGGCGCCGCCACCGCTGGTGGAACGCCAGGCGGAAGCGGGTCTTCTTGCCGAGGTAGAACTCCCGTACGGCGCGAGCCGGGCGCAGCGGGGCGGGATCGAGGCGCGGCCACTCGGAGGCCACGGTCTTGACGAGGCACAAGGCGGCCCGGGTGGCCGCCGGGCTCACCAGCCAGCTGGGAAGGGTCCGGTATTCGAAGCCGCCGTGCTCCTTCCGCCGGAATTCGCCGAGCCGCCCGTAGCGGCGGCGGCGCAGCTTGGCCCGGGTGCGCTTCTCCAGCAGCATGAAGGGGATCGCGACGTAGGTATCGAGGGCGAGGAGCAGGGGAGTGGTGAGCGGGACCCCGCTCAGGTGGACGTGGCCCCCGGTGGGGACCCGCGAGAGAGGAAAGCTCCCCGCCATCCAGCGGGTGCGGGCCGCGGGCAGCGCCTCTCTGGCTCTCAGGAGCGCCTGGGCCACCCGTTCGGCCAGCACCAGCGGCGACGGGCTCGGCGCCGGCCGCAGCTCGGCCAAAGGATAGACAGTCCCTCGCCTCTCCCAGCTCTGCCGGTCGTGGCCCACCTCACCCCGGAAGGGGAGGTAGCGGGAGGCGTAGAGAATCCGCCCGTCCTGGGTGGCCAGGGAAAACTCGGGATCTGCCCCCAGCACCAGCTCCCCGGTAGGTCGTGGGCCGCCCAAGGAGAGGGCGGCCAGGCGGGCGATGGCCTCCCCGTACGCGAGGCCCAGCTCCTCGTCGACCTCGGGATGGGGATCGACCCGCTCTACGTGCCAGGAGCCCGACGGGTGTACGTTCACGTGGACGCAGCCGAAGTGAAGGCCCAGCACGTAGACGCTGCGGCACGCCGCCTCCAGCACCCTCTGGTACCGCCAGCGGGACAGGCGGCCGGCCACCCGGCCGCCGCAGTCGTCCTCGACCTTGAGCACGGCCAAGTCCGCGACGTGGACGCGCATGGAGGCGAACTCGGATGCGACAAACCGCTGCACCGGCCGGGCGATCCCCGGCGGCGCCAGATCCCAGGAGACGGGGATGCCGTGCCACGCGAGGTGAAGGGCCGCTTCGGCGGGGGAGAGACTGCGCAGGACGGCCTCAGGCGGGTTGATCTCCAGTGGCGCTCTCGGGGCCGGGGCTCCGGGCTCCCCCCACGAGACCGCCAAATCCCAGGCACCCCGGGCGGCGCGGCTTTTGCAGTCGACCGCGTACCCGTACTTCTCGAGCTGGGACATGACGGCGTCAAGCCCTTTGGACCAGCGGGTTCCCGGCGTCAGGACCAGCGCTTTCACGGAAGCCACCCTCTTTCGTCACACGGGCTAGAGCCGCTCGGATCAGGTGTGACGCCACGTCCACTCCCGTCGCCAGGGCAAAGCCCCGAAAGCCCGGGCACACGTTGACTTCCAAGACCACCAGCCCGCCGGAGACCCGCACGAGATCGACTCCGGCGAAGTCCGCCCCCACGGCGGCGGCGGCGCGGACTGCGATCCGTTCGGCCTCGGCGTCCAAAGGGGCGGGGACCGCTTCGCCGCCCAGCGCCAGGTTGGCTCGCCACTCGTCCCGGCGGGGGCGCTTGCGCACCGCTCCCAGCGAAAGCCCGTCGAGCACCAGCACCCGCAGCTCCTCCTGGATCCCGCGGCAGTAGGCTTGCAGGTACAGCGGTTCGGCGCCGGCGGCGGCCAGCCGCAGCAGCTCCTGCCGGCGGGCCACCCGCTGGACCCCGTCGCCGCCCGCGCCTTGGGGGGGTTTCGCCACCAGAGGATAGGGGAGCTTGCGCGAGAGCCGCACGGCGGCAGCGGGCGCCACGAGCCAGGTGGGAGGGTGAGGCACTCCCGCCCGGGCCAGCGCCCGGCTCATCAAACGCTTGTCGCGGCCCGTGCGGAAGGCCGGGGCACCGTTGATCACGGGCAGCCGCCCGGCGATGCACTCCAACAGGCGTACGCCGTCGTCGAGACAGCCGGCGTCGACGCGGCCGATGGCGATATCGAGAGAAAGGGGGGCGCCGTCCGGGTCCAGGAGGCATCCCTGGACCAGGTCGACGCTGGCTCTTTTCGGATCGACCCGCACCAGCTCGGCGCCGAGGGCGCGAGCCGCCCGGTGCAGCGCCTTCATCTCCCAGGTGTGCCCGGCGTCGCGGGTCACCACGCCGATCCGGGGTTTCATCCGACCGCCGCCCTCTCCGCCAGCGCGTCCGCGTAGACGGACACCACCTCGCGCGCCATCCGTTTGAGGGAGAAGTGGCGGACGGCGTACTCCCGGCTCCAGCGGGCCAAGGCCCGCCGGTGCCGCTCGTCCTGGACGAGCCGGACCAGATCCCGCCGGATGCTCTGGCGGTCGGGCGGATCGCCGTCGGAGGCGGGGAACCAGAGCGCGCCTCCCCGGCCGCGGGAGAGGGCGGCGGGGCTGACCACGCCCCCGTACGCCGAGCCCAGCAGCAGGCCGACGCAGCCGGAGGCCATCCCCTCCCGGATGGCCCGGCCGGCCCCGGCCACCACGTGGCTTTCGGCCAGGAGCGGGGCGACGTCCCAGAGCCATCCCGCCGCGACGCACCGGGGATGCGACGGGCGCTGGTTGGACGCCACCACCAAGCGGACCCGGGGGATCATGGCTACCGCCTCGATGAGTTCGTCGAGCCCGCGGCGCTTGGTCTCGTCCACCCTGCCCACGAAGGCCACCTGGAGCGTGCGCCCCTTTTTCCCCGGCCGGAACCGGTCCGTGTCCACCCCGTTGCCCACCAGGGCCAGCCGCTGGACGCCTCCGGCGCAAAGCTCTTGATGCACCCGGGGACCGACGGCGATGACGCGATCGGCCTTCTTGACCAGCGGTTGGCGCAGCGTGCCGAGGCCGTGGGCCGTGAAAATGACGGGAGCGCCCGTCTCCGCCGCGACCTGTGCGGCCAGGGGCAGCAGGTCGGACGAGTGAACGTGGAGGATCTGGGGATCCAGCTGGACGGCGGCCGCGAGGGCCTCCCCGGGGCGGGCGTGCCGGTGGCACGCGACGCCCTCTCGTTCCAGCGTCCGGCAGGCGTGGGTCCAGGCGGCCAAGTGGCACGGACCGTGGGAAAGGAGCGCGACGGTGTGGCCCTGGCGGGCCAGCTCTCGCGCGAGCTCGACGGTGTGGGTGGTCTGGCCGCTGTAAAAGAGCCGGGCGAGCAGCACGACGCGCACGGCGTCATCTCCTTTCGCACCGCCAGCGCAAGGTGAGAGTGATCCCATCCTATTGCGGCGAGACCAGGTCCGTTCCGGAGGGCTGCGGAAGGACGCCGGCGGCGGCTCTCGCCCGGGCGTACAAGAAGAGCCTTTCGGCGGCCAGACGGCGGATAGCAGGCTCATCGAAGGGAAACGGCTTGGCGTTCACCTCGAGAATGGCGGGAGTGCCGTCTTCCCGAACCGCCATGTCCAGCGAGAGTTCAAAAAAGCCGTCTCCAAACGCCTGCTCCACGGCCCGTGCCGCGTCGACGGCCGCGCGTTCCAGGACGTCCAGCCCGGGCAGGGCGCCGCCGGCCTCCTCCGCAAGGCGCCCGTAAGGGACGGCTTGGCCGCCCCGCACGGTGTGGGTCGTCACGCCGCCGGGAGCGGCGACACGGCCGGCCGCTCCGGTGAGGCGCCATGCCCCGCCCGGGTCCTTTTGCACCAGGGCGCGGATGTCGGCAGGCCGGCCGTGGACCCGCAGGGCGCCCACGGCTTCCTGGACCAGGACCGGCTCGTCCCGGTACAGATTTTGGAACAAGGCGTTGAGCTGGGAGCGGGAGACCCGGGCGCGCACGAGGGGGGAAGAGAAGCCCCTGCGGGGGTTGTGGACGATCCGGTAGTGCCGGCCGGCTCGCTCCGCTCGCAAGATCCCACGGCCCAGGGACCCGTTCACCGGCTTGACGTACGCCGCGCCGAACTGGTCGACGGCGCGCGCGATGGCCCCAGCGCCCGCGGCGACGGCTGCCGCGGGAAGGAACCGGGACGCGGGGGAAGCGGCCAGGGCGGCCTGCACTTCCGCCTTGTTCAGGAACCGGGGGTTAAACAGCGGGACCCGGCGGGAAAGCCGCCAAAGAGCCCGGCGGCCGGGAACAGACGCCTCGACCCGCCGCCGGGAGATCCGGTTGTAGACGGCGTCGGGCAGCGGCAGCCGCTGTTTCGTCCATTTTCCCCGGCCGGCCCGGACCCATCCGTCCACCGCCGCCTTGCGCCAGTCGACCGCGGCGATGTGAAACAGTGCCACGCGAATGCCGAAACGTTCCGCGGCGCCGGCCAGATGGGCGTAGCCGTGTTCCGGCCAGCGGGAAGCGGGCGCCGTCAGCGGCCAGTCGACGGCGATTCCCAGCAGGAGGGCGGTCTTTGGGGAACCCACGGGCGTTCACCTCTTCGCCAGGCTATGCGCCGCCCTGGACGCCGTGCCGGCCTCTTCCGGCCAGGAAGCGGGCGTAAGCCGCCGGACCCTGGTCCGCCTTGCGGGCCTCCTCTTTCATCCCGGCGCGGTGAAACGAGATGCGGCCGGTGCGGGAGTTCACTTCGATGAGCCAGCAGCGGTACTCTTTGTCGACGGCGACGTCGACGCCCAGCTCCCCTACGTGCTGCGAGGAGCGGGCCACGGCGTTCGCGGCGGCGAGGGCCAGCTCTTCGACGCGCGCCCGCACCCCCTCGATCACGTCCGGGCCGGCGCCGCTCTCTTCCAGGACGGTCTCGAGGGGCAGCGCCTTTCCCCCGGCGTGGATGTTGGTCACCTTCCTGCTGGGAGCGCCGAGGCGGGCGACCATCCCGGTGAGCGCCCACTCTCCGTCCTCCCTGCGCTGCACCAGCGCCCGCACGTCGAACACCCGCCGGCGGTAGGTGAGGACGGGAATGGCCTGCTGCACCAGCATCGCACGGCCCCGGTAGGCGCAGCGGGCCGCCAGCGCCGCCACCGTGGCCACCCGGCCGCGGCGGGTGCGCCCGCCCGCGCTCTTGCAGTAGAGGTAGCCGCCGGGCACCTTCCGGGCCCAGGAGACGCCCTTTCCCTGCCCGCCGCTGGCCGGCTTGATGTACACTTCGCCGTAGCGGCGGAGCATCGCGTCCAAGCTGGCCCGGGTGAGGAGGCGGGTGTGGGGGAGGGCGGGCGCCAGCACCGGGTCTTTCATAAAGACCTTGTGCAGCCGCCACTTGGAGCCGATGCGGGTGTTGAACCGGGGGATGCGGCGCCGGGCGAAGCGGGCCCTGGCCCGCACCACGGCCCGGAAGTCCGCGATCATCCGGGGCGAGACCCGGTCGTAGACGGCGTGAGGGAAGGGGTAGACCGCCGAGACCCAGCGCCGCCCCGTCCACGTCCAGCCCCTGATCCGCCGCTTCTTCCACGAGATCCCCGACGGCGAAAAGATGTAGACTTTGACCCCGATGTTCTTTCCTTCAGTGATGAGCCGGCGGAAGAAGGTCGTCTGCTCGTGATAGGGTCGGCTCGACGCCTTGCGCTTTCCCACCAGCACTCCCAGGTAGACGTCCTCGGCCACGCAGTCTCCGCTCCCCCGGCGCTCCCGGCTCCTCACGTTCCAGCCGCCGGATCCATCCTACGCCCGGCCGCGTCAGCGGGTACAGGAGCGGCGTCCCGTTCGCGCCCGCCGGGAGGCGAACGCCAGGCGGTTTGTTCGCTGTTTCTCTTGACACAGGCGGGAAGCGGTGGTACTATGAGGCCGACAAAGGGCGAAATCCCGAACGTTTTCTCGTCTAGCTGCGGTTATGTTTGGATTAAGGAGATGGAGCTTCGGGTGCACCGGGATATCTTTGACGCCATCAGCCCGCTGGACCATCGGTATTGCGCTTCTTCGCCCGAGCTTTGGGAGCGGCTCTCCGCCTACCTGAGCGAGGCGGCGGCCATCCGCTACCAGGCCCGGGTGGAGGCGGCGCTGGTCTCGGCCCTGGCTCGCCGCGGGCTCTGTTCACGGCGGGCGGCGGAGGAAGTGGAGCGAGCGGCCCTCGAGGTGACCCCGGAGGAGGTGTACCGGGAGGAGCAGAGGACCCGGCACCACGTGCGGGCGCTGGTCAACTGCATCCGGGCCCGGGTCTCCGACGAGGCGAAGCCTTTCGTCCACCTCACGGCCACCTCCATGGACATCACCGACACCGCCCGCGCCCTGCAGCTGCGGGACGCGGCCCGCGAAGTGCTCATCCCGCTCCTCAAGGAGCTGGAGCGGGCATTGATCGCCGTGGCTCGCCGGGAGGCGGAGACGCTCCAGGCCGGCAGGACCCATGGCCAGCACGCCGTCCCCATCACCTTCGGCTTCGCGATGGCCGAGTACGTCAGCCGGCTGGGCCAGCGCATCGAAGGGCTGGAGCGGGCGGCGGCCGCCTTGAAGGGGAAGATGGCCGGGGCGGTGGGGGCGTACAACGCCTCCCGGCTGTTTTTCGACGACCCGGCCGCCTTCGAGCGAGAGGTGCTGGAGTCCCTAGGCCTTTCCGCCGCCGACCACGCCACCCAGATCGTGCAGCCGGAGTTTCTCCTCGATTACATGCATGCCGTCGCCTCAACCTTCGGCGTGCTGGCCAACCTGGCCGACGACATCCGGCACCTGCAGCGGACCGAGATCGGCGAGGTGGGTGAGGCCTTCGAAGCCGATCAAGTGGGTTCGTCCACCATGCCGCACAAGCGCAATCCCTGGAACTTCGAACACGTCAAGAGCCTCTGGAAAGTGTTCGTCCCCCGCATGATCACCCTCTACATGGATCAGATCTCCGAGCACCAGCGAGACCTCACCAACTCCGCCTCCGGGCGCTTCGCCGTCGAGATGGCGGCGGGCCTTGCCGCCGCGGCGGACCGGCTGGTCCGGGTCGTGCGCAAGCTGGTGGTGGACCGGCGGCGGATGCTGGAGAACTTCGAGTCCACGGCGAAGAGCGTCATCGCGGAGCCTTTGTACATCCTCCTTGCGGCGGCCGGCCATCCCGACGCACACGAGGCGGTGCGCCGCCTCACCTTGAGGGCGGAGGCGGGAGAAGGGAACGTATGGGACCTGGCCTTGGCCAGCCAGGAGCTGGCGCCGTACCTCGCCCGGCTGTCGGAGGATCAGCGGCGGGTCCTCGAAGATCCCCGGCGCTACACCGGCATCGCCGCGGAGAGGGCGCGCCGGGTGTGCGACGAGTGGGAGCGCAGGTTGGGACTTTGACCCTCCGGGGCTAGAAGGAGGCGACGGGGATGGAACCCGTGACGAGCCGGCATATTCCCGTGGAAGTCACGAGCGAGGTTTACCCCCATCCGGTCTGGCGCGACCTGGGGCTGACGGACTGGGAGTACCAGCGGCTGGTGGCCGCCCTGGGCCGGGAGCCCAACTGGACCGAGCTGGGCATGTTCTCGGCGCTGTGGTCCGAGCACTGCGCCTACAAGCACTCCCGGCCGCTCTTTGCTCTCTTTCCGACGGAAGGGGAGCGGATTCTGCAAGGACCCGGTGAAAACGCCGGCGTCGTCGACATCGGCGACGGGTGGGCCGTCACCTTCAAGGTGGAGTCGCACAATCACCCGTCCGCGGTGGACCCCTATCAAGGGGCGGCCACCGGCGTGGGCGGCATCCTGCGGGACATCGTCGCCATGGGCGCCAGGCCCGTCGCGCTGCTGAGTTCGCTCCGCTTCGGCGATCCCCGGGACGCCGATACCCGCCGGCTCGTCCGGGGCGTGATCCAAGGGGCGGCGGATTACGGGGCAGGGACCGGCGTGCCGGCGGTCGCCGGCGAGATCGGGTTTGACCCCGCGTTTCAGAAAAATCCGCTGGTGAACGTGATGGCGGTGGGACTGGTCCGGCACCAGCAGGTGACCCGGGCCTGCGCCGAAGGCGTGGGCAGCGCGGTGATCGTGGCCGGCGCGCCCACCGGGCGGGACGGGATCCACGGGGCGAGCTTTGCCTCGTCCGAGCTGGCGGCGGAACCGGAGTCGGGAGAGTCGCCCGTTCCCATCGGCGATCCCGGGAAAGGGAAGCGGTTGATCGAAGCGTGTCTTGAGGCCATCTCCCTGGGCCTGGTGGCCGCGATCCAGGACATGGGCGCCGCGGGCCTGACCAGCTCCGCCGCGGAAATGGCCGCCAGGGCCGGCTCCGGCATCGAGATGGACCTCTTGAAGGTGCCCCGGCGGGAGCCGGGGATGACGCCTTTCGAGTTGATGCTTTCCGAGTCGCAGGAACGGATGCTCATCGTGGCCCGCCCCGGCGCCGAGGAGCGGGTGAAGGAGATTTTCCGCAAGTGGGACCTGGAAGCGGCCGTCGTGGGCCGGGTGACGGGCGACGGGATGCTCCGGCTCTTCGAGGGCGAGACCCTGGTGGCCCAAGTGCCCGCCAGAGCCCTCTCCACCGACGGCGCCCCGGTCTACCACCCCGAAGCGCGGGTGCCCGAGTATCTCGAAGCGCTGCGGCGAGCGGCTCTCCCGCCCGACCTCGAGGGCGACGCGACGCCGTGGCTCATCCGGCTCCTCCAAGATCCCAGCATCGCGAGCAAAGCTCCGCTCTACCGGAGATTCGACGAAAAGGCGGGCGGGCGGACCGCGGTGGGCCCCGGCAAGGCGGACGCCGGCGTGCTGAGGGTCGAAGGGACGGCGAAAGCCCTGGCGGTCACCGTCGACTGCAACAGCCTTCACTGCTACGTCGATCCTCGCACGGGCGCGGCGGCCGCGGTGGCCGAGGCCGCCCGCAACCTGGCCTGCACGGGCGCGCGGCCCCTGGCCCTCTCCGACGGGCTCAACTTCGGCAGCCCGGAAAAGCCCGAGATCTTCTGGCAGCTCCGCCAGGCGGTGACGGGCATCGCGGAGGCGGCCAGGGCTCTGGGAACTCCGGTGATCGGCGGAAACGTCAGCCTCTACAACGAAAGCGACGGCCAGGCCGTATGGCCCACGCCCGTCATCGGGATGGTGGGACTGATCGACGACGCGGAGAAGGTCGTGACTTCCGGCTTCAAACGCCCGGGCGACGTGGTCTTCGTCCTGGGCGCCCCGGGCGCCGGTCCCCGCGCTCTGGGCGGCAGCCGCTACCTGGCGTCCCTGCACGGCGTGGTGAAAGGGCCTTTGCCCGAACTGGACCTGGACCTTGAACGCCGGGTGCAAGAGGCCTGCCTCGAAGCGGCGGCCGCCGGGATCCTGGCGTCGGCCCACGACGCGTCGGACGGCGGGCTCGCGGTGGCGCTGGCCGAGGCGGCCCTCGGCGGGAGGCTGGGCGTCTCGGCGCTCCTGGAGGCGGAGGCGCCCGCTGAGGGCGAAGCGCGGTTGGACGCGCTGCTCTTCGGGGAAGCGTACTCTCGCATCGTCGTCTCCACCCGGCCGGAGGACGCGGGAGCCTTAGAGGCCATCGCCGGCAAGCACGGGGTGCCTCTCGCGCGGGTGGGCGTCGTCACCCCTGAACAAGACGGCTTTGAGCTGCGGGCAGAGGTGCGGGCGGCCGGCGCGGTCCGGTCGGCGGTGATCCGGGCGTCCCTGGCCGACCTGCGCGCGGCTTGGGAAGAAGCCCTCTCTTTCTTGGCGGGCGAGGGGGAGGGAGCCTCGCCCGGCCGGGGGGCGGGCGGAGGGGCCGGGGAATGAGCGGCGTCTTCGGCGTGTACAGCCCGTCTCCCGTGGAGGCGGCCGACTTGACCTACCTGGGTCTTTACGCCCTGCAGCACCGGGGACAGGAGAGCGCGGGGATCGCCGTGTTCGACGGCTCCGCCGTGCGGGTTCACAAGGGGCCGGGCCCTGTCTCCCGGGTGTTTGACGAGGCTTCCCTGAAGGGTCTTCCCGGCCGGGTCAGCGTGGGGCACGTGCGCCACGCGGAGCGGGGCGCGCCGTCGGCCGCCGACGCGCAGCCGCTGGTGGGGCTCTTGCGCCACGGCCAGCTGGCCCTGGCCCACGACGGCAGCGTGGTGAACGCCGGGGCGCTCCGGCGAGAGCTCCTGGAGGCCGGCGTGGTCTTCCAGACGGAGACCAGCGCCGAGGTGATCCTCCACCTGATCGCCGCGGAGGCGGGGGTCTCCTTGGAAGAGGCCATCTGCCGGGCGGCCCGGCGCCTTGTAGGCTCGTACGCCATCGGCATCGTCGGACAGGGCCGCCTCATCGGAATCAGGGATCCCCTGGGCATCCGGCCCCTAGCGGTCGGCCGCTCCGGCGATGCGTGGTTCGTGGCCTCCGAGTCGTGCGCGTTCGACGCCGCCGGCGCCGAGCTGGTGCGGGACGTCGCGCCCGGCGAGATGGTGGTCATCGACGAAGAGGGCCTGCGCTCGTTGCGGTTCGCGGAAGGCGCCCGGGAAGCCATGTGCGTTTTCGAGTTCATCTACTTTGCCCGCCCGGACAGCGTCATCGACGGGAAGACCGTCCACGAGGTGCGGAAGGAGATCGGCCGGCGCCTGGCGCGGAAGGTGGCCATCGAGGCGGACGTGGTCATCGCCGCGCCCGACTCGGCCTCTTCTGCCGCGCTGGGCTTTGCTGAGACAGCGGGAATCCCCTTCGACGTGGGGCTGGCCACCAACCGCTACGTCGGGCGCACCTTCATCCAGCCGACGCCTGCCATGCGCCGCAGGGGCGTGCACATCAAGCACAACCCCATCGTCGAGACGCTGCGGGGCAAGCGAGTGATCCTGGTGGACGACTCCATCGTGCGGGGGACCACCAGCCGCCGGATGATCCGGCTCCTGAAAGAGGCGGGGGCGAAAGAGGTCCACATGGTGGTGGCGTCGCCGCCTTTTTCCCATCCCTGCCTCTACGGCATCGACGTGCCCAGCTCGGACCAGCTGATCGCTGCCGGCCGGAGCGTCAACGAAGTGTGCCGCCTGATCGGCGCCGATTCCCTCCACTACCTGGATTTCGAATCCCTTTACCAGGCAGTGGGCGTCGACGGGCGAAGGCTTTGCGCCGCGTGCTTCGGCGCCCCGTATCCGACCCCGGTGGACGGCGGCGCCTCCCAGGGCGGCGACGTCTTGGCGAAGGGGAGGATGTAAGGCATGGGCGAGGAGATGACCTACCGGGCGGCGGGAGTGGACATCGAGGCGGGCTACGAGGCGGTGCGCCGCATCAAGGAGCACGCCCGCACCACGCACCGCCCCGGCGTGATGGGAGGTATCGGCTCGTTCGGCGGCCTGTTTTCATTGGACCTTGAGCGGTACCGCCGGCCCGTGCTGGTCTCGGGCACCGACGGGGTGGGCACCAAGCTGAAGGTCGCCTTTATGACCGGCCGCCACGATACCGTCGGCATCGACGCGGTGGCGTACTGCGTCAACGACATCCTCTGCCACGGGGCCGAACCGCTCTTCTTCCTCGACTACCTCGCCCTGGGCCGCCTCGACCCCGCGGTGGTGGAAGCGGTGGTGGCCGGGGTGGCCGAGGGGTGCCGGCGCGCCGGCTGCGCCCTCATCGGGGGCGAGACCGCGGAAATGCCGGGCTTTTACCAGGAAGGGGAGTACGATCTCGCGGGTTTCGCCGTGGGCGTGGTGGAACAGGACCGGCTGATCGATGGCAGCCGCACCCGGGCGGGCGACGTGGTGCTGGGCATCGCGTCCACGGGGCTTCAGAGCAGCGGGTTTTCGCTGGTGCGGCGGATCGTGTTCGAGAAGGCAGGGCTCACCGTCGACCGCTACGTGGCCGAGCTGGGCCGGACGGTGGGCGAAGAGCTCCTGGAGCCCACGGGGATCTATGTCCCCGCCGTGCTGGCGCTGGTGGAAAAGTGTGACGTGCGCGGCCTGGCCAATATCTCCGGCGGGGGCCTGCCGGAGAACCTGCCCCGGGCAGTGGGCCGGGGTCTTCAGGCCGTGGTGGAAAAGGGTTCGTGGCCCGTGCCGCCCGTCTTCGGCTGGCTGCAGCAGCTGGGCGGCGTCGCTGAGGAAGAGATGTACCGGACATTCAACATGGGGATCGGCATGGTCGCCGTCGTGCCCGAGGAGGACGTGGACCAGGCCCGGGCGGTCCTCAAGTCCCACGGCTGGGAGTCGTGGCCGGTGGGCCGCTTGGTCCCGGGGGATGAAGGAGTGCGCTTCTCGTGAGCCGCGACGGCCTCCCTCTCGGCCGGGCGGCGAGCCCGGACGATCCGCTGCGCGTGGCGGTCCTGGTGTCAGGGCGCGGCTCCAATATGGAAGCGATCGCCCGGGCGGCCGCCCGGGGCGAGATCCCCGTCAAGGTGGTGAAGGTGGTGGCCGACCGGCCGGAGGCGGGGGCCATCGCCCGGGCCCGGGCCCTGGGTCTCGACGTGAGCATCGTCGACTACAGGGCGCTGGGCCGGGAGGCGTATCACCGGCGGCTCTTGGAAGAAGTGGAAGCGTCGGGGGCGGAACTGGTCGCCTTGGCCGGGTATATGCGGATCCTGCCGCCCGAGTGGGTGCGCCGCTTCGAGCGGCGGATCGTCAACATCCACCCTTCGCTCCTGCCGTCGTTTCCCGGCCTTGAGCCCCACCGGCAGGCCATCGAGCACGGGGTGAAGGTGTCCGGGTGCACCGTGCACCTGGTGGACGAAGGAGTGGACTCCGGTCCCATCATCGTGCAGCGGCCCGTGCCCGTCGACGACGGCGATACGCCGGAGACGCTGGCCGCAAAGGTGCTGGAAGTGGAGCACAGGGCCTACGTGGAGGCCCTCTCGCTGCTGGCCTCGGGACAACTGGTCCTGACGGGCCGGCGGGTGGTGCGGCGGGCTCTTGAGGCGCACGGGTCCACAGCGGAAGGGAGCAGCTCTTCATGATTTCCACGGCGTTGATCAGCGTGTACGACAAGACGGGAGTCGTCGAATTCGCCCGGGGCCTCGCCCGCCACGGCGTTCGGATCATCTCCACGGGCAACACGTACCAGGCGCTGAAAGAGGCGGGACTCCCCGCGGTGTACGTGAGCGACGTGACGGGCTTTCCCGAGATTCTGGGCGGGCGGGTGAAGACGCTCCACCCGGCCATCCACGCCGGGATCCTGGCCCGCCGGGACGTCCCGCAGGACCGTCTCCAGCTGGACGAGCTGGGCGTGGCGCTGATTGACCTGGTGGCGGTCAACCTGTACCCGTTCGCCGAGGTGGCCGCGAGGCCCGGCGCGTCCCATCGCGACGTGCTGGAGATGATCGACATCGGCGGCCCGGCCATGATCCGGGCGGCGGCCAAGAACTACCAGGACGTCCTGGTGGTGGTGGATCCCGCCCGCTACGGCGAGATCCTGCGCCGCCTCGACGAGAAGGCCGGGTTCGACCAGGAATTCCGGGAGGAGCTGGCCCTTGAGGCGTTCCGGCACACCGCGGCCTACGACGCCGCCATCGAGGCGTACTTCGCCCGCCGGCGGGAAGGCGCGAGCGAGCCGGGGGCTTGGGCGGGAGCGGGCCGGCGCTTCCGGCTGGAAGCGGTGGACGGGGTGTCCCTGCGCTACGGGGAAAACCCCCACCAAAAGGGCGCCTTTTACCGGGATCCCAGCTACCGGGGGACCAGTGTGGCCAACGCCCGGCAGCTTCACGGCATGGAGCTTTCGTACTGCAACATCATGGACGCGGCGGCGGCGCTGGAGATGGTGCGGGAGTTCGACCGGCCCGCCGCGGCCGCGGTGAAGCACGCCAACCCGTGCGGGCTCGCGGTGGGGGAGTCGCTGGCGGAAGCGTTTCAAAAGGCCCACGACGCAGACCCGGTCTCGATCTTCGGCGGGATCGTGGCGCTGAACCGGGAAGTGGACGAAGTCACGGCGGAGAAGCTGGCCCAGGTGTTTCTCCACGTGGTGCTGGCCCCGGCGTTCAGCCCGGGGGCGCTGGAGATCTTGACGCGAAAAAAGAACTTGCGCCTGTTGGAGCTGGGTCCCATCACGCCGCCGCAAAGCTACGTGCAGCTGCTGGGCATCCCGGGGGGCCTCCTGGTGCAGGAGGCGGACACGTTGGGCCTGCCCGACCGGGCCAGCTGCCGGGTGGTGACCCGGCGGGCGCCCACCGACGAGGAGTGGCGTGACCTGGCCTTCGCCTGGGTGGCCGTGAAGCACGTGAAGTCCAACGCCATTGTGGTGGCGGCGGACGAGACCACCCTGGGCATCGGCGCCGGGCAGATGAACCGGATCCAGGCGGCGCGCCTTGCCCTCCAGCAGGCGGGCCCGCGGGCCCGCGGGGCGGTGCTGGCTTCCGACGCCTTCTTCCCGTTCCCCGACGTGGTGGAGGCGGCGGCCGAAGCCGGGATCACCGCTATCATCCAGCCCGGCGGCGCCAAGCTGGACCAGGAGTCCATCGACAAGGCGGACGAGGCGGGCATCGCCATGGTGTTTACCGGCATTCGCCATTTCCGGCACTGAAGCGGGGAAAAGGCCGACGGGAGCGGGCGCCGCTCCCTGTCAAGGCCGGAGGCGACCAGTCCAGCGGTGCGGAGGAGGTGCGGGGATGAAAGTGCTGGTGGTGGGCGGCGGCGGCCGGGAGCACGCCATCGCCTGGAAGCTGGCACAAAGCCCGGCGGTGAGTGAAGTGGTCTGCCAGAGCGGCAACCCCGGCATGGCTCAGGTGGCCCGGTGTGCCCCGGAGCCCGCAGGCGGAATCGAGGCCATGGCCGACTGGGCCCAGGCGGAGGGGATCGACCTGACGGTGGTCGGTCCCGAGGTGTACCTGGCCTTAGGGATCGTCGACGCCTTTTCCCGCAGGGGGCTCAAGATCGTCGGCCCGACCCGGAGCGCCGCCGCGATCGAGAGCGACAAGGCTTTTGCCAAGGAGCTGATGGCGAGAGCGAAGATCCCGACGGCTTCCTTCGTCGTCTGCTCGTCGCCGGCGGAGGCCAGGGCGGCGATCCGGCGCATGGGCGCACCGGTGGTGGTCAAGGCGGCGGGCCTTGCAGCGGGAAAAGGGGTGACCGTCGCCGCCACGCGTGACGAGGCGTTCGCGGCCGTCTCTCGCGTGATGGAGGAGCGGGTCTTCGGCGACGCCGGGGAACGGGTGGTGATCGAGGAGTTCCTGGAGGGCGAAGAGGCCAGCGTGCTGGCCTTTGTAGACGGGGAGCGCGCCCTGCCGATGGAAGCCGCCCAGGACCACAAGACCGCCTACGACGGGGACCGGGGGCCCAACACCGGGGGAATGGGGGCGTACTCCCCGGCGCCGGTGGTCTCGCCCCGCATCCTCCAGGAGGTGCAGGAGAAGATCCTGAAAGCCGCGGTGGAGGCGATGGCGCGCGAGGGGCGGCCGTACCGGGGCATCCTGTACGCCGGGCTGATGATCACGGCCGACGGCCCGAAAGTGATCGAGTTCAACTGCCGCTTCGGCGATCCCGAGACCCAGGCGCTCCTGCCCCGGCTCAAGAGCGACCTGCTGGAGCCCCTGCTGGCCACCGTTGAGGGCGGGTTGGACCGGGTGCGCTTGGAGTGGGACCCGCGGCCTTGCGTCACCGTGGTCCTGGCGTCCGAGGGCTATCCCGGGGATTACGAGACGGGCTACCCCATCACCGGCGTCGAAGAGGCGGAGGCCATGGAAGACGTGCTGGTCTTTCACGCCGGGACCCGGCGGGAGGGCGGCCGGCTGCTGACGGATGGGGGCCGGGTGCTGGGGGTGACGGCGCTGGGGCGGACCGTCGGGGAAGCCATCGAGCGGGCCTACGCCGCTGCGGACGTGATCCAGTTCCAGGGGAAGCATTTCCGCAGGGACATCGGCCGGAGAGCGCTGCAGCGGGAAAAATTCTGAGGAGGATTTCCGGGAAAGGCGGCGAATAAGTCACGTCAAAATACCGCCAAAGTTTCTGCGCGGCCGCGGCGCCGTGCAGAGTGGGACGGCAGAGGGCGGGCGCAAGATGGCCGCTCCGCGGCGAACTCGCTCGCTTTCTGCTCTTTTTTTGCCCGCAAGCGCCGGGCTCTAGAGGGAGCTCTCGGGACGCTCCGGCGGCCGGGCGCCGAGGCGCTCCGGCAGATGGGGGTCGGGCGTCACGAAGAGTGTCCGCTGGTGGTCGTAGATCACCATCCCGGGCTTGGCGCCCCGGGGCTTGCGCACGTAGCGGCGGAACGTATAGTCCACGGGGACGTTGGCGGAATCCCGGGCCTTGCTGTAGAGGGCCGCGAGGACTGCCGCTTCGAGAAGGGTCTGCTCAGGCACGTCCTTCCCGCCGGTTTGGACAATCACGTGGGCGCCCGGAATCCCCTGGGCGTGGAGCCAGAGGTCGTCTCCCCGGGCCATCTGCATCGTGACCAGGTCGTTTTGCCGGTTGTTCCGGCCGACCACGATGCGAAAGCCGTCGGAGGACGTCCACGTCAACGGGGAGGAGGCGGCGGCTTGCGCCTTGGCGCGCGGTTTATGCCCGGGCCCCGTTCTCTCGGGAAGGTATCCTTCCCGCCGCAGTTCCTCTTCTACCTCTTCCAGTTCTGCCGGGCTTTCACTGAGCTCCAGCGCGGTCTTGACGCTCTCCAGGTACGCTCGCTCGGAGCGGGAAGCCTCGAGCTGGGCGGCCGCCTTCTCCAAGGTTTTCTTGGCCTTCTGGTACTTGCGGTAGTACCGCTGCGCGTTGGCGGCCGGGGTTTCGCTGGGGTCGAGCTCGATGGCGAAGGGCCGGCCGCCGTCGTAGAAATTGGGCAGCTCCACCCGGCTGGCGCCGGGCTGCACCTCGTGCAGGTACGACATGAGGAGATCGCCGGCGGTCCGGTATTCGTCGGCCCGCCGCGCCGCCTCCACCTCTTGCTGCTGGAGTTGGATCTTGCGGTCCAGCCGGCGCAGGTGCTGGTCCACTGCGGCCGCGAGGCGCTTTTGCTCCCGGCGAAAGCGTTCGCCGGCGGCCCGCCGCCGGTAGACCCAGTCCACCAGCTGGTTCACGGACGGAAATCGCCGGCAGGCTCCCTCGACGGTGAGGAGTGGAAGGAGCCAAAACTCCACCCGTTCTCCCGCGTCCACGGCGCACGGTTCGGCGCGGCCCGGCTCGAGCGCCTGGACCACCTCGCGGAAGGCCTGGTACAGCTTGGGGACGTCACCGGGCGCCAGCGCCTCCCGGGTGACCCCGGGATCCAGCCCCGCCCTGGCGACCACCTCGCGCCCGGCCAGCGGGCTGAATCCCGCCACGTTCTGTGCCAGGACTTCCGCCGGCTTGGCCCCGGCCGGCACCAGCCGGACCATGCGGTCGAACGCCTCCGGATCCAAAGTCCACGGATCCACCCGCTCCTGGGCCGGCGGCGGGAGATACGGCCGGGCGGGCAGGAGCTCCCGGTGCCGGTTCACGTCGCCGGGCACCCGCTTCATGGCGTCGAGGATGCGGCCTTCATCGTCCGTGAGGATCACGTTGCTGTGGCGCCCCATGATTTCGACGTAGAGGTGCCGCCGGGTGCGTTCGCCGGCGTCGCCCCGGCCGTCCACCACCAGTTCCAGGACGCGCTCTAGCGGAGGCTGGCGGATCCCGGCGACGCGGCCGGGAACGAGATGCTTGCGCAGCAGCGCGCAAAAGGCCGGCGGCGCCAGCGGGTTTTCGGGATCTTCCCCGGTGAGGTGCACCCGGGCCAGCGAGGGGTCGATGGAAATGGCTAACCGGTAGGTCTTCCCCGGCTGGCGCAGCTGGAGGACGAGGTCGGTGGGGCTGGGCTGGAAAACGCCTTGGATCCGGGCGTTCTTCAGCGAGCCGGCCAGCTCTTGGACGAGGGCCGTGAAGACGAGGCCGTCGATGGGCATGCTGCTGTTCCCGCCTTTCGCTTCTGGCGCCCGCGGCGCCCGGGTGCCGCCGGCCGCAGGGCATCACGAAGTATAACAAATGGGACCAACAGGGCGCAATGCCAGGAAGCGGCGGCGCCGGTGTGGAAATGGGGACGTGCACGCCAGACGGGAGGCGAGCGCGGATGATGCGGGAAAACAGGGCGCGCAGGCTCAGAGCTTGGATCGTGGCGGCGGCATTCGCCTTGGCCCTTTGGGCCGGCGGAGCCGTCGACCACGGGGAAACGCTGGCACAAGGCCAAGGCCGGAGCTCCGGCCGGGACGGGCTGGACGGTTTGGAGCTGGCGTTCCGCTATGTGACGGTGGGTTGGCTCGACTGGGCCGCGGTGCAGCTGGCCGAAACCGCGGGGATGCAGCCGGAGAGCGAGACGCTGGTGTTGCTGGGTATGGTCCAGCAGGCCATGGGCCGGAGCGCTGCGGCTCTGGACGCCTACCGGCAGGGCGCCGAACTCGCCCGCGACCCGCGCGCCCGCAGCGCCGCGCTGGCGCTGGCGGGGATGCTCTTTATCCAGGAGGGACGGCTCTCCGAGGCCGGCGACGTCCTGGCCCGGGCTCTGGAGCTCTCCCCCACGAGCGCCCAGGCCATGTTCGGCCTGGGAACCATCGCCGAACAGCGGTCGCTTCCCGACGAGGCCGTCCGCTGGTACGAGGAGGCGGCCCAGGCTTCGCCCGAGTGGATCCAGCCGGTGATCCGGGCTTCATCCCTTCACAACGCGGCCGGCCGGCACGGAAGGGCGCTGAAGCTCCTGCGCCGGGCCGAGTCCCTGGGCACGTGGAACGCCGAGTTTCACTACCAGCTAGCCCTGGGTTACGAAGGGCTGATGCGGGCGGCGGGCGAGGGGCGGCTGGACGCGGACGACGCCGAGCTCCTCAAGGAGCTGGGCGCCGGGCCTCTCGCCGAGGACGTGCGGCTGCGGGAACTGGCTCTCCACGCTGCGGACCGGGCGCTCCAGCTCCAACCCGGGCACAGGGGCGCCGAAGAGCTTCTCGCCCGGTTGTCCCAGACGTGACCCACGGCAGGTATGGATTGGCGCCGGAGGTCATACCCATTGGTGACGCCGGCCCACGGCGTCGATCGACGGCGGCCCCCGCAGGCCGCCTCCCGGTGGGGTGGACTTTCCGGCGATGGAACGGCCTTGGCATGCCCGTTCATTGGACGAAATCCTTGCCGAGCTCCGCGTGGATCCCGAGCGCGGCCTCGACCCCGGTGAGGCCCGCCGGCGCCTGGCCGAGCACGGCCCCAACAAGCTGCCCGGTGCCCGGGAGCCCGGCCTCCTTTCCGTCTTTTTCTCCCAGTTCAAGGACATCGTGGTCCTGGTGCTGATCGGAGCGGCGTGCATCTCCGCCGCCCTGGGCGAAGCGGCGGACGCCGCAGCGGTGCTGTCCATCGTCATCCTCAACGCGGCGCTGGGCTGCGCGATCGAATACCGCGCCGGGCGCTCTCTCGCCGCGCTGAAGGCGATGGCCGCCCCTATCGCCACCGTCCGCCGGGGCGGGCAGGTGGTGCGGGTCCGCGCCGAGGAACTGGTCCCCGGGGATGTCGTGCTGCTCAAGGAGGGCGACCGGGTCCCGGCCGACGCCCGCCTGTTCAAGGCCGCTGCCCTGGGAGTGGACGAAAGCCCGCTCACCGGCGAGTCGATCCCGGCCGGCAAGGACCCCGCGTGGCAGGGGAGCCCCGAGGCCCCGCTGGCTGAACGGCGGAACATGCTCTACATGGGGACCGCCGTCGTGCGGGGCAGGGCCGAAGGCGTGGTGGTGGCGACGGGCATCGCCACGCAGCTGGGCGACGTCGCGAGCATGATCGGTGAGAGCGGCGAAGAGCCGACGCCGCTCCAGCGGCGCCTGGCGCAGCTGGGCCGGGTGCTGGTGGGAGCCTGCCTGGCCGTGGTGGGAGTCGTCGTGGCCGCGGGGATTGCCGGGGGCGCTGGCGCGTACCAGATGTTTCTCACGGGCACCAGCCTGGCGGTGGCCGCCATTCCCGAAGGGCTTCCCGCCGTGGTCACCGTCGCCCTGGCCCTGGGCGTGCAGCGGATGATCCGCCAAAGGGCCATCGTCCGGAGGCTGCCTGCGGTGGAAACCCTGGGGTGCGCGACGGTCATCTGTTCGGACAAGACCGGCACGCTGACCCGCAGCGAGATGACCGTGGTAAAGCTCGTCCTCCCCGGCGTCGAACTGGACGTGACCGGCAGCGGCTACGAGCCGACGGGGGAGTTTCGCTCGGGCGGCGCGGCGGTGGACCTGGGCGAGCCGGGGCTTCGCCGGGCCCTCCTCGCCGGCGTCTTCTGCAACGACGCTCGCCTGGAGAGGAGCTCTGCTGCCGGGAGCAGGGAATGGCGGGTGCTGGGCGATCCCACGGAGGGAGCCCTTCTGGTCGCCGCTCGGAAAGCCGGCATCGACCCGCAGGCGCTGGTTCGCCGCCACCCGCGGGTGGCCGAGGTGCCCTTTGACTCGGACCGCAAGCGCATGAGCGTGGTGGTCCGGGAAGGGGGCGGCTTCGCGGTCTACGTCAAGGGCGCGCCCGACGTGGTTCTCCCGCGCTGCCGGCGCGCGTTGAGGGACGGGAAGTACGAGCCGCTGACGCCGGGAGAGCGGGAACGCCTGCGGCTGGCGGCGGAGCGGATGGCAGCCGGCGCCCTGCGCGTGCTGGCCTTGGCCTACCGGCCCCTGGGGGAGGGCGAACTTTCGGGCGAAGGACCTCCCCGGCCGGACCGGCTCGAGGCGGACCTGATTTTCCTGGGCCTTGCCGGGATGATGGACCCGCCCAGGCCCGAGGCGGCCCGGGCCGTGGCGGAGGCCCGCCGCGCGGGCATCATCACCCTCATGCTGACCGGGGATCACCCGCGCACCGCCGAGGCCATCGCCTCCCAGCTGGGGTTCGACCGGACCCGTGCCGTCAGCGGCGACGAGATCGACGCCATGGACGACCGGCGGTTGGCCCAGGCTTTGCGGGACCACCGGGTCTTTGCCCGGGTCTCGCCCCGGCACAAGCTGCGCATCGTCCGGGCGCTCAAGGCTCAGGGGCACGTCGTGGCCATGACCGGCGACGGTGTCAACGATGCCCCTGCCGTGAAGGAGGCGGACATCGGGGTGGCCATGGGCCGCTCCGGGACCGACGTCACCCGGGAGGCGGCCGCGATGGTGCTGGCCGACGACAACTACGCCACGCTGGTGGCCGCCGTGCGGGAAGGCCGGGGGATCTACGACAACATCCGCAAGTTCATCCGCTACCTCCTGGCCTGCAATACCGGCGAGGTGCTCTCCATGCTGTTCGCAGCCCTGGCGGGCATGCCGATGCCGCTTCTTCCCCTGCAAATCCTGTGGGTGAACCTGGTGACGGACGGCCTGCCGGCCATCGCGCTGGGTGTCGATCCCCCCGAAGCGGACGTGATGCGCCGGCCTCCCCGGGATCCCGGGGAAGGGGTGTTCGCCCGCGGGCTTCACGTGAAGATCGCCGTCCGGGGCACCCTCATCGGGCTGGCCACCATCGCGGCGTTCGCCCTGGGCCGGAGCGCCGCCCCCGCCGGCGTCGATCCCCTGGCGTACGCCCGGACCCTGGCCTTCAGCACCCTGGTCGGCTCCCAGCTGGTCTACGTCTTCCAGTGCCGCTCCGAGCGGCGGCGGCTGCACGAGCTGGGCCTGTTGGACAACGCCTGGCTGGTCGCGGCCGTGGCGGTGTCGGCGGCGATGCACCTCGCGGTGATCTACGTCCCCGCCTTGTCGCGGCTCTTTGAAACAGTGCCGCTCTCCACAGCCGACTGGGCGCTGGTGCTCTTCCTCTCAGGGTGGAGCCAGGCGCTGGAGAGCCTTCTGGCCAAGGCGCGCCGGGTCGTCTTGAGGAGGATATCGATGGTGCGCGTCTAAACCTTGCGCACCAAAACCCCAAACGACTGTCAGGAGGGCGTGGAACCCGTTGCTCCTCAGCATGACCGGTTACGGCAGCGCCTCGCGCTCCAGCGATGCCTGGGCGGTTAAGGTCGAGGCTCGCTCCGTCAACCACCGCTTCATCGACGTCGTGGCCAAGCTTCCCAAAGGGTATCAAGCCTTGGAGGAGCGGATCCGGCGGGTCACCGCCGAATACGTCCAGCGTGGACGGGTGGAAATTTTCGTCACGATAGAGGAATTTCGTACCAAAGAGAGAACGGTCAGGATAGATCCGGGGCTGCTCCGGGGTTACGCTCAGGCCTTTAGGGAAGCGGCTGAGCTCCTCGGCCGCGACGCCGATCTCGAGGTGGACAAGATCCTCTCTTTTCCGGACGTGCTCGTCGTCGAAGAGCGGGAAGTCGACGTCGACGCCGTCTGGCCCCTGGTGGAGGAGGCGCTGCGGGAGGCGCTGGAGGGGCTGGCGGCCATGCGGCGAGCCGAAGGGGAGAGGCTGTTCACCGACATCGCACATAGATTGGAAAAACTCGAGCAGATTATCCAGCGGATGGAGGAACGGGCGCCGGAGGTGGTGGAGCACTACCGGGCACGCCTTTGGGAACGGGTGAAGGAGTGGCTGGGGGAGCTCCCGGTGGACGAAAACCGCATGGCGCTGGAGGTAGCCCTCTTCGCCGAGCGGGCCAACATCGACGAGGAGCTCACCCGGGCGCGAAGCCACATCGCCGAGTTCCTGAACGTGTGCCGGGTGCCCGCGGCCGGCCGGAAGCTGGACTTCCTTCTTCAGGAGTTGAACCGGGAGATCAACACCATCGGCTCCAAGGCCCACGACGCCCAGTTGGCCGCTTGGGTCGTCGAAGGGAAGGCCGAAGTCGAAAAGATTCGCGAACAAGTGCAAAATATCGAGTGATTTTGCCATTGCCGCGAATTCGCGGCGACTCGGAGGCAAGGAGGTGAAACCGGTGGCGCTGCCCAAGCTGACGCTGGACGAGAAGCGCAAGGCGCTGCAAAAGGCCCAGGAGATGAGGAGCAAGCGGGCGCAGGTGCGCGAGCAGCTCAAGAAAGGGACTCTCACCTTGAGGGAGGTCCTGGAGAGGGCCGATGACGAAGTCATCGGCAAGATGCGCGTGGCGTATCTCCTGCAGTCGCTGCCCCAGGTGGGCAAGGTGACGTGCCAGAAGATCATGCAGGAGATCGGCATCCACGAGAGCCGCCGCGTGCAAGGGCTTGGCAAGCGGCAGATCGGCGCGTTGCTCGAAAGGCTGGGGTGATCCCGCAGCGAGCAGGCGACCCGCATCTCTTACGGGGTGACAAGCGCACGAGACCAAGGGAGACCCACCAGGAGAATGGCGATCAAGCTGGTGAACATCGGCTTTGGCAACATCGTAGCAGCCCAGCGCATCGTGGCCATCGTCAGCCCCGAGTCGGCCCCGATCAAACGCATCGTTCAAGAGGCGCGCGATCGGGGCCGTTTGATCGACGCGACGTATGGGCGACGCACTCGGGCTGTCATCATCTGCGATTCGGACCACGTCATCCTATCGGCCGTGCTGCCGGAGACCGTCGCCCATCGCCTCCATCTCAGCGAAGGAAGCGAAGCCGACGGTGCGCCGTGACGTGTCCCCGCCCGCGACGCTGCATCCATCGCACTACCCGCCGCTGCAGGAGGAGAGACGATGAAACGCCGGGGTTTCCTCGTGGTGTTGAGCGGCCCCTCAGGAGCCGGTAAGAACACGCTGCTCAACGCGGTGCTCCCGCGAATTCCCGACCTTAAGTATTCCGTCAGCGCGACGACGCGGCCTCCCCGTCCGGGAGAACGGGACGGGGTCGATTATTTCTTCCTCGACGACGCCGCCTTCGACGCCATGATCGCCAGGGACGAGTTCCTGGAATGGGCGGAGTTTGCCGGCTACCGGTACGGCACCCCGCGGCGCTTCGTCGAGGAGTGCCTCGCTCAAGGGTACGTGGTGATCACCGACGTCGACATCCAGGGCGCGCGGCAGATCAAAGAGAAGATGCCGGACGGCGTGTTCGTGTTCCTCTTGCCCCCTTCGATGGAGGAACTGCAGCGGCGGCTGGAAAGCCGGGGGACGGAGAGCGCCGAAGCGATCAGCCGGAGGCTCAAGATCGCGCTTGAAGAAGTGGCAGCAATCGTAGATTATGATTATTGGATCCTCAACAACCATCTGGAGGAGGCCTGCGAACAGCTGGTCTCCATCATCCGGGCCGAGCGGGCCAGAGTCTGCCGGACTGATTTCAGCACGCTGCCGTTGAAGGGGGAATAGGCGATGATGAAGCAACCTCCCTTGGAACTGCTGCGCGACAAGGTCGATAGCCGTTACAGCCTGGTGGTCACCGCCGCCAAGCGGGCGCGGCAGCTCCTGGAAGGCGCGCCCCGCCTGGTGGAAGTGGATTCTAACAAGCCCGTCACCATCGCCCTGCAAGAGCTGGCCCAGGACAAGCTGGTATTTGAGCGGACCCGCACCGGGATCAAGTAAGACGGTGAGCAGCTCATGGACGCCGCGCGGAGCAGCCCTGACCAGGGCTGCTTCTTTGTGACGGGGACCGTGTGCGAGGTCATCGTCGACCTGCACGTTCCCGACGTCGACAGGGTGTTTCACTATACCGTCCCGCCGGAGCTGGAAGGACGGGTGCGGCTTGGGCACCGGGTGCTGGTCCCCTTCGGCCACCGGCCAAGGGTAGAGGGGTACATCATCGGGTTCGGCCCGGCCGGGGTCCCCCGGGACCGCCTGAAGAGCATCTTGGCCCTGCTGGATGAGGAGCCGCTCCTCACCCCGGCCCAGATCGAAGTGGCCCGCTGGATGCGGGACCGCTACGTGTGCCCGCTGGTCCAGGCGCTGCAGTGTTTCTTGCCCCCGGGAAGCCGCCTGCGGTCGGGACGCACCGCCCGGGCGCTCCGGCAGAAGGTGGCGCGGCTCGCGGATCCGCCCGCGGCCGGGGCGGCCCGGGAGGCCCTGGCCCGGCGCGCGCCCAAGCAGGCGGCCATCATCCAGGTGCTGCTCGAGAACGAAGCCCCGCTTCCCAGCGCCGAGCTCCTCCGGCGCGCCCAGGCGCCCCGGAGCGCGCTGCATGCCGTGGTTCAAAAGGGGATCGTGATCGAAGAGGAGCAGACCGCGCGACGGGATCCGTTTCACGGCCGGCCCGCGCCGCACGCCCGGCGGCCGCACGCCTTGACGGAGGATCAGCAGAGGGCGCTGTCCAGGATCCGGGAGGCGCTGCGCGGCGGCGAGCCCCGCCGCGTGCTCCTCCAAGGGGTGACGGGGAGCGGGAAGACGGAAGTGTACCTCCAGGCTATGGCGGAAGCCCTGGCGCAGGGGCGCGGCGCGATCCTCTTGGTCCCCGAAATCGCACTCACTCCCCAGACGGTGGCCTACTTCCGGGCGCACTTTCGCGAGCGGGTCGCCGTGCTGCACAGCCGGCTCTCCTTGGGGGAGCGCTACGACCAGTGGTGGCGGATCTTTGAAGGGGAGCTCCCGGTCGTCATCGGGGCACGCTCCGCCGTCTTCGCGCCCGTCAAGAAGTTGGGACTGATCATCCTGGACGAGGAGCACGAGACGTCGTACAAGCAGGAGGAAAGCCCGCGCTACCACGCCCGGGACGTGGCGTGGGCCCGGGCGCAGCGGGAAGGGGCGGTCCTCATCATGGGCTCCGCCACGCCCGCGGTGGAGGTGCGCTGGGCGGCGGAAGCCGGCGAAGCGCTGTGGCTCTCCTTGCCCCGGAGAGTGCACCGCCGTCCCCTCCCGCGGGTCGAGACGGTGGACCTGCGGGGGGAGCTCCTGGCCGGCAACCGTTCGATGTTCAGCCGCACGCTGTCGGAAAAGCTGGAAGCGGCTCTGGACCGGGGAGAGCAGGCGGTCCTCTTCATGAACCGGCGGGGAATGGCGTCGTTCCTCTTGTGCCGGGAGTGCGGCTACGTGCCCCGCTGCACCCAGTGCGAGGTGAGCCTGACGCTGCACGACCCGGGGATTCTCCGCTGCCACTACTGCGACGCGGCGCACCGGCTCCCGGAAGCCTGCCCGCAGTGCGGCGGGCCTTACCTGCGCCCTTTCGGCGGCGGCACCCAGCGGATCGAGCAGGAAGTGAAGAGGCTGTTTCCCAAGGCGCGGCCCGTGAGGATGGACGTGGACACCACCGCGCGCAAGGGCGCCCACGAACGGATCGTCGAAGCCTTCGCCGCGGGGCGCTTCAACGTGCTGGTGGGCACCCAGATGGTGGCCAAGGGCCTCCACTTCCCCGGCGTGACGCTGGTGGGAGTGGTGTCGGCGGACACGGCGCTGAATCTCCCCGATTTCCGCGCGGCGGAGCGCACGTTCCAGCTCCTTTCCCAAGTGGCCGGGCGGGCCGGGAGGGGAGAGCGGGCGGGGGAAGTGGTCATCCAAACCTACGCGCCGGATCACTATGCGATTCGCGCCGCCGCGGCCCACGACTACGAGGGGTTTTACCGGGCGGAGCTGGCCTATCGCCGGCGCACCGGCTATCCCCCTTTTTCGACGCTGGTGCGCCTGGTGTGGTCCGGTGAGGGAGAGGAAGAGGTGGTCCGGGCAGCGCAGGCGGCCGGCGCGGCGGCCGCCGGCGACTTGAGAAGCCTGGGGGTGGAGGCGCTGGGCCCGTCGCCCGCGCCCCTTTCCCGGCTCCAAGGCCGCTATCGCTGGCATCTGATCCTGAAAGGGGAGGGGGAGCCGGCCATTGAGGCGGCCCGCCGCATCAAGGAGGCGCACGAGGCGACGGGCAGCAGCGGGGTGCGCCTCACGGTCGACGTCGACCCGGTGGGCATGCTGTGAACGGGCGAAGGGAAGGTGAACGATGGCTGTCCTGAAATTGAGGTACTTGGGCGATCCGGTCCTGCGGGCCAAAGCGAAGCCCGTGGCTAGGGTGACGAAGCGCATCGCCAAACTGCTTAAAGATATGGAAGAGACGATGTACGCAGCCGACGGCGTCGGCCTCGCGGCGCCCCAGGTGGGCGTCTCCCAGCGGCTGATCGTCGTCGACGTGGGCGACGGGCCGATCCACCTGGTCAATCCTGTCCTCGAAGAGGGAGAAGGCGCCGAGGTGGACCGGGAGGGGTGCTTGAGCATTCCCGGCGTGTTCGGGTACGTGGAGCGCTACGCCCGGGTGGTGGTCTCCGGGCTGGACGGGAACGGAAAGCCCATCAGGGTCGAAGGCTCGGGCCTCTTGGCCCGGGCGCTCCAGCACGAAATCGACCACCTCGACGGCGTGCTTTTCATCGACAAGGCTACGGGCCTCGTGCAGGCGGGCGAAGAGCCCGGCGAAGAACCGCAGCCCGGCGGAGAGGCCCCGTCCGGCCGGGATGCCGGCCAACCCGGAGCGGGGGGACCGTAGGGTGCGCATCGTGTTCATGGGCACGCCTGAATTTGCCGTACCCAGCCTGAGGGAGCTGCACCGGCGGGGATTCCGGATCGAAGCCGTAGTGACTCAACCTGACCGGCCCCGGGGCAGGGGCCACCGGGTGCTTCCCACGCCGGTGGCGCTGGAGGCGGAGCGGCTCGGGCTTCCCGTGTACAAGCCTGCCAGAGTCTCGGAGCCTGAGTTCGCCGGGGAGCTTCGCCGGCTGGAGCCGGACGCCATCGCCCTGGTGGCCTTCGGCCAGCTGATCCCCAAGGCCATTCTAGAGCTGCCGCGGCTGGGGTGCGTCAACGTGCACCCGTCGCTCCTGCCCCGCTACCGGGGGGCGTCTCCGATTCACGCGCCGATCCTGGCCGGCGACGCCGAGACCGGCGTCACGACCATGCTGATGGACGAAGGGTTGGACACCGGCGACATCCTGATGCAGGAGCGGGTGCCCATCGCGCCCCACGAGCACGCCGGGGACCTGCACGACCGGCTGGCCGCCCTCGGGGCGAGGCTCCTGGCGGAGACGCTGGACGGGCTGGCCGCCGGAAGGCTGGTCCCGGTGCCGCAAGACGACGCGCTGGCGTCCTACGCGCCGAAAGTGCAGAAGGTGGAGCTCGACTGGAGCCTTCCCCATGAGACGGTGGCCCGCACCATCCGGGGGCTGTCTCCTTTCCCCGGGGTCTATACCTTCCGCGGGGAACAGCGGCTCAAGCTTCACCGGGCTGTCCCCGGGCGAGGCGATCCGGCGCAGGCCGCCCCGGGCGAGGTGCTCGCGGTGGGAGAGGAGGGGATCGCCGTGGCCTGCGGCGGCGGGAGCGTCCTGGTGACCGAGGTGCAGCCGGAGGGCAAAGCGGTGATGCGGGCCGCGGACTTCGCCCGGGGATACCGGGTGGCGGCGGGCGAGCGCTGGGGCCGGTCGGCTTGACAGGGAAAGAGTGCCGAAGGTATGTTCAAGATGAAGCTGGCATAGAGTAACGCCGGCGCCTGTCTTGGGCAAGCGTGGGGGCCTTGCCGGCCAGTTCCTTCAGGAGGTCCGATGCATGTACTGGGGTGCGTTTTATCTCGATCCGTACGGGATCATCTTCCTGCTTCCGGCTTTGGTCCTTTCTCTTTACGCACAGTTCAAAGTGCAGGCGACGTTCAACAAATACGTGCGGGTCCCGGCCCGCAGCGGCATGACGGGCGCGGAGGTGGCCCGGCGCATCCTGGATGCCGCGGGCCTGTATGACGTGCCGGTCCAGCTTACCCCGGGGCACCTGACGGACCACTACGATCCCCGGGCCCGGGTGATGCGCCTCTCCCGGGAGGTATATTACGGGACCTCCGTGGCGTCGCTGGGCGTCGCCGCGCACGAGGCGGGCCACGCGCTCCAGCACAAGGAGAACTACATCCCGCTCAACATCCGCTCGCAGCTTTTCCCGGTGGCGGCCATCGGCTCGCAGATGGCACTGCCCCTGTTTTTCCTGGGATTGATCTTCGGAGCGCCGGGCTTGAGCGACACCCTGATGAACCTGGGGATCTGGCTCTTCGCCGCCGCCGTGGCCTTCCAGGTGGTGACGCTCCCGGTGGAGTTCAACGCGAGCGCGCGCGCGGTGAAGATGCTGGTCTCCCACGGTTTCATCGACCGGGATGAGGTGCCCCGCACCCGGGCCGTTCTCAACGCGGCGGCTCTCACCTACGTGGCCGCGGCGGCGGTGGCGGCACTGCAGCTCTTGCGGCTGATCATGCTGCGGAACGCCAGGAGAGACTGACCGCCGGTGGCCGCACCCAGCCCGGCCCGGACCGCCGCCCTCAAGGCGCTCGTCCGGGTGGAGCAGGACAGGGCGTACGCCCCTTTGGCCCTTTCGGCTGCGCTGGGGCCGTCGCTTTCCCGCCGGGACCGGGCCCTCGCGACGGAGCTGGTCTACGGGACCCTCCGCTGGCAGGGACAGATCGACTATTACCTGCAGGCCTTCTCTCATCGTCCTCTGGACAAGCTTTCCGCCTGGAGCCGCGCGGCGCTGCGCCTCGCGGTGTACCAGGCTCTTTTTATGGACTCGGTCCCGCTGCCCGTCGCCGCCAGCGAATCGGTCCTCCTGGTGAAGGAGCGGGAGCCGTGGGCGGCGGGATACGTCAACGGGGTCCTGCGGGCGTTCTCCCGCGGCTGGCAGGAGGTGGCTTTCCCCGATCCGGGCGAGAACCCGGCGGCGTACCTGGCCGCGGCCGCCTCTCACCCGCAGTGGCTGGTGGCCCGCTGGCTCTCCCGGTGGGGATTCGAACGGACGGAGCAGATCTGCCGTTCGAACAACCGGGCTGCACCCGTCACCGTGCGGGTGAACGGGACGGTCACCGGGGTGGATTCCCTGGAGGAAGCGTTCGCCCGGGCCCGGATCCCCGTAGAGCGGGGCCGGCTGTCGCCGAGCGCCTTGCGCCTCCAGCGCACCGGCGCCGTCCAGGGCCTGCCGGGCTTTGAGGCCGGGCATTTTCAGGTTCAGGACGAGAGTTCCCAGCTGGTGGCGTGGGTGGTGGACCCGCACCCGGGCCACCGGGTGGCGGACCTCTGCGCGGGCCCGGGAGGGAAAAGCACGCACCTGGCGGAGCTATTGGCCTTGCGGGGCGCCGGGCCGCAGGACCCGCCGGTGACCGCCGTCGAGCTTCATCCCCACAAGGCGCGGCTCATCGAAGAGAGCGCGGCGCGCCTTGGGCTTTCGGAAAGGATCCGGACCTTGGCCGCCGACGCGCGCGAGCTTGGGCCCCAGCACGGCGTCTTCGACCGGGTGCTGGTGGATGTCCCCTGCTCCGGCACGGGGGTGCTGCGCCGGCGGCCCGACCTGCGCTGGCAGCGCGGGGCAGAAGATCTTCCCGCCCTGGTGAAGCTGCAGCGGGAGCTCCTTCGCGCCGCGGCTCGCGTCACGGCGCCCGGCGGCGTGCTGGTCTACAGCACGTGTTCGCTGGAACCCGAGGAAAACCGGGAGGTTTTCGAGTGGTTCCTGCGGGAGTTTCCCGAATTCGAACCGTCTCCCATCCAGGGGTTCCTGCCGGAACCCGCCCGCAGCCGGCTGTCCGCAGCGGGGCCGGTCCTGGAGATCCTGCCCGATGAGTTCGAGACGGACGGCTTTTTCATCTTCCGCGCGGCGCGCCGGGCCTCCTGAACCGGCTGGCCCCGGCTTCTCCAGCCTTCCCCCATTTCCTGCCTATTTTGTTAACTTGCAGAATTTGAGGGAAATTAAAGGGAACCGCTGGCATGGCTCGAACGTTAAGACCTGTGGGGAGGAGCCCATCGCGATACTCGGCAAGCTCCCCCGAAAGGGCTTGAGGCCTGAAGCCCGGAGGAGCGCGCCGCGAGGAGGAAGGCGTCGGATGCCAAGCCAGTTGATTCGCGTGCTCATCGCCGACAACAACCTCGAGCTGTGCCGGACGATCCAGGAGTTCCTGGACAGCCAAGGGGACATGGAAGTGGTCGCCCTTGCCCACGACGGCCAGCAAGCGCTGGAGGAGATGGCGCGTGAGCGCCCCGACGTGGTGATCCTCGACATCACCATGCCCAACCTGGACGGCATGGCCGTCCTGGAACACATGGGAGAGCTGGACCTGGATCCGCAGCCCAAGGTGATCGTCCTCACCGCCCTGGGGCGGGAGGACATTATCCAGCGCTTCACCGAACTGGGAGCCGACTATTTCATCATCAAGCCCTTTGACTTGGAGCTCCTCGCCGAGCGGATCCGGCAGTTCTCGCTGCCCAAGAACGGCAGCGTGGTGCGGGAGGGGCGGGGCGTCACCGGCGTGCCCAGCTACACGGAGGCGTCGCTCACGGTGACCCAGCTCCTGCACGAGATGGGTGTCCCGCCCAACTTTAAGGGATATAACTACTTGCGGGACGCGGTGCTGATGGCCCTGCGGGATCCGCAGCTCTTGGGCGGCTCGCTCACCAAGCGGGTCTACCCGCAGCTGGCGGAGAAGTACGGCTCGACGCCCGGCGGGGTTGAAGCGGCCATCCGCAACGCGGTCCTGGCCTGCTACGAGCGGGGCAACCAGGAGTTCATCCACAAGCTCTGCGGCGTAGGAAGCAGGAGGAGCTGCCCCACCAACTCCATGGTCATCGCCAAGCTCGCCGACCACATCCGCCTGCAAAAGAAGGTGGGATGACCCCGCCCGGGTTTGCGACGCCCCCGGTCAGGCGCCGGCGTCCTCTGCCGGGCCCGCGGAGACGGCGCGGGCGGCGTACGGCTCCATCTCCTTCAAGAGGTCTTCCAGGAGCTTGATCTGCTCCTCTTTAAGCCTTAGGATGCGGAGGACCTTTTGGTGGAGCTGCGGCGCCCGGGTTCTCAGCATCAGTTCGTGGTAGTCGTGACGGAGAAGGAGGCGCTCGAGGAGCAGGAGCTTCTCGGTCACATGCTCGTGCACCGCGCCGGACCCCCTTTGGCGTCGGATTCTCGGGATATGTGTATGCCGCTGCTTGATTAGGGGTCCGGCGATGGGCTACACTAAACAAGGAAAGAGCCCACTTCAGAGTGGGCTCTTGTCCGGTCTGCCTGGTCGGGGCGGCCAGATTTGAACTGGCGGCCTCTGCGTCCCGAACGCAGCGCTCTAACCAAGCTGAGCTACGCCCCGGCTGCGGCACAAGGTGATTATAGCCCAAGCTCCGGCCGTTGTCAACGAGACCGCCTCCCTCTCCCGGCGCGGCCCGGGGAGGGCAAGGGGACCTTGGGAATGTCCAGCCGCTGGGCGGCGAAGGTGTAAAACAGGCGCAAGCTCTTGGCCAGCCGCCGGCGGTAGTGTTCCGAGCCCGCGGTGTCGAGAAAGGCTTGGACGTCTTCCGGCCCGCTGGTGCGAAGGAGAAAGCGCAAGAAGCGGCTGGCGTCGCCCAGGTAGTCGTTCTCGTACTTGATTCCCTGTTCCAGCAGGTACTCGAGATACGCGGTAAGGAAATGAGTCTTGGTCTCTTTGCCCAAGGTGGGTTGCGCGCCTCCCCTGCCTTCCGGTGGCCGGCGGGTCCCGGCAGCGGGTAGTTTACCCCGGAGCGGGCGGGGCGGCGGCCTTTGACTGGAGGGAACCACACTGCGAGCGGCGCTTGTGCCCGCCATGGTCGATTTGAAAGGGCTTGACCGCGAGGAGCTCAAGCGCCTGGTGGAAGAGCTGGGCGAGCCTTCCTACCGGGCCGAGCAGATAATGCGCTGGATTTACCGGCACGACGCCTCGTCCGTCGACGCGATGACCAACCTGTCCAAAGGCTTGCGGGAGCGGCTGGCCCGCGTGGCCACCATCGGGCGGCTCGCCGCCGTCTCCGGGGAACAGTCGGTGGACGGCACCCGCAAGTTCCTGTTCCGCCTGGCGGACGGGGCGGCTGTGGAAGCGGTCCTGATCCCCGACGGAAAGCGGCGCACGGCTTGTATCTCGTCGCAGGCCGGATGCGGCATCGGCTGTCCCTTCTGCGCCACGGGCCTGGACGGGCTGGTGCGCAATCTGAAGGCCGGGGAGATCGTGGAGCAGGTTCTCGCGCTCCAGCGGCTCACGGGCGAGAGGGTGAGCCACGTGGTGTTCATGGGGATGGGGGAGCCCTTCGCCAACTATGGAGAGGTGCTGAAGGCGGCGGGGCTCTTATCCGACCCGAACGGCGTCGGGATCGGGGCGCGGCGGATCACCATCTCCACCTCGGGCGTGGTGCCCGCCATCCGCCGGTTCGCCCGGGAAGGGGTCCAGTACGGCCTGGCCATTTCGCTCCACGCCGCTTCCGACCCCGTCCGGGACGTGCTGGTCCCCCTGAACCGCAAGTATCCCATTGACCAGCTGCTTGATGCCTGCCGGGAGTACGTCGAGCGGACGAACCGGCGGGTGACGTTCGAATACGTGATGATCCGGGGCGTCAACGACGGCCCCGAGCAGGCGGCACGCCTGGTGGCGCTCCTTAAGGGAATGCTCTGCCACGTCAACCTCATCCCGCTGAACCCCGTGGCCGGCACCGGCTACCAGCGCTCGACGCCGGAAGCGGTCCGCCGCTTCGCCCGGATCGTCCGGGACGGGGGCATTGAGGTGACCGTCCGGCGGGAGCGAGGGGCGGACATCCAGGCCGCCTGCGGCCAGCTGCGACGAAGCCGGGCGAGGTGAAGAGCGGTTGGGCATCTTCGCTTCCTTGGACGCGGCCGTCGACCGGGCGCTGGCCCGGCTGTGCGGGAGGCGCCGGGAAGGCGCCGTCCAGCCCGCGACGATCGCCCGCGAGGCGGCGAAAGCCATGGAGCTCCAGCGCCAGGTGGGCATTGACGCACTCTACGTCCCCAACCACTTCGAGGTGCGGCTCCATCCCTTAGACTTGGCGGCCGTCGAACCCGTCCGCAACACGGCGCGGCGAGACGCAGTCCGCTACCTGCTGCGCACTGCGAATCGCCGCGGCTACAGCTTCGCCGGGCCCGTGGAGGTAGAGCTCGTCGGGGATCCGCAGGTCACCCGGGGAACCGTCGCCGTGCAAGCCACATTTCGCGAAGAGGCTCTCGTCGACGGCGGGGGAGAGACGGCGGCGCTGGAGGCGACGAGGGTGCGGGGCGCAGTTCCCGGCCTGGAGGGAGAGACCCGCCTCTACACGGCCGTGCGCCAGGCCGAGCCGCGCGGGCGGGAGGCCTGGTTGGAGGTTCAGGAGGAGGACGGCGGGGTCCGCCGTTTTCCCCTGGGCTCCAAGGCCGAGTACGCCGTCGGGCGCTCCGAAGAGAACGACTTGCAGCTGGCCGACGGGCGGGTTTCCCGCCGCCACGCCCGCTTGGTCTTCGACGGCGGCGCGTGGTGGGTCGAAGACCTGCAGACCACCAACGGGACGCTCAAGAACGGCGCTCCGGTCCGCCGCGAGCGCCTCCAGGACGGCGACGAGCTTCGCATGGGCCGGGTGGTCCTGCGGTACGTGGAGCGCCCGCCGCGGGGTTGAGCCCGATGACCGCCGTCTTGTCCGCCGGCCGGCTTCTTTTCTTCGCACTCCTCTGCTATTTCCTGTACCATCTGTACCGGGCACTCCTCACAGCGGGTTCCCCCGGAAGTGGGGATCCCGGGACCAGGCAGGCCATGGCGGCGGTGAGGCTGGTAGGCGCCGCCAGCGATGCGAGCGTTTGGGTGGAGGAGACGCCGAGCGGGGAGAGAAGGCTTGGGCAGGGCGATGCCGTCTCGTTCGCAGACCGGCTGGAAGTGGGCCGGGCGCCCGGAAACCGCCTGAGGATTTCGGACCCTTACGTGTCGGCTCAGCACTGCGTGATCCAGCGCCGCGGCAACGCGTTTGTCCTCAAGGATTTGTCCACCAACGGGACGTCCGTGGACGGCCGTCCAGTCCGGGGCGAGTGCCGGCTCCGCCCGGGAGTCCTCATCGAAGTCGGCAGGGCACGGTTCCGATTTGAAGAGAGGTGAAGGCGATGCGGGTCGGCGGCGCCAGCGACGCCGGCAGGGTCCGCAAGCAGAACGAAGACGCTTTCTGGTTTGACGAGCGCCTTCTGATCGTCGCGGACGGCATGGGCGGCCACGCCGCGGGCGACGTCGCGGCCAACCTCGCCCTGAACGCGGCCCGCGCCGCCATCGCCGCGGAATCGCCCGGGACCGGATCTCGGGAAGAAGTGGTCCGCCGGGCCATAGCCGCCGCCAACCTCGAAGTGTACCAGAGGGCTTCCGGCGATCCCCGGCTTTACGGAATGGGAACGACCCTGACCTTGGCGTGGATTGTGGAGGGCCGCGCCGTGGTGGGGCACGTGGGCGACAGCCGGGCGTACCATGCCACCCGGGAGCGGCTGCTGCAGCTGACCGCCGACCACTCGGTCGTGGCCGAGCTGGTGCGCAGCGGGGGATTGAGAGAAAGCGAAGCCCAGTTCCATCCCTATCGCAATCTCCTGACGCGGGCCATCGGCACGGCGCCTCACGTGGAGGCCGACGTGACCAGCGTGGACCTGGGCCCCGGAGAGGCGCTGCTCTTGTGCACCGACGGCCTTACCGCGGTGCTGGACGACGCCGAGATCCACCGGACGCTCGTGGAGGAGCGCGATCCGCAGGCGTGCGCCCTCCGGTTGGTGGAGATGGCCAACGCGCGCGGGGGGCCCGACAACATCACCGCGGTCGTCGCTGTCATGGAGGGGAGGTAACATTGCGTCTCCTGTTTCTCGCGATCGCTCTGGGGGACGTCGCCCTCCTCTTGGCCCAAGGCGGTCGCGACGGGACGCTGCGCCCGGAACACGCGCTCCTTCCCGCCGTCTACACCGGGACCTATCTGGCCCTCGTCGTTTTCCTCCGCTGGAAAGTGCCCCACGGGCTTTCTGACCCTGTCCTGCTTTCCGCCATCATGGCCGTGAGCGGCATCGGCCTTGCGGCGGTGAGCCGGATCGACCCGCTGATGGGGGCGCGGCAGGTTCGGTGGTTCGTCCTGGGCGTGGCCGGCTTCGCCGCGGCCGCGAGCCTGCCGGTATGGGGGCGGGTGAGACGGTACCGCTACACCCTGGCGGTGGCGGGGCTTCTCCTCCTCGCGGCTACGGCGGCGTTCGGCGTGGAGGCGGGAGGCGCCCGCTCGTGGCTTCAGATCGGGAGCTTTCGCTTCCAGCCCATCGAGATCGTCAAGATCCTCCTGGTGCTTTACCTGGCCGCTCATCTCGCCGAAGGCCGCATGTACCTGGCCGCGGGGCGGGAGCCCGGCCGGAGCCTGGGCCGGATTTACCTGGGGCCGATGGCCGTGATGGCGCTCCTGTTCGTCCTGGTACTGGTGGCCCAGAGGGACTTGGGCGGGGCGCTGCTCCTCTTCGGTTTGGTCGTCGCCATGCTTTACGCTGCCACCGGCCGGGTGCGCTACCTCCTGGCAGGCGGCGCCGCCGCACTGGCAGGGGCGGGGCTCGCCGTGAGCTTCTTTGACCACGTGAGGGTGCGGTTTGCCGTCTGGCTCGACCCGTGGAGCCATCCCCGGGGCTACCAGGTGGTGGAGAGCCTCTTTGCCATGGCCGCGGGCGGCATCTTCGGCACCGGCTTCGGTTTCGGGATGGCGGACCGCATCCCCGCGGTGGAGACCGATTTCATATACGCCTTGATCACGGAGGAACTGGGATTCGTGGGCGCGGCCGCCCTTCTGTTTCTCCTTGCGGTGATCTGCCTGCGGTCGCTGGCGCCGGCGGGATCGGAGGCTCTGGACGATGTGGAAAGGCTGGGGACGGCAGGATTTTCCCTGCTCATGGCTATGCAGGCGGGGCTGATCGTCGCGGGCGTCACCCGCGCCCTGCCGGTCACCGGGGTGACCTTGCCGCTGGTGAGCTACGGCGGCAGCTCCCTGGTGGCTTCGTTCCTGCAGCTCGGCTTGGTGTACAACTGCACGCGGGCAGCATACGCCGCGGCTCTGCCCGGGGAGGGTACCGGCGCCGTATGGAGCAGAGCCTGAAGTGGATCCGGCGAGCGGTGGCGGCCCTCTTTGCCGCCCTGACGCTCTGGACGGCGTATTGGAGCGTGGTGGCGGGGCCTTTCCTTTCCGCCCATCCCAGAAACCTCCGGCGGGCAAGGCTCGAAGCCGAGGTAGAGCCAGGAGGAATCTACGCGCGAGGGGGAGAAGCGCTGAGCGTGACCGGGCGGATGGAGGACGGTCCAAAGCGGATCTTCGTGGGCCCGGATTCGCTGGCGCATACCGTCGGCTACAGGCATCCTCGGTTCGGCAAGGCCGGGCTGGAAGCAGCGCTCGACGCCTACCTCACGGGCGGGGCGGGCGCGACGGGGCTGCTCCCGTGGTGGCTGATCCCGGGCGGGCGCCGGAGAGGCTGGGACGTGGTGACCACCCTTCACCTGCCGCTTCAGGAAGAAGCCGCCCGGGCCCTGGGCGGGCGGACGGGGGCGGTGGTGGTGATGGATCCGCGAGACGGCGCCGTCCTCGCGATGGTGAGCGAACCGGGATTCGACCCGGACCGGCTGGAGAGTTACCTCGAGGAAGGGAGCGGGGCGGGCGCCCCGCTGTTCAACCGGGCGACCCAGGGCCAGTATCCTCCGGGGTCGGTCTTCAAGCCGGTGGTGCTGGCCGCGGCGCTGGAGGCGGGGCTCGTCGGCCCGGACACCGTCTTCTGGGATACGGGCTCCGTCCGCGTAGGGGGCCGGACCATCCGCAACGCAGGCGGGGCCGCCCTGGGAGCGGTAGGCTTGGACGAAGCGCTGGCCCACTCGTCCAATGCCGTCTTTGCATCGCTGGGGGCCGCCCTTGGAGCGGGAGAGCTCCACGACTTCGCCGCCCGGCTGGGCATCGGGCGCCGGCCGGGGATTGAGATCGCCGCAGCCCCGGGCAGGCTTCCCGCTGCAGAAGAGCTCGATGACGAGGCAGCCAGGGCCGAGGTCAGCATCGGGCAGGGCGCTCTCTTGGTCACTCCGCTCCAGATGGCGGTGGTCGCATCCGCCGTGGCCAACGGCGGCTACAAGGTGGAGCCCACGCTGGTGCTGGCCGTGCGCCCGCCCGGCCAAAGCGCGCGGCAGCTTGAACGTGCCGCACCGGTGCGGGTGATGTCGCCGGGTACGGCTCGGGTGGTGAAGGAGGCCATGGTCGCCGCGGTGCTGCGGGGAACCGCCCGGGAGGTCGAGTGGCCCGGCGCGCGGGCGGCCGCGGGCAAGACCGGGACCGCCGAGAATCCCCACGGCCAGCCCCACGCTTGGTTTATCGGCTTTTACCCGGCGGATGAGCCGGAGATCGCGGTGGCGGTCGTGGTCGAGAACGGGGGCTTTGGCAGCGTCAGCGCCGTTCCGGTGGCGCGGTCGCTCTTTGCCGCGTGGGACTGGATCCGCGCCAGCGGCCGGTGACGCATCTTGCCGGTAGGAGGCGCCGCGAGCGTGAGCGACCCTTCGTGCGGGCTGGTTCTCAATAAGCGATACGAGCTTCTCGAACGGGTCGGAGAAGGCGGGATGGCCGTCGTCTACCGGGCGCGCGACGGGCTTCTGGGCCGCACCGTGGCCGTAAAAGTCCTGCGGGAGCAGTTCGCCGGCGACTCGGAGTTTGTCGCGCGCTTTCGCCTCGAAGCCCGCGCGGCGGCGAGCCTCTCTCACCCCAACGTGGTGAACATCTTCGACGTCGGCGAGGACGGCGGCCTGCACTTCATCGTGATGGAGTTCGTCAAGGGCCGCAATCTTAAAGACGTCATCCGGGCTCAAGGACCGCTCCCCGGCGGAAAGGCGGCTCGCATCGCCCTTCAGATTGCCAAAGCGCTGGATGCGGCCCACCGCCAGCAGCTGGTGCACCGGGACATCAAACCCCACAACATCCTCATCACGGGCGAGGACGAGGTGAAGGTGACCGACTTCGGCATCGCCCAGGCCGCCAGCGCCGCCTCACTGACCCAGACGGGTACGGTGATCGGCTCTGTTCATTATTTCTCCCCGGAACAGGCCCGGGGCGATACCGTGGACAGCGCTTCCGACCTCTACTCGCTGGGCGTCGTCCTCTATGAAATGGTGACCGGACGGCTGCCGTTCAGCGGCGAGAACCCGGTGGCGGTGGCGATCAAGCACCTTTCGGAGCCGCCGGTCCCTCCTCGCCAGCTCCAGCCGGGCGTCGATCCGCGACTTGAGCGGATCGTCCTTAAGATGCTGGAAAAGAAGAAGGAGGACCGCTACCTCAGCGCCGAGCAGCTCATCCGCGACCTCCGGGAGGTGGCGGAGACGGCCGGCGCCGGGCTCGAGGGGAAGAGCGCGGGTGACGGGTTTGCGGACCAAGCGACCCAAGTGATCGCCGCCGTCGACGAAGACGAAAAAACGCTGATCCGCCGCCCTAGGGAGGATGGACCGCCGATGACCAAGAGGCAGAAGAGACCGAAGGGACGGGGCCGCAAGCTCTTGGTCTTATCGATTCTCTTCATCTCCTTTTTCGCCGGTGTGATCTGGGCCGCGCAGATTCTGCCGGACCTCATTTTCCCCGAGGTCGTGCGGGTCCCCGACATTGTGGGTCTCGAGCCGGCGGAGGCCAAGAGCCTCCTCGACGCGGTGGGCCTGAGGCTCTCCCCGGAAGTGACGGACGTGTACAGCCGGGACGTGGCCGCCGGGCGGATCGTGCGCCAAGATCCGGAGGCCAACCACATGGTGCGGATGGGCCGGGAAGTGAAAATCACGGTGAGCCGGGGTCCCGAATACGTGGTGGTCCCTGACGTGGTGGGGCTTCCCAAGATCGAAGCGCAGCTTCTCATCACCCAGCAGAAACTGGTGATGGGCGAGATCCGGGAGGAGTACAACCCCAACCTCCCGCCCAATACGGTGATCGCGCAGGACCCTCCCGCACAGGCGCGCCTTGAGGCCGGCAGCGCCGTCGACATCGTCGTGGCGCGGGGAAGCCAGCCGCAGCAGACGGTGACGACACCCGACGTGCGCGGCCTTCCCCTGGAGGAGGCCCAAGCGCGCCTTGAGGCGGCCGGGCTGGTGCGCGGTCAGCTCCACCCGGAGCCGCACCCCACCGCACGGGAGGGTGACGTCATCGACCAGAATCCCCGGCCGGGCGAAGTGGTAGAGGTGGGCTACCCGTACTCCCTGGCGTACGCCGTGGCGCAGTCCGAGGGCCCCGAAGCTGCGGCGCCGGCCGAGGTAGAGGACAAGAACTGGGAGAAGTCGATCTTCATCAACGTTCCGGAGGGACCGCCGCAGGAAGTGGTGATCCTGGTCACCGACGATTGGGGCACGCGCGTGGTCTACCGCGAGGTGGCCCGGGGAGGGAGCCGGTTCAACCACACGGTGAAGCTCCGGGGTGACACGGCCCGGATCCAGGTCTGGTTCGACGGCGTGCCTCAGATGGACGACGAATTGACGCGGCCGGGCGCTGGAGGAGGTCGCTGATCCAGGAGTCTATGGAACGGTTTCACGGCCGGGTGATCCGCAGCGTCGGCGATTACCACACCGTCTGGATCGAACCGGGCGCGGAAGTGTTGTGCCGGGCCCGGGGCAGGCTCAAGCAGAGGGGCAGCCTGGTCACGGGGGATCTGGTGACGGTGGCCTTGACCGGCCCGGACCAGGGCGTGATCGAAGAGGTGGCACCCCGGTCGACCTTCCTTTTCCGCCCTCCTGTGGCCAACGTCGACACTGCGGTGGTGGTGATGTCGCTGGCGCGCCCCGAGCCGTCCCTGGATCTTGCGGACCGGATCCTGGCGGTCGCGTCGCGAGCGGGCCTCGACGGGCTCGTGGTGTTGACCAAGGCGGATCTGGTGGACTCCCAAGAGGCGAGCCGGATCTCCACCCCTTACGAGGCGGCGGGTTACCCCGTCTTCGTCACCTCCGCCCCCGCGGGCCAGGGGATCGAGGCACTCCGGGAGGCCCTTTCGTCCCGGGTTTCCATCCTGGCGGGTCCCTCGGGCGTGGGCAAATCGAGCCTGCTCAACGCGCTGGTTCCCGGTGCCGCACTGCGCACCGGCGAAGTGAGCCGCAAGACGGACAGGGGACGGCATACCACCCGTCACGTCTCGCTGCTGCGGCTGGGCGAGCGCGGCTGGATCGCGGATTCCCCGGGCTTTTCCAACCTTTCTTTCGGCCCGATGGATCCCCGGGAGCTCCCCGGGCTCTTTCCCGACCTTCAGCGGTTCGCCGGCGGATGCCGTTTCAGCGGCTGCCTGCACCAGCGGGAACCCGGCTGTGCGGTCCGGCAGGCGGTGGAGGAAGGGAGCCTCGACGAGGGCAGGTATCGCAGGTACCTGCGGATCCTGCAGGAAGTGAGCGAAGCCTTCGAAAGGCGGTACTGAACGTGGTAAAGATCGCCCCTTCAATCCTGGCGGCCGACTTTGCCCGCCTGGCCTCCGAGGTGGAGTCGGTCCGCACGGCCGACTGGCTGCACCTGGACATTATGGACGGGCACTTCGTCCCCAACATCTCGTTCGGTCCCGACGTGGTGAAGGCGGTCCGGGAAATCTCGCCCCTTTTTTTCGACGTCCACCTCATGGTCCTGGAGCCCGATCCGTACCTGGAACGCTTTAAGGAGGCGGGGGCCGACCGGATCACCGTGCACGCGGAAGCGTGCCGTCACCTTCACCGGACGCTCAGCGCCATTCGCGACCTGGGCGTGAAAGCCGGTGTGGCCATCAACCCGGCGACGCCTGCCAGCGCGGTCCAACCGGTGCTTCATTTGGTCGATCTCGTCCTGGTGATGACCGTCAACCCCGGATTCGGCGGGCAGCGCTTTCTCCCGGAGACCCTCGCGAAGCTGGGCGAGGTCCGCCTGCTGGCGGAGCGCATGGGTATTCACGACCTTGAGCTGGAAGTGGACGGGGGGATTGACCGGACGACGGCCGGTCCCGCGGTCCGGGCGGGAGCGACTGCCCTGGTGGCGGGTACAGCCGTCTTCCGGGAAGCCGACCGTGCGGCCGCCATCGAAGCGCTGCGCCGCGCGGCCCGCGGGTAGGTCCGGCGCCGTGCGGCGGGAGAAACCCTGACCCCTATTGTCCCGGCGGGGTTCGACGGAGGGCGAGACGAGAGAACTCCCGGGCGGCTCCACACGGGGGGCCTCCTGCATGGTGCAGCTCTTGCGCGTGTAACATTCAAGAATAGTGGACACATTGTCAAATTATACTTGACTGGAAACATTTTCCTGTCGTATACTCAAGGCGCAAGGACTCCTCCGCGATCTCTGACGCCAAGGAGAGAGGGGGGATCCCGGGCAGAGAGCCTATCGCCGGCCAGGGGCCGGCCGTTCCGACTGCTTGCTGAAGCGTCATCACTATATCTTAAAAAACTACTCCCTCATGGGCATGGCTGGTGGCACCTTCTGGGGCGTGGATGATGTCCCCTGAGTCAACCGCAGAGATCCTGGAGGGCCTGGCACCGGCGCTTCGCCGGGAAATGCAAAGGAAACGCCTTGCGGGGATGGGCGGCGGCGCTGAGGGCTTGGCCGCGACGGGAGAGAGGATCGACCGCCGCGGCGAAGCGAGGCGTTCGCCGCCTTCCTCCATTCCGGTCGAAGGCGCGGAGCGCAGTAGGGAATGGAAGGAGTGAAGGAGACCGCTGCGTCCGTTCGCCCGCTCCTGGCAGTGGTCGACTGGGGCGCGGCCCGCTGGGCGGCGAGGATCACCGCCCGGTTCCAAGAGGAGCTGGGGACGGGGGAGGCAGCCGGATGGGAGGTGGTGTGCCTCAATCCCGGCGCTGGAAAAGCCCTCATGTGCAGGGTTTCGGCCCATACCCTCCCCGGCGCGGCGTGCCTCGTGGTGATCCCCGGCGACCCCCGCGCGCTGGAAAGGGCGTCGGTTCACTTTCACCAGGAGCTGGTCGAGGGCCGGGCCGATCTCGTCCTGGTCGACTGCCGCCTGGAGGCCTTGCCCGCGCTGTGCGAGGCGGTGCTGGGGCTTCCCCGCTGGCCCGCAGGTTGGCTGGGCTCTTTGGACCACGTCACCCACGAGTCGCTGAAACGGCTGGTGCTCCGGGTGACCGAGCGGACGCTTGAAAGGCGGCCGGTCCTATGCGGAGCGGGCGGCTGAGGTTCAGACCGCCCGCTCCACCTTTCCCGACTTCAAACAGCGAGTGCAGACGTAGGCGCGCCTCGTCCGCCCGTCGAGGACGATGCGGATCCTCTGCAGGTTGGGGTACCACTTCCGCTTGGTCGCCCGGTTGGAGTGGGCGACCGCGAACCCGGTCGTCGTTCCTTTGTCGCAGACCACACAGCGTCTTGCCACGGCGATTCCTCCCACCGACGCAAAGTTCCCAAAGCCATGGGTCAGGCATAACCGTATCGGACAATCCTTTTCATTATAGCATGCTGCGTTCTGCGCTGTCTATGAAGGTGTCCAAGTCCCGGAGGAAAGTTTATGGAGACGCAGAATAATCCCGGATAGTTTTACCTTGAAGGCGACGGAGGTGCTCAGGTGAACAGCCTCACGGGCGATCTGGCCATCGCCATGGTGCAGGCCGCCCTCATCCAGCTCCAAAAGGACGAACGACGCATCAACGCCCTCAACGTGTTCCCCGTCCCCGACGGGGACACTGCCAGCAACATGATCCTGACGGTCCGGTCGGCGCTGGAAGCCGCCCGGGCAGGCGGAGATCTCGGGCAGGTCGCCGAGGCCATGGCCTACGGCGCGCTCCGCGGGGCCCGCGGCAACTCCGGGACCATCGTATCACAGTTTTTCTACGGGTTCGCCTTGGAATTGAAAGGTCTCGAGAGCGCCGGCCCGCTCGAGGTGGCGCGCGCCTTTGCCAGCGCCTCCAGTGCCGCGTACGCGGCGGTTCACGAACCGAAAGAGGGCACGATCCTCACCGTAGGCAGGCGGTGGGCGGAAGCTGCCATGGCCGCCGCCGAGGACGGCTGCGACCTGGTGACGGTCTTTGAACGGGCGCTCTCCGCCGCCGAGGTGGCGCTCGAGGAGACGCCGCTGCTCCTCGATGTCCTGAGCGAAGCCGGCGTGGTGGACGCCGGCGGGGAGGGGTTTGTGGTCGCCCTGCGCGGCGCCCTGGCCGTGCTCAGGGGCGAGCAGCCGGTGGGCGCGGAGACGCTGGCCAACGGGCACAGCAACGGCGCGGCGGCGCCGGAGATCCGGGAGCGGGCCGGCGATTCCCACCACCGGGACGCGATCGAGCTTTCCGACATCGAGTACGCCTACTGCACCGAGTTTCTCGTGAAAGGAGAGAACCTCAGTCTCGAGGCGCTCAAGCAGGCTCTCACCCCTCTCGGCGACTCCCTCATCGTCGTGGGGAACCCGCACATCGTCAAGGTGCACCTCCACACCAACCGCCCCGGGCGGGCGCTGGAGATCGCCTGTGACATGGGCGAGCTTTCGTCGATCAGCATCTCCAATATGAAAGAACAAAACCGCCAGCACGTGAGGGAGAAAGAGGGACAGGGCGGCCTGGCTGCGAGGAACGGCAAGGCGCCGGCCGGGGTGGCGGTGGTGGCCGTCGCGCCGGGAAAGGGTTTTGAAGAGCTTTTCCTGAGCCAGGGGGTTTCCCGCGTGGTCCCGGGGGGCCAGAGCATGAACCCCAGCGCCGGCGAGCTGGCCGACGCGATCGAAGCCACCGGGGCCAAACATGTGATCCTCCTGCCCAACAATAAGAACATCGTCCTCACGGCCGAGCAGGCTTCCACTTTGACCCGGGTTCCGGTGACCGTCGTGCCCACGACGTCCGCCCCGCAAGGGGTCGCGGCCACCTTCGACTTCGATCCCGCGCAGTCGCCGGAAGCCGTCGCGGAGAAGATGCGCCAGGCCATGGCCGGGGTGCGAACCGTGGAGGTCACCCGGGCGGCCCGGGATGCCAAGATCGGCACCGCGTCGGTACGGGAGGGCGAGGTGATCGCAGTGAGCGACGGCGCGCTCCTGGCCTCGGGCGACGCAGTGGACCACGTCGTGGTCCAGGCGCTGGAGCGGCTCAATCCGGGCAAGGGCTCCATCGTGACGCTGTACTACGGCGAGGAAGTCAGCGCCGAGGAGGCCGAGGCGCACCGGGCGCAGGTCGCGGAGAGGTTTCCCGGCTGCGAGGTGGAGGCCTACTACGGCGGGCAGCCTCTTTACCTTTACTACATCGCCGTGGAATGAAGGGCCGCGGGAGCGGCGAAGGAGGATGGGCCGTGATTCACGTCGTCACCGATTCCACGTCCGATTTGACGCCGGAGTTTCTTGCGGAAACGGGTGTCGCGGGACGGGTTCACGTCGTCCCCCTCACGGTGCACTTCGGGGAAGAGGAATACCGGGACGGGGTGGACCTCGACCGGGATGAGTTCTACGCGAAGCTCGCCGGCGGTGCCGCCATGCCGCGCACGTCCCAGCCGTCGCCCGCGGCGTTCGCCGATGTCTACCGGGAGATCTCGCAGCCCGGCGACGTCATCCTGTCGCTTCACATCTCCAGCCGGCTGAGCGGCACGCACCAGTCGGCGGCCCTGGCCGCGAGGCAGTTCGACGACCGGGTCATCGAGGTGGTGGACACCCGCTCCGTCTCCTTGGGCCTGGGCCTGATGGTGGTCGAAGCGGCGAAGGCCGCGGCGGAAGGGAAAGAGTACAAAGAGATCCTGGCCCAAGTCCGGCAGCGCATCGCGAACGTCCGGATCCTGTTTGTGGTCGATACCCTGGAATACCTGCACCGGAACGGGCGGATCGGCAAGGCCCAGGCGCTGGTGGGCGGCATCCTCAACGTCAAACCGCTCCTGACGGTGGAGGACGGCATCGTCGCGCCGGTGGAGAAGGCGCGCGGGAAGGCGAAGGCGCTGGAGCGGCTCCTGGACCGGCTGGTGGAGGAGGTGCCCCCGGAAAGACTGGAGATGGGGGCCGTGATGCACGCGGCGGCCGCTGCAGAGGCCGAGGAGCTCGCAGCGCGCCTCAGCCAGCGGTACGGGGGAGCGCGTTTCTACATCCAGCAGTTGGGACCGACCGTGGGGACTCACGCCGGGCCCGGCACCCTCGGTGTGGTTGCGTTTGGCCGGTGATCTCCTGGAGATCCCGGGACTGGGGCGCGCCTCCCTGGAGAAGCTGCGGCGGCTGGGGATCACCAGCCAGCGGCAGCTTCTGGAGCACCTCCCGAGGCGCTACATCGACCGCGGCGGCGTTACCGCCATCCGCTCGGTCCGGGACGGGGAGACGGCGACCGTCGTCGGGGTGGTGGAGCGGGCCGGGGTGCGGGAGAGCCGCCGGCGCGGCCTGTACATCGTCGAGGCCGTGCTGCGGGACGAGACCGGCCGCATCGGCCTGGTGTGGTTCTTCCAGGGGCCCCGGGGAAAGCGGGCGGCCCGCCCTCCGGTGCGGGAAGGGCGGCGGATTGCCGCCTGGGGCAAAGTGCGGTGGACCCCCCGGGGCCCTGAGATCCAGAACCCTCAGTGGGAAGAAGTCCCGGCGGCAGCGGGAACGGGGATCTCGCTGGCGCCGCACCCGGTCTACCCCGCGGGACAGGGCTTGAGCCAGGCGCAGCTCAGGCGGTGGATCCACTGGGTCCTCGACCACCGCCCGCCCGCGGAAACGCTGTCCGAGGCGACTCGCCGCCGCCGGGGCCTCATCGGCCTGGCCGAGGCGTTTGAGAAGCTCCACCGGCCGGAAAGCCTCGAAGACGTGGAGGCCGGGCGCCGGCGGCTGGCCTTCGAGGAGCTCTACCGCCTGCTGCTGGAGATGATGGCGGCGGCTCGCGCGCGGGAGACGACCCGGGCGCCGCGCTGCCCGCGCGAGGCGCTGCCGCCTGAGGAGTACGAGGCCCGCCTGCCCTTCGCGCTCACCGGGGCGCAGCGGCGGGCCATCGAACGCTGTTCGGAGATGCTGGAGCAGCCCCACGCGACGTCAGCGCTGCTCCAGGGCGACGTGGGCTCGGGCAAGACCGTGGTCGCGGCGTACATGGCCGCCCGCGCCGTCCTTTCCGGGTACCAGGCGGCCATCATGGCGCCCACCCGCCTCCTCGCGGAGCAGCATGCGAACAACCTCGCCGGCCTCCTGGCCCCCTGGGGAATCGAAATAGACCTGCTGGTGTCCGGCGTGACCCCCGCACAGCGGCGGGAGGTCGTGGCCCGCCTCGAAGCGGGAGAGCCGCGCGTCGTGGTGGGCACGCACGCCCTTTTGTCCTCGGAGATCGCCATGCCCCGGTTCGCCGTGGGAGTGGTGGACGAGCAGCACCGCTTCGGCGTGGAACAGCGGGAGCGGCTCTCTGACAAAGGGCCCGGCCATCTCCTCCTGATGAGCGCCACCCCCATCCCGCGGACGCTGGCGCTCACCCTCTACGCGGACCTGGAGCTCATCGCGCTGGACGAAAAGCCGCCGGGGCGCAAGCCCGTCGATACCCGCTGGATCCACCCGCGGGACAGAGAGAAGGTGTACGCTTTTGTCCGGCGGGAAGTGGAGCAAGGACGCCAGGCGTACGTGGTCTTCCCGCGGGTCCATGCCGGCGGGGACGACGAGGACGCGGAGTCGGCCGTGGTCCAGGCGGAGGAGCTGGCCGCGACGTGGCTGCGGGGCGTGCGGGTGGGCCTTCTCCACGGCCAAATGAGGCCGGCGGAGCAGGAGGCCGTCATGGCCCGTTTCGCCCGGGGCGAGACGGACGTTCTGGTCGCCACCACGGTGGTTGAGGTGGGAGTGGACGTGCCGCGCGCTTCGGTGATGGTGGTGGAGGGTGCGGACCGCTTTGGCCTGGCCCAGCTCCACCAGCTGCGGGGCCGAGTGGGGCGGGGGCCGTACGCCTCCTACTGCCTGCTGGTCGCGGATCCCCAGACCGAGGCGGCGAAGCGGCGCATCGACGCGCTGCGCAAGACGGACGACGGCTTTGCCATCGCCGAGATGGATCTGGCGCTGAGAGGGCCGGGAGAATTGGCCGGCGTGAAGCAGGCGGGCCCGCTGGAGTTTCTCGCCGCGGAGTTCCCCAAGGACCTGGACCTGGCTGCGGCCGCCCGGGAGGAGGCCCGGGCCGCGCTGGACGGGGGAGCGGGAGGAGGTGGCCGCCCGTGGTCAGGGTGATCGCCGGGAGCGCCCGGGGCGTCCGGCTCAAAGTCCCCAAAGGGGATGAGACCCGGCCCACCGCGGACCGGGTGAAGGAGAGCCTTTTCAACGTGCTGGGGGCCAGGGTGGTCGACGCCGTGGTCCTGGACCTCTTTGCAGGGACGGGTGCCCTGGGCATCGAAGCGCTAAGCCGCGGCGCGGCCCGGGCCCTCTTCGTCGAGAAGGACCCAAAGGTCGCGCGCCTGGTCAAGGAGAATCTCGAGCGGTGCCGGCTGTCCGAGGCCGCGCGGGTGCTGGTCTCCCGGGTCCCGCCCCGCCTGCCGCTCCCCGGGGCGTTCGACCGCTTCGACCTGGTGTTTCTCGATCCTCCGTACGGGCAGGGACTGGTCCGGCCGACGCTGGAGTGGCTCTCCCAATCGGGCCTGGTGGCTGCCGGGGGATGGGTCGCGGTGGAGCGGAGCCCGAAAGAGGAGATACCTCCGGCTCTGGAGAAGTTGAGCTTGATTCGGGAAAAGGTGTATCACGACACCGTTGTCAGCTTCTTTCAGAGTGGATGATGCCAATGCGCGCCGCGATTTATCCGGGCAGCTTTGATCCCATCACCAATGGGCATCTGGACATCCTGCGGCGGGCGACGCGCCTGTTCGACCGGGTGTACGTCGCGGTGTTGAAAAACTCAGAGAAACGGGCCCTGTTCTCCGCTGAGGAGCGGCTCGAGATGATCAAAGAGGCGACGGAGGGAATGCCCGGGGTGGTCTGCGAGACCTTCGACGGGCTCGCCGTCGAGTACGCCCGTTCTCGAGGCGCCATCGCGATGGTGCGGGGGCTGCGCGCGGTGAGCGACTTTGAAGCGGAGTTCAAAATGGCCACCGCGAACAACCGCCTCGACCCGGACATTGAAATGGTCTACCTCATGACCAGCACGGAGTACTCGTTCCTGAGCTCCAGCATCGTCCGGGAGGTGGCGAGCATGGGCGGGCCCGTGGACGCCTGGGTCCCTCCGTGCGTCGCCCGCCGTTTAAGGGAGCGATTCTCGCAAAAGGGAGGGGTCTGAACCCCCGTGAACCGCATGAATCTCGTCCTCTTGTTGGACCGCCTCGATCAGCTGATCGGCTCCGCGACCGAAATCCCGCTCACCGGCAAGAGCCTGGTCGACACCGAAGACGCACTGGACCTGATCGAAAAGATTCGCAACGCCCTTCCCGAAGAAGTGAAGCGGGCCGAGTGGCTTGCGTCGGAAAAGGACCGGATGTTGAAGGAAAGCCAGGAGGAGGCGGAGCGCATCCTCCTGCAGGCGGAAGAGTACGCCGCCAAGATGGTCAGCGAAAGCGAGATCGTAAAGAGGGCGCGGGAGGAGGCGGAGCGCATCCTGGAGGAGGCCCGCCAGCAGGCGAAGGAGCTGCAGCAAGAGGCGGCGGCGTACGCCGAGCGCGTCCTCGCGAGCCTGGAAGAGGCCTTGGAGCGGACCATGGCCGTGGTGAGGCAGGGACGGGAAAGCCTGCAGAAATAGCGGCGCCGGCGGGGGGCGCATCAGCGGATGCGGATGATGACCACCCGCCGGCACGCATGGAGGACGAGCGACGCGGCCAGCATCGCCGCCAGGAGGAGCGCGCCCATCACGGTCACGCTGCCCCAAACCTGGAGGAAGGGCATGAAGCCGGCGCTGCCGGCCGCCGCGGCGCCTGCCGCCGCGGCGGTCTCTGCGGCGGTCCAGCGGCTTTCCATGAGGGGCATCAGGAGCCCCGTCGCCGCCGCGGCCAGGATCCCGTGGCCCAAGCGGGCCAACAGATACGGCCCGATGCGGATGTCGGTCCCGTGGACCATGGCCGCGACCTGTGCGTGGACCGAAAACCCGCTCCAGCCCGTGATGAAGCTGGCAGCCATCGCCCGGTGCAGCAGCGGGGCGGCGGCCTGGCTGGCTTCCTGCGCACCGATGGTGATCTCAAACGCCCCCTTGATCAGGGCCAGCGCCAGGTCGGGGTCGAGACCGGCCCAAGGCAGGAGGCGGCCCGCGGCCGCGGCCAGCGTGCCGATGAGGCCGGCATCACCCAGGACCCGGATGAGCACGGAGAACATCATGATGCAGCCGCCGACGAAGAGCATCGCGTTCACCGACTCGGTGACGGCGTCTCGGATGAGCTGGCCGAAGGGCCGGGCGTCGCTCTGCCTCGCTCGCACCAGGGCGTCCAGTGCGCGCCGGAAGAGGCCCCCCTGGGGCGCTCCGCTTTGGGCCGCCATGCGGCCGCCCGCGTGGAAGCGCATGGCGAAGCCCACCAGGACGGCAGCGATGTAGTGGGCGAGGGCCAGGACGGCGCCCAGCTCCACCTGGCCGAACATCCCCACCGCGACCGCTCCCGCCATGAAGAGGGGGTCGGCCGTGTTGGCGAACGCGACCAGCCGCTCGCCTTCCTCCCGGGTGCAGAGGCCGTCCCTGCGGATGCGGCCGGAGATCTTGGCTCCCAGGGGATACCCCGAGGCCAGGCCCATGGCCACGGCGAATCCCCCGACGCCCGGGATGCGGAAGACCGGCCGCATCAGCGGTTCGAGGAGGACGCCCACCGCGTGAATCACCCCGAGCCCCATGAGGATCTCCGACATGGCAAAGAAGGGCAGGAGGGCCGGCAGGACCACGTCGAGCCAGAGCCGCAGCCCTGCCAGGGACGCTTCAAAGGCGGCCTCGGGAAAGGCGACGAAAGCGATGGTGACGGCGACGCCGAAGAAGGCTGCCAGATACGACCCGCTGCGGGACGGGGCCATCGGGGCGCTCAAGGCGCACTCCTCCTCACGGACCCGGCGGCGCGCCGAGGAGGCGCGCGGGCGATGAGCTTCTAGGGCGGGGCATCCGCCGCCCGTACAACTTATGGACGGGGCGAGCGGGTTATGTGAAAGGGTGGGAGGTGCCGCGGTTGGCCGATCCGTCGTTGACAGTCCTGCTGGGCCCGGGGCTCGCGCCGGCCCTGGCCGGGCTCGGGGTGCTCTGTTCCTTGAGAGAGCGGAACGTGCCGGTGGGCCTGGTGGTGGGGGTAAACACAGGCGCCCTGGCGGCCGCCCTGTGGGCGGCAGGCCCCGACCTCGAGTTCGCCGCCAGGGTGCTGGCGCGCCTTCCGTGGCACCGGTTCGCAGTGGCCCGGGATCTGGCCAGCGCTGACCCGCTCTTGACGGCGCTCAACGTGCTGACCCGGGGCGCGTCTTTTTCTGACCTGCGCCGGCCCATCGCCGTGGTGGCCGTCGAGGACGGCAGCGGGAAAGCGGTTTGGATGGATCAGGGCAGCGTGGCCCGGGCCGTCCGTGCCAGCGTCGCCGTGCCCGGGCTTTTCGAGCCGCTGGAGCAGGACGGCCGGAGGCTGGTGGACGGCGGCGCTGCTTGGCCCTTGGACCGGGGTCGCTTCGAGGGGAAGCGACTGCTGGTGGTGGAGTTCCGGGCGGCGGACCGCGCCGCGGCGAGACCGGCGCCCGGTTTTTCCGTCGCCGCTCTTGAACTGGCCCGGGAGACCGCCGGAGCGTGGGGCCGTTTCCAAGGCGGAGCCGGCCAGCTCCTGGTGGTAGACGAGCCGGTGGGCGGGCTTCTCGACTTTCACCGGGCCGAAGAGTGGTTCGCCGCGGGCCGGCGGGCGTTCGAGGCGTGGCTTCGCCCGGGAGGCGAGGAAGCGGGCGCGTGATGGGCCGGAGATCGACCGTATTCTGGAGCCTTCTCGCAGCAGGGGGCATCCTGCTGGGCGCGAACCAATGGCTCGCAGCCCGCTACGTCACCGTGGAGCCGGGATGGGTGCGGCCGGCGGCGTCGCTGGTCCGGGTCCAGGGGAGGCAGAGCCGGGAAAACCTGCTCTACGCCGTGGTCCGGCTGCGGCCGGCCGGCGTAGTGGACGCGGTGAGGGCCGCGTTCGATCCCCTGGTGGAGCTCATCCCTGCTCCCGGGGGGAGCCTGAACGGCCCGGGATGGGAGGAGTACGGGCGGCAGCTGGAGCAGGACATGGACGAAAGCCGGGCAGTGGCGGTGGCCGTGGCCTTGCGAGCCCTGGGCCGCCGGGCCGGCGAGGAAGGGCTTCGGGTGGGGGAGGCACTCTTGGAACCGCCCGGGGTGGATGCCGGCGAAGCGGCGGTGGTAGGGGCTTCGGCGGGGTTGATGATGGCGCTGGAAGTTTATGCCCAGCTCCATCCTGCCGGAGTTCCGGCGCGCCGGAGGATCGCCGGCACCGGCCAGCTGGACGCCGGCGGCGCGGTCCATCCTGTGGGAGGAGTCTCGCAGAAGATCGCCGCCAGCGCCGCCGCGGGAGCCGACGTCTTCCTCATCCCCAGGGGAAATCTTGACGATGTCAAGAACGGCGGCAGCCTTCTGATCATCCCGGTGGACACGTTCGAGGACGCGCTGGCGGCGCTCCGGCGGCTGGAAGCCGTGGAGGATTAGGGGTTTCGGCCTTCGAAATATCCGCCGTATTCGCGCCGGGGCCGGCGGTCATTGAGGTGGAAACAGGCGGTGGCGACATGAGACGACGTGCGGCGCAGGTGCGCCCCATCACCCTGGCGCTCTGGTTCTTTGTGCTGTGTATCCTGCCCGCGAGCTGGCGCGCGCCCGCGGAGGCAGCGGATGCGCTCAAGGCCGGGTCGAGGGGGCCTTACGTGGCGCTGGCCCAGCACTTCCTTTACCAGTTGGGCTTTTTGGAGCTCCAGCCCGACGGGATCTTCGGCCCGGCCACCGAGGCAGCGGTGCGCCGGTTCCAGGCGGAGCGAGGCCTCGGGGTGGACGGCATCGTGGGCCGGCGCACGTGGGCGGAGCTGGAGCAGGCAGTTGCGGCCCGCACGGCCCGCGCCCATGTGGTGCAGCCCGGAGAGAGTTTGTGGCTTCTGGCCCGCCGCTACGGCGCGGCGGTGGAGGTCATCGCAGCGGCCAACGGCATCGGCGATCCTTCCCGCATCCGGGCCGGCCAAGTGCTGGTGATTCCCGCCCCGGAAGGGGGCGGCGAGGCACGGCCGCCGGTGGAGCTGCTCCACTGGGATGAGGCGAAAAAGATCTACACGCCTTTGAAGGTGGCCACGGTCACCGACGTCCGGACAGGAAAGAGCTTCAAGGTGAGGCGGTACTACGGCACGCTGCACGCCGATACCGAACCGCTCACCGCGGAGGACGCAGAGATCCTGCGGGAAATTTACGGCGGGTGGAGCTGGGAGCGGCGGCCGATCATCGTCGAGGTGGACGGGAGGCGCATCGCCGCTTCGATGAACGGGATGCCCCACGGCGAAGGGGCCATCGGGGACAACGGCTTTCCGGGGCACTTCTGCATCCACTTCCTCGGAAGTCGCATTCACCGCACGGGCGCCGTGGATCTCGAGCACCAAAAGGCGGTGCTCACGGCGGCCGGGTACGCGGTGGACCGCATCTGGCTGGCGGCGCGCTGACGCCCTATGGGCATCCCCGGCGAAAGGGAGTATTCCTTGACAGGCGGAAAGGCGCGTCGCTATAATTGTCGGGGTGAAAGCATGCGTCTCCACATCGGCCGCATCAAGGCAAAGCGCGGCGCTCACCTGGACTTCAGCTTCCAGGAGAGCCTCTCATCGCCGTGGGACGCGAGCCGGGCCCGGTTGGAGGGCCTGGTGGACTTCACGGGCCGGGTGAGCAATACCGGGAAGGGCTACCTTGTCGAGGGGACGCTGCGGGCGGCGGCGACAGCCGTATGTGACCGGTGTCTTGAGCCGTTCCGCATCGAGCTGGTCGACAGGGTGCAGGAGGAGTTCCGCCCTGCGGCCGGCGCTGCCGAGGAGGGGATCGACGGCCGGGCGGCTCAGGACCCGGACGAGCCGGAGGACGCCAATCTGTTCCAAGGCGATGCGTTCTCCGTCGACGAACTGGTCCGGGATCAACTGCTCCTGGCGCTGCCGCAAAAGCTCTTGTGCACGCCCGGCTGCAAGGGGATTTGCCCCCGCTGCGGCGCCAACCTCAATAAGGGGTCGTGCGGCTGTCCTCAAGGGGACGTCGATCCCAGGCTGCTCCCGCTGATGGACCTGCTGGATTCAGATCGGTTGCGTTGACTTTCCGCCGCGAGGCGATGGATGGAGGAGAAGTTCGATGGCAAACCCTAAACGGAGACACTCGAAGGCCCGCACCCGCACGCGGCGTTCGACGTGGAAAGCGGCCGTTCCCGAGATGAGCCGCTGCCCTCAGTGCCATCAGCCGAAGCTCCCGCACCGGGTGTGCCCGCACTGCGGCGCCTACGCCGGGCGGACGGTGCTTCAGGCCGGGGCGGAAAGCTAAACGGCGCCCCGGTCGATAACGGCCTGACGCATCAGGCCGTTCCTTCTTGGCATGGATTAGTATCAGGTATTATGAGTTTGTGGCAGTCCTAGGTACTAGCTTCAGGTTCAGCCACTTGCGCCGGGAAACCGGCTCCCTTCGGGGGTTGGGACATGGCCGCCAGATCGTCCAAGAGCGAGCGCCAGCGAAAGCTCCAGGAGATGATCCGGGAAGACCCGCTTCTCACCGACGAGATGCTGGCCAAACGGCTCAACGTCAGCGTGCAGACCATCCGCCTGGACCGCCTGGAACTGGGCGTGCCCGAGATGAGAGCCAGGGCCCGCCAGGTGGTGGAGCGGGTCCAGGGCAGGTTGAAGTCGCTGATCCCGGCCGAGGTCGCCGGCGAGCTGGTCGATCTGGAGCTGGGAGCCGGCGGCATCTCCATCCTGGAGACCACGCCGGAGATGGGTTTTAAGCGGACCGGCATCGTGCGCGGCCACCATCTTTTCGCCCAGGCCAACTCGCTGGCCGTGGCGGTCATCGACGCCGAAGTGGCCCTGACGGGATCGGCGAGGCTGCGTTTTCACCGGCCCGTTCGCGTGGGCGACCGCGTCATCGCCAAGGCGACGGTTCAGAAAGTGGAGGGGAACAAGTCGTACGTGCGGGTGGAGAGCCGGGTGGAGGGCGAGAAGGTCTTTTCGGCGACATTGGTCATCTTCGCCCTGGAGCGGGACTTTCAGGGAGGCGCCCGCCCGTGACGGCTGTCCGCAGAGAGGCGTGTTCGGAGTCCCGCCGCTGGCGGATTGCCGTGGACGCCATGGGCGGCGACCACGCCCCCGAAGCCATCGTGGGCGGCGCGGTTCTGGCCGCCCGGGAGCTTCCCGTGGAGATCCTCCTGGTGGGGGAAGAGAGCCGGCTGAAGCCGCTGGCCGAGGCGAGCCAGGCGCCGGCCAACGTCTCCGTCGTCCACGCGTCGGAGGTCATCGCCATGGACGCCCACCCGGTGGAGGCCGTACGGCGGCAGCGGGATTCGTCCATCGTGGTGGCGGCCCGCCTGGTGAAGGCCGGAGAGGCCGACGCCCTGGTGAGCGCGGGTAGCACCGGCGCCGCGATGGCCTGCACCTTCCTGGAATGGGGGCGGATCAAGGGCATCGACCGGCCCGCCATCAGCGCGGTGCTGCCCACCCTGGACGGCGCCTGCATCATGCTGGACGTCGGCGCCCAGGTGGACTGCCATCCCCGGAACCTCGCCCAGTTCGCAGTGATGGGGAGCCTCTATGCCCAGCTGGTCCTCGGCATCGAACGGCCCAGGGTGGGCCTGCTGAACAACGGCGAGGAGGAAGGAAAGGGCTGCGAGCTGGTGCGCGAGGCGTATCCCCTGCTGGCCGGCATGGACGACCTCAATTTCATCGGAAACGTGGAAGGCCGGGACATCCTGGCCGGCAAGGCAGACGTGGTGGTCTGCGACGGCTTCGTGGGCAACGTGGTGCTCAAGTTCGCGGAAGGGATGGGAGCGGTCATCTTTGACCTGCTGCGGGAGGCCGTCTCCCGCAGCACTCGGACCCGGCTGGGCGGGCTCTTGCTCCGCCCGGCCCTGAAGGAGCTTTGGCGCAAGATGGACTACACGGAGTACGGCGGCGCGCCGCTCCTTGGAGTGCAGGGCGTCTGCATCATCTCCCACGGCTCGTCCAACGAGAAGGCCGTGAAGAATGCGATCCGGGTGGCGTGCGAGTCAGCGGCAGAGGGCGTCGTGGGCGCCATCGCAGCGCGGATTACCGAGATTGGGCGGTGAGCAGTGTGAGCCAGAGGATCAGGGCAGGGATTTGGGGCGTCGGCTCCGCGGTGCCCGAGAGAGTGTTGACCAACCACGACCTGGAGAAGATGGTGGAGACGTCGGACGAGTGGATCTCCACCCGCACGGGCATCAAGGAGCGGCGGATTTCGGAGCCCGGTGAGAAGACGTCGGACTACGCCGCGGCGGCCGCCCGCCGGGCGCTGGAACGGGCCGGCGTGCACCCTGAGGAGCTGGACCTGATCATCGTCGCGACGCTCACCCCGGACATGTTCTGCCCGCCGACGGCCTGCATCGTCCAGCACAAGATCGGGGCGGTGCGCGCCGGGGCGTTCGACCTCTCTGCCGCCTGCTCAGGCTTTGTCTACGGCCTCGACGTGGCGGCGAGGGGGATCGAAGCGGGCGCCTACCGCAGGGTGCTGGTGATCGGCGCAGACCTCCTGAGCCACGTGACGGACTATACCGACCGGAGCACCTGCGTGCTGTTCGGCGACGGCGCGGGGGCGTGCGTGCTCGGGCCTGTAGAAGAGGGCGGCGTCCTTTCGACGTACCTGGGCGCCGACGGCAGCGGCGGGCCGAAGCTGACGGTTCCGGCGTACCGCTCCAACGAGGCGGCCGTCAACGGTGCAGCGAGCCGTGAGGGGACGTTCATCCGCATGGACGGCAACGAGGTGTTTAAGTTTGCCGTGCGGGTGATGCCCGAAGCGGCCCTGGAGGCGGTGCGGCGGGCCGGAGTGGCCGTCGAGGACGTGAGGCTGTTCATCCCGCACCAAGCGAACATCCGGATCATCGACGCCGCGGCGAAGCGGCTGGGCATCAGCGGAGACCGGGTGTTCTCCAACGTGCATAAATACGGCAATACCTCGGCCGCATCGATCCCCATCGCCCTGGACGAGGCGGTGGAGCAGGGGAGGATCTCCCCGGGCGACCTGGTGGTGCTCGTCGGTTTCGGCGGCGGGCTCACGTGGGCGGCCAGCGTGTTGCAGTGGACAGGGGAGCGTGTGCCGCGTGCTTAAGCTTGCAGCCGTCTTTCCGGGGCAGGGCTCGCAGTACGTCGGGATGGGGAAAGCCCTGTACGACCAGCATCCCATCGTGCGCGAGACCTTCGCCGAAGCCGATGAGACCCTGGGATTCTCCCTCTCGAAGCTGTGCTTTGAAGGACCCGAGGACGAGCTGACTCTGACCCGCAACACCCAGCCGGCTCTGCTGGTGACCAGCATCGCCGTCTACCGGCTGTTGGAGGCCGAAGGCTTCCGGCCGGCGCTGGCGGCGGGCCATTCCCTGGGAGAGTACAGCGCGCTGGTGGCCGCTGGCGCCCTCTCCTTCCGGGACGCGGTGCGCACGGTCCGCCTGCGCGGGGAGCTGATGGAACAGGCGGTCCCTCCGGGAGAAGGGACGATGGCGGCGATCCTCGGGCTCGACAGGGAGACGGTGGAGGGCCTGTGCCGCGAGATCGCAGGGGTCGTGGAGCCGGCGACTTACAACAGCCCGGGACAGGTGGTGGTCGCCGGCGAGACCGGGGCCGTCCAGGCTTTGATGGAAGCCGCCCTGGCCCGGGGCGCCAAGCGGGCGCAGCCGCTCAAGGTGAGCGGGCCGTTCCACTCGTCGCTCCTGGAGCCGGCCGGCGAGAAGCTGGCCCAGTGGCTGGAGACGATCCCCGTTGCCGCGCCGCGGTTTGCGGTCTACAGCAACGTCACCGCGGCGCCGGTGACCCGCCCCGATGAGATCCGCCGGGCCCTGGCCCGCCAGGTCAGCGCGCCGGTGCGGTGGGAGGAGTCGGTGCGCCACATGTGGGCCGCAGGGATCGACGGGTTCGTGGAGATCGGGCCGGGCCGGGTCCTTTCCGGGCTCATCCGCCGGATTGAACGGTCGGCCAGGCTCTTCAACGTCGAATCTCCGGAAACTCTGGAGGAGTTCCGGCAGGAGGTGGGCTTGGCGCCATGAAGCTGGAGGGGAAAATCGCCCTGGTGACGGGGGCCACGCGCGGCCTGGGCAAGGCCATGGCGGAGCGCTTGGCCCGGGAAGGAGCCACCGTCGTCGTCACGGGCCGCGACGCGGCCAGGGCGGCGGAGGTGGCCCGCGAGATCGCGGCCGGCGGTGCCAGGGCTTTCGGTTTTCGCCTCGAAGTCTCGGACGCTGAGAGCGTGGCGGAGCTGCTCCGCCAGGTAGAAGACCAGGTGGGCGCGGTCGACATCCTCGTCAACAACGCAGGGGTCACCCGGGACACCCTCCTCTTGCGGATGAGCGACGAGGAGTGGGACGAGGTGATCCGGGTGAACCTGACAGGCGCGTACCGCTTGGCAAAAGGCGTCCTCCGGGGCATGATGAAAAAGCGGTGGGGCCGGATCATCAACATTTCCTCCGTCGTCGGCCTCATCGGCAATCCCGGGCAGACCAACTACGCCGCCTCCAAAGCGGCCCTCATCGGGTTTACCAAGAGCCTGGCCCGGGAAGTGGCCAGCCGCGGCATCACGGTCAACGCGGTGGCGCCGGGCTTTATCGAGACGGACATGACCGGCGCTCTCTCAAAAGAGCAGCAGGAGCGCTTGGCGGAAAAGATTCCTCTCGGGCGCATCGGGCGTCCCGAAGAGGTCGCGAGTTGCGTGGCATTTCTCGCCAGCGACGACGCATCGTACATCACGGGGCACACCCTGGTCGTCGATGGCGGGCTGGCCATGTGAGGAATCTTGGCAAGGAGGTGACGACATGGACGTCTTGGATCGCGTCAAGGAGCTGGTGGTCGAGCAGCTCGGCGTCGACGCCGAGGAGGTGACGGAGGACGCGTCCTTCGTCGATGACCTCGGGGCGGACTCCCTGGACATCGTCGAACTGGTAATGGCGTTTGAAGAGGAGTTTGATTTGGAGATTCCCGACGAAGACGCCGAGAAGATCCGGACGGTGGGCGACGCCGCCCGGTACATCAAAGAGAAGCTCGGATGACGTCGCGAATCCGGGGGAACCGTGCTGGGCCTTTCGCACGGGAAGGCCCAGCACGCCCTCCCCGGCAGCACGACCGAACGCGCTCGGTCGCGAGGAGGTGAGCGCTGGTGAAGAGACGTGTCGTCGTCACGGGAATGGGCGCGGTCACCCCGCTCGGACTCGGCGTCGACGCCTTCTGGGAAGGGCTTGTCCAAGGGAGGTCGGGAGTCGGCCCCATCACCCAGTTCGACGCGTCCGCGTTTTCCACGCGGATCGCGGCGGAGGTGAAGGATTTCGACCCCACGGACTTTATGGACAAGAAAGACGCCCGGAGGATGGACCGCTTCGCCCAGTTCGCCGTGGCGGGGGCGCGCATGGCGCTCGAGGATGCGGGCATCTCCGACAACGTCGATTGGGAACGGGTCGGCGTCCTGATCGGCTCAGGGATCGGCGGAATCCACACTTTCGAAGAGCAGTGCCGCAACCTTTTTGAGAAGGGACCCGACCGGGTCAGCCCGTTCTTCGTCCCGATGATGATCCCCGACATGGCGGCGGGCCAGGTGTCGATCCTCCTGGGGGCGAAAGGCCACAACGCCTGCACGGTCACCGCCTGCGCTTCGGGGTCCCACTCCATCGGGGACGCGTTCAAGGTGATCCAGCGGGGCCAGGCGGACGTGATGATCACGGGCGGGACGGAAGCGGCGGTCAGCGCCCTGTCGATGGCGGGGTTCTGCGCCGCCCGGACGCTGTCCACCCGCAACGACGAGCCCGAACGGGCCAGCCGCCCCTTCGACAAGGACCGGGACGGGTTTGTCCTGGGGGAGGGGGCCGGGATTCTCATCCTGGAAGAGCTGGAACACGCCAAAGCGCGCGGGGCCAAGATTTACGCGGAGATCATCGGCTACGCCTCCACGGGCGACGCCTATCACATCACCGCGCCGGCGCCCGAGGGTGACGGGGCGCGCCGGGCCATGCTGGCCGCGCTGGAGGACGCGGGGGTGGAGCCGGGCGACGTGGACTACATCAACGCCCACGGCACTTCCACCGAGTACAACGACAAGTTTGAGACCATGGCCATCAAGGCCGTGTTCAAGGAGGCGGCCTACAGGATCCCCGTCAGCTCCACCAAGTCGATGACGGGGCACCTCCTGGGGGCTGCCGGCGGCGTCGAGGCCATCGCGACGTGCAAGGCCCTGGCCGAGCAGGTGATTCCCCCGACCATCAACTACGAGACCCCCGATCCCGAGTGCGACCTGGACTACGTGCCGAACCAGGCCCGGCCGGCCCAGCTGGAGATCGCCATCTCCAACTCCTTCGGGTTCGGCGGTCACAACGCGGTGCTGGTCTTCCGGAGGTATCGAGAGTAACCGGCGGTGGGGCCCATGAGCTTGAAGGAACTGGCCAAACGGCTTGGGTTTCGAGACGAGTCCCTCCTGGAGCGGGCGCTGACCCACTCCTCGTACGCCCACGAAGAGGGGCGAGCGCGAGAGGACAACGAGCGCCTCGAGTTTATGGGCGACGCCGTGGTCCAGCTCGCGGTGACCGAGCGCCTCTACCAACAGTTCCCCGACCGGCGCGAAGGCGAGCTGGCCAAGATGCGAGCCAGCGTGGTCTGTGCGGAATCCCTGGCCGAAGCCGCCCGCCGGCTGTGCCTTGGGGAACACCTGCTCCTGGGAAAGGGCGAGGAGCAGTCGGGAGGGCGGGAGCGGGTCTCGGTCCTGGGCGACGCCTTTGAAGCGGTGGCCGCCGCCCTGTACCTCGACTCGGGCTGGGACGCGGCCCGGAAGTTCGTCCTCTCCGCTCTCGCCCCCGAGCTGGCCGGCCTCGACCGGCCCAAGGCCGAAGTCGACCCGAAGAGCGCGCTTCAGGAGCGGCTTCAGGCCCTTTCGAAAAAGACGCCGACCTACCGGCTGGTCAGCGAGTCGGGCCCCGATCACGACAAGGTGTTCGTCAGCGAGGTGCTGTACGAGGGAAAAGTGCTGGGCCGTGGCACGGGCCGTTCGAAGAAGGAGTCCGAACAAGAAGCCGCCCGCCAGGCCTTGAAGGCCACGGAGGAGTGGCGGTGACCGCCGGCCGCGGCGCCCTTCGGTGACCTCCGGCGCCTCAAGGCCGGCCTCGCACAAGACGGAGCACCACGCCCCGGATCTGCCCGGGGGCCGGGCTCAGTTCCAGAGCGTCCCGGGGGTCGGCGGGATGGACCAGCCACAGCGCGGATGGTCCCGGATATGCCCGGCGCAGCGCCGCGCCTTCCCCGGGCAGGTCGACGAGGACCAGGTCGCCGCCGGCCGGCGATGCCGCCGGGTCGATGTAGAGTTCGTCGCCGGCTTTGATCCACGGCTCGTATGCGCGGGTGGAGACCACCACGGTGAAAGGGCGCCGCTCCTCAGGGCGCTCCCGCACCGCTTGGCCGCCGGGCCCGGCGGCGTCCCCCGCCATGCGCCGCTCTTCTTCCCGGACGGCGGCCGGCGGTCCGGCCCACACCACCTGCTCTTTCAGCGACTTGAGCCCCTTGTGTCCTGCCTTGCGAAGCCAGTAATAGACGGAGCGCTCTTCAGAAAACCCCAGTTCCCGGGCGAGTTCTCTCACGGTGATGGTGGGGCGGGCGCGGACGAGGGCGATGATCTTTTCCAGCACCTGCTCTGCCACGGCGATCGCTCCCCGCGGGCGCGCAGAAGTTCAGCTAAAATTAACTATCGGAATGAAAATATTGTACCATACTTGCTTGGCTGCGCAGCGGATTTCGTGTAGAATGAAGTGTGACGGTGCCAAAACCTGGCACGCGGCAGGCCGTCTCGGGGCCGTTTCCCGCCCGCGGCAGGGACGGCAGAAGCGGCAGGGAGTGGTGGCGTGGTCGATCGAGTGCACGTGGAGGAGACCCTCAAGTTGATCTCGGGCGTCCTGTCCGCCCGGGTGATCGGGGAGGCGGCCGATCCCGAAGAGGTCCACATCCTCGCCGACAGCACGCGCCATCCCAAGCAGATCGCCCGAGACGTGGAGACCTGTCTCGTAGCGAGGTTCGGCATCGTCATCGACCACCGGCGGATCAGCGTCGCTCAGGTGGAGCCGGCGCCCGCCGCGGAAGTGCGCCTGTCGGTGGAAGCCGTGGCGTATCGCCTTCAAGGGCGCACGGCGAGGGCCGAGGTCTCCCTGCGCTTGGGCGACGCGGTCTTCCTGGGGACAGCCGAAGGGCCCGCCTCGTCCCGGCACCGCTTGCGGCTGGCCGCCGAGGCGGCGGCCGCCGGGGTAAAGCAGACGGCGGGCGGTCGGCTGGACGTGGTGGTGGAGGACGTGGGCTGGTTTTCCGTGGGCCATCAGCCGGTGATCGCCTGTGTGGTCACGTTGGCCGACGGCCGGTCTGAAGAACCGCTGTCCGGCAGCGCCCCGGTGCGCCGCGACGCCGTGGAGGCCGCTGCCCGGGCGGTCCTCTCCGCCCTCAACCGTCGGCTCGGCCTCTTGCTCGACGAGACACACGTGCCCGTTTGAGACGGATACGACACGGAGGAGGAGTGTGCGTGGAAATCCTCAAGGTCTCGTCCAACTCACAGCCCAAGTCGGTTGCGGGAGCTATCGCCGCAGTCGTGCGGGCTCAGGGCACTGTCCAAATGCAGGCGGTGGGAGCGGGCGCCGTCAACCAAGCCATCAAAGCCATCGCGATCGCGCGGGGCTTCGTCGCACCTTCCGGCATCGACCTGGTGTGTGTTCCGGCGTTCTCCGAGATCACCATTGACGGCGAGGAGCGGACGGCGATCCGCTTCCACGTGGGGCCCCGCTGAGCGGGGCCGTCCGTCCGGGGGCGCCGCGCGGCGGGCCTCGGACCCCTCCTTCAACGATGAAATAAAACCCACACGAGTCATATCCCCCCGAGACAAGCCGTATAGATGTACAAACCTCGGCTTGGACAGGGGGGAGTTTGTTGCTTGGGGATCGAAACCAGCAGCGCGACCTGGTGTTGATCCGCCGGATCCGCAGCGGCGATCCGCAGGCCAAGGACGAGCTGGTCCGCAAGTACCTGCCCATGGTCAAGCACATCGTCAAACGGCACTACGCCTCGTTCCTGGAGTTTGACGACCTGATGCAGGAGGGTCTCATCGGGCTGCTGGCCGCGATCGACGAGTACCGCCCCGACGCCTTCGACGTCAAGTTCAGCTCCTTCGCCTACATGTGCATCATCCGAAAGGTGTACAACGCGATCAAGCAGTGCAACGGCAACAAGCACAAGGCCCTCAACCAGGCAGTGTCGCTGCAGGCCTACGTCAACGCGGACGAAACCCGCACGGTGATGGACCTCCTTCCGCTGGCCGACCCCAGCGTCGATCCGGTGGAACTGCTCGAAATGAAGAGCGCAGACCACCGCATTCACCTCCTCCTCCGAAACCACCTCTCGGTGCTGGAGTACACCGTCATCGCGCTCCTGCTGCGAGGCTACAGCAGCTCCGAGATCGAACGGGCCATCGGGGTGAAGGCGAAAGTGGTAGACAACGCCCGCACCCGGGTAAAGGCCAAGCTCAAGCGGCTCGTCGACACGTACGGCTCCCTGCTTTCCCCTCAGATCCCGATGAAGGTGCGCCGGCGCACGGATCTTTACATGAAGCTGCCGGTCTGCGGGGAAGAGCTCTTCTCCCTCGAGCAGGAGGCGGCAGGGGTGTGAGGGCGGCTGGCGAAGTGAATGGGACGCGGCGTGCGGCGGCCGGCGGGGTTCGGCCGCCGCACGTGCGTCCGCCCGGACGGCGGCTTACCTCTTCGTCTGCGGGAGGCGCCGCAGGTGTTCTTGAAGTCCATCACGCTGCACGGGTTCAAGTCTTTCGCCGGGCGCACCACGCTGGAGCTGCCTAAAGGGATTGCGGCCGTGGTGGGCCCCAACGGCAGCGGCAAGAGCAACATCGCCGACGCCATCCGCTGGGTCCTCGGGGAACAGAGCGTGCGCCTCTTGCGGGGCACCCGTCTGGAAGACGTGATCTTCGCCGGGAGCGAGCGAAAGAAGTCCCTGGGGATGGCGGAGGTCTCCCTCACCTTCGACAACACCGGCGGGCAGATCCCCCTGGAATATTCCGAGGTGACCGTCACCCGCCGGGTCTACCGGTCCGGAGAGAGCGAGTTCTTCATCAACCGCACGCCCTGCCGCCTCAAGGACATCCAGGAGCTGTTTCTCGACACGGGGCTCGGGCGCGGGTCGCTTTCCATCATCGGCCAGGGCGAGGTGGACGCCGTCTTGAACGCCCGGCCGGAGGAGCGGCGTGCCTTTCTCGAAGAGGCGGCGGGCATCAGCAAGTACCGGGTGAAAAAGCGGGAGGCTCTCCTCAAGCTCGCCCAGACGGAGGAGCACTTAGTCCGCCTCGGCGACATCATCGGCGAGGTGGAAGCCCGCCTCGGCCCGCTGGCGGCCCAGGCGGAAGCGGCTAAGGCGTATGAACGGGTGGCCGAGAGGCTGCGCGAGGTCGAGATCCGGCTGTTCGTCGGCGAGCTCTTGGAACTGGAGCGAAAGGCCGCCGAGCTGGCGGCGGCCCTGCGGGAGAGGGAAGAGCACCGGGACAAGGCAGAAGCCGCGGCGCGCGCCCTCGAGTCCAAACTGGCCGAGATGAGCGGCGCGGTGGACGCGCTGGACGAGGAGATAGAGCGGCTTCACGCGGGCCTTCAGGAACTGCACCGGAGCGAGCTGGACGCGAAGCACCAAGGAGAGCTGGCCCGGGCCCTTCTGGAGCGGGCCGGGGAGGACGAGGCCGAGATTCATCGCCGCATCCAGAGTGCCGGGGAGCGAGCAGCCCGCCTCTCCGCCGAATTGGAGCGGACCCGGGAAGCGCTGGCCCGGGCCAGGGAGGAGCTGGCACCCAAGGCGCGGGAGCTGCATGCGCTGGAGGAAGCGGTGGCCGGCACCTTCCGCCGGGCGGAGGACACGGCGCGCGCTCTGGAGCAGAAGCGCCGGGAGCTGGCCGGGGTCTCGCAGCGCCTGGTCCAAATCGAAAGCCTGCGGGCGTCTCTCGGGCGCGAGGAGGCCCACCGGGGAGACGCTCGCAGCGAAGCGGTGCAGCGCCTGGAGGAGTTGACCCAAGAGCTCCAGGAAGAGCAGCGTCACCTTGAAGAGGCGCAGCGCCGCCTCGCGGAAGTGGAGCGCGCCGGCCGGGAGGTGCGGGAGCGCATCGCCGGCCTCGAAGGGGAATCCGCCGGTTTGCGCGCAGAGCGGGAGCGGCTCGAGGCGGCGCTGGCTTCGGTGCGCGGCAAGCTCCACGAACTCAGCGCGGAACGGCGGGCCCTCGCGGAGATGGAGGCCGCCCGGGAGGGCTATCACCGGGGCGTGCGGGAGGCTTTGGCCGCCGCCGGGCGGCGGGGATGGGGCCTGCTGGGCGCCGTCGCGGAACTGATCCGGGTCAGCCGGGAGCTGGAGACCGCGATCGAGGTGGCGCTGGGCGGGGCCGCCCAGTACATCGTCGCGGAGCGGGACGAGGATGCCAAGCAGGCGATCCTCCATCTCAAGGAGACCCGGGCCGGCCGGGCCACGTTCCTCCCGTTGAACACGCTGAAAGCGCAGGCCCTGCCTCCGGAGGCCCGGCGGGCTCTGGACGGGATCTCCGGCGTCGTGGGGGTGGCCGCGGACCTGGTGGAGGTGGACGAGGCGTGCCGCCCGGCGGTGGATTACCTGTTGGGCCGGGTGGTGGTGACGCGGGACCTGGACGCGGCCATGGCCGTCGCGCGGCGGGTAAGGGGGGTCAGCCGCGCCGTCACGCTCGACGGCGATCTGGTGGTTCCTCAAGGCGCCATGACCGGCGGCAGCCGGCCGGGCCGCTCCGACGGCCTCATCGCCCGCGGGCGGCAACTGGAGGAGCTCTCGCTGGCCATCGGCCAGGCGAAGGAGCGGGAAGAGCAGCTGGTCCGGAGCCTAGCCGCTTTGGAAGAGAAGGCCATGGCCCTGGCGGGCTCGTTGAAGGAGGCCGAGGAGGCCCGCCGCCGGATCGAGATCGAGCGGATCTCGGCGGAGCGGGACGTCAAGGAGGCCGAGCGCAACGCCGCGCGCGCCCTGCGGGACGTGGAGGCGCTGCGGCAGACCGTCGAGCGGTTTGACGCCGACCAGGCCGCGCGGGAACAGGAGGCGGCCGCGCTCGAGCAGGAGCAGGCGCTGCTCGCCGAAAAGCAGGACCAGCTCCGGCGGGAGATCGAGGGGCTGGAGCAGGAGGTGCTCTCCCTGCGGGAAGCGCGGGAGGAGGCGCGCCGTCAGGCCGAAGCGCTGAGGCTGGAAGTACACGCTTTGAGGCAGGAGATGGAGCAGCGCGAGCGGGAAGAGCGCCGTCTCCAGGCGGAACTGGCCGAGGCGGAGCGGGCCGTGGAGGAGGAGAAGGCCCGCCTCGCGGAGCTCCACCGGGCGCGCCGGCAGGCCAAGGAGCGCCTGGACGAGGCTGCGGCCCGGGCGCAGGCCGCGGGCAGGCAGCGAGAAGAGAGCGAGTCCCGCCTGGAGGAACTCCGGCGGCAGCGCAAGGCCGTCAAGGACGAGCTGGACGCCTTGTCGGCCAAGGCGAAGGAGGCCCAGGCCCGGCTGGCCGCGGCCCACCAGGAGGTGACCCGCCTTCTGGTCGAGAGGGAACGGACGGAGGTCGCGCGGGAGCAGGCGCTCGAGCGCCTGCGGGAACAGGGCGTCGACGATCCGCACGATGCGGCGCGGCGGGTCGCGCAAGAGGGCGCCGGGGATCCCGCCGCCCTGAAGGCGGAGGTGCGTCGCCTGCGGCAAGAGCTGGACGCCATGGGGCCGGTCAACCTGGCCAGCGTGGAAGAGTACGAAGAGGTGAAAAAGCGCCACGCCTTCCTCACCGCCCAGCGAGATGACCTCCTGGAGGCCAAAGAGAAGCTGGACCAGGTGATCGCCCGCATCGACAGGGAGTCCGTGGAAAAGCTGCAGGACGTCTACGCCAAAGTGAGGGCGGCTTTTGCCGCCACCTTCACCCGCCTGTTCGGCGGCGGCAAGGCGGACTTGCTCTTTACCGATCCCGACGACCCGCTGGAGTCGGGGATCGACATCGTGGTGCAGCCGCCCGGCAAGCGGCTCCAGAACCTGTTGGCCCTCTCCGGCGGTGAGAAGGCGCTGGCAGCCATCGCCCTCCTCTTTGCACTGCTGGAGGTGAAGCCCAGCCCCTTCTGCGTCCTGGACGAGATCGACGCCGCCTTGGACGATCACAACCTGGAGCGGTTCCGGGCGCTGCTGGTGGAGTACGCCGCGCGGACCCAGTTTCTCGTCATCACGCACCGCCAGACCACGATGGAAGGAGCGGACAGCCTCTTCGGCGTCACGATGGAGGAGGCGGGCGTGTCGACGTTGGTGTCGCTGGACCTTGAGCGCGTCAAGACTGTCTCATGAGGCGGGCCGGGCTCTTGACGGAAGGCGAAGGACCGGAGAAGGAGACGAGGTCATGCAGGACGAGCGGAAATCGTGGTTCGGACGGCTTCGGGACGGGCTTTCCAAGACGCGGGCGGCGCTCATCGGGAAAGTGAAGGAGGCGCTGGCCGGAAGCTCCGTCGACGAGCAGCTCTTTGAACGGCTGGAGGAGGTCCTCATCCAAGCGGACGTCGGGGTGGAGACCACGCTCGAGCTCGTGGACGCCGTGCGGCGGCAGGTGAGCGAGCGCAGGATCCGGGACGCCGAAGAAGTGCCGCCGCTCCTCGCGCAGGAGATGAAGGCGGTTTTGAGGAGCGAACCGCTTCGCCTCACGCCCGCGGGCGAAGGCCCCTTGACGTACCTCGCGGTGGGGGTGAACGGGGCGGGAAAGACCACCACTCTCGGAAAACTGGCCGCCCGCTTCGCCCGGGAAGGGAAAAGGGTTTTGATCGGGGCGGGCGACACGTTCCGGGCGGCCGCAATCGACCAGCTGCGGGTGTGGGCCGAGCGGGCGGGAGCGGACTTCGTCGCGCAGCAGCCCGGCAGCGATCCCGCCGCCGTGGCGTACGACGCCGTCCAAGCCGCGAAGGCCCGGGGCGTCGACGTCCTGCTCATCGACACGGCGGGACGGCTCCAGACCAAGGTCAACCTCATGCAAGAACTGGGCAAGGTGTACCGCGTCGTCGCCCGGGAACTGGGCCGCGACCCCGACGAAGCCCTCCTGGTGGTGGACGGGGCCACCGGCCAGAACGCGCTGTCCCAAGCGCGGCTTTTCCGGGAGGCGGTGCCGCTCACCGGAGTGGTCCTGACCAAACTGGACGGCACCGCCAAAGGGGGCGTCATCCTCGCGGTCAGCCGGGAACTGGGACTGCCGGTGAAACTCATCGGCGTCGGGGAAGGGGTGGACGACCTGCGGGAGTTCGATTCCGCAGCGTTCGTCGACGCGCTGTTCGCCGACGGTGAAAGCGCCTCTTCCCGCTGAAGGGAAGAGGCGCTTTTCTCCGGATGGTCTGACTTTTCGGCAGGAACTTCGGGACCGGGAGCGAATAGAGTACCAGCCGACCGGAGTGGGCCCTTTCTTATGATCCTGATTGTGATAGTGCTCACAAGCACATATACGCCGGGTCCACCGCCCGGAAGGCTTGGGTTCAGAGGCAGAGTGGCAAGGGGGAAGTCCCATGCGCGGCAAGGGCCGAGTGCTGGTGTGCGCCGGCGCAGGGTGCATCTCCTCGGGGTGCCAACGCCTCGCGGAGGCGCTGCGCCAGCGGATCGAAGAAGCGGGGCTGGACGGCCAGTTTGACGTGGTGGAGACCGGCTGCGTCGGATCCTGTGACCTAGGGCCGGTGGTGGTCGTCGAAAGCGACGGCACCTTCTACGCGCGCGTCAAGCCCGAGGACGCGCCGGACATCGTCACCCGGCACCTGGTGTGGGGCCGGCCGGTGGAGCGGCTCCTTCACACGCCGGAGGCCGGCGGGAAGTCGGCGGCCAAGATGGACGAGATCGGGTTTTTCCGGGCGCAGACCCGTGTGGTCCTGCGCAACTGCGGCGCGATGGACCCGCGGAACATCGACGAGTACATCGCCCGCCGGGGCTACGAAGCCCTGGCCAAGGCGCTGACCGCCATGACGCCGGCGGAGGTGGTCGAGGCGGTGAAGGCGTCGGGGCTTCGGGGGCGCGGCGGCGCCGGATTTCCCACCGGCGTCAAGTGGGAGCTGGCGGCCCGGGCGGAAGGGACCCCCAAGTACGTGGTGTGCAACGCCGACGAAGGCGACCCGGGAGCCTTCATGGACCGCTCGGTCTTGGAGGGCGACCCCCACAGCGTCATCGAGGCGATGATCCTCGCGGGGTACGCCATCGGTGCGAGCCAGGGATTCGTCTACGTGCGGGCCGAGTACCCCCTCGCGGTGGAACGCTTGGGCTACGCGATCGGCCAGGCCCGGGAGCGGGGCTTTCTGGGCAGGAACATCCTCGGCAGCGGCTTCGACTTCGACCTCGAGATCCGGGTGGGAGCCGGCGCCTTCGTCTGCGGCGAGGAGACCGCGCTGATCGCCTCCATCGAAGGGAAGCGGGGCATGCCCCGGCCGCGGCCGCCTTTTCCGGCCCAAGCCGGGCTCTGGGGAAAGCCGACGCTCATCAACAACGTGGAGACCTTCGCGAACATCGCCCCCATCATCCTCAACGGTCCCCGGTGGTTCCGGAGCATAGGGACGGAGAGGAGCCCGGGGACGAAAGTTTTCGCCCTGGCCGGGAAAATCAACCACACCGGCTTGGTGGAAGTGCCGATGGGGACGAGCCTGCGGCAGATCATCTACGAAGTGGGCGGCGGCATTCCCGGGGGGAAGAAGTTCAAGGCGGCCCAGACGGGCGGGCCGTCCGGCGGCTGCATCCCCGCGGAGTACCTGGACGTTCCCATGGAGTACGATTCCCTGGTGAGCCTGGGCGCCATGATGGGCTCCGGCGGCCTCATCGTCATGGACGAGGACACCTGTATGGTCGACGTCGCCAAGTTCTTCCTGCAGTTCACCCAGGACGAGTCGTGCGGCACGTGTGTTCCCTGCCGCGAAGGGACCAAGGCGATGCTCGACATCCTCGAACGCATCACCCGGGGCGAGGGGGAGGAAGACGACCTCGCGCTCCTGGAGAGCCTGGCTGAGACCATCAAGAAGACGTCCCTTTGCGGCCTGGGTCAGACGGCGCCCAACCCGGTCCTCAGCACGCTGCGCTACTTCCGGGACGAGTACGAAGCGCACGTACGGGAGAAGCGCTGCCCGGCGGGGGTTTGCAAGGGGCTGGCGCCTTACGTGATCCACCTGGACAAGTGCCGCGGGTGCGGGCGCTGCGTCAAGGTCTGCCCGGCCGAGGCCATCTATCCCGTGGAGCTCCCCAAGGCCGCGGGCGACGAAGAGCGGGCCAGGCGGCGACTCCCCCTCTACGCCATCGACCCGTCCAAGTGCATCAAGTGCGGAGCGTGTGCCGCCGAGTGCCGCTTGGGCGCGATTTCTCGCTGAGGGCGAGGGCCAGGCCCGCGGTACACAGCTGGGAGAGGTGTTCGCTATGGAACGCGTGAGGCTCTTGATCGACGGCCAACCCGTAGAGGTGGAGCCGGGCGCGACCATCCTCGAAGCGGCAAGGCGCATCGGCATTGACATACCGACGCTCTGCCACCACCCCGCCCTGGGCGGCGGCGGGGCGTGCCGGGTCTGCGTCTGTGAAGTGGAAGGAGCCAAGACCCTGGTCGCCGCGTGCGTCTGCCCGGCCAGCGACGGGATGGTTGTCTGGACCCATTCGAAGGCGGTCCGGGATGCCCGGCGGATGGTGGTGGAGCTGATCCTCGCCGCGCACCCGCAGGACTGCCTCGCCTGCGCCCGCTCTGACACCTGTGAGCTGCGGCGGCTGGCCGCCCGGCTCAACGCAGGACCCGCGCGGTTCCGGCGCGAGAAGGCGGTGCCGGCCGTCGACGCGTCCAACCCGTCGCTGGTCCGGGACCCGTCCAAGTGCATCCTGTGCGGGCGATGCGTCAAGGTCTGCCGGGACGTCCAGGGCGTCGCCGCCATCGGCTACGCCCACAGGGGCATCGAAGCCGCGGTGGGGCCGGCCTACGGCGATCCCCTGGCGTACACCCGGTGCGTCTTCTGCGGCCAGTGCGCTGCGGTGTGCCCGGTGGGCGCCATCGTGGTCAAGGACGACACGGACCGCGTCTTTGAGGCGCTGAGCGATCCGGCCAAACACGTGGTGGTGCAGGTGGCCCCGGCGGTGCGGGCGGCTTTGGGCGAGGAGTTCGGCCTGCCGGCCGGGACGGACGTCACCCGGGAGATGGTGGGCGCCCTCAAGCGGCTGGGATTCGACGCCGTCTTTGACACCCAGTTCTCGGCCGACCTGACCATCGTGGAGGAAGGGCACGAGTTCATCGAACGGCTGAAAAGCGGGGAGCGGCTGCCGCTCATCACCTCGTGCAGCCCCGGATGGATCAACTATATGGAAAACTTCCATCCGGAGCTGGCGGCTCATGTCTCCTCGTGCAAGTCCCCGCAGCAGATGATGGGAGCCGTCATCAAGACCTACTACGCCCGCCAAGCGGGCATCGACCCGGAGACCATCGTTTCCGTCTCCGTGATGCCCTGCACCGCGAAGAAGTTCGAGGCGCAAAGACCCGAGATGAACAGTTCGGGCTACCGGGACGTAGACGTGGTGCTCACCACCCGGGAGCTGGCCGCCATGCTGCGGCAGGCCGGGATCGACCTCAGCGGGGCCCCGCAGGCTGACTTCGACAGCCCGCTGGGAGAGTCGACGGGCGCCGGCGAGATCTTCGGCGTGACCGGCGGCGTCATGGAAGCGGCGCTCCGGTCAGTCTCCTTCGCGCTGGCCGGCGAGCCCCTGGAGGAGCTGGAGGTGCGGCCGGTGCGCGGCTTTGAGGGACTGCGGGAGGCGGAGATCGAGATCGCCGGGCGCCCGGTGCGGGTCGCCGTGGCCCACGGTCTCTCCAACGCCGAAGAGCTCCTGAGGCGGATCCAGCGGGGCGAGCGGGAGTACCACTTCGTCGAAGTGATGGCTTGCCCCGGCGGCTGCATCGGCGGCGGAGGCCAGCCGCTGTCCAAGGATCCGGAAATACGGCAGAAGCGCGCCTCCGTGCTGTACCGCGGCGACCGCGCCAAACGGCAGCGCATGGCCCACGACAACCCGGCCGTCCGGAGGCTTTACGAGGAGTTTCTCGGGCAGCCGGGCAGCCCGCTGGCGCACCGGCTGCTCCACACCACCTACTGCCAGAAGCTGTCGCCGGCCGCCGCCTCGTGAGCGGGGGAGGCCGGCTGTGGGCAGGTCTGGCCAACGCCGGCAGATTCGAGGTGAAACCGATGGCGCAGGCAGCAGTGGGAACCGTTTCCAACCTCCAGAGCCGTGAGCCCGGCCCGGAGGTGCTGGAAAAGGTGGACAAGGTGATCGAGGCCTACCGGGGAAAGGAGGGAGCTTTGATCCCGGTCCTGCACGAAGTGCAGCAGATCGCCGGCTACCTTCCCCGGTGTGTCCTCCGCCGGATCGCAAGGGGTCTCGCCGTCCCAGAGTCGGAAGTGTACGGGGTCGTCACCTTCTATTCGCTGTTCACCATGACGCCGGCGGGCCGCCACAAGATCGGGGTGTGCATGGGCACGGCGTGCTACGTGAAAGGGGCGGCGGCGCTGCTGGAGGCCGTCCGCAGCGCCTCGGGCGCCGGCGCGGACGGCATCTCGCACGACGGCCGCTTCAGCCTGGAGGTGACCCGCTGCGTAGGCGCGTGCGGCCTGGCACCGGTGCTTTCCGTCGACGGGGAGATCTACAGCCGGGTCGAGCCCGAAGCCGTTCCCGCGATCCTGGAGCGGTACCCGTAGTTCGCCGGCATCGAGCACGTCCCGGGAGGAGGCGGCGCCCCGGCCGCGGCCCGAGGAGGCCGCGCGCCGGGGCGCCGCCTTTCCGGCGCTTCACTGCTCCGGTGCCCGCGCCTCGTCGAGGAGGGACCTGTCGATCATCGCCGAGACGTCGATTTTCCGGGCGATCAACCCCCGCTCGAACAGGAAGTCGGCCACGGCCTGAAGGTCCTCGAGGGCCCCGAGGTCCAGCTCCGAGGAGAAGCGGTACTTGGCGGCCACCCGTTCCACCACGGGCAGCGGAAGGTCCAGTTCGGCTGCGGCCAGTTCCAAGAGTCCGGCGTCGAGATCCTGGGCCCGCGCCGCGGCGGCCTCCTGCGCCCGCAGGTATTCCACCACCACCTCCGGGTGATCCCGGAGGAACTGGCCCCGGACCGCGACGAAGGTGGCTCCCGGCATCAGCCCTTCGCCCGTCCTGAGCACCCGCACTCTGCCCTGGGATTCAAAAGCGGACATCGTAGGCTCCACGGCCAGCGCCGCGTCGGCGTGGCCGTTGATCACGTAGTTGATCGCGTTGGGCACCAGGTCGTTCAGGAACTGCACGTCGTCCAGGGTGAGGCCCGCCTCTTCCAGCGCCCGGGCCAAGAGGTAGTGCACCTCGGTGCCGGCCGGGCCCACCACCACCTTGCCTTTGAGGTCGGCGACGGACGCGATGGGCGAATCGGCTCGCACGACGATGCCGAAGCCCCGGGGCGCCCGGCTGTACCCGGCCACCAGGACGATGTCCCGCCCGCCCGCGAACGAGACGATCGCCGACGTCCCTCCCATGACGCTGGCGATGTCCAGCTCCCCGGCGGCCATGCTCTCCGTCATGAGCGATCCCTTGAGAAGCCCGCCGACCCACTCCACCTGAATTCCCATCGGGCTCAACCGCTCCTCGAGGAGGCCCTGGCGCATGAGGATGGTGGGCGCGTTGAACGGGACGGGGTTGTACGAGACTCGAAGGCGCACGGGGCCGCTTTGCGCGCACGCCATACCGGAGCCGGCCAGCAGCGCGACGACGAGCGCAAGGACGGCGAACGTTCTCCTTCCGGCACGCACCATTTTGGGTTCACCCTTCCACTTTGAGATCCGGCCCGGGACGCCGGGGGCGGGGCGCGGCGCCCAAAGCCTCCAGCACCCGGCGCTGGCACCGGGCGAACCCGGCCGAGAGGCGGTCTCGCGGCCGGGGGAGAGACACCTCGATCTCCGCCACCACCGACGCGGGCCTTTCGCTCAGGATGTAGATCCGGTCCGACAGGTAGACCGCTTCGTCGATGCTCTGAGTGACCATGATGCAGCTGCGCCTGCCGGCCATCCCGTCCAGGAGGTCCTGGACGGCCAGGCGGTTCTTGACGTCCAGCGACCCCAGCGGCTCATCGAGGAGGAGCAGGTCCGGATCGCTCACCAGCGCCCGCGCCAGGGCGGCTCGCTGGGCCATGCCCCCCGACACCTGATGCGGCAAGTACGATGAGAACCCGCTGAGACCCAGGAGTTCCAGGGCCTCCTGGACCGCCCGCTCCCTCTCGGCGCGGGACATGGACTTGGCCCGGTCCTGCAGTCCGTATCGCACGTTGTGAAAAAGAGAGGCCCACGGGAGCAGCCGGGGCTCCTGGAAGACCATGCCGAGGCGGATGGCCGTCCGGTCCAGCCGGCGGCGGGAACCGTCGACGATGGCCACTTCTCCGCCTTGGGGACGGTCGAGCCCGGCGATGAGGCGCAGGAGGGTGGTCTTTCCCGCCCCGCTGGGACCCAGGACGCTGACGAACTCGCCCGGCCGGCAGGAGAGCGACACGCCGTCCAGGACCAGCAGTCGCCCAGCACCGGCGGTAAACGCCTTGACCACGTCTCGGATCATCACACCGACGCCACCGGCCAAAGGGCATCCTCCTCGCCTGACGCAAACCCCAGGGTGCGCGGCCCTCGCGGGAACCGTCACGTCCAGGGCGCCACCGCCTTCTGCAGCCGGACGGCCGCGGCGTCCATCGCGTACCCCAGAAGGCCCATGACGGCGATCCCGAGGAACATCACGTCGGGCCGGACCAGCTCGCGCGAGAGGACGATCATATACCCGAGCCCGCTGGCGGAGGCCAGCATCTCTGCCGCCACCAAGGCCCGCCAGCTGTTGGAGAGGGCCAGCCTCAGGCCGGTGAACATAGGCCCGAGGCTTCCCGGCACGATGATGCGGGTGAGGACCTCCCTCCGGGAGAACCGGTACACCTCTCCCAGTTCGAGATAGCTTTCGCTCACCAGGGCGGCCGCCGCCTCGGTGTTGAGCAGCACCGGGAAAAAGGCGGCGTAGGCCACGACGGAAATCTTTGAACCTTCCCCGATGCCGAACCACGCGATAAAGAGGGGAATCCAGGCCACGGGAGGGATCTGCCGCAGGAAGTGGAGGAGCGGGCCCAAGAGGGCTCGCAAGGAAGGGATCCAGCCCAGGGCCAGCCCTGCCGGGATGCCGGCCGCCGAGGCGGCCAGGAAGCCCCGGGCCACCCGGATCAGGCTGATTTCCACGTGTCTTGCCAGCTCACCGGTGCGCAAGGCGCGGGTGGCCGCCGCCAGCACGGTGCCCGGGGAAGGGATCATGGAGGGCTCCAAAGCGCCCCGGGAGCTCAGGCCCTGCCAGAGGAAGAGGATGACCACGGGGACCAAGAGGCCCAACGGTTTCGGCAGCAGAGCCCGATTCACTGCATGACCACGCTCCTCGCGGCGGGCCAAAGGGCGGATTCGGCGGGGCCCGCCGTCCGGGATGCGTTGACCTTCCTTAATTTATTGTGTCTAATACGCCGCAGCTTTGGCGGGGTCCTGGCGGCAGGAGGAGGTCGTTCGCGCTGTTTCGGTTCCTATCCTTGACAGGGATGAACTCCATCTGCTAACTTAGACTCGTGTAAAGCGATTCTGCTTAACATAGGATCGCTTGCATGCCACGGGAGGCGTCGTCCGGGGATGATCGAAAAGACGGTGCGGATGAGCCTGCTCTTTGACTTTTACGGCCAGCTTCTCACCCCAAGGCAGCAGGAGTTCTTCGCACTGTACTACGACGATGACCTCTCTCTGGGCGAGATCGCCTCGCAGTACGGCGTGAGCCGCCAGGCGGTCTACGATATTCTCAAGCGCTCGAGCCAGGCTCTGGAGGAGCTGGAGAGCAAACTCCGCCTGGTGGAGCGTTTCCAGCGACAGCACGCGGCGCTGAGCCAGGCGGTGGCGGAGCTGGATGCGGCCATCGCGGAGCTGGGAGCGGTGGAAGGGGCCGCCGGCGCCGTAGAGCGGCTCGCGCGCGCTCGCGCCCTCCTCTCCGAGGTGGAAGCGGCGGGCTTGGAAGCCTAGATCCGGGGGGTGAGAGCGGTGTTCGAGAGCCTTTCCCAGCGGCTGCAGTCCGTATTCCAAAAGCTCAAGGGGCGCGGGAAGCTGAGCGAGCAGGACGTCGATCAAGCCCTGCGAGAGGTGCGGCTGGCGCTTCTTGAGGCTGACGTCAATTTCAAGGTGGTGCGGGAGTTTCTCGCCCGGGTGCGCGAGCGGGCCGTGGGGCAGGAGGTGCTCCAGAGCCTTTCTCCGGCCCAGCAGGTGATCAAGATCGTCCACGAGGAGCTCGCCGCGCTCATGGGTGGTTCCCACGCCCGCCTCGAACTGGGCGGCGCACCGCCGGTGGCCGTCTTGATGGCAGGGCTCCAAGGCTCGGGCAAGACCACGGTCACCGCCAAGCTGGCCCGGATGCTCAAGGCGCAGGGCCGCAGGCCCCTCCTGGTGGCCGGCGACGTCTACCGCCCGGCTGCGATCCGCCAGCTCCAGGTGCTGGGCGAGCAGATCGGCGTGGCCGTCTTCGAGATGGGACAGGAGACGCCGCCGCCGGTGATCGCCGAGAAGGCGCTGGCCCACGCGAAGCTGCACGGGAACGACGTGGTCCTGATGGACACCGCCGGCCGTCTCCACGTCGACGAGGAGCTGATGGATGAGATCCAGCAGATCAAGGAGGCCCTAAACCCGGCCGAGATCCTGCTGGTGGTCGACGCGATGACGGGCCAGGACGCGGTGAACGTGGCGGAAGCCTTTCACGCCCGCCTGGGCCTCACCGGCGTCATCTTGACCAAACTGGACGGGGACGCGCGCGGCGGGGCGGCGCTCTCCATCCGGGCCGTCACCGGGGCCCCGGTTAAGTTCGTGGGAACCGGTGAGAAGCTGGATGCCCTGGAGCCGTTCCATCCCGAGCGCATCGCCTCGCGGATCCTGGGCATGGGCGACGTGCTCACGCTGATCGAACGGGCTCAGGAGACGCTGGACCAGGAAAAGTCGAGGAAAATGGTGGAGAAGCTGGCCCGGGGGGACGACCTGACGCTGGAGGACTTCCTCGAGCAGATGCAGCAGGTCCGCAAGATGGGCCCCCTCGACCAGCTGCTGGGGATGATCCCCGGGATGAGCAGCCTGAAAAACGTGCCCGGGCTGGAAGTGGACGAGCGGGAGCTGCGCCGGGTCGAAGCCATCATCCAATCGATGACCCCCGAAGAGCGGCGGAACCCGGCGATCATCGACGGCAGCCGGCGGCGCCGGATCGCGCGAGGCAGCGGCACGCGCGTGCAAGACGTCAACCGGCTGCTGAAGCAGTTCGAACAGACCAGGGCCATGATGCGGCACCTGATGGGCGGCGGCAAGAGGAGCCGCAGGCTCCTGGGAAGCCTTTTCAAGCGTTAAGGAGGTGCAGGCGATGGCAGTTCGCATTCGGCTCAAGAGAATGGGGGCGAAGAAGCGCCCGTTTTACCGCCTGGTGGTGGCGGACTCCCGGGCGGCGCGGGACGGGCGGGTCATCGACACGCTGGGATATTATGACCCGCTGACCGATCCCGCCACCGTGAAGGTGGACGCGGAACGGGCCAAGGCGTGGCTGGGCCAGGGGGCGCAGCCTTCGGATACCGCGCGCAAGCTGCTGGTGCGCGCGGGCGTCCTGGATGGCGACGGCAAGGCCCCGTCCCAGGGCGAGGCGGGCGAGGCGTAAGCCGCGGGCGCGCGGAAGCGCTCGAGGCTTTTGAGAGGAGGTGCCTCGCACGGTGAAGGAGCTTGTGACGTATCTGGCCCAGGCCCTGGTGGACCATCCCGATGAGGTGCGCGTCAGCCAGGTGGAAGGCGAGAAATCGATCATCCTCGAGCTCAGGGTGGCCCCTTCCGACATGGGGAAGGTCATCGGCCGGCAGGGCCGGGTGGCCAAGGCCCTCCGCGCCGTCGTGAAGGCGGCGGCGCCGCGGGGCGACAAAGTGGTGCACCTGGAGATCGTCGGGTGACGCACGCCGCTTTCGGGTGAGGCCGTTGACGGTGGAGTGGGTGACGATCGGGAAAGTGACCGCGCCGCACGGGGTCCGCGGCGAGGTGCGGGTCTACCCCCTGACGGAGTTCCCCGACCGGTTTTTCGATCTGGCGCGCGTCTTCCTGTGCCGCGGGGAGGAGCGGTCCGAGCGCCGGGTCAGCCGGGTGAAGGGCCTCGCCCGAGGACTCTTCCTGCTGAAGCTGGAGGGGATCGACACCCGGGACGAGGCAGAGCGCTGGCGGGGGGCGGAGGTGCAGGTGCCCAGGGCGGAGGCCGTCCCGCTGCCGCCGGGAAGGTACTACGTCTTTGAACTGGTAGGCGCGCGGGTGGTGACGAAAGACGGGGCGCCGGTGGGCCGGCTGGAGGACGTGCTGGCCACCGCGGCCAACGACGTGTTCGTCGTCCGCTCGGAAGAGGGCCGCGAGATCCTGGTCCCCGCCGTGAGGCACGTGGTCCTGTCCATCGACCCGGAGGAGGGCACCATCGTCATCGATCCCATCCCCGGGCTCTTGGAGGAGTAGCGGTGGAGATCGACGTCCTCACGCTCTTTCCGGCGATGTTCGCCGCCTTGGACGAGAGCATCGTGAAGCGGGCCCGGGAGCGGGGTCTTCTCACGCTGAGGGTGTGGGACATCCGGGAGTTTGCCTACGACCGGCACCGGACGGTCGACGACACACCCTACGGCGGGGGCGCGGGCATGGTCATGAAACCCGAGCCCATCCACCGGGCGCTCCAGCACGTGAAAGCCGTCTCCGCCCGGCCCGCGCGCCGGGTGATCTTGATGTCCCCGCAGGGGCGCCGGTTCGACCAGGCGCTGGCCCGGGAACTGGCCGCGCAAGAGCGGCTCATCTTCATCTGCGGGCGGTACGAAGGCGTCGACGAGCGGGTCCGGCTGCACCTGGTGAGCGACGAGATCTCCATCGGGGACTACGTCCTGACGGGCGGGGAGCTCCCCGCGATGGTGGTGATCGACGCCGTGGCCCGGCTCATCCCCGGGGTATTGGGCAGCGCCGAATCGCCCCGGGAAGAGTCGTTCAGCGACGGGCTGCTGGAGTACCCGCACTACACTCGGCCCCGGGAGTATCTGGGCACTGCCGTGCCCGAGGTGCTGCTCAGCGGGGATCACGAAGCGGTGCGCCGCTGGCGGCGCAAGGAGTCGCTGCGGCGCACGCGCGAGCGGCGGCCGGACCTCCTGGAGGCCGTCCGGTTGACCCCGGAAGACCTGCGGCTGCTCCAGGAGATCGAGGCGGAAGAGGGCGCGCCGCCCGGCGGCCTGTGAGCGGCGACGGACAGGGGCTTCGCCGCGTTGCCGCCGGGATCGGCGGTGTGGTAGAATATCGTCGCGTTTGACAAGAGGAGGCTCATGCCATGGACATCATCCGGAGCATCGAAGAAGCGCAGATGCGCACGGATCTGCCGGAGTTCGGTCCGGGCGACACGCTCAAAGTCCACGTGAAAGTGGTGGAGGGCGACCGCGAGCGGATTCAGGTGTTCGAAGGCGTCTGCATCAAGCGGGACGGGGGCGGTCTGACCGAGACCTTCACCGTGCGCAAGATCTCTCAGGGTGTCGGCGTGGAGCGGACGTTCCCGGTTCACTCGCCGAGGATCGACCGGATCGAGGTGGTGCGGAAAGGGCGGGTGCGGCGCGCTCGGCTGTTCTACCTGCGCGACCGCATCGGCAAGGCGGCTCGGATCAAGGAGCGCCGCTAAGCCGTCCGGCCCGGGCAGGAGGCATCCCACGTGGCGCAGGTGCGACAGGAGATCCGGGAATACGCGGAATCCTTCGTCATCGCGGTCTTGCTGGCGCTCTTTATCATCCTGTTCGTCGCCCAATCCTTCTTGGTGCAAGGCGACTCGATGGAGCCCAGCCTCCACCACGGGGAGCGCCTTCTGGTCGACAAAGTGACGTATCGTTTTCGCCCACCGGAACGGGGCGAGATCATCGTCTTCTCCTTTCCCAAGGATCCCCGGCGCAAGTTTATCAAGCGGGTGATCGGGGTGCCCGGGGACACGGTGGAGATCCGCAACCGGACGCTTTTTATCAACGGGATCCCCATCGAGGAGGATTACATCCGCGGGCCCATGTACCAGCCGTACGGGCCCGTCGTCGTTCCCGAAGGGACCGTCTGGGTGCTGGGGGACAACCGCAACAACAGCGAAGACAGCCGCTTCCCCGACGTCGGCCCGGTCCCGTTGGATCTGGTCGTGGGACGCGCCGTGGTGGTCTACTGGCCGCTGCGGGAAGCGGGCTTGATCGCCGTGCCGCGCGTCCTCGCCGACTTGGAGTGAGGTTGGCCGGGATTGGTTTTTGACGATTTTCAGGTCCAGTGGTACCCCGGGCACATGGCCAAAGCCCGGCGCGAGCTGGTCCAACGAATCAAGCAAGCCGACTTCGTCATCGAAGTGGCGGACGCCCGGGCGCCGGCCACGACCCGCAATCCGGAGCTGGAAGCGTTGATCCAGGGGCGTCCCCGGCTGCTCCTCCTGGCCAAGGCGGACCTGGCGGAGCCGGGGACGCTTTCTTCGTGGGTGAAGGCGTTTCGCGGCCGGGGCGTGGAGACGCTGGCGGCGTCCCTCACCTCAGGGCGGGAAGCGGCGGCCATCCGGAGCCGCCTGCAGGCCTGGGTCGAGCGGGAATTCTCCCGGCGCCAGGGGCCGGCCGACCTCGCGCGGCTGGCCGGGGTGCGCCTGCCCAAGAGCGCCCGGGAGAAGCACGTCCGAGGGCTCGTGGTGGGCATCCCCAACACGGGCAAGTCGACGCTCATCCGCGTCCTCGGCGGCAAAGGCGTGCAGGTGGGCGCGATCGCCGGCGTCACCCGGGGCCTCCTGTGGGTGAACGTCGCCGGCGGCGTAAAACTCCTCGACACCCCCGGGATCTTGTGGCCGCGCCTTGAGAAGGGGATGACCGCCCTCAAACTGGCCTGGCTGGGGTGCGTGGGCGACGGGGCGTTTGACCCGGAACAGGCGGCGCTGAAGCTCATCCAGTGGTTTGCCGTCCGGGATCCGGAGGCGATGGCCCGGCGCTACCGGCTGGCGCCCGGCATGCTCGAGGATCCCCCGGCCGTGCTGGCGCACATCGCGCGGCAGCGGGGCCATTTGGAGAGCGGCGGATCGCCCGATCTGCCGCAAGGCGCCGAGTCTCTTCTCTGGGATTTTCGCCGGGGGAGGCTCGGCCGCTTGGCGCTGGACGATCCCGTGGAGGAGTGACGCAGGGAGAACCATGGACCGGGACGGAGCGGGCCGGTGGACCGTCGGGGTGGATGAAGCGGGGCGGGGATGCCTCGCCGGGCCGATTTTCGCCGCCGCGGTCCTGCTGGACCCGGAGAGACCCATCGTGGGACTGGACGACAGCAAGCGGCTGCCGCCGGGAACCCGGGAACGCTTGTCCCGGGAGATCCGGGAAAGGGCGCTGGCTTGGGGCGTCGCCTGGGCTACCGTCCGCGAGATCGACCAGCGAGGCATCGAGTGGGCCAATCGCATCGCGTTCTCTCGAGCGGTGCGCGCCCTCCTGCGCCGGGTCCCTCAGGTGCCGCCGGGCCGGCTGGTGGTGTACATCGACGGGACGCGCCGGGCTTTGCGCCTCGGGCTGCCCCAGGTGACCGTGGCCGGCGGGGACCGGACGCACGCAGCCATCGCCGCCGCCAGCATCCTGGCCAAGACGGCCAGGGACCGGTTTGTGCTGGAGACCATGCACGCCCGCTACCCCCAGTACGGTTTCGACCAGCACAAAGGTTACGCCACCGCCCGGCATCTCGAAGCCCTTCGCGCCTGGGGCCCGTGTCCGTATCACCGCATGAGCTTCCGGCCGCTGGCGGAAGCGAGCGGAGGGGAGTGAGGCGGCAGGCCGTGCGGCCGCGCGTGGATTGCGGGAGGCGGCGGTCTTGACGTGCCGCAGGCGGGATCTGGGAGCGAAAGGCGAGGCGCTCGCGGCGAGGTACCTGGAGGCACAGGGCTTTCGCATCCGGGAGCGCAACGTGCGCTTTCGCCGCGGCGAGATCGACATCGTGGCGCAGGACGGCCCGATCCTGGTGTTCGTGGAGGTCAAGACCAGGAGGAGCCGGAGATTCGGCAGCCCGTTAGAGAGCGTTGATCCCCGCAAGCGGCGAAAGCTTTGGGCCCTGGCCCGGACCTATCTCTATTCCCGCCGGCTCGACGGCGTCGACTGCCGTTTCGACGTCATCGGTATCACCTGGGAGGCGCCGGGCAAGCCGCCCGTGATCGAGCACGTGCGGGACGCGCTGGGCCACCGGGCGTGAGAAGGCCCGCTGCGCACCGGTGAACTGCGGTTTATATAAAGGTATGTAACCTTTGAGATTTTTCGCGGGCAGGAGGCCCTGTGACAGGTGGACTCCGCCGCACCAGCGAATGTGCGTCTCACCGTGGTCACGGAACGGCGGAGGTGCGGTGTGCTCGCGAAAGTCTCGTCGTGCGCCGTGGTCGGCATCGACGCGCTGGCCGTCGAGGTCGAGGTCGATGTGGCCAGCGGCCTTCCCAGCTTTGACATCGTCGGCCTTCCCGGTGCGTCGGTCCGGGAAGCGCGCGATCGGGTGCGGAGCGCGATCAAAAATTCGGGCTTTGATTTCCCGATGGGGCGGGTGACGGTGAACCTGGCCCCCGCACACGTGCCCAAAGCGGGGACTCTCTTTGACCTTCCCATCGCCATGGGCATCTTGGCGGCCAGCGGGCAGCTTCCCCTGCCGGCTCGGGATTCTCCCGTGATGGTGGGCGAACTGTCGCTGGACGGTTCGGTGCGGGCCGTCTGGGGGGTGCTCTGCATCGCGGCAGCGATGGGCGGTTCGCCCCGGCTTCTCGTGCTGCCCCGGGGAAACCGTGCCGAGGTGGAGGCGGTGGCGGGGGTGCGGGCCGTCCCGGTGGCCACGCTCCGGGAGGCGGCCGAGCTGGCCAAGCAGGGGTGGCCGCGGGCGGAAATCACCGCGGGAGTGGGCGATCCCCCTGCCCAGAGCCGGGACGATCCGTGGAAAGACGTATGGGGCCAGGAGACGGCCAAGCGGGCGCTGGAGATCAGCATCGCCGGAGGGCATCACGCGCTGCTGATCGGCCCTCCCGGCGCGGGGAAGACCCTGCTGGCCCGCCAGGCGGCCCGGCTGGCGCCGCCGCTGTCCCGGGACGAGGTGGTGGAGGTCTCCCGGATCTACAGCGTGGCGGGGCTCCTTTCGGAGGACGAGCCCTTCCTTTACCAGCGGCCGTTTCGAAGCCCGCATCACACCGTGACGATCCCGGCCCTCCTGGGCGGCGGCGCCGCGCCGCGGCCAGGCGAAGTGAGCCTCGCGCACAGGGGGGTTCTCTTCCTGGACGAGCTAGGCGAGTTTGACCGGGCAGTGATCGACGCTCTGAGGGAGCCCCTGGAGGAGGGTGTCGTCACGGTCTCCCGGGTCTTTGGGCGGTGCGTCTTTCCCGCGCGGTTCACCCTCATCGGGGCGCTCAACCCGTGCCCCTGCGGGTACCTGGGCGATCCGGAACGGCCCTGTTCCTGCCGGCCGGCGGAAGTCCACCGCTACCGCCGCCGGCTGTCCGGTCCCATCCTGGACCGCATCGACCTTTTCATTCGCGTCCAGCGCCCTGCGGCCGGCGAGGCCCGGCTGCGCGGGGGACAGAGGAGCGCCCCGGTGCGGGACCGGGCGGCGGCCATCGCACGGGCCAGGCGCCTGCAGCGGGAGCGGTTCGGCCGGGAAGGGAGGCTCAACGGGGAGATCCCCTTCGACGAGATCCACGTTTACTGCGTCCTCGACCGCGAAGGCGAGCGGCTGCTGAGGCGGGCGGCGGCCGGGTGGAACCTGAGCCCCCGGTCCGTCCACCGGGTGATGCGGGTGGCCCGGACCATCGCCGACCTGGAAGGCGACGAGCGCATCCGGGCGCAGCACGTCGCGGAGGCCCTTTCCTACCGGCAGGAAAGCCAGCTCGCCTGAGTGGCCGGCGCGGGCGGTGCGGGGAGGATCAACCTTTGCGGCTTGGGAATCTTAGTACCGCGTGACGGGCCGTCTTTCGGCAAACTGCGCGCGAAAAATCGCCGCTTGGCAGGAAAATGCATCACGTAAGCGAAGCGTAGGAAGGTGCCCGGAAGCTGGTGGTATGTAGGCGTCCGGCTCTTTTTCTGACCGAGCACGAGTCTGGGGAGGTCTGCCGTCCCTATGGGCCTTTGGCAGAAGCTGACCAACAACCGCTTCTTTAAGTCGATCTATCGCGAAGGCTATCCGGATACCGACCGCAAGCGGGTGATGGTGGTCATCAACAGCCTCGCGCTCCACCTGCACCCGGTGCGGGTCCCCAAGAAGGCGCTGCGGGTGAGCTACACCTGGGGACTGGGCGGCCTTTCGGTCTGGATGTTCGTCATCTTGACCATCACCGGCGTCTTTTTGATGTTCTACTACATCCCCTCGGTCAAGGACGCCTGGTGGTCGATTATCAACATCAACACCAGCGTCTACTTCGGCTCGTTCATGCGGAACATGCACCGCTGGGCCGCGCACGCGATGGTCATCCTGGTCCTGCTGCACATGACGCGCGTCTTTTATACCGGGTCTTACAAGCCGCCGCGCGAGTTTAACTGGGTGTTGGGAGTCGTCCTGCTCACGGTCACCTTCCTGCTGAGCTTCACCGGGTACCTCCTCCCGTGGGACCAGCTGGCGTACTGGGCCATCACCGTCGGCGCCCAGATGGGCGGCTCGACGCCCATCATCGGCAAGCAGATCAACGTCGCGCTGCTGGGGGGCCATCAGATCGGCCAGCCGACGCTGATTCGCTGGTACACGCTGCATGTCATCTTCCTGCCTCTGATCATGATCGTCCTGGTCTCGATGCACTTCTGGCGCGTGCGAAAGGACGGCAACATCTCGACGCCGGTCTACGCCGCGCCGCCTGAGGAAGAAGAGGTTCAGGAGCTGCCTGCCGCGCGAGCCGACGCCCAAGAGGAGGCGGAGGCCGCGGCGCCGGAAGGCGGCGATGAGGAGCCGGAGCCGGAGTCGTAAGCGGGAGGGCGCCGGGCCGCCGGGCCCGGAAAGGGCCGGACGGCGCTGCTTCCGTGTTTGTTTTAGAACGATTTCCACCAGTGCAGCCCGCGAGGGCGAGGAGGGTTTGGAGCGCTCATGGCACGCGTGTTGCAGCACGAGGAAGAGGAACGGGTTATCGAGGATCCCGGCGAACGGGTTCACGTGTGGCCGCACCTGGTCAGCATCGAGCTGGTGGGGGCCCTCATTTACCTCTTGGCCCTCAGCTTAATGGCCATCTTGATCCGAGCGCCCCTGGTCGACCTGGCTAACCCCGAGGTGACGCCCAACCCGGCCAAAGCGCCCTGGTACTTCTTGGGCCTGCAGGAGCTTCTCCTGCACATGCATCCCGCCTTGGCCGGCGTCATCGTCCCCGGGGCCGTGCTGATCCTGCTGGCAGCCATCCCGTACATCGACCGCTCGCGCGTGGGGACCGGCATCTGGTTCAGCACGCCGAAGGGCCTTCCCATCACCAAATTCTCGGCTGTGTACACGGCGGTCTGGGTGATCGGCCTCGTTTTGCTGGACGAGTTCCTGCCGGCGGGCGAGGGAGCGCACGGCATCAGCCCGCTGCTGGAGCTGTACGGCTTTCCGCCGGCGGTGGGCGATATCTTCGTCCCCCTGGTGTTCATGACGTTCATCCCCTGGTCGCTCGCGGTCATCGTCAAGCGGCGCTGGAACGCGAACACCCGGGAGATCATCATCGCGCTGTACACCTTCTTCCTTGCGTCGTTTGTCGTGCTGACGGTGATCGGCACGGCGTTCCGCGGGCACAGCATGCAGCTGGTCTGGCCGTGGGAGATCGGCACGCCTGAAGGGGTCATGGGCCACTACTGATGCCCTGCCCCGGCGCCGGCCGCCGGCGTGAGCGGGCGGCGCGCGGCCGGGCCGCGCCCAGGTATCACGGTAAGGAGGATCGTCACCTTGGCGGACGACAAGGATCGCACCGAACAACTTACCGATGAGGAAAGGAAACGCCGCAGCTTCTTGCGGAAAGTGATGTGGTCGTCGGCGGGTTTGGTCCTGGCCGAATCGGCCCTTGCCGGCCTGGCCCTTTTTTGGCCGCGAAAGGTCCAGGGATTCGGTTCGGTGATCCGGGCGGGGCGCATCCAGGATTTCGAAGTCGGCAGCGTCACGCGGTTTCGCGACGGCAAGTTCTATCTGTCGCGCCTTCCCGAAGGCTTTATCGCTCTCTACTGGAAGTGCCCGCACCTGGGGTGCACGGTGCCGTGGGATCCGTCCAGGGGGCAGTTTGCCTGCCCCTGCCACGGCTCGATCTATGAACCGACGGGCCAGAACGTGGCGGGGCCTGCGCCGCGGCCTATGGACTACATGGAGATCCAGATCCGCGGCGACGAGATCTGGGTGAATACCGGAGCCATTTTCGAGCGCCGGGTGCACTCCGACGAGCACGTCACCAAGGTGTGAGCCGGGGCGCGCTCGCAAGACCCGGCGAGGAGGATGAGCCGTGTTTCAGGTTTCCGAATCGGTCGAGCTGCTCTTGGTCTTTTTGATGATCGTCGTCGCCCAGGCGGCGCTCTACTTCATCGGGCGGTGGATGGATCGGCCGTAAGCCGGCGGCCGCGGTGGCTTTATCGTTCGGGGAAAGGAGCATCCCGAGGTGAGGGGTAAACGTTATCTCGCAGTCACTGTCTTAGCCTGGCTGACCATCATCGTACTCGGATGGTACTTTATCTACGACCAAAGCCGGATGGAGCGCGCCGAGGCGCAGCACAAGGCGCAGCTGGCTTCGATCGGCGCCATTCTCTATGCGGAAAACTGCGTGGTCTGCCATGGTCCCGTGGGTGAAGGCGTCGTCGGGCCTCCCCTCAACGTCGACAGCTTCCGGGCCGATCCGGACGAGAACCGTGAGGTGTACGATCTGATCCACCGCACCATCGTCCATGGCCGCCCGGGCACCAGCGATCCGCACTGGGTCAGGCTGGGGAACGGCATGTGGGCCTCGTACACGGCCATGCCGGCGTGGGGCGAGGAGGCCGGAGGGCCCATGAACGACCTCCAGACCGCAGCGTTGGCGCACTTTATCATGATGGGCGATTGGAACCAGGTAGGCCGGCACATCCCCGCACCGGCACCCTGGATTGATTCGGCAACCGGTCAAGTGATGTGGGACCGGATGCCCGATGCAGTGGGCATCCCGGCCGAGGCGTCGCAGCGGGGCAAGGAGATCTTTGTGAACAGGGGCTGCGTCGCCTGCCACACCCTGGGCCAGGTGGGCGGCTACGTCGGGCCTGATCTGACCAAGGTGGGTTCATGGGGCCTGGACGAAGAGTTCCTAAAGCAGTGGATTAAGGACCCGGCGTCCGTCGTGGAGCGAGCGCCGCGCTACTGGTCCAACTACGGGGGGCCGTACCAGTTCCCCGTCCTGGCGTCCCACGGCAGCGACGCCCTGCGCAGGACCACGGCGGCCGACGAGATCGGCCAGACGGGAACGCAAGGGTTCGGGGAAAGGGCCGATGGCACCGCCGGCGCGCTGCCTGACTTCCCGATTCCCAACACGCAGTCGCTGCCTCCTACTACCATGCCTGCGCTGGGCCTGACGGACGAAGAGATCGAAGACCTGGTTTACTACCTGCTGAACTTGAAATAGGCGCGGGACGGCGGGCGCGCTCGGGGCGCTCGCCGCCCCGGGCCGCCGGTGGGCGGAAGCCGGAGAGGAGTCGTGGGCCGTTGCGGCGATGGGTTCCCGTGTTGGTGCTGGCCTTCGTGGTCGGCGCCCTTTTTCGCCTAGGAAACGAGCTGGGCGTCGCGGTCCTGCGCATGTTCGGCACCCAGGGGATCGTCATCATCGGGATTCTCGTCGCGGTGAACCTCAAGCGGCTGCAGGCCGAAGACGGATTGCGGCGGCTGGAAGAACAGCTGCAAGCGCTGCCGGACAGGGTGCGTGTCCAGGCAGTACGGGGCCCGGGCCGCCCGCCGTTGTGGCTGGTGGAGGCGGATGGGCGGCGGGTGCTCGTGGGCACCAGCGACCTCGCGAATTCGGTGGGCGCGGGCCGGGCGTGGCGGCTGCTCTGCCGCCGCGCGGAGGAGCTGGCTCAAGCAGCCCGCGCCCATGGACTCGCACCCGGCGAGGCGACGCTGGCCCTGGTGCTTCTGCGCCGGCGGGCCGCGGAGGGGCAGACGGTGGAGATCGCTGGGTGGGAACGGCCGGTTGTCGTTGTCAACCCGGAAAACGTCGGCCGGCTGCTGGCGAGCGGAGAATGAGCGCACGCGCGGCCCGCAGGCCGGCAGTGGGAGGCTAGGCGCGGCGGTCCGTGCATGAGGCGGATCGCTTTTTCGCGCCGGGGAGTGCCGCAGGGCACAGGACGGGGCGGCGCACCGCCTGGCTGGCGGGCCCAGCCGCCCCAAATACACGGAAGAGCCGCAATACGACGCGCGAATCTGCCGGGCGAGGACAAGGGCAAAGGAGAGTCGGATGAGGCGTGACAGCGACGAAGAAGCGCTACGTGATCATCGGCAACGGCGTCGCAGGGACCACCGCAGCGGAGCAGCTCAAAAAAGAGGATCCCCACTGCGAAATTCATCTGATCAGCGAAGAACCGTACCCGCTGTATAACCGGGTGGCGCTCCCGCCTTTTCTCAAGGGGGCGGTCGACGAGGGTAAAGTGATGATGCGGACCGTCGAGGCGCACGCCGAAAAAGGGATCCAGCTCCACTTGGAGACCCGGGTGGAGCGGATCGACGCCGAAGGGCGCGCCGTGTACACCGCCGACGGCCGCGAGTTTCCGTACGACAAGCTTCTGGTGGCCACGGGCGGTTCGGCCAACCCGTTGCGGGTGCCGGGGGCTGAGGGGACCCGGTACATTTACCAGTTCCAGACCCTGGACGACACCAAGGAGATCATCGGCCGGGTCCTCGAATCCAAGGTGGCCGTGGTCGTCGGGGGCAGCTTTATCGCCTACGAGCTTACGGAGGCGTTTCGCGTCCGGGGCCTGGAGACCGTGTGGCTCATCCGGGGGCCGCGCTTTCTGCGGCGGGTCCTGGACGAAGCCGGCGGCCTCTTGGTGGACACCATCGCCCGGGAGCACGGCGTCACCGTGGTGTACGGCCAGGAAGTAAAAGAGGTGAAGGCTTCCGGAGGGGCGCTGGAGGCGGTGGTGACCACCGGCGGCGAGACCATTCACGCGGACCTGGTAGGGCTGGGGCTCGGCCTCACGCTGAACACCGGCATCCTCGAAGGCACGGGAGTCCAGGTGAACAAGGGCGTGATCACCGACGCCACCTTGCGGACCAGCGACCCGCACATCTACGCCGCGGGCGACGTGGCCGAGTTTTACGATGCGGTGACGGGGAACCACCACACGATGGGCACCTGGAATAACGCCGCGTCCCAGGGGAAGCAGGCAGCCCTCAACATGCTGGGCAAAGAGGAGCCGTACGTCACGGTGCCGACCTACACCAGCGGGCTTTTCAATTCCAAGCTGGCCGTGATGGGCGCGACGCCGGAAATCAGCGACGAGCTGGAGGGCATCTCTCATCTCGACATGGAGCGGCGCGTCTACCGCCGGCTGTTTTTCCTAGGCTCGCGCCTGGTGGGGGCGGTGCTCATCGGCGACATGAGCCCCCGCCGGACGCTCCTCCAGCTGATCCGGGAAGGCCAGCCGGTGACGGACCGCAAGGCGCTGCTTCACGCGTAGGCGCGGCGAAAGGAGGGCGCGGGCATGCGCATTTACACCCGGGCAGGCGATTCGGGGTCGACGGGGCTCATCGGCGGGCGCCGGGTTTCCAAAGGAGACCCCGTCATCGAGGCCATCGGGAGCATCGACGAGGTCAACGCCTGGCTGGGCGTGCTGGCCAGCCACGTGGATGACGCCCGCGTCCGCCGCCTGCTGGCGCAGTGCCAGAACGACCTGTTCGAGCTGGGCGCGGAACTGGCTTCGCCCGGCGGCCCTCCCCGCCTCGATCCCGCGAGGGTCTCTGAGCTGGAGAAGGCCATCGACGACTTCGGCGGGACGCTCCCGCCCCTCAGGCGTTTCGTGCTGCCAGGGGGCCATCCGGCGGCCGCCTGGACCCACGTGGCCCGCACGGTGGCCCGCCGCGCCGAGCGGGCGGTGGTCCGGCTCCTGGGAGAGGCGACGGAGCCGTCCCCCGCGGTCCGCTACTTAAACCGCCTTTCCGACTTGCTGTTCATCCTCGCCCGGTTCCTCAACAGCCAGGCGGGCGTCCCTGAGCCCACCTGGCCCGGGGATCACCGGGAAGAGTCGCCTCCTGACCGTCCCAGCCCGTCTCCCAAGAGGTAAAAGCCCAGCGCGCTCAGGAACAGGGCCGCGCCCGGCGCGAGGACCAGCCGCGGCGCGATCCAAAGGTACGCCCTCCCGCTTTCCAGCATCGCTCCCCATTCGGGCGCCGGGGGCGGCGGACCGAGCCCGAGAAACGAGAGGCCGGAGGCGGCGGCCATCGCCCTGCCCATCCGCAGGGACACCAGGGCGATGAGGGGACCGGCGGCGTTCTTCAAGATGTGCCGGACCAGGACGCGGCGGGACGGAGCGCCCAGCGCCGCCGAGGCCATCACGTAGTTCTCCTCTCTGAGCGATGCCGAAAGGCTCCGGGCGACCCGGGCGAAGTCGGGCAGCGAGTAGATGCCGACGGCGGCCGTCACGTTGAGAAGGCCGGGGCCCAAGAGCGCGGCGGCCAGAAGCGCCAGAAGGAAGTCGGGAAAGGCCATCAAGACGTCGACGGCCCGGGAGATGATCCGGTCGGCGCGGCCTCCCAAGTAGCCTGCCCACGCTCCCAGCCAGATGCCGAAAGCCGCGCCGGCGGCGACGCCGCCGAACGCGACGCCGCAGGCGTAGCGGGCCCCGTGGACGACGCGGGCGAGAAGGTCCCTTCCCAGCGCATCGCGACCCAGCGGGTGGGCGAGAGAGGGCGGTTCCAGCGCCCGGTCCAGCTGGATCCCGTACGGGTCCGACGGGACCAAGAAGGGTCCCGCCAGGGCCGTGAAGAGCAGCAGCGCCGTCAGAAGCCCGCCGGCGACCAGCCGGCCCCGGGTCGTTCCCGCACGGTTTCTCCTGAGGGGAGCAGGCACGCCGGTCACCCCTTCCCCCGCCGCGCACGAGGATCGAGGCAGCGGCAGAGGAGGTCCGCCGCCGCGTTGGACAGCGTGACGCAGGCCGCGATGAAGCACGTGACCCCAACCACCGCGGGGTAGTCGCGGAAGGCGATGGAGGTTACCAAGTAGCGGCCGATCCCGTTCAGCGCGAAGACGGTCTCCGTCAGAACGGCCCCGCCGAGCAGCCTGCCGCCTTCCATGAAGAAGTAGGTCACCGCGGGAATGAGGGCGTTGGGAAGGGCGTGCCGCAGCAATGCCCGGGAGCCGCTGGCCCCTTTCCCCAGTGCGGTGCGCAGGTACGCCGCGCCCAGGGCGTCTGAAAGGGAGGCGGCGAGAATCCGGGCCGTGGCAGCGCCCGTGTGGGCGCCGAGGGCGAGAGCGGGAAGGAAGAGCTCGCCCCAGCGCCCGGCGCCGCCCAGGGCAGGCCAGCCGAGCCGCACCGTGAAGACGAGGATCATGATCATTCCCAGCCAGTAGACGGGGAGGGCCAGGATCGAGAGGTTCACCCAGTCCAGAACCCGGGCCAACCTTCCCGAAGGATCGGCGCCGGCCGCGACGCCTCCGCCCAGCGCCACCGCCGCACCCACGGCCGCCGCGGCTGCGGCCAGGCGGAGCGTGACGGGAAGGCGGGCGGCGATCTCATCGCGGACGGGCCTTCCCGAGCGGAGCGACACGCCGAGGTCGCCGCGGAGGAGCCGGCCGGCGTGCCGCAGGAGCTGCACGGCCAGCGGCTGGTCCAAGCCCAACCGCTCCCGCAGGAGCGCCACTTCTTCGCCGGTGGCGCCCTCTCCCGCGTAGAGCTCGGCGGGATCGCCGGGAAGCCACTGGAGCAGCAAGAAGGTGGCCACGATGACCCAGGCGATCACCGCCGCCGTGTCCAGAGCCCGTGCCAATCCCGCCTTCACCGGGGGCCCCCCGTGCCGTCCTGCGCCCCGGGCCTGCCGGCCCCGGCGGCGGGAAGGCGCACCCGGGCAGCCCGGAGGTCGATGATCTCGTTGGAATGGACGACGACTCCCTCGAGCTCGGGCTGCCGCCCGTACGTCACGTCCATGGCGTAGAGAAAGATGGCCGGCGCGTCCTGGGCGATCAGGGATTGGACCTCCCGGTAGAGCGCCTTCCTGCGCTCGTCGTCCTGGGTGAAGGCGGCGGCGTCCAGCAGGCGGTCGACGGCGGGAGAAGCGTACCCCGAGTGGTTTCCCCGGGTCCCGCTGTAGTACAGGGGGCGCAGGGCCATGTCGGCGTCGCCTGTGGCAGGCACCCAGCCGAGAACGGCGATGTCCCAGGCGCTGCTTCGCTCGAGCATCCCCAGGTACGTACCCCACTCGAACAGCCGGATCCTCACGTCCAGACCGGCTTCCTCAAGATAGGCGGCGACGGCCTCGGCCACTTCTTTGTCCTGGAGGTAGCGGGAAGAGGGGCTCCAGAGTTCGAAGGGGCGGCGGGCCTCGCTGCCTGCCGCGGCCAAGAGCCTCTTCGCTGCGAGAGGCTCGTACGTGTACCGGATGGCCGGCGCGTACCCCCAGGTAGCCGGGGCGAGAGGGGAGTCCAACGGGACGGCAAGCCCAAAGAGCAGGTGCTGTGCGATCGCCTCCCGGTCGACGGCCATGTTGAGGGCCCGGCGGAATTCAGCGTTGTCTAAAGGAGGGCGCGCCAGGTTCAGCGCCGCGTAGACCACCCGCTGGCCGGGGACCTGTTCCACCACCACGCGGCCCTGGCGGCGGAGCCGGACCAGGTGGACGGGGTCGAGGGGATACGCCAGGTGGACCGCGCCGGTCTCCAACGCCAGCGCGCGCCCGCTGCCGTCCGGGATCACGCGAAACTCCAGGACGTCGACGGCCGGCTCGCCCCGCCAGTGGCCCTCGTGCTTGACCAGCGTCAGGCGGTCGCCGGGCGTCCAGTCCGAGAGCTTAAAGGGCCCGGTGCCGGAGGGATGAAAGGGCGATCCCGCCTGCGCCAAGCGGATCGAGCGGGGGCTCACCATGGCCAGGGATTCGTGGGCCAGGTGGCGGAGGAAGGGCCCGAAAGGCCGGGTGAGGCGAACCGCGACGGTGTAGGGGTCGAGGGCCTCCACGGAGTCTACATAGGGGCTGACCAGCTCCCGCCGGGCGGGCGGCGGAGAGCCGGCCAAGAGCCGCTGGAAGTTGGCCACCACGGCGCCAGCGTCGAAGGGTTCGCCGTCGTGGAACACCACCCCTCGGCGCAGGGTGAACACGTAGGTGAGGCCGTCGGGCAGGAGCCGCCACGACGTGGCGAGGGCGGGGACCAGCTCCCCGCCGGGCCCGGTCTCCAGCAGCCGGTCGTAGATGTGAAAGTTGACCAGGGCCGACGGGCCGTCGCGGGCGTCGTGAGGATCGAGGCGGACGGGTTCCGCCGCGAGGGCCACGGTGAGAACCACCGGTCGCTCCTGCCGGGTACTTCGGGCCGGGGTCTCCTGCGCGGGAGCCTGGAGGCGAAATACCAAGCAGCAGCCGGCTACGGCGGCGATGACGCAGCCGGCGACCAGCCGGCGCAGGTTGACCACGGCGATCAGCACGCGCGTTTTCACCCGCGATCACGTCCGGTCGATGACCACCCACGCGCCGTCGGGCACATGGTCGTAAAGCCATTTGGCGTCGGGAAAACTCAGGCGGACGCAGCCGTGGGAGGCGGGGCAGCCGAGTTTCTTGGCTTCCTCTTCAATGACGTTTCCTTCGGCGTCGACGGGGACGGAGTGGAACAGGTAATTGCCGATGATGCGCACCCAGTAGTAGGCGCCCTCCTGGTACTTCTGGGAAAAGAAGTGGTAACCCCGGTTTTGGATGCGAAAGACGCCTTCGGGCGTCTCAAATCCCGGGCGCCCCCCCGAAGCCACCATGGAACGAACCAGCTCGTCGCCCCGGTAGACGTAGACCCGGTGCGGTAGCGAGTCCAGCTTGACGTACACCCAAAAGGCGTCGGAGAGAGGTTGGACCCGGATCGGCAGCACCCGCCGAATGCTGCGGCCGGCGGTGTCCGTCGCCTCGACCTCTACGGCGTAGGTTCCGCCCGGGCGCAGCGGGTCCGACGGGCGCAGGAGGATGCTCCTGCCGCTCACCTGGTATGTGAACGGCACGGGCGGCTCCACCCGCACGCGAGCCTCCCTGAGCTCGGCGGTGGCTTCGAACACGACGGCGCCCATTGGAAACACCACGGCGTCCTTCGGTGCCAGCTCCAGCGGGCGCACCGCGGCAAAACCGGCGGCCACTCCCGCAGCCAGCGCGGCCGCGGCCCCGGCGACGGCCGCCGCGAGCAGCGCTTTCGGCGCGCGCCACACCCAGAACACGGCTGCCCTCTCCTCCCGTGCTTTTCGCGCCGCCTGCCCTCGGGCTGCATGCGCTCCACGGCAAAAGGTATGCAGGATTACATCCCGCAAGAAGCTTGCGTCGCGCCGCCTTTCAGGGATAAAATGGCAGCGCGTGTGCCGCCGGTCCGCTCGTGATGAGGAGAGGTGCAGGGTGAGGCGTCGTGGCGCGCGCGGACCAGCGAGAGCGTGAACGGCTGCGCCTGCGGCTGGTGGCCTTGAACATGAGGGCCGGCAACGGGCCCCTGCAGGCGGCGGCTTTCCTCCACCGGAAGGCTTCCAAGGCTAGGGAAAGCGACCGGTACCTGTTCGCCAGGGCGACGGGCGGCGCTCCGGTGGTGCCGGAGTGGCCGCCGTCCGCCCTGGCGGCGGCCCTGGCTCCCCTGACCGGCGAAGAGATCGAAAAGGCCCGCACCGAGATCCGGAGAGCAGCGGAGCGGGGGGTTTCCATCGTCACTTGGCTGGAGAGGGACTTTCCCGTCAACCTCCGGCGGAGCCTCTCTCCGCCGCCGGTCCTCTACGCGAGGGGCCAGCTCTTGGTTGGAGACCGGGCCGCGGTGGCGGTGGTGGGCACCAGGCGGGCCAGCCGGGAGTACCGGGAATTCGCGGCCGACCTGGCGTACGAGCTCGCCAAAGAGGGGTTCACCGTGGTGAGCGGCCTCGCCCGCGGCATCGACCGGGCCGCCCACGAGGGGGCGCTGGAAGCGGGGGGAAGGACGCTGGCGGTCCTGGGAACCGGCGTCGACGTGGTCTATCCCCCCGAACACGGCCCGCTGGCCGAAGCCGTAAGCCGCCACGGAGCGCTGCTTTCCTTTTACCCCCTGGGGACTCCGCCCCTTCCGTTCCGCTTTCCGGCGCGCAACTGGGTGATTGCCGGATTGTGCCTCGGGGTCGTGGTGGTGCAGGCGGCGGCCGTGAGCGGGGCCTTGATCACCGCCAATGCGGCGGCCTGCATGGGCAGGGAGGTGATGGCGGTCCCGGGTCCTACCGCGGACCCTCGCTACCAGGGCTCCAACGGTCTGATCCGGGACGGAGCCGCGCCGGTGATGTCGGCGCGCGACGTGCTGAAGCGGCTCGAAGCCCTTCTCGAGACCGAAAGGCTCGGGCACCCCGCGCCGGGAGAGCGCTCTCCGCACCCGCTCCCCGGGGACGCCCCGGCGCGGCCGGAGGGGGAGGCGGCCGCCGGGGAGAGCCCGGAACAGCTGCCTCTCGACGGGTGGGCCCCGCTGGAGGCAGTGTTGGCAGCCCTGGTCGACGGGCCCGCTACGGTGGAAGAACTGGCGGAGCAGTGCGGTACCGGCATCGGCGAGACCCAAGCGGCCCTGACCCGCCTGGAGATCGAGGGGAAAGTGGTCGCGATCGGCGGAGGCCGCTGGCGGTTGTCGCCCCGGCGACGGCCTTCTTGCCGCTGAAAGCCGGGTTGTGTTACTATTGTCGCAAAGCTCAGGGAGGATGGCGCGTCCTCCCTTGTGTCATGCTCGGAATCAGACGGTGAAGCGACGGGAGCCGGGCGTGCCCCGTTCGGAGGTGGCAGCGTGGCAAAGAAACTGGTCATCGTGGAGTCGCCCGCCAAGGCCAAGACCATCGGCAAGTTTCTCGGCAGGGGCTTTGCGGTGAAGGCTTCGATGGGACACGTACGGGATCTGCCTCGAAGCCAGTTCGGAGTGGACATCGAACGGGGGTTCACACCCAAGTACATCACCGTGCGCGGCCAGGGCAAGGTCCTACAGGAGCTGCGCAAGGCCGTGAAATCGGCGGACCAGGTTTACCTGGCCACGGACCCTGACCGCGAAGGGGAGGCCATTTCCTGGCACCTGGCGGAGGTGCTGGGACTTGATCCCAAGAGCCCCAACCGGATTGAATTCAACGAGATCACCAAGTCAGCCGTCCTCGCGGCCTTGAAAAACCCGCGGCCCATCGACACCCACCGGGTCGATGCCCAGCAGGCGCGGCGCGTGGTCGATCGCCTCGTCGGCTACAAGCTGAGCCCGCTTCTCTGGAGCAAGGTGAAGCGGGGGCTTTCGGCCGGGCGGGTCCAGTCGGTGGCCTTGCGGCTCATCTGCGACCGGGAGCAAGAGATCGACGACTTCGTCCAAGAGGAGTACTGGACCATCACCGCGTCGTTCCGCCCGCCGGGGGCGCCGGCCTCCGGCGAAGCCTTCGAAGCCAAGCTGCACCGGTTCGGCGGCAAGAAGCTGGACGTAAAAGACGAGGCTAAGGCCCGGGAAATCGTAGCCCAGCTCTCAGGCGTCGAGTTTGTGGTGACGGAGGTGACCCGCAAAGAGCGCCGCCGGAACCCGGCGCCCCCGTTCACCACCAGCACGCTGCAGCAGGAGGCCTCGCGCCGGCTGGGCTTCAGCGCCCGGCGGACCATGAGCGTGGCGCAGCAGCTCTACGAGGGCCTGGACATCGGCGACGAGGGCACCGTGGGGTTGATCACCTACCTGCGCACCGACTCGACCCGGGTGAGCGCCGAGGCGCAGGCCGAGGCGTTGCGATTCATCGAGGCGCGCTTTGGCAAGGAGTACGTGCCTGCCAAGCCCCACCAGTACAAGAGCAGAGAGGGCGCACAAGGGGCCCACGAGGCGATTCGTCCCACGTCGGTGCTGCGCCGGCCGGAGGATCTCAAGCCCTACCTCAACCGGGACCAGCTGCGGCTCTACCGCTTGATCTGGGAGCGGTTCATCGCGAGCCAGATGGCACCCGCCGTCTTCGACACGCTGACGGTGGACATCGAAGGAGGCGGGGCGCTCTTCCGGGCCACGGGATCGGCCGTCAAGTTCCCCGGCTTTATGAGCGTGTACATCGAGGGTCAAGACGAGGAGACGTCCGAGGGCTCGGAAGGGATGCTGCCGCCGCTGGAGCCCGGCGATCGCCTCCAGTGCCTGGCCATCGAGCCGCACCAGCACTTCACCCAGCCGCCGCCGCGGTATACCGAGGCCATGCTGGTCAAGACCCTTGAGGAGCTGGGAATCGGGCGGCCCAGCACGTACGTGCAGATCATCGACACCATCCAGAAGCGGGGATACGTGACGCTTAAGGACAAGCGATTCGTCCCGACGGAGCTGGGCAAGATCATCGTCGACCTGCTCAAGGAGCACTTTCCCGACATCGTCGACGTCGAGTTTACAGCCCATATGGAAGAGCAGCTGGACCGGATCGAAGAGGGCGAAGTCGAATGGCGCCAGGTGGTGAGCGAATTTTACGGCCCGTTTGCCCGCGCCCTCGAACACGCCCGCAAGGAGATCGAGGAAGTCACCTTGGAGGACGAGGTGACTGACGAGGTCTGTGAGGTGTGCGGGCGGAATATGGTCATCAAGTGGGGACGGTACGGTAAATTCCTGGCCTGCCCCGGCTTTCCCGAGTGCAAGAACACCCGGCCCCTGCTTTCGGAGATCGGGGTCGACTGCCCCGAATGCGGCAGGCCCTTGGTGGAACGGCGGTCCCGGAAAGGGAGGGTGTTCTACGGCTGCAGCGGGTACCCCGAGTGCGGGTTCAGCAGCTGGCAGCGGCCCATCGCCCGGCGCTGCCCGCGCTGCGGCGGCTTGATGACCCGGGTGGACCGGAAGGGAAAAGGCTCCGAGCACGTCTGCCTCGACAAGGCGTGCGGCTACCGGGAGGCCGCGCCCGACGACGCCGGCGGCGACGGCGAGCGCGAGCCGGTTAACGGCGCGGCGCAAGCCGGGACCCGGCTGGGCGGACCCACCAGGACAGCCCAATCGTGAGAGGAGCGGGATGGATGGCGCTGCCTCGGTTTCACGGGACCACCATCGTCGGGGTGTACGACGGGGGTAAAGGAGCCATCGGCGGCGACGGCCAGGTCACCTTCGGGGAGGCCACCATCATCAAGCACGGTGCCCGGAAAGTCCGGCGGCTGGCCAACGGCCGCGTCATCGCCGGATTCGCGGGGGCGGCCGCGGACGCGTTCACGCTTTTCGAGAAGTTTGAGGAGCATCTCAACGCGCACCGGGGCCATCTCACCCGCGCCGCGGTGGAGCTGGCGAAGGAGTGGAGGACGGACCGGGTGCTCCGGCGGCTGGAGGCCGTGCTGGTGGCGATGGACGCCGGCGGGATCCTCTTGATCTCGGGGACGGGCGACGTGATTGAGCCCGACGACGGCGTGGTGGCCGTAGGGTCGGGAGGCCCCTACGCCCTCGCGGCAGCCCGCGCCCTCAAGCGGTATACGGATCTTTCGCCCGCGGAAATCGTAGAGCGCTCGCTTACCATCGCCGCCGAGATCTGCGTGTACACCAACGACCGGTTGACCGTGGAAACCCTGGGATGAGAAGGCGTGGGGATCGCGCGATGCAGGACCTGACACCTCGACAGATCGTCGCCGAGCTCGACAAGTACATCGTGGGGCAGCACCAGGCGAAGCGGGCCGTCGCGATCGCCCTGAGGAACCGCTACCGCCGGCGGCTCTTGCCGGCCGAGCTGCGGGACGAGGTGGTGCCCAAGAACATCCTGATGATCGGGCCCACCGGCGTGGGCAAGACCGAGATCGCCCGGCGGCTGGCCCGGCTGGCGCGAGCGCCCTTCGTCAAAGTGGAGGCCACCAAGTTTACCGAAGTGGGCTACGTCGGGCGCGATGTGGAGTCGATGGTCCGGGACCTGGTGGAGACCTCGATCCGCATGGTGAAGCAGGAAAAGATGGAGGCGGTGCGGGACCGGGCGGCAGCTTTGGCCGAGGAGAGGCTGGTGGAGATCCTCGCTCCCGGCCCCTCCCGTGAGCGGGCGGTCAACCCCTTCGGCGCCCTCTTCGGCTTCAACCAGCCGGCCCAGGATCCGGCGGAGCGGGAGCGGGACCGGGAAGCCCTGGAGGAGACAAGACGCCGGGTGCGGGCGGCGCTGGCCGCCGGGGAGCTGGAAGACCGCATCGTGGAGATCCAGGTGGAGGAGAGCGCCCCGCAGATGCTGGAGATTTTTTCGGGCGCGGGCGTCGAAGAGATGGGCATCAACGTGCAGGATCTCTTCGGCAACCTCCTGCCCAAGCGAAAGCGCAAGCGCAAGCTGCCCGTGAGGGAAGCCCGCAAGCTTCTGGAACAGGAAGAAGCGCAAAAGCTCATCGACATGGACGAGGTGACCGCCGAGGCCATCCAGCGGGCGGAGCAGTCGGGCATCATCTTCATCGACGAGATCGACAAGATCGCCGGCCGGGAAGGTTCCGCAGGTCCCGACGTCTCCCGGGAAGGGGTGCAGCGGGACATCCTGCCGATCGTCGAGGGCTCGACGGTGATGACCAAGTATGGACCGGTCCGCACGGACCACATCTTGTTCATCGCGGCCGGGGCGTTTCACGTCTCAAAGCCCAGCGACCTCATTCCGGAGCTTCAAGGGCGCTTTCCCATCCGGGTCGAGCTCGAAAGCCTGACCCAGGAGGACTTCGTCCGGATCTTGACCGAGCCTGAAAACGCGCTGGTCAAGCAGTACGTCGAACTGCTGCGGACCGAGGGCGTGGAGGTGGTCTTCACCCGGGACGGCATCGAAGAGGTGGCCCGCCTCGCGCAGGAGGTGAACGAGCGGACGGAGAACATCGGCGCCCGCCGCCTGCACACCATCATGGAGCGCCTGCTGGAAGACGTCTCTTTTGACGCTCCCGATCAGGTCCCGCCGAGGGTGGTCATTGACCGCGCGTACGTGCGCGAGCGCCTGAGCGACATCGTCACTGATGTCGACCTTTCACGGTACATCCTCTAAAGCGGCAGGACAAGATTGGCGAATTATAGAAAAGAAGAGTCTCAAACCTGCCATTCGGGGGGGCGGCGCGGACATGTTCGCCGCTCGTTTGGGCTTCATATGGGGGAGGGTGGAAGTGGAAGGCCTCTTTTCCATCACTGACCGGCTGCTGGAAAGGGCGCTGGACGGCGTCTCGGCCCGGCAGCGGGTGACTGCTCACAACATCGCCAACGCCAACACGCCGGGATACAAGCGGTACACCCTTTCCTTCGAGGCCGAGCTGAAGCAGGCGCTCGAAGGGAGCCAGCCGAAGAGGCTCAGAGGGACCATCACCCATCCTCGCCACATCCCGATCGGCGAGCCGCGCACCCGCGTGGACGGGCCGTTCACGGTCCGGCGCGACACCACCACCACCATGCGCAACGATGGGAACAACGTCGACATCGAGGCCGAAATGGCCCAGATCATCAAGGATCAGGTGTTCTACCAGGCTCTCGCCGACCTGGTGAGCCGGCGCTACGCCATGCTCCGGGATGCCATTACCGAAGGGAGGCGATGATGCGTGAGCCTGTTCCGGTCGTTTGACATCAGCGCCTCGGGATTGACTGCCGAGCGGCTCAGGATGGATACCATCGCCAACAACCTGGCCAACGTCAACACCACCCGGACCGCCCGGGGAGGGCCCTACCGCCGCCAAATGGTGGTCTTCGAAGAGCGGCTCGCCCAGGTCATGGGCCGCGGCGGGCTCCGGGGCGCAGGCGTCCGCGTGCGCCGCATCGTGGAAGACGATGATCCACCCCGTCTCGAGTACAATCCCCACCACCCTGACGCCAACGAAGAGGGCTACGTGGCCATGCCCAACGTCAACGTGGTCACCGAGATGGTGGACATGATCAGCGCGAGCCGGGCGTACGAAGCCAACATCGCCGCCCTCAACGCTGCGAAGGCCATGGCGTTGAAAGCGCTGGAGATCGGTCGATAGGAGGCGGATAGGCCATGGTGTCACGGATCGGTGCACCGGATTTTGCCGCGCAGCCCTTGCCCGCCGGCGCGGGGGAGACCAAGGAAAAGGAAGGCGCCCTCTCCTTCGGCGAACTCTTGCAGCAGGCCTTCGATTCAGTGAACAGGGCGCAGTGGGACGCGGAGCTGGCCGCGCAGAGGCTGGCCACCGGCGAGATTGAAGACATCCACCAAGTGACGATCCTCGCCGAGAAGGCGAGCCTTTCCCTTCAATTGATGATCGCCATTCGCAACAAGGTGATCGAAGCGTACCAAGAGATTAGCAGGATGCAAATCTGATTTCTTTCCAATTGAAAATTCTCGCTCGCGAGCGGCAGGCCCATGGGGGTCGGGGGGCGGTGCCTGCGGCATGCAGTCGCTTGTGAGGGGCTGGATGTGAGATGGCGCGATGAATGAACGACTGACGCAGATGATGGCGCAGCTCAAGAGCGTCTGGACGGGGCTGGCCCCACAAAGGCGCCTCGTCATCATAGCCGCCGCAGGATTGGTATTTCTCGGCTTAGCTGTGCTCACGTTCTCATTGGCGCTTCGTGGCGGCCACGAGGTTCTCTTCAGCCGGCTGCATCCACAGGATGCGGCCGAGGTGCTGACCGCGCTGGAGGAGGCGGGGATCCCGTATACCCTTCGGCAGGATCCCCTGGGCCGCGCGGTCATCTCGATCCCTCGGGACATGGTGTACCGCACCCGCATCGATCTGGCGTCCCAGGGGATCCCTCGCCGGGGCTCCGTCGGGTTTGAGATTTTTGACGAGTCCCAGCTGGGCATGACCGATGACGTGCGGCGGATCAATCTCCGTCGTGCGCTCAACGGCGAGCTGGAGCGGACCATTCGCGCGATGGATCCGGTGGAGGACGCCAGGGTCCAGGTGTCCATTCCCGAAAACCGCCTCTTCATCTCCCAGCAGCAAAAACCGACAGCCGCGGTCATGCTGACGCTGAGGCCGGGCTACCGCCTGTCGCCCGAGCAGGTGGGCGCGATCCAGCGGCTGGTCGCGGCGACCATCGAGGGACTTGATCCCAGCGACGTCTTCGTCGTGGACAGCCGGGGCAACCCTCTCTCCGACCAGCTGGCCATGCTGGAGGACGCCAACGGCCTCAGCGCGGTGGAGAAGCAGATCTTGATCCAGCAGGCCCTGAGCAATGAATACTCCCGCCAGGTCCGCATGATGCTCGAGCGGGTCTTCGGCGTCGGCCGCGTCGAGGCGATGGTCACCGTCCAGCTGAACTTCGAGAGCATCGAAGAAGTGGTGAAGGCGTTCGAGGCGCCGACTCCCCGCGGGGGGATTCCCCGCAGCGAGCAGGTCCTGGAGGAGACCTTCTCCGGCTCAGGGCTGCCCGCTTTCGACGGCGGTGTTCCGGGTGTCGAGAGCAACATTCCCGGTTATCCTGGCCTCGTTCCGGCCGGCGAGTCTGAATTCAGCCGTTTCGAGTCCATCATCAACTACGAGATCAATGAAATCCAGACTCGCCGGCAAGTGCCCGCGGGAGCCATTCGCTCGATTTCCGTCGGCGTCTGGATCGACGGGGAGCTCACCGACGAGCAGGAGCAGTCCATTGCCAACACGCTGGCCTCTGCGCTGGGGCTCGACCCGTCCCGGGGCGACCAGATTCTAGTCGACTCGATGCCCTTTGCGACCGCCGAGACGCTGGCCAGCGCGGCGGCGCCGGCGGAGGTCGCCTGGACCTCGCTGCAGTGGTATCTCGCGGCCGGAGCAGCGCTGCTTCTCATCGTCGCGCTGCTGGTGTGGGCCCGGCGCAGACGGGCGGCTGCGCCGGCCCGGGTCGACGTGGTCGTCGGCGAAGAGGAGCTGGCCGAGCCGGCGATTTCGGAGGAGGAACGCCGCCGCCAGCAGGTGCGGGAGCGGGTGGCGGCGCTGGCCAGGGAGAGGCCGAGCGAGGTGGCGCAGCTTCTCAAAGCATGGCTCGTCGAAGAGTGACGAGCCTCGGTACCACGCGAGGATTGAGCACAGGGGTGTGAGCCGCTATGGCGACGGTGCTGTCGACTCTCACTGGACGCCAAAAGGCAGCGATTCTCTTGATCAGCCTCGGTCCAGAGTTATCCGGCCAGATTTTTAGGCATCTCACCGATGAAGAAATCGAGCAGCTTACGCTGGAAATCGCCAGCCTTCGCCGGGTGGACAGCGATACCCGGGCGGAAGTGCTGGACGAATTCCACGAGATGGTGATGGCCCAGGAGTACATCGCTCAAGGCGGGATCGAGTACGCCAAAGAGCTCCTGGAAAAAGGCCTCGGGCCGCAGAAGGCGGCGGAGATCATTCACCGCCTGACCGCCTCCCTCCACGTGCGGCCCTTTGACTTTGCCCGCAAGACGGATCCGGCGCAGCTCCTCAACTTCATCCAGCACGAACATCCCCAGACCATCGCTTTGATCTTGGCTTACCTCAATCCGGAGCAAGCGGGGCAGATCCTCTCCTCTCTCCCGGCGGAGCTCCAGGTGGAGGTGGCCAAGCGCCTGGCCACGCTGGACCGCACGTCGCCCGAAGTGCTGGAGGAAGTGGAAGCCACCTTGGAGCGGCGGCTTTCCGCCTTCGTCACCCAGGATTTCACCGTGGCCGGCGGCATCGACGTGGCCGTCGACATCCTCAACCGGGTGGACCGGGCGACGGAGAAGACCATCATGGACGCCTTGGAAGAAGAAGATCCGGAGCTGGCCGAAGAGATCAAGAAGCGGATGTTCGTCTTCGAGGACATCGTCCTGCTCAGCGATCGCGACATCCAGATGATCGTCCGCGAGGTGGATTCCTCCGAGTGGGCGCTGGCGCTCAAGACGGCCAGCGAAGAAGTGCAGGAGCGCATCTTCAAGAACATGTCGAAGCGGGCCGCGGAGATGCTCAAAGAGGAGATGGAGTACCTCGGTCCGGTGCGCCTGCGCGACGTGGAGGAGGCGCAGCAGAAGATCGTGAGCATCATCCGCAGGCTCGAAGAGGCCGGCGAAATCGTCGTCGTCCGCGGCGGGGAGGACGAGTTGGTTGTCTAGGGTGATCAAGGCCCACGAAGTGACCATCGAGGAAGGGACGGCTCCGGGCGAGCCGCTGCGAAGCGAGCGGCGGGCCTCTCACGCCGCCGGCGCGGCCGCACAGCTCTTGCGGCAGGCCCAGCGTGAAGCGGCCGCGCTGCTGGCGCGCGCCGAGCGGATGGTCACTCAGCGCCTGGCCGAGCTGGCCCGGAAAGAAGAGGCCGTGAACGAGGCGCTGGAAAAGGCGCGGGCCGACGGCCGGGAAGCAGGATTTCAGGAAGGGTACGCGTCCGGCTATCGTGAGGGCTTCGCCAAGGGCGAGCAGGAGGGGCTCGCCAGCGTCCAGGAGCTGGTCCAGGCGGTCCAGTCGGTCCTGGAAGAGGCGCGGAAGGCGCAGCGGAGCCTGGAAGAGCAGGCCCGGGAGGATGTGCTCAAGCTTGCGATCGCCGTCGCGGAGAAGCTGGTCTGCCGGGAGCTTTCCCAGGACCGGGCCGCGGCGCTGGCCATCCTCCAGCAGATGCTGGCCAAGGTGGAAGGGAGCGAGACGGCGCGCGTGCGGCTGCCCCGTGAGGTGTTCGCACTGGTGGAGGCGCGCCGCGACGCGATTTTGGAGCCCAACGGGACGGCCGGATGCCAGCTGGAGTTTGTGCCTGACGACGCCCTGAAGGCGGGCGACGTGCTCATCGAGACGGACTGGGGCCTCATCGACGGGCGGGTGCAGAGCCGCTGGCGCCGGATCATGCAGGGGCTCGACCTGGTGGAGGAGGAAGCCGATGGCGCAGAGTAGCGCGCGCCTGGCTCACCTGGCGGAACGGGTACGCCACATCGACGAGACGCCCCGCGTCGGCAGCGTGAGCCGGCTGGTGGGGCTCACCATCGAGGCCGACGGCCCGTGGGCCGAAGTGGGGGAGTTGGTGGAGATCTGCCCGCCGGGCCGGCCGGCGGTCCTCGCCGAAGTGATCGGCTTTAGGGACCGGCACATCCTGATGATGCCCCTGGGCGAGATCAACGGGGTAGGGCCCGGCACGCCGGTGTACTCGGTGGGGCGAGAGCTGCGGGTCCCCGTGGGCGATGGCCTTCTCGGGCGGGTGCTGGACGGCCTGGGCCGGCCCATCGACGGCAAGGGCGACCTGCTTTGCCGGGAGTTTGCGCCGGTGCACCGGATGCCTCCTCAACCTTTTGAAAGGAAGACCATCGAAGAACCGCTGGGTCTTGGAGTCCGGGCCATCGACGCCCTCATCACCTGCGGGAAGGGACAGCGCCTCGGCATCTTCGCCGGCAGCGGCGTAGGGAAAAGCACGCTCCTCGGAATGCTGGCCCGGGGCAGCGCCGCCCAGGTGAACGTCATTGCCCTGGTGGGCGAGCGGGGCCGCGAGGTGCGGGAGTTTCTCGAGCGAGACCTCGGTCCCGAAGGCCTCGCCCGCTCGGTGGTGGTGGCCGCGACGTCTGACCAGCCCGCGATGGTGCGGGTGAAAGGGGCGTTCGTGGCGACGGCCATCGCCGAGTATTTCCGCGACCGGGGCATGGACGTGCTCTTGATGATGGACAGTGTCACCCGCTTCGCTGCGGCCCAGCGGGAGATCGGCCTGGCCGCGGGCGAGCCCCCGGCCACCAAGGGGTATACCCCGTCGGTGTTCGCCCTCTTGCCCAAGCTTCTGGAAAGGGCCGGGCGGAGCCAGGCGGGGACCATCACCGGGCTTTACACCGTGCTGGTTGACGGGGACGATCTCTCGGATCCCATCGCCGACGCGGTGCGCAGCATCTTGGACGGGCACGTCGTCCTCTCCCGCCGCCTGGCGGAGCGTTCGCATTACCCTGCCATCGACGTGCTGGCCAGCGTCAGCCGGGCCATGATGCACATCGTCCCCGCCGAGCACAGGGCCGCCGCCGGCCGGCTGCGGGAGCTCCTCGCCGCCTACCGGGAGGCGGAAGACCTGATCAACATCGGCGCCTATGTCAAGGGAAACAACCCGTTGGTCGATACAGCTCTTGAGAAGCTTCCGGCGATCAACGCCTTCCTCCGCCAGGAAGTGGACGAGGTGTTCTCGTTTGAGGAGACGCTCTCCGGGCTCTTTGAGCTGGTAGGGGCGGCGTAGGCGGGGAGGGCAGGCCCGTGGCGCGCTTCGCATTCCGCTTCGCTCGCTTGCTCTGGTTGAAGGAGACGCGGGAGAAGGAGCGCCAGCGGGAGCTGGCCGCTGCGCTGAGAGAGGCCGAAGCGGCTCAAGCAGCGCTGGAAGACGTGGAACGCCGCCTTCTGGAGCGGCAGCGAAAGGCGCGCCACGCCTTGGAAGGGCCCGTCGACCCGTGGCGGCTCCTTCTGGCTTCAGAGGATCTGGCAAGGCTCCGGGAACAGCGCCTCGCCGCCGAGGAGCGGCTTTCGGAGAGCCGGAGGCAGGTGGAAGAGCGGCGGCAGGAGCTTCTTGAGGCCGCCAAGGAGCGCAAGATCCTGGAAGCCCTGCGGGAGCGGGACTACGAAGCGTTTCGCAGCGAGGAGGCCCGCCGGGAGCAGCGGTACATGGACGAGCTGGCCCAGCAGACCGGCGAGCGGCGGCGCGCCGGGGACCTTCGGACGCCGGCCACGCCGGGAAAGAAGGATTGAGTGAACGTGGGCAAGTGGTCGTGGATCATCCTTATTCTAATCGCAGCGCTGGTTGCGTCTGTCGCCATGCTGGACGCAATGGGGGTCATTGACTTCGGCGGCTGGGTGATGGCGCTTTTGGAGCGGCACCCGGCCATCGAGGCGCACGCCGCGATCTACCGGATGGGTCTCGACGTGGACCGGGCGCTGGAAGAGGGGTACCAGCAGCTGGCCCAGAGGGAAGCGGAGCTCGAGGCCGAGCGGGCGCTCCTTGAGGAGGAGAAGAGGGCGCTCGCGCAGGAGTGGGCGGCTCTCGAACGTGAGCGGACGCTCCTCGACCAGCGGGCCCGGCAGCTCCAGGCGCTGCAGGAGAGCCTCGACGCCCGGGCGCAGCGGCTCAATGATTTCGAACGGCTGCAGGCGCTCTATAACCGCATGCGTCCCGACGAGCTGGTACCCATCTTCGAGGAGCTGGAGGACGGTACAGTCGCGCGCCTATTGGCCGGGATGGACGACCGGAAAGTGGCGCAAGTGCTGGCGGCCATGGAGCCCCAGCGGGCGGCGGCGCTGAGCCGATTGATCGGCGGCGTCTCGTCCAAGTGAAATCTGCCCCACGGAGGCAGAGCGATCTCGGGATTGGTTCGGTAACGAGAGGCGGCTTGGCTTCTTGGACAGGAGGCCGGCCGCCTCATTGCGTTACATTCCGTCCACAGCCACAGGGCCGTCGCGCCTGGAGTGAGCTCCGGTCATGCTCAAGTGCGTGGGCCTCGCTTGCCGATATAAGCTCTAGAAAACCATGTCCCGGAGCGAAAGGAGGTGAAGGATTGAGAGAGATGCTGCCGGTTCTGGACTTGGCGGCAGCGCCGGCAAAGCCGCCGGCTGGAGCTTTGCCTCCCGGGCGCAAGCCGCACGGGTCCCGGGGGTTCCTGGAGGCGCTGGCCGGTGCTCGGCGGCGGCTTGAGTCGGGGCGGCTCGCCGGCACTCGCAGTGACCAGAGGCCCGAGTCGAGTCAGGCTCCGGAGCAGGCTGTGGACAGCGCGGTTAAGACCTCCGGGGATCCCGCGTTGGCTGCAGCCGCGTCGCAGGGCCCGGCCGGAATGCCGCCGGCCGATACAGCCGGGGGCCGGGAAGGCGGTGCCCTTGCGGGAGAGACCGCTCACGGAGCCACTGCCGAGCCCGGCGCCGGCTCGTTTTCTCATGCGTCAGTGCCGGCGGGGCTTGCCGGCGATCCTGGCTCGTTCTTAGGACAGATCTTGACGGATCCAGGAACGCCGGGCGAAGCCCCCAGAGGCCGGGGGATGCCGGCCGGTACAGGCAGCGGCTTGCCTCACCATGCGGCCGCGGCCGGCGGCGCGAAGCCGGATGCAGGCGCCCCCGGGAAACCGGGCAGCGCGCCGCACACGGTCGCTGCACCCGGCATCCCTCGCCGGAGTCAGGCCACGGCTCAGCCGGTGCTTCCGGCGCAAGAGAGTGGAGCTGACCTCGAGGGGCTGTCCTCCTCGGTCGCCCGGCTGGTGAACGGGCGGACGGTGCGAGTCCACGCGCGAGGGGACTTGGGCGGCTCGGGGCACCTCCACGCAGGGCTCGTTGACGGGCTAGACGGCCGAGCGGCGGGTACCGTGGAAGAAGGCGGCGCGGGTCTAGGCCAAAGCGCCCTAGGCCTTTACGCCGACGGAGAGGAACAGCGGGCGCGCCCGGGGTCGGCGGCGGTGCTGCAGGGCCATGGGAACGCGTCCGGGTCGGGCGGCACTGCTTCGCGTGAGCAGGCAGCGGATGGCGTGCTCTCTCCGGCCGGAGCCGGGGAGTTCTCGGCAGCTCCGGCGCAGCCCGGTCCGCAGCAAGTCTCGTTTGCCGTGGAGACCGGCGACGGCGAGGCGAACGGCCCGGAAAGCGTCCGGGAAGGACTCGCGGAGAGCGGCACAGGCCGCGCCGAGTCCCGCGGGATCCATGGAGCGCCTGCTCCCGCTGGGGAACCGCAGCCGACGCCCGGAGCCGAGAATCCCGCCCCTTCGGCGGCGGTGTGGGCCCGGCGCTTCGAGACCGTCTCCCGGAGCGCCTTCGAGCAGATGGTGCGCCATGTCGAAGGGGAGGTGAACGGGGAGAACGCCTCTCTCAAGCTCCAGCTGGTCCCTGGCCGCCTGGGTGAAATCGAGCTCAAGCTCGAGGTGGACCGCGGGATCGTGGCGGCGCGCTTTGTCGCCGCGTCGGAGGAGGTGCGGGCGCTGATCGAATCGGCGCTGCCCGACCTCAAGCGGAGCCTCTCCGAGCACGGGATCTCGGTGAGCGAACTCTCGGTGTTCGTGGGCCAAAGCCAGGACCAGAGCCGCCAGGGCGGCGAGCCTGCGGCACGGGGCGGCTCGTACCTGCGGCCGCTGGGCGCGGTGCATGCCTCGGCTTACGACGCCCCCGCGGTTGAGGAAGTCGCGGCGGTGATCGGGCCGCACGGCGTGGACGTGCTGGTCTGATGGCGGGTCCGGCGAGCGCCGGGCACGGGGCAGGAAAGGGGGGAAACCGCGGTGTTCATGAGCTATGCCATCGCCTCCACGCTGAACGGGCCGGTGTACGACGTGACGAGCGGCGCCGGCGGGCGCCGGGAAAACCAGCCTGGCGGCATGGACGAGGTCCTCGGGAAAGACGCCTTCCTGCGCTTGCTCATCACCGAGCTGCGGTACCAGGATCCGCTGAAGCCCGTGGACGACTACGAGTTCGTGGCGCAGATGGCGCAGTTCACCACGCTTGAGCAGATGCAGAACCTCACGCGGCAGATCGAGCTCTTCGTCGAAGAGCAGCGGGCAGCCCAGCGGATGGCGCAAGCCACGTCGCTGCTCGGCCGGAAGGTGGAAGTGGTAGGCGAGCTGGGCGTCTACACCGGAACGGTGGAAGCCGTCCGCATGCTGGAAGGGGTGCCTCACCTCGTGGTGGGCGGCATTCTCTTCGGCCTCGAAGACGTGGTGAAGGTGTTGAGCTAGGCGCCATCCTCTGGCGGCGTTTCCCGTGAACGCTGCAGGGAAGGAGGATAGGCAGTGGTCGACCGGCTTGGCCTCTACGGTCACATCCAGGGAGTCGGTGCGCCGGGGAAAGTCTCCTCGGTGGAAACGTCCCCGAAGCCGAAAGGCGGCACATCCTTTGAAGCCGTGCTCCGCAGGGAGATGGGCGGGGTGCGCTTCTCCGCCCACGCCGAGGAGCGGCTCAGGAGCAGCCGGATCGTGCTCACGCCCGAGCACGTCCAGCGGCTGAACGGCGCCGTCTCCAAGGCAGAGGCCAAAGGAGCCCGAGAGTCGCTGATCCTCATCGACGACCTGGCTCTCGTGGTCTCCATCAAGAACCGGACGGTGATCACGGCTATCGGGCCGGATCGCCTCAAGGAGAACGTCTTCACCAACATCGACAGCGCCGTGATCGCCTAGAGCAGCACGGCTCAAGGGCTGCTCCAGGCGGGTCGATAAAGGAAGAAAGCGAGGTTTCAGGGCTGGACCCACTCCGGGAAGCCCGGGGCGGCCAGGCGAAGGCTGGCGCCCGCCTCGCCCAAGGAGGAGGTCATGTACCGATGATGCGCTCGCTGTTCGCAGGGGTCTCGGCCCTGCGATACCACCAGGTGCGCATGGACGTCATCGGCAACAACATCGCCAACGTGAACACCGTCGGCTACAAGAGCAGCCGCGTCACGTTCAAAGACCTGCTCAGCCAGACCCTGCGGGACGCGTCCGCCCCGCAGAACAATCGGGGCGGCACCAACCCGTTCCAAGTGGGCCTCGGCGTCAACCTGGGCGCGATTCACACCTACCACACCCAGGGCAACCCGCAGGCCACCGGCGTCGCCACGGACCTGGCGATCGAAGGCGACGGCTACTTCATCCTCTCCAACGGCCCGGAGCGCTTCTACACCCGCGCCGGGATGTTCGACCTGGACCGTGACGGCAACCTGGTCTCTCTCACCACGGGCCTGAAGGTGCTCGGGTGGGTGGCGGACCAGAACGGCGTGATCGACACCAACGCCCCGCTGCGGGAGATCGTCATCCCCAAGGGGGCGACCATCGATCCCCGGGCCACGTCGCAGATCGTCTACACGGGCAACTTGGACTCCAGGGATAACGGGAGCATCGTCCTACAAGAGTCCACCCGACAGATCACAGTCGACGGGGAAACCTACCAGCTGACGTTCAAAGTGACATCCACTGGGAACTTCAACGAGTTCCAGTGGACGGTCACGGTGACTGACAGTAGCGGTGCAGTGGTCGGCTCTGAATCCGGAACGTTTGAGACTGACTCCTCGGGAGTTCCTATTGGAACGGAGGACGTGGCCCTAAATATTCGCGGCTCGACGGTCGACCTTCTGCGAGGCAACTCGCTGGACGCTCTCTTCCAAGTCACAAGCGATCCATCTGTGACTCCGATAGGTGCCACCTACACGCCGCCCCCGGAGCATGTGACCACCATCGAAGTCTTTGACTCGCTGGGCAACACGCACGAGGTGATAACGACCTTCCAGAAAGTCGGTGAGAACCGGTGGAGCTGGACGGTGCAAAGCCCTGCTTCGGGTTCCGGCGAAATCGTGTTTGACGACCGGGGCCGGGTTGTCTCGACGACGGGGAGCATCACCATCCCCGGCTTGGGCGGTGCCCAGTCGGTTCAAATCACCCCCGACTTCTCTCAGATCACCCAGTTCGGCGAGCCGGCGACGGCGGTGGCCAACTCCCAGGACGGCTACGGCGCCGGGGTGCTGAAGAGCTTCGGCATCGACGCGAACGGCGTGATCGTGGGCTCGTTCTCCAACGGCCTCGACCGCCAGCTGGGGCAGATCGCCCTCGCCACCTTCGCCAACCCGGCGGGCCTGATCAAGACGGGCGAGACCCTGTTCAAAGTCTCGAGCAACTCGGGCCAGGCGGTGATCGGCGCTGCCGGGACGGGGATGCGCGGATCCATCAACTCGGGTGCCCTGGAGATGTCCAACGTGGACCTGTCGCAGGAGTTCACCGACATGATCGTGACGCAGAGGGGCTTCCAGGCCAACTCGAGGGTGATCACGACCTCGGACGAGATGCTGCAGGAACTGGTCAACCTCAAGAGGTAAGGCGGCCTTAGGCGCTAAGGCGGCGCGTGGACGCTCGCTTAGCGCCGGAGGCTGGAAGTGACCCGGAACGCGCCAGGCCCGGCGAGGTGGGGCGCGCAAGCTCCCGCCTCGCCGGCGCCGGCGGCGCTCCAGGGGGAGGTTGACGCACCGGTGATCCGAGTGAGCCGGCTGGACGGGAAGGAGTTTGTCATCAACGTCTTGCTCGTCGAAACGGTGGAGGCGGTCCCGGACACCGTGATCACGCTGACCAACGGTCACAAGTACGTGGTCCGGGAATCCGTCGACGAAGTGGTCGAGCGGGCGGTGGCCTTCCACCGGCGCATCGGCCGCTGGCCCCAGTGAGCGGGGACGAGCAGGAGGCGGAGGGGAAGCCCGTGGATTACGGCATCATCGGCGGTATCGTCGCCGGCATCGCAATGATGCTCATCGCCATCGTAAATGCCGGCGGAACCATCGGGGCGTTCTTCGAGCTGAGTTCGGTGCTGATCACGGTGGGCGGCACCATCGCATCGACGTTCGTCCACTTCAAGCCCGACCAGATGCGAAGCGTCCTGAAACTGGTCCGCATCGCGATGTCCGACAGCGCGCAGTCGCCCCGGGACGTGATTCGCCTCTTGGTGCACTTCGCCGGGAAAGCCCGGCGGGAGGGTCTGCTCGCGCTGGAGGAAGAGGCGGAGCAGCTGGACGACGCCTTCTTAAGAAAGGGCTTGCAGCTGGTGGTGGACGGCACGGACCCGGAGACGGTCCGCCAGATCCTCGACATCGAGGTGACGTTCCTGGAAGAGCGGCACCAGGCCGGTCAAAGGATCTTCGAGCACATGGGCGCCGTGGCTCCGGCGTTCGGCATGGTGGGGACGTTGATCGGGCTCATCATCATGCTGGGGCGGCTGGACGACCCGAGCAGCATCGGGCCGGCGATGGCCGTGGCCCTCATCACTACGTTGTACGGCGTCGTCCTCTCCAACCTGGTGTTCATCCCCATCGCCGGGAAGCTCAAGGTAAAGAGCGAGGAAGAGGTGCTCCTCCGGGAAGTGATGATCGAGGGCATCCTCTCCATCCAGGCAGGGGAGAACCCGCACATCGTTGAACAAAAGCTCGAATCCTTCCTGCCGCCTAAGGTGCGCGGAGGCGCTCGCGAGGCCGAGGAGCGGGCCGAACAGGGTGCCGAAAGGATGGTGGCTTCCGGTGCCCGCTAAGCGCCGCCGGCGCTTGGCGCCGGACCGAGGAGGGATCTCCCCCACCTGGCTCAACACCTACGGGGACATGGTCACCCTCCTTCTGACCTTCTTCATCATGCTCTTCGCCTATTCTACCCTCGACGCCGCCCGTTTCGAGGCGCTGGTCCTTTCGCTTCAAGGGTCGCTGGGCGTCTTGGACAGCGGGATGACCATCTCGGATGATCCGGTGGTAAGCGGCCGGGAATCCCCGTTCGGTGAGATCTACCAGCGCAGTCTGGTGGCCGACGAGACGACCCGCAGCCTCTTCGACGCGTTGAGGGCGCTGCAAGAACGCTACGACCTGTACGATGTGGTCGCGATCGAATCCACCGAGCGCGGCATCGTGATTCACTTCACCGACCGCGTGCTTTTCGACACCGGCAGGGCGGAGATCAAGCCGGAGGCGCGGGAGGTGCTGCAGGCCGTCGCAGTAGAGCTGGCCAAGCTCCCGCACCACATCCGGGTCGAAGGGCACACGGACAACGTCCCGATTCACAACGAGCGGTTTCCGTCCAACTGGGAGCTCTCGACTGCCCGGGCCGTGACGGTGCTCCGGTTCTTGATCCAGGTGGGAGGCCTGGATCCCGGACGGCTCTCCGCCGTAGGGTACGGGGAATACCGGCCCATCGCCAGCAACGACACGCCCGAGGGACGGGCCCGCAACCGCCGGGTCGACATCGTGCTGCTCGATCACGGGCTGGCTGCTTTTGAGCCCGTCTCGGCCACCTTAGACTAGCCGGGGTTTGGGAGAGGGGGAAGTGCTCCTATGAAACTCGATGCGAAACTGGTCGTCCTGTTGATCGCAGTGGTCGCCGTCGCGACGGTGGGCAGCGCCTTCTTGACCTCATGGGTCTTCACCAGCCGGGAAGGAACGGTGCCCGCCGTCGAAGGGCTGGTCTCTGCGCGCAGCGAATCTTTTGATCCGGAGTTGGTGTGGAACGCCGGCGAGTTCACGGTCAACCTGGCCAGCAACACGTCGTTCGCCCGCTACCTCAAGACCAACATGAGCTTCAGGGTGAACACGAAGACGGCGGTGAACGAGCTGGAGAAGCGGCGGGTCCAGGTGCAGGACCGGGTCATCTCGACGCTGCGGATGACAGCGGCGGTGGAGCTGCAGCAGCCTGACGGTCTGACGCTGCTCAAGCAGCGCTTGCTGGACGAGATCAACCAACTCCTCGCCTCGACAGGGGGCCGGGCCTACGACGTGTACCTGTCCGAGCTGATCATCCAATGACCGGCCTGAAGGGGTGATGGCGTTGGCCGAAATCCTCTCCCAGGAAGAGATCAACGCACTGCTGGCGGCCATTTCCGGAGGCGACGATCCCGGCGCGCCGGAAAGCCCCAGGGTTGCCGCGGTGCCCCAGCCGGAGCGGCGGGCGGAGCCAAGAGGACGGGTGAGGCCTTACGATTTTGCGCGGCCGAACAAGCTGTCTAAGGACCAGCTGCGGACGCTGCAGATCATGCACGAGCCCTTCGCCCGGGGAATCGCGACGACCCTTTCCGGTTACTTGCGCTCGTATGTCCAGGCCGAAGTGGTTTCGGCCGATGCCATGACGTATGAGGAGTTCTCCCGGATGCTGCCCAATCCGGGCATCATGGCGATCTTTTCGCTTCCTCCCCTCGAAGGCAGCGCGCTCTTGGAGATCGACCCCGACTTGGGGTTTGCCGTGCTCGACCGCCTGCTGGGAGGACCCGGGAAGGCGCCCAAGCAGCTGCGGGAGCTCACCGAGCTGGAGCAGCCGGTGATGCGGCGGGTGATGGAACAGATCATCGACCATCTCCCCGACGCGTGGAACCAGGTGGCGCCCATCGAGCCCAAGTTCCAGCAGCTGGAGCTGAATCCCCAGTTCACACACTTGGTGCCGCCGCGGGACATGGTGGTGCTCGTCCGGCTTGAGGTGAGCCTCAACTCCGCGTCGGGCCGGCTCAACCTCTGCATCCCCTTTGACATCATCGAGCCGGTGGTGCCCAAGCTCAGCGCCCACTACCTCTTCATCCGGGGGAAGAAGGAGGTCTCGCCCGCCCAGCTCCGGGCGCTGCGGGAGCGCCTCAACCGGATGCTGGTCCCGGTGACGGTCATCCTCGGCACAGCGACCGTCACGGTGAAAGAGCTGGTAGAACTGCAGGTGGGAGATTACATTACTCTCGACACGCGCACCCACGGCGCGCTGCCGGTGCTGGTGGGTTCCCGGACCAAGTTCTACGGCCGTCCGGGCCGGATGGGAAATCGGATGGCGGTCGAGATCGTTGAGGTCGTGCCGCCGGAAGAGGAGGATGCATGATGAGCGACGATATCCTCTCGCAGGACGAAATCGACGCGCTCTTGGGCGCGAGCAGCAGTGAACCGGGCTCCGAGGAAGAGACGGAGGCGTTTGACCTCCGGCCGGTCGGGGGGACGGTGGAGGCCGCCATGGGGAAGACCGCGACCGCCCTCGGCATCATGATGCAAGCTGAGGGGAAGGCGGCGGTGAAGGAACTCGCCATCGCCCCCTTGCGGGAGCTCCACCAGACCCTGCAGGGCCCCTTGGTCGCAGTGGAGGGGACCCTCCAGGGGGCCCTGGACGGAATGATCATCACGCTGATGCCGCTGGAGACCGCCGTAAAGCTCGCGGCACTGGCCAGAGGAGAGGACCCGGCTTCGGCCGGCGGCGAGGATCTGGGAGGCCTTCACGATCTCGCGGTGGAGATGGCCGGTCATCTTGCCGAGGCGTTCTCTAGCCAGCTGGGACAGGAGCTGCACTTGGACGCGGCTGAACCGGTCCAAGTGAACTGGGACAGCGCGGAGGCGCCTCCGGTGCCGGTGGGCGCGGACGAGGAGGTCGTCTTTGCCCGCCACACGCTGGAAGTGGGCTCCGTCTCCTTTGACGTGATGCACATCATCCCGCGGGAGACGGCCGAGGCGGTGGTTTCGGCCTTGGCCGGCGGAGTGAGCGGTGCCGCGGAAGCCGCGGCCGCGGGCGAGGCGGCTTTGGCCGCAGCCTCCGCCGGGCGAACCGTGCCCCGGGTGGCCGGCGGCAAAGTGAAGGGGCGCACCAACGGCGGGGCGCAGATCGCGGCGGCGGAGTTCGCGCCCTTGGGTTCGGCGCACCCGGCGGGGACCATGGGCAACATCGACCTGCTCTTGGACGTGCCTCTTGAAGTCACGGTGGAGCTGGGCCGGACCCGGATGCAGATCCGGGAGGTGCTGGAGCTGGGCAGGGGCTCCATCGTGGAGCTGGAGAAGGTGGCGGGCGAGCCCGTGGAGATCTACGTCAACGGGAAGCTGATCGCCAAGGGCGAAGTGGTCACCATTGACGAGAACTTCGGCGTCAAGATCACCGATATCGTGAGCCGCCGGGAGCGGGTGGCCAGCTTCTCGTAAAGGCACAGTGACGGCCGGTGGTGACGGCGCGGCAGACTGGTGACGGCCGGCGCCATCCGCCGCGCGTTTCGGGGTGAGGCAGCCGTTGGAACAGTGGGACGCGCTGGTGCGGGTCGCCCTCGCGCTCTTGGTCCTGATCCCTTTGGTGTACCTGGTGACAAGGCTGTACGGCAGGCGCTTATCCATGGGGAGGACCGGGCGCGCCCTGCGGCTGGTGGACACCGTGGTCTTAGGTCCCAACCGGGCCGTGTATGTGGTGGAAGCGGTGGACCGTCTCCTGGTGCTGGGCGCAACGGCCCAGCACATCTCCTTGCTTGCCGAGGTGACCGACCCGGTGGTCCTGGCGAATTGGAAGCGGGCCGGGGCGGGAAAGGACAGCACCTTTCTCAAGCTGCTGACCGAGCGCCTCAACACGCCCCGAGAGGAGCGGGAAGGAGAGAGCATGGAGTGAAGTGCAGGCGTTGGGCCGCGGCAGTGGCCGCGCTCCTTTTTCTTGGAGTCCTGCTGGTGGCGGGGGAGGCCTCCGCGCAGACCGTGATTCCCCGGTTGACCATCGGGGTGGACCAGGCGGAGAGCCCCGAGCAGGTCGCCGTCACGCTCCAGATCCTCTTCCTGCTGACGGTGTTGTCGCTGGCGCCCGCCATCTTGATCATGACCACGAGCTTTACCCGGATCGTCGTGGTGCTCTCCTTTGTGCGCAGCGCCCTGGCGACGAACCAGATGCCTCCGAACCAAGTGCTGATCGGGCTGGCGCTCTTCCTGACCTTTTTCATCATGGCGCCGACGTGGCAGACCGTCAGCCAGGAAGCCCTCATGCCCTATCTGGCCCAGGAGATCGGCCAGGAGGAAGCCATCGCCCGGGCGTTGGAACCCATCCGGGAGTTCATGTTCCGGCACACCCGGGAGCGAGATTTGGCCCTCTTTCTCGAAATGTCCGGCGCCGGGCAGCCGGTGGATCCCAGCGACGTGCCCACCAGCGCGCTGGTCCCGGCCTTTGTCATCAGTGAACTGAAGAGCGCGTTCCAGATGGGATTCATCCTTTTCGTGCCGTTCTTGGTCATCGATATGATCGTGGCCAGCACCTTGATGTCCATGGGGATGCTGATGCTGCCCCCCGTGATGATCTCGCTTCCCTTCAAGATCTTGCTTTTCGTCATGGTCGACGGCTGGCACATCGTGGTCCGCTCGCTCTTGCTGGGATATCAATAGCGGGACCGGAGACGGCGCTTTGCCGTAACGCGGGGCGCGGGGGTGATCGCCATTGACTGAGACGGCGGTAATCGCATTGGGGCGAGAGGCGCTCATCACGGTGCTGCTGGTGGCCGGGCCGATGATCGGCCTGGGCCTTTTGGTCGGACTCGTGATCAGCATCTTCCAGGCGACGACGCAGATCCAGGAGCAGACCCTCACGTTCGTGCCCAAGATCGTGGCGGTGCTGGTGGCCGGCGTCGTGTTTGGTCCGTGGATGCTCAGGACGATGATCGAATTTTCGGAGCGGCTCCTCTCCCGAGCCCATGAGTTCATCCGATGATGGTTGACCTCGAAGCGCTGGTCAGCGGGGTACTGGATTACCTACCGGTCTTTATCAGGGTGACGTCGTTTCTCTTTGCCCTGCCCATCTGGGGCCGGGGCGTGCCGCCCCAGGCCAGGCTGGGCCTGGGGGCAGCCATCACTCTGATCCTGGCTCCGGTGGTGCCGGTGCCGCCGGCGGGCGAGACGCTGGCGGCCTTCTTTCTCACCAGTGCCGTCGAAGCGCTGGTGGGGCTTGCCATGGGCCTTGTGGTCACCACCGTCATGATGGCCGTGTACCTGGCGGGACAGTTCATCGACGTGCCCATGGGGTTCGGCATGGTCAACGTGATGGACCCGCAGATGGGCGCCGAGATACCCATTGTGGCCCAGTTCCAGTTCGTGGTGGCCATCTTGATCTTCTTCTTGATCGACGGCCATCACGGGCTCTTTCGCTCGCTGGCGCAGAGCTTCGCCGTGATGCCCGTCGGCGGGGCCGGGATGAGCGGCGCGGTGGCCGGCGTCGCGCTGGAGATGATCCGGAGCATGTTCCTCCTGGGGTTTCGCATCGCCCTGCCGGTGGTGGCGGCGCTGTTCCTGACGGACGTCGCCTTGGGGATCGTGGCCCGGGCCGTCCCCCAGATCAACGTGTTTTTCGTGGGCTTTCCCCTGAAGGTGGGCCTGGGCATGGTGCTCCTCATCGCGGCGCTGCCCGCGTTTGTGATGCTGGTGGCGACGGCCTTCGGCGGATCCGGGGAGCTGGGAAGGCTGCTGGACGCGATGGTGCGCGCTTTGGGCGGAGTGTAGGAGGGGGTGCATGAGGTGGACGTCCCGGCTCGGGATCCCCGGCCGGCGGCAAGCGCCGGGCCGCCGACGCGGATTCGGGTCAACCTGCAGCTTTTTGCGCAGGAGCGGACCGAGCCCGCGACGCCGAGGCGGCGCCAGGAAGCTCGCCGCAAAGGGCAAGTGGCCCGCACCGTCGAATTGGGATCCGCTCTGATCCTCCTCACGGGTTTCAGCGCGCTGTATCTGATGGCCCCCGGCGCGGCCCGCGAGATCGCCGCGTCGACGACCCGCTTTTGGGAGGACGCGCTGGCCGGCTTCGCCCGGGTAGAGCCCGGCAACATCCCGTCGCTTTTTCTCGAAATGATCTGGATCGCGGTGCGTTTTGCAGCGCCCTTGGCCCTGGCGGTGATGGCCGTGGGCCTCGGGGCCCAGCTCCTGCAGGTGGGTTTCTTGACGTCCACCGAGCCGCTGAAGCCCCAGTGGCGGAGGATCGATCCTGTTTCCGGGTTCAAGCGCATCTTTTCGAAGCGGGCCGCGGTGGAGCTGGTCAAGGCTACCGTCAAGATCGTGATCGTGGGCGGGCTGGCGTACTCGCTCCTGCGGGGGAGTCTCCCGCAGTACGGCGAATACATGATGATCAGCCCCGTCGAAGCGACGGCGCACACCGGGCGTCTGGTCTTCCGGCTGGGCCTTTGGATCGGCATCGCGATGCTGGGGCTGGCGCTGCTGGACTTTCTCTACCAGCGGTGGGAGTTTGAGCAGAGCATCCGGATGACCCGGCAAGAGGTGAAAGAGGAGCTGCGCCAGACGGAAGGCGATCCCCACGTCCGTTCCCGGATTCGCCAGCGCCAGCGGCAGATCGCGAGCGCCAGGATGATGGCCAAGGTGCCCACCGCCGACGTGGTGGTCACCAACCCCGTGCACTTGGCGGTGGCGCTCAAGTACGATCCGGTGGAGATGGACGCCCCGACGGTGGTGGCCAAGGGGGCCGGGCCGCTGGCGCAGCGGATCAAAGAAGTAGCCCGGGAGCACGGCGTCGCCGTCGTGGAGAACGTCTGGCTCGCCCGGGCGCTCTACGAGTCGGTGCCGTTGGACGCCCGCATCCCGGAGGAGCTCTACAAGGCCGTAGCGGAAGTGCTGGCCTTCGTCTATCGCCTCAAAGGGAAGTCAGTGCCGGGCCGGCGCGGCTGAAACGGGGGTAGCGGAAGATGGCGGTGAAAGGCTCTGCGCAAGGTGCGATCTTCAAGATCGGGGAGTACAGCGACCTCCTGGTCTTCCTTGCAGTCATCCTGGTGGTCGTCATGATGGTGCTGCCCATGCCGCCCCTCCTCCTCGACCTCCTGCTCGCGCTCAACATCAGCCTGGCGCTGCTGGTCCTCCTCCTGACCATGAACATCCAGGGGGCGCTCCAGTTTTCGATCTTCCCCTCGCTCCTCTTGATCACCACCCTCTTTCGTCTCGCCCTCAACGTCTCGTCGACCCGGCTCATCCTCCTCCAGGGGTACGCGGGGGAGATCATCCGGGCCTTCGGCAACTTTGTGGTGGGCGGCAACTACGTCGTGGGTTTTGTCGTCTTTCTCATCCTGGTGGTGATCCAGTTCATCGTGATCACCAAGGGGGCCGAGCGCGTCGCGGAAGTGGCGGCCCGCTTCACCTTGGACGCCATGCCCGGCAAGCAGATGAGCATCGACGCCGACCTCAACGCCGGGCTGATCGACGAGAAGGAGGCCCGCCGCCGCAGGGCCGAGATCGAGCGGGAGGCCGACTTTTACGGGGCGATGGACGGCGCCTCCAAATTTGTGAAGGGCGACGCCATCGCGGGGCTGGTGATCACCGCCATCAACATCATCGGGGGGTTCGCAGTGGGCGTCGGCCAGCGGGGGATGGGCCTCGGGGAGGCGCTGCAGCACTACACCCTGCTCACCGTGGGGGACGGCCTGGTCACCCAGATCCCCGCGCTTCTCATCGCCACCGCGACGGGCATCATCATCACCCGCGCCGCCTCCGAGGCCAACATGGGGAGAGACGTATCGCACCAGCTGCTCTCCGAGCCGAGAGTGCTCGCCATCGCGGCGGGCGTTCTCGTCCTCTTCGCCGTCGTCCCGGGACTGCCCACCGTCCCCTTCCTCGTGCTGTCCTTGCTCTTTGGCCTGCTGGGGTACGCATCCAGCCGGCGCCACCAGGAGCGCCAGGTGCAGGAGATGGAGAAGGAGGCGCAGCGCGAAGCCGAGGAGGCCAAGAAGCCCGAGCGGGTCTCGGCCCTGCTCAAACTGGACGCCATTGAACTTGAAATCGGTTACAGCCTCATCCCGCTGGTGGACGCGAACCAAGGCGGCGACCTGTTGGACCGGATCACGATGATCCGCAGGCAGATTGCCATCGAGCTGGGCTTGGTGGTCCCCCCGATCCGGATCCGGGACAACATGCAGCTGGGCCCCAACGCCTACGTGATCAAGATCAAGGGAATCGAAGTGGGGCGGGGCGAGCTCATGCCCGGGCACTACCTGGCGATGGAGTCGGGGCCCGTCAGCAAGCGGGTGTCGGGCATCGAAACCCGGGAGCCGGCCTTTGGCTTGCCGGCGCTCTGGATCCCCGAGGAGGCGAAAGAGGAGGCGGAGCTGGCGGGGTACACCGTCGTCGATTCGCCGTCCATCATTGCGACGCACCTTACGGAGATCATCCGGAGCAACGCCGCCGAGCTCCTCGGCAGGCAGGACGTGAAAAAGCTCCTGGACGAGCTCAAGGAAGATCACGCCGCCCTGGTGGACGAGGTGGTGCCCGAGCTCCTCACGGTGGGCGAGGTCCAGCGGGTCCTGCAAAACCTCCTGAGAGAAGGGGTGCCTATCCGGGACCTGGTGACCATCCTGGAAACCCTGGGAGACTTCGCGCGGGCCACCAAGGACCAGATCTTCCTCACGGAGAAGGTGCGAGAGGCGCTGGCCCGCCAGATTTCCAAGCAGTACACCAACGATCAGGGGTACATCCCGGTGATCACCCTGGATCCCGCCTGGGAGCAGGAGATCGCCGATGCCCTGCAGCACACCGACAGGGGCCTTACCATCGCGCTGGCCCCGGAGCGAGTCGAAGCGTTTTACGACGGCCTCTCTCGCGCGGTGGAGCGGGCCGCGGCCGCCGGGCACCAGGCCGTCGTCCTCTGCTCGCCGGTGATCCGCGCGGCGGTGCGCAAGCTCGTCGCCCGCGTGCTGCCCCGGCTCGCGGTGATTTCCTACAACGAAGTGGCTCCGAACGCCCAAGTCCAATCCGTGGGGATGGTGAGCTTGGAGGGCCATGCGAGTTAAGCGGTACGTCGCCGACTCGATGCAGGAAGCCATCGCCCGGGTGAAGGCCGACTTCGGCAAGGACGCCGTCATCCTTCACACCAAGAAGATCCGCGAGAGGGGCTTTCTGGGCCTCTTTGGGCGGACCCGGGTCGAAGTGCTGGCCGCTGCGGACAACAGCGCGCGGCCGGCCGCAGCCGCGGCCGGCGCGGCGCGCGAGCCCAGGGCGTCCTCATACGGGGTGCCCCCGCGCGCCCAAGAATCGGGGGCCCACGCGGAGCTGGCGCAGGTCAGGGAGGAGCTCAAGGCGATCCGCCGGGCCCTCGAAGGGCAGGGCGGCAAACAGCTGGAACCCGGCCCTGTAGCCGCCATCAAGCAGCACTTGCTGGACCAGGAGGTTCATCCGGATGTGGTCCAGGAGATCCTGGACGGCGTGCGGGCCCAGGCCAGCGAGGAGCAGCTGGAGCAGGAGGACTGGCTGAGGGAAGCGGCCCGGGCCCAGATCGCGAGAGAGATCATGAGCGTCGATCCCTGGCAGCTGGCCGATAGGGGCCGGGTCCAGTGCCTGGTAGGACCCACCGGCGTGGGCAAGACCACCACCATCGCCAAGCTGGCGGCCAACTTTGCTCTCCTGGCCGGCAAGAGGGTGGCGCTGGTCACCGTCGACACGTACCGGATCGCCGCGGTGGAACAGCTCAAGACCTACGCGGAGATCATCGGCGTCCCGGTGGACGTGGCGTTTACGCCGCAGGAGCTGCGGGAGGCCATTCAACGGCGATCCGACTATGACATGGTCCTCGTCGATACCGCGGGCCGCAGTCAGAAGCACAAGATGCAGATGGCGGAGCTGCGGGCCTTCATCGACGTGCTGGACGAGCCTCTGGTGCACCTGGTCCTCTCGGCTACCACTCGCACCAAGGACATGCTGGACGTCATCGAACGCTTCGGCCAGCTTCCCATCGCGTACCTGATCATGACGAAGCTCGACGAGACGTCGACCTACGGCTCGCTGCTGAACGCGTGCAAATTCGCAGGCAAGCCCCTATCGTACGTGACCAACGGCCAGACCGTCCCCGACGACATCGAGGTGGCGGAAGCCGACCGCATCGCCGAGTTGATCCTAGGAGTGAGGGTCTGATGGATCAGGCGGAGTCGCTGAGGAGGTTGGCCTCACAGATGGCGCGGCCGAAGCGCAAGGCGCGCGCCATCGCCGTCACCAGCGGCAAGGGCGGCGTGGGCAAGACCAGCCTCACGGTGAACCTCGCGGTCTCCATGAGCCGGCTGGGCCTTCGCACCGGCATCCTCGACGGGGACCTGGGCCTGGCCAACGTCGACCTGGTCTTGGGGATCACGCCCCAGTACAACCTGAGCCATGTTTTACATGGGGAGAAGCGGCTCGAGGAGATCGCCGTCCCGGGGCCGGAGGGGATCTGCGTCTTCGCCGGCGGCTCGGGAGTGTCCGAGCTCGCGAACTTGAGCCATTGGCGCCTGCAGCGGTTCGTCCAGAGCCTCAGCACGCTGGATCAGGACTTGGACGTGATGCTCATCGACACCGGGGCGGGAATCTCCCGCATCGTCATGAGTTTCTTATGGGCCTGCGACGAAGTGATCGTAGTCACCACGCCCGAGCTGCCGGCCATTACCGACGCGTACGGGGTGATCAAGCTGCTGGTCACCGAAAACCCGTCGGCGGTGGTGCGCGTCGTCGTCAACATGGCAAGAGGCGAAGCCGAAGCCGAAAGGGTGCTGTACAGCCTCCAGGCGGTGCTTAACCAGTTTCTAAACCGGCGAGTCTCCCTGGAGCTCCTGGGCCACATCCCCCACGACGCGGCGGTGAGCCGCTCGATTCAAGAGCAGAGCCCTTTGGTCATCGCCTATCCCGCGTCGAGGGCCGCCGCCAGCATTGA